>JAXFOQ010000030.1:0-60176 GCA_034180345.1 Erysipelotrichaceae bacterium | reverse complement strand
CAAAGATAAATTTGTACTTCTGCCATCTTTTAATGAATATAATGTTGTCATTGGAATACCGGATAATTTAGATAATTTATATATTGTTATATTTTTATCTTTGAGAATTTCAAATAATTTAATCTCCATAACTTTTCTCCTTTCTTATTACTAAATTTAGTAATATAATAAACCTATGAATTGGTTTAATAAAAACAAACAAGCTATTGAATTAATTGACACTAAATTAAAATATTATTCGAATATAATTGCCAGCATTTTTATTCATACATTTTTTTGCTTTCTTTCTCCATTGACATACTACTTATTAATAATTGATGTTTGTGTTAAAAAATTAAGTATAAAAACACAAGACTTAAATACAAATATATTCATTCTATTAACGATTTTTATCATATGTTTAATACTTTCGACACTTACTTACACTATTTATTTTTCATTTTATAAAAGATTTAATCATAATAGTGAAAAAATGTTAAGAGCGTTATACTTGTGGTTTAATTACATTACTGTTGTGATCTTTGTACTGGTATTATCAATGAAAGATTATATTGTTGATAGTGTTGTTTTTAATTATTATTCTAATGCCAATTATTCTTTAGAAACCAAAAAGCTGTCTGTAATAATATTTATTTCATTAATACAGTGTAGCTTTTTGAGCATGAACTTCGTTTTAAAAAATTATCTTGAAAATAAACATTATAAAAATAAAGAAAATAGGTAATGATAATAAGTTGAATAAAATTAAAATTATAGATAACAATGTAAAAATTATTTTAGATTTAACTTTAACAAGTTTTTTAGAACAATATTTTGTAAGCTCTAAATATTTATTAAAAATAAAATAGCCAATAAAAGTCATTACCAACATTGCCAGTGGTTGAAGCGGTGATATACTCATATAATCCTTTCTAAAGGGTAAAATTACCCTTTGATAATTTCATTAAATTATCACTTATATATATTTGGTTATATTTTTCAGAAAGACACCATGCGTTAGCACATAACTTGTAAACATAATCTTTATCTCTATAAAATTGTGCTTTAGATAGATTGTATAGCTTTTTATCAACCATATCCTTATAAGAAATATTTTTAATCATATTGTAATAAAATACAGCAATTATATGTTCATTTTTTACCCATAAAGAAAGTAATGAATTTATTCTTGTAAAAAGAAATAACGCTAACTCTTCTTCCTCTTTAATAGCTTGAGCCTTAATGGTATCACTTATATGAACGGAGGTTTTATCATTAAAAATAATTAAGTTGGATTTTGATAATGATATGTGTTCATACATTGATATAACCTCAAGATCACCGGCTTTATAAATCCATTTAAGATGAGCATCGGCTAAAAAAGCTAAGATTTTATTAACTGCCGAATGTTCCGATAAGATATTAAGTTGCCGGGTATCGATTATAAGATTATAATACCAGGTTTTATTTTTCATAAATTCCTTTCCTAAAGGGTAATTTTACCCTCTGATATTATTGATAATCATGGTGTATATTTCTTCTAATTCTTCATCACTATAAGAGGCTTCTTCAAGCTTGATAAGTAAGCGATTAGGAAGAATGCCTTTAAGACTATCGATATTGTGCATGATGATGGCAGAAATTAATTTATTGTGATTTTTTGCCTTGCTGATTTCAAAATAATTAATCAGTTCATTATATTCCTCAGGATCTACATCTTTAAGTCGATACCAAAGTTTATTTTTCATTTATATCAATAAGCCATTTAAGATAGTTATTTAGATTTTTGATAATTTCAAATTCCTGAGGATAAGTCTTAGATAGTTTAGCTAAATTATGGGTAAGTTTAAGCTCATCAACCTTATTATTTAATTCATCAATAATCTTAGGAAGTGGTTTTTCTTTAGGTTTTTTCTTTTTACCAGTATCAACTTTAGGTTTTAATTTTTGAAGATATAATTTTACCGATGATTCACTATAGCCAGTAATACTACTAATGAAATGTCTTTTTGTTTCATTATCAGCTTCAGTAATATGGTGATTTTGTCTTAAAAGTAAATATATTTCTTCAACTTTTCTAACGGTTTCAATCTTATCGGATACTTGTTCATCCTTTTGAGAATTGGCACGAATAACATTTAGATCATTTTCAATTTGGCTGCGATTTGATTTGTCAATAAATACCGGCACCTCATCAGTGGTATGTTCCATTCCGTTAAAAAGATATTTATCAAGCTTTTTAAGTGCTGCAAGCCTTCCATGTCCACTTATCAACATATACTTATCATTTTTAGGTATTACGATTAGTGCAGTAAGCAGTCCTGCACTAATAATCGATTTTTTGATTATATCAATATTATCTTCAGTCTGCCTTGTTTTATTAAAGGGATTATCAATAATTTTATTAATATCAACAAATTTAAAGCCTGATGGATTTATTTCTTTAAGACTGGCACTACTCATTAAGCCTTCTAAACCTGTTTTTATCTTAGTCATTGGCTATCTCCTTAATAAATTCACGATAATCTAAAGAAACACCAGCTTTATCATTATCAAGAATTATCTGATGATTAAAGCTTGCCTGGGCGATGGGTTTGTTTTGATTGCGGATACTTGTTTTAAAGATATGATCTGTACCAATAGCTTTTGTTAAGTCATCAATAACTTGTCGATCAATAGTATTGCGATTTTTCATCGTTATTAAGACCTTCCAACTTATATCTGTTTCATAATTTTCATTAATTCTGGCAATCTTACCAATAACCTCTTTAAAGCCATCCAAAGCATACTTATCAATTTTGATTGGAATAATGACTATGCCATCGGTTTTACAGGCATATATGGAGTTTGTAGCCCAGGTTTCAAGGCGTGGGTTATTATCAATCACAAAATCATCATACTGATCTTTAAGGCTATTGATAATACGGTATAGTTTTTTATGGGCTGGGTCATCAGAATTTTGAACGGTTAGACTTTCTAAATTGAAAAGTTCAAAGCTTGCAGGCATTAAATCAAAACCAAATTCCGTATGGTAGATACAAGTTTTGGCTTGATCGATGTCATTTGCAGAAAGCTTAAGGGCGGTTGCTGATGTGTATTTAATATCACCACCGATAAGTGAATGGGTGGCATTGCATTGCCCATCCATATCAATTAGTAATACTTTTTTTCCTATTTTTGCCAAACCATAACTTAAATTGATGGCGGTAGTGGTTTTGCCAACCCCACCCTTAAGATTAATTAATGAGTATTTCATATAATTCCCTCCAATATTTGTTGATATTCATCTTCAAATTCCGCTTCTAAAATACTTAAATTAGCCTCTGCCAGATCCGCTCTTGTTTCTAAATGGAATAATATCCCTTCAACATGAAAACTCATTTTATTAAAGCGATTATTAAACTTATAAAATAACTTAACAAGTTTTTCATAGTGCAAAGTAGTACAAGTTTCTCCAGGAGGTAGATTTTGTTTATAGGTATCATATTCATCAAGATATTTAGTTGAAAGATTTATTCCCTTATATAGCTTATTTTCAAGTCTGATCATCAAGGAATTAATCTTTTGAAAAATTCTTTTTTGAAAGCGATTATTATTAGGACTATATCTTTTATGTTTAAAAATATAATTACTTTTAAAGATTAAATTAAAGCTATCAATAATTTGAAAATATAGTTTTTTTAATCCTTCAACTGTTTTTAAGAAGTTTTCTTTAGTGCCTTTGAAAATAGTGCTTTTAGAAGATACAAAATTATCTTTAATAACTTTTTTAAGACTGCCTTTTTTAGCGACCAGGATTTTATTAGTAACATTACTATTACACATCTTGCGAGTATTGATATCCTGATAATAATCACGCTTATAATATTCTTTATAGTAGCGGTGATATTCACGATCAGAAATATAAATAACCAAATATTTAACATTACAGCCAATTTGGTATACATAAGACATATACTCTAGCTTCTCACATCCTCTGATCCCTTCAACAAGCTTTTTAGTAATACTGATAAGTTTAAACTTATCATCACTAAGTCTTCCTTTAGGAAGTAATACCTTCATAAGATAGCCATATCTTTTATCAGGTCGCTTTCTTTTTTCTTCATACCTTAATAACTTTATTAAATACCCCTTATAATCACATATAGAGCTATATATAAAGTCATAATTTTCAAGTGCTAAAATTAAATTATCAACACTATACAAAGGATCAATTCTAATATATGTACCCTTATGATCATTTAAGACATTTTTATCACTCATACTTTTTTTTCATTACTCCTTTTAATATTCACAATTACGGCATCTGCGTATTTGTTTTTCTTTTTTTTCAAAAAAAATCGAATTTTATTTTATAAAGTATTTGCAAAGTGCAAATATACTGCTATAATTTCTTTACAAACAGGGTATATTAAAGGTGTCCTTTATAAGTAAAGGTTTTATAATTAATATACATCGCTATAGCGTAGCGATAATGTTTGTGAGGTTTGTGAGGATGATTTAATCCTCTTTTTTATTTTTATTATTAATATGAACATATTTGATGACTGTTTGCACACTACATCCAACCCTTTCAGCTATATCTTTCAGTTTTAAACCTTGACTTTTTAGATCGATGATTTGTTCAATAAGTTTTATATCTAATGAATTTCGAGGTAATTTATTAGCAATTTTATTGGAATTAATTCTTCTGAAAATAGTTGAATAATTAACATTCATTTCAACCGCTATTTGCCTTATGGATAAGCCTTTACTTTTTAGATTTTCAATTTTAGATATATCATTTTCATTAAGTTTCTTATAAGGTCTATATTGTTTTGTATATTCCTTAACATTTAATTTTCTTAAGTTGTTGTATATGGTTGCTTGTTTAACATTAAATACTGAAGCTATTTGAGATATACTTAGATTTTGTTTAAACATATTGATTAAAATAGTTTTATCAACTTTAGCTTTTGGCATTGGTTTTCCTCCTTTCTTTTAGCAATTTTTTATAAAGTGCAAAGGTATTACCTCTTATGCACTTATATTACAATTTGCCCTATTTGTGAAATTTCATCATCGAATTTAATATTTTTATCATTAATTAATGGCTTTTAAAAATATATTTATCGAATAACATTTCATTTTTACAATTAATAAAAAAGATAGCTATGTTTTTACATAGCTATCAAAGTTTATTTTAACTATTATATGAAATGTTTATTGAGGTTTTTCAACACTCTTTGTAGATTTTTTACTTACAGTAATTTCTCCACTAATAATTTTTTGTTTAAATTCTTCAACCTTATCAATAATAGCCTTATCAACATTTGGATTTTCAGCAGGAAGTGAAACACCACCATCTTTTAATGTATATTCAACAACTCCACCTTTAAATGTGCCTTCAGCAACCGCTTTACAAGCATTATACGCAGCCACATCAACGCGTTTCATCATTGAAGTTAAAACAGCTGATTTATTTTCTTTTCCATATTTACCTAATTCATATTGGTCAGTATCAACACCGATAGCCCAAACATCTTCACCGTTATCACGACGAACTGCAGCTTCTTGAATTACACCATTTCCTGAACCACCAGCAGCATGGAAGACAATATATGCACCAGCACCAAATTGTTTTTGAGCTGCTGCCTTACCTTTTTCCGCAGAAGTAAAGTCATTGATATTTTCTCTTAAAATTTTACATTCAGGATATACAGCCCATACGCCTTGTTCATAGCCAGCTTCAAATTTTTCCATTGTTTCTGATTCTTGACCAGTGATGTAACCAACTGTATCCTTACCAGCTTCTTTAGCTTTTAAACCAGCAACCACACCAACAAGGAAAGAACCTTCGTGTTCTGAGAATACTGCTTGTTGAACATTTGGATATTTAGCAGCATCCAACCAACCAACATCGATAATCAACATTTTTTGATTAGGATATGTATCGGCAGTTTTTTTAATTGAATTTGCGAATAAGAATCCAGCAGCAATTTCAATATCTACATTTTCCCCTGCAAATGCAGAAAGGTTTGGAATATAATCTGACTCAGATTTTGATTGCAAATATTTTAAATCTTCTCCAATAGTTAAGTTTGCTTCTTCAGCGAATTTTTTAGCACCTTCATATGAGGTTTGGTTAAATGATTTATCATCAATACCACCAGTATCGGTAACAAATCCTACTGTAATTTTCTTAGTATTAGTTTGCTTTCCGTCATTTCCAGAACAAGCAACCAATCCAAGAGCTAACACAGAGATAAATAACAGTTTAATAATTTTTTTCATCTGATCCTCCCTTTATTTACCTGTAAGACTATTTTAACATATTTTTAATATTTTAAACAATATTTTTTAAGCGCTTTCAAAAAATTAAAATAATTTACTTATCACTAAAAATTATTCTTAAATGATAATCATTCATAATTTTATTAATAAAATTACCAAGAACTAAATAATCTAAATGATCTTTTTCAAAATTAATATTAATCATCAAGTTACTATTTGTATTTTTAGCTAAGCAATCATAAAAACTAACCTTTTCAAATAAATTATCAAAACGATTTCCTTCAAGATGCTTATTTGAATTTTCAATATTGATGAAATCAAAACTCTCTAACATAACATCATCAAAATTATGATTGATAAGACTTGCGATGTCATCAATCTTATCTTTTAAATAATCAATATCAATGATGGCTTCAAAATTACCAAAGACTATTTGGTCTTTAAAGTCATCGATATTTGTAAGATATTTATCACTGACAGTATATAAACCCTCATCAAATAATTTCAGAATAATTTTTCTTTTAATTTTTAACGATCTAATCGTAATTTTAAGATAATGTTCTAACAATTTATAAAATGATAAATAATCGCTGGAGTTATTAATTATCATTGGAATATTAACGCAGGCAATACTCAATATTCCTTTTAAAGAATATTCATTGTTTTCAATAATAACAGTAAGACCCTTATCAATTGCTTTAAACAGGGTATTTTTAATATCTTGGTCAATCTTATTCAACAAATGATAATCTGCAACTTTAATGATTGGGTAATGAAATTTATCGAAATTAGCATCACCCTCGATTAAAATATTGATTAATGCCCGATCAATCATTGCAATTTCCGTTGCTAGTTCTGAATAATTAAAATGCAATTCCTGATCATCGATTATACATTTATCATTTTTAAAACCATCGGATACAATAAAACTCAAATTAATAATACAGGGTATTCGGCGATTGCCAAAGAGATTATTCAAATTTAGCGAATATACAAAAGACTCTAATACCTGTTTAACCTCCTCATAATTTAAACCATCATTTTTAACATAGGGGGCTAGATAAATATCAAAATCAGTAATCTCAATTTGTTTACTCCATTCATTACCAATACCGTACAATAAGTGATTTAAATGATTAATAATTGAATCAAAATGCTTAGCCTTTCTGAAGTTAACACCTTGACCAACCAATCCTTGGTCAATTAGCTTCTTAATTGATAATTTAAGTGCTGATGGCGTTAGATAGTTAAGATCTTGATAATTGATAAAACCCTCATAATAGGCACGCTTAATGTCCTCATCAAAGATATTATGCAACCAATAATTTTTAGTTATTGCTCCACTATTGGCAATAAGCATATCACCGATAGTTCTGATTTTTTCTGGATTATCTTTTTTAACATAGTCATCCATCATATTTTCATAATCTTTAGTTACTGAAGTTATCATTCTAAAGCGCTCATGTTGTTTGCGATAGATAATATACTGTTTAGCAACTTCACTATAGCCTGATTCAAAAAGTATTTTTTCAACACTATCTTGAATATCTTCAACATGAATTTCATCATTTATGATTTTTGCCTCAAAATCGCTCGTTACTCTGAGTGCTAAAAGCTCAATGATATTATTTTGATAATTATTAGAACAGGCACTAAACGCCTTTTCAATCACCCGCTTAATTTTATCAAAGTCATAGGCAACCCGTTGATTATTTCTTTTAATAACTTTATACATATCATTCTCCTTTCACTTGCACTGTTGAACCATTCTTAATAAATAAATCAATTATTTCTTTAAGTTCATCTTTATCATAAACAGTCAATTCATCACAATTACAACTTTGGTCAATAACAAGCTTAGAATTACTTAAGCATTTACTAATTTTCTTAATGTTATCAAAATTGTGATATTCCTTAATTAGCGTTAAATTAAAGTCATAATCAATATCACTATTTTTTAATATTTCAACACTCTTAACAATTGCTGAGGAATCATAATTATCAGTTTCTAATGTTTTTTGATAGTTATCAAAATCATTCAAAACAATAAGACTAACATAGTCAACTAAATGATTTTCAATAAAGTATTTAAGTTGTAATGGATATAGACCATAGGTAATGATTTTAATCGGTATACCGTAACGCTTTAAATTAATAATTAATTGTTCAAGATTATTTTCACTAAAAACTTCTCCACCCTTTATCACAATCCCTTCAAGCCAATTTTGTTTTTCTAAAATATCATAGATAACTTCATCATCAATAGGATTGTAATTTTCATTCAAATATTCAAGTTTTTTAGCATCATCATACTTATATATTAACAATGGGATTCCCACATCAATACTAAAGGCGATATATGGGGCAAAATCATTAAGATTTAATGACTGATAATCATATATTTTAATTCTTGATCCTTCGTTAAATTCAATCCCATCATAATCAAGGGCTCTTGAAATTAACTTTTCAGTATATAAGAGAAATTGTTTGCGTTCTTCTTCGTTAAGATCAATCGCAATAAAATTCCACCAATCATTCTTAAAATTATGTAAGACAGGCATAATATCACGAGCCTTATCGGTTAAAAATATTAATTTATTCCGTTTATCATTGGCACTTACATTGATATTAATATATCCCAAGGCTTCAAGTTTCTGTAAAGATTTGGTAACAGTACCCTTATCAAAGGCGCCACTTTTAACCAAATCATTCATAGTTAAACCCTCTTTTTCATTGATAAAAATTAAAAAAATTAACTGGGCATAACCAATACCATATTTAGCTAAAACCTTATCATAATATTTTAAGTTGCAACGATATAGTATTGATGAATCAAGACTCATAAAATTATTCATAAATAAATAATACTAAAAAAATAAAATAAAAGCACTCCTAAGAGTGCAAATATCATTGTTATTCTTCACTATTATTATTTAAACTAATGTCGCCGGCTACACTCATTTCTTTTGGAGTGCATAGAATTACATTTTCACCAACCTTAGAAATAACACCATCCAAGGCAAATAAAGTACCACTTAAGAAATCAATAATCCTTTGAGCATATTCCTTAGGAACACGGTGCAAATTAACAACACAAGCGCGTCGAGCCTTTAAATGAAAGGCAATTTCCTCTGCTTCTTCAAAACCACGAGGTTCAAATAATACCATTTTCGCATTTGTTGTTTTATTGCTGGTAAGGTTATTATTTTTAACATGTTCATATTGACTTAATTTTTCAACTTCGTCATTAGTTAGTTCGATTTCAGTATCTTCCTCTGTATCAATTGGTGTAATAAAATTTTTAAATTTTTCTCCTAAACCCATAAGTTCCTCCCTGTTGTTTTAGATTTTAAATAACCTGTAATATGAATATTATCAGTATGATAAATAAAGCAACTAGAATAATTTAATCATATTTGATGCAAATATATAAAATACAACCATCAAAAACCCAACAAGCGCTATCACTATCATCAAATGTTCTGGTTTCAGTTCATTTTTATTCATATACATATAAAATACCACTTATAACGAATAAAGTAAAATATTATAGTCAATTTAATTTTCGTTTTGTGGTCTAATTTGAATGCGTTTAATCGCTGTAGCACGCCTAGTGTTATTGTCAATTTCAATAACCACGGCATTAAAAATAGCTTCACCACCAGCAATAGTATAGTGTGTTTTAATACCCAAAATCATTGATTCAATCATTTCATTAATATCTCGTCCGATAATTGAATTATAAGGACCACACATACCAGTATCACTAATATAGGCACAACCACCAATTAAACGCTCATCGGCTGTTTGAATATGTGTGTGGGTTCCAACAACCGCAATACATTCATTTTTAAAATAATTAGCGAATAAAATTTTCTCAGAAGTTGCTTCAGCGTGTAAGTCAACAAAAAGTAAATCTAATTTGTATTTATCTTTAATGCGATACCTATACAATAAGTCCTTCATAGCATCAAATGAGGTCTTTTCTACATTATTCATAAAAACTTTTCCCATGATATTAACAATGCCCAAATTAAGACCACAGATATTATAGACTTTAATAAAATGACCTTTTTCCGGATAAACATTAAGATTATAGGGTCTGATCATATTATCTAAATGATCAATATCCATAACAATTTCCTTCTTGCTGAAGGCATGATTACCTAAAGTTATACAATCAATTCCCGCATCCATCAATTGTTGATATATTTTTTTTGTAATACCCTTTCCATGCGCGCTATTTTCACCGTTGGCTATTACAAAGTCAATATCATATTCAGCTTTAATTTGATCTAAAAAATTAAAGACGATATTGCGACCACTACGCCCTACAATATCGCCTATAAACAACAAATTCATTATTTAGCTACTTCATTAGCGCGCACTTCACGAATTACCGTAATTTTAATTTGTCCAGGATAGGTCAAATCAGTTTCAATCTTATCCTTAATATCTCTTGCAATGATGTGCATTTTTTGATCATCAACCTGTTCAGGTACGACCATAACTCGCACTTCACGACCCGCTTGAATAGCATAGGCCTTATCAACACCCTTGAAACTTGAAGCAACATTTTCTAGTTGTTCCAATCTTTGAATATAATTCTCTAATCCTTCATGTCTTGCACCAGGTCTTGCAGCACTTAAAGTATCAGCCGCAGCTACGATATTAGAGATAAGTCCTGTAGGTGGTACATCACCATGGTGTGAGGCAATTGCATTGATTACCGTTTCGTTTTCACCGTATTTTTTAGCTACTTTAACACCGAGTTCAACATGGGTACCATCAAATTCAAAGTCCAAGGCCTTACCAATATCATGTAATAGACCAGCTCGTTTTGCGAGCTGTTGATTAAGACCAAGTTCAGAGGCCATAATTCCAGATAAGGTAGCAACTTCCATTGAATGTGATAAACCATTTTGACCATATGAATAACGATACTTCATTCGTCCTAAAAGCTTAATCAACTCTTTATCCATCTTACCGATTTTAAGTTTAAAACAAGCTTCTTCACCAGCCTTATACATAATATGTTCGATTTCCTCAGTAGTTTTTCTAACAACTTCTTCGATTCTACCAGGTTGAATACGACCATCTCTAATTAATGTTTCAAGTGAAACCCTAGCAATTTCGCGTCTAATCGGATTAAAACAAGAAATTGTAATTGTTTCAGGTGTATCATCGATAATTAAATCCACACCGGTCGCTTGTTCGATGGCACGAATATTTCTGCCTTCACGACCAATAATGCGGCCCTTCATTTCATCGGTTGGTAAACTAACTACCGATACCGTTCTTTCAATCACTTCATCTTGTGAATAACGCTGAATAGCTGTAGCCAATATTTCTCTGCTTTTAGTTTCAGCAGTACTTATAGCTTCATCTTCGCGTTCTTTAATGTAAGCAGCAATCTCTAAATTCATTTTTCGTTCGACTACTTCCATCAATTCTTTTTTAGCATCTTCCGCACTTAAATTAGAAACTCTTTCTAAAAGCGCAATTTGACCATCAATACGAGCTTGAAGGTCTTCTTCCATCTTGCTTAATTGGATATTTTTATCTTCAGCTTTTTTAAGTTTTTGTTCCAGTGTCTTTTCTTTATTCAAAATATTTTCATCACGGGCATTCAAAGAAAACTCACGACGAGATAATTTGTTTTCAAGATCATTTAATTCACTCTTTAATTCTTTAATTTCTTTTTCAGCTTGAAGTTTTAAATCATAAACTTGAGTTTTGCCATCTAAAACTGCTTGTTTTAGTGTATTTTTAGCCTTACTTTCGGCATCATCAAGTATTAATTTAGCCTGATTCTTATCACGGTTTAATCCAGCACGCGCCAATATAACCATAAATATAACTCCAATAATTATACCAACACATCCAGCAATTATGGAAGGAAATAGATATTCCATAAATTCCCTCCTATTGTTAATTAATAACAAATTAATTATACTCAATAATCATTTGTTTAACAAGATGCACTATCGTGTAAAATAAAACAAAGCGCCATAATCGCCTTGTTTTAGTTCATTATTTATTGTATAACTTTTCTTTAATTTGTTCAGTAATATCCTGATCAATTGAAGGATTGGCTTTTAAGAAGGCTTTAACAGCATTTTGACCTTGTCCAATCTTTTCACCCTTATAACTAAACCATGCACCAGCCTTATCAATAATTCCATAATCAACCGCAAGTTGGATAACTTCGCTGTAATGACTAATACCTTCGCCATAATATATTTCTACTGATGCCGTTCTAAATGGTGGTGCTACTTTGTTTTTCGCCACCTTGATATTAACTTTATTGCCAATTAATTCTGTACCATTTTTAATAGCTTCAGATTTGCGAACTTCAAGTCTAATTGTTGAATAAAATTTAAGTGCTCTACCACCTGTTGTAGTTTCAGGACTGCCATATATAACCCCTACTTTTTCTCTTAATTGATTAATAAAGATGGTTGTGCATTTATTGTGATTCATTGCTCCTGCCAGTTTTCTCATTGCCTTAGACATCAAACGAGCATGTAAACCAACATTGGCATCACCCATTTCACCATCAAGCTCCGCCTGTGGAACCAAGGCTGCAACACTGTCGATAACGATTAAATCAATAGCACCACTCTTAATTAAAACTTCAGCTATTTCCAGTGCTTGTTCGCCGCTATCCGGCTGTGAAAGCACTAATTCATCAATATTAACACCTAAATTTCTGGCATATTTAGGATCGATAGCATGTTCAGCATCAATAAAGGCAGCACGATTACCTTCCTTTTGACAAGAGGCAATGGCGTGTAATGCCAAAGTAGTTTTACCGCTTGATTCAGGACCGTAAATTTCAATAATTCGTCCCTTAGGAAAACCGCCAACCCCCAAAACATTATCAATCATTAAACTACCACTTGGAATAACATCTACATCAACATTAGGTCTTTCACCAAGTTTCATTATCGAACCCTTGCCGTATTGTTTTTCTATTTGTTTAAGTGCCTCATTAAGCAAGGCCTCTCTTTCATCTATTTTAGTCATTTTTCCTCCTAATTATTTATAGCTAAGAATCATAAAATTCCTACATACTTTCAAAAATATAATCTTTTAATTGCATAAAATATTGAATTCCACTCATCAGCGATGCAAATGTCGCAAACCACAGCATAAAAATAGCAACATTCAAACCTAAAATCGCAAAGGGTAAATTATTGAGCAAAATCAAGGCGATGGCAATCATTTGCGAAGCTGTTTTGACCTTGCCCATAAAACCAGCCGCAACCACAATACCGTTTCTTGAAGCAATCATTCGACATCCATCAACAATCGTATCTCTTCCAAGCATCACCACCACCGGGATTGCTGGTATCTTATTTGCCGATAGCAACAAAAGTAACATCGTATTAACCAATAATTTATCAGCAATCGGATCAGCAAATTTACCAAAGGTGGTAATAAGATTATTTTTTCTAGCAATATGACCATCTAAGGCATCAGTTATGCTGGCAATCGCAAAGATGAATAAAATAATTAAATTAAAAACACTTAAGCTAAAGCCCTTAAAATAAAACTCATAAAAGCTAATTCCTACACTTTGAAAAGGAAAAATCCAAAACAAGATTAAGACTGGGATTAAAAATATTCTAAATAAAGTTAATTTGTTAGGTAAATTCATAAAATTATTATATCACAGCAATAAAAAATGTGGTCAATAAACCACATCTAATGACTAATGCTTAATAAGCCATGTTCTGTATAACGATAATCATTTATCTACAATATAATTGTCCTTGAATAAATTCTGTTTCTCCATTCAAGATTCCCCTACCTATTTTGGGTTTCTCGCTTGCGGGGTTTATCGCGTTCCACTTCAAAACTTTCATTTTGACTCGTCTCTTTGACACTTTTATAGGCGCCAACCATAATATATCTATCTTAGGTCTTAACCAGCCGTCAGTACTACCTGCCTAGCCTTATTGATTAAACTAGCACAATCACTACAGACATCACAGTCTGTGCGAGCATGGACTTTCCTCTAGAAAAAACTAGCGATTATCTAAAGCATTAGCTCTTTTTAAATACTTCTTCCTCTAAACGACTAACTCTTTTCAAAAGATCAACCGATGAATAAGAGGTGGTGTTAGAAAGGTCATTGATTTTATGCTTGGCTTCGATTTCCAACATTTTTTCATTTTGTTGCTTAATTTCAGCCTCGAGCGTTTCATTTTTCTTTTCAAGAATCTCGATGTACTCCTGCATAATTTGATAATCATTTAAAATCATATCTAAATAACCATCAACCTCTTTTGCAGAGTAGCCTTTAAAATCAATGTTAAACTCTTTGTTTAAAATTTCTTCAATAGTTAAATTTAATTTTTCCATATTTTGATCACCTGTAAATATTATAAACTATTTGAATAATAAAACAAGGTTGATGAAATTTTAATTATTAGCTTATAATTATTAATATGAATTATCCTAATGGTAGTAGTAATAAAACCACACACCTTAAAAGCAGTTCCAATCGTGGTATGGCACTGGAAGATGACATCAATATAACCAACAACTATTATCAATCATCAGGGATTGCCAATATTCATAAAAAACCAACACCTGTTCAAATTGTCAGGGTTGATTATCCTAAGCGGAGTGCTGCTAAAATCGTTGAAGCCTATTTCAAACTACCAAGTACCACTGATTATAACGGAATATATAAGGGATATTATATTGATTTTGAAGCCAAAGAATGTGGAGCGATAAAATCTTTCCCCTTTTCAAGTATTCATAAACATCAAATAAATCATTTAAAGAGTATTATTAAATTAGGCGGTATTGGCTTCATTATTCTTAGATTTACCAAGTTAGATGAAACATTTCTTATTGAAGCTGAAAAGTTTATATATTATTATGAAAATACCAAGCGCGCTTCAATGGCATATACTTGGATTAAGGAAAATGGTTATTTAATACCGTTCAATTATATTAAACCCGTAGATTACTTAGTTGTTATAGATGAAATTTTGGAGGAACAACATGGAAAATAAAAAACCAAAGAAAAAAATAAACGGTGTCAAAATTGGGGCAGCAATTGTTTCAACAATCGTTGGCATCGGCTTTGTTGGATTATTGGTTGCTTTAGTCTTGCTTATGAACATTTTAGAAAGCAGACCTCAATTTGATGTGGCTAAGTTTGATAATTCTCAAAGTTCAAAAATATTTGATCAAAACGATAAATTAATCGCCACTGTCGGTGCTATTTCAAGAGATAATGTCAAATATGCGGCAATGCCCAACTCACTTATCGATAGTTTTGTTGCAACTGAAGATTCACGCTTTTTTGTCCACAACGGTTTTGACTTATCGCGTTTTACCAAATCTTTCCTTGATAATATTATCGGTATTATCACCAGAAGAGGTGGCGGTTTAAGTGGTGGTTCAACCTTCACAATGCAACTTGTTAAAAATAGTTATTTCACCGATGATAGTGCTGGAGTTGAGGCTGCTGTTAGTGGTAAAGAAGGAATTAAAAGAAAATTCCAAGAAATATCATTGGCGATGGAATTAGAAAAAAATATCAGTAAGAAAAATATCATTGAATTATACATTAATAAAATGAATTATGGTGCCAATGGTCGTGGTGTTGAAAATGCCGCAAGATATTATTTCAATAAAAATACTTCCGAATTAAATATCTCAGAAGTTGCCCTTTTAGTAGGTACTGTAAATTCTCCTTATTATTACAACCCTTTTAATTATTTAGATGCCGCAACCTCAAGAAGAGATAATGTACTTTACTTGATGAAACTACACGGCTATATCAGTGATAAAGAATATAAATTAGCTAAGTCAATCAAAGTTGAAGATTTATTGGCTAATCCTTATAAAAATTCCAATAGTGATAATGGTAACCAATATCAAGCCTACATTGATGTCGTTATTGCTGAGGCTGAAAAAATAACAGGTATTTCACCTTATACAACCTCAATGAACATCTACACTCATATGAAACCAGAGGTTCAAAAAACAATGGATACCATTCAAGCTAATGGTCATAATGACTATGTTTCTTACCCTGATGAATTAATTCAAAATGCCAGTGTAGCGATTGATAATTATACTGGTGCTGTTGTCGGTATTTTAGGTGGTAGAAACTACGCCAAGGGCGGTGCCTTGCTATTGAATCATGCAACCGACCAATTCAAACAACCAGGATCTTCAATTAAAACTATTCTCGAATACCCACTGGCCTTTGAAAAATTAGGTTGGTCAACCAGTCATGTGGTTAATGATAAACCAACCTTCTACAAGGGAACCGATATAATGATTGGTAATGTAACAGGAACTTACGAAGGACAATTAACTCTTAAAAGCGCTGTTGCTCAATCTTTGAATACCGTAGCCATCAATACCCTTCAAGAAGTAATTGATAAAACTTCAAATGAAGAAGTTATCAGTTACTTAAATAAAATGGGATACAATCAAGTAAATGATGAAAACTTCAATGTTCAATATGCCATCGGTGGTTCAACTCTTGAAGTAACCGTTATGCAGCAAGCAGCTGCACAGGCAGCCATTGTTGGTGGTGGTGTATATCACAAACCGCACACAATTAAGAAAATCATCTATGCTGACGGCAGAACACCACTAACACCAACATATGAAGGTGTCAGGACCTTATCCCCTGCTGCTGCCTTTCAAACAACAGAACTGCTTAAAAACAATGTTTTAAACGGTACTACCAGTTGGGCTTATTCAACATTGGGTGGTTTCAATAATACAATCTATGCAAAATCAGGTACAAGTAACTGGGGCGAAGAAGGTGCTGAATACGATATTCCTGATGGTGCAAGTAAGGATATTTGGGTTGTTGCCAGTGATGCTGATTATACCGTAGCAGTTTGGACTGGATACGAGAAAGCTGTTAAAGGTAAAGATACTTACTTCGATGAATATAAGAGTTCGTTAAATTTATCTGGTCGTGCAGCTGAATTAATCTTAAGTTCATTGGGTGCTAATGAAGAATTAAATCACAGTATTACCCCTCCTAATGATGTTACTTCAATAACACATATCCTCGGTACCTACCCTTACGCTTCAACAATAAGTGGTATGGACAATAAATATATTGCCAACGGTTATATCGCAACTAAATTTGCTAGTTTAGTAGCTCCTGAACAATTAACAGTTGAAAGAATTAATAACTTTAATTCTAGTATTGATAATAGTGGTAATGTTAAATTAAATTGGGAAGCATATCCAAATCCTGATAAATTAAAAGTAGCTAGTGCTAGTATGGATATTGGCAGTGGCTATACAGGTAAAAGAATATTTGATTATTCGTGGGTTTTTGGCCCAATAAGATATAAGGCTAGAATTAATGTTAATGGACAAACCGTTAAAAATGTAATATCAGAAAGTAACAGTACCAACTTAGGTATTAATTTAGAGCCAGGTTCTAAGGTTAGTATTTGTGGCTACTATGGCTATCAAAATAAAGAAATAAATTCTAAAGAAATTTGTAACGACTTCCTTGTCGAAGATAAACAAGTTACCATTAACTACCCTAATGCCAATTCTACTGAAGAATTTGTCAAGAATTGGGCTAATGAAAATAATATCAATATCAGTATTATTCATAAGTACTCTAAAACAAATGCTGGTACTAAAATAATGTTTGAAGGTATTGATAAAACTGGAAGTAGCGAAAGTATTCGTGAATCAAAAAAAAGAAAATTATTACTGGATGTTATTATCACAAAAAAAGTTCACTGTCCTGTAAATCAAAAATTGGATGAAGATAGTGGACAATGTTACTAAAAAGGAATGATTAATTTCATTCCTTTTTTAATAACTCTTATTTAATTCTTTACACATTGAATAAAATGGACAAGCACAGCATTCGGGCTTTCTGGCATGACATTTATATCTACCAAAAAAAATCATTTGATGATGTAATTTAATCCATAAATGACGATCAAATTTACGCCTTAATTTAAGCGAAATAAGATCAGGACCATCCTTTTCCTTGGCAAGACCTAAGCGCTTAGCAATTCGCGATACATGCGTATCGACAGCGAAGGTAGGAAAATGATAAAACTCAGCCAAGACTACACTAGCCGTCTTATTACCAACACCGCTTAGACTAGTTAAATCTTGATGATTATCAGGCACAATACCATTAAATTTCTCAACAATATCAATAGCCATATTCTTCAAATTATTAGCCTTATTGCGATATAGACCAATGCTTTTAATTAATGCTTGAATATCAATAATATCAGCCCTAGCCATCGAATATACATCAGGAAAGGTTGCAAACAATTTTGGTGTTACACGATTAACAGCAATATCGGTAGTCTGTGCACTTAAGGCAACAGCACATAAAAGTTCAAAAGCATTACGATAAATCAACTCACAATGAGCATCTGGAAACATCAAATCTAACTGCTCACTTATATATTTACACTTATCATTCATTTTTTTAATTCGTTTTTAAGGATGGTTTCAACATATGCTGTATTAGGTTTATTATAGGCAATCGCTAGCTGCAAGGCTTTAATAATTCTATTTTTAGGATAATTATTCACAAATTCATTAATTTTCTCAAAATCATGGCGGGATAAGGGTTTTGAAAATTCACTTTCAAAAAGTTCAATAATACTTTTATCAACCTTATGTTCAGCTTCAAACTTTGTTTCATATAAAGGGCTTAAATCAAATTTTAAACCTCTTTTTGTTTCAATACGCAAATAGCCTTTAACACACAATGACTCTAATAATTTATTAAGTTTAAGTTGATTAATAGCCATCTTCCTAATTATATCTTCATCACTAATTTTAATATTATTACTATTATAATAATCAATAAGCATAATTAAAATTGCTTCTGGACTACTAATTTTTAATTTCTCTAGATTTTCCAATAACCAATCGCGTTTATTGATATAACTTAACTGATACCATTTTTTAATCATGTTCATCACCGCAGTTATTAAAAGTTTTGATAAAATCAACAGTAAAATTAGCACTATTTAAGGCAGCTTCTTTTAAATATACTTCAAAATCTAAATGGCTATCATCTCTAGTGGTATTATCACTTACCCCTCTGATAATAAGCGATGGAATATTTAAAATATTACAACTTTTAGCAATACTTCCAGCCTCCATTTCAACCGCAAGTGCCTCTGGAAAAAAACTCTTAATTCTATCGACTTCCTCTTTGAGATAAATAAAACTATCACCACTGACCATAGGTCCTAGAAAGGCCTTATTTTCACTGATTTTTAAAGCGTGTTTAAACATTTTTTCATCGGTTGGAAAAGAAATATTCGGACTATCAAAACTCATTTCCCAATCAGGAACATTAACATCATAAAAGGCAACTTTATTCGCAACAACAACACTTCTTACATCAATTTCTTCCTTTAAGGCGCCACAAGAACCGATGTTAATGATATATTCAAGATCAAAATAATCATTCATCAGAGTAACACATATGGCAGCACAAACTTTACCAACCCCACTTTTAGCTAAAACGATGTCATAATCATCAATTTTGCCAAGAATGAAAGATTGTCCACTAATCTTATATTCTTCAATGTAGCTAAGTTTATCCTTTAATGCCAGAACTTCTTCATCCAACGCCGCAATAATCCCAATCATCGCCATTCCTCCGTTTCAATTAACGGCAAATCCTTCCACAACTTCTCTAAATTATAATTTTGTCGTTCATCACCGACAAATACATGAACAACAATATCCTGCATTCTAACCAAAAGCCACTTGCTGTCATTGGTATATTCTGCCTTAAGATCATCGCTGTATTCCTTTGAAATTTCATCAATAACATTTTCAACAATTGCCTTGGCATTTCTAAATGAAGTGGCTGATGCAATTACAAAATAGTCAAATAGCGGGCTGAAATTTCTAAAATCAATAATTTTGATATCTAAACCCATCTTATCATCTATTGCTTTATATACTATTTTTAACTTTTCCATTCACTACCTCCGCAACTTCTTTTTTAGCCATAATAAAGGCTTGATTCAAATTGATAAATGCCAGCTCTCTTAAAGATTTATTATCATATTTTCTGGTTGGTTCACACTTATCCGCAAGATAGATAATCTTACTTAAAATACCTTCATCATCACCGGTTGTATGATTTCTAATTGCCAATAAAATATCTTCGTCTAAATTAAGCATCTTTTTTAGATAACGATAAGCTGTAAATTGATGATGAATAACACTTGGCATAATTAATTTATCACTATCATATTCCTTCATGTAATTGTTGGTTGCTTCTTTAGGCCATTCCTTGGTGCAATCATGAAGAATACCAGCAATATATGCCTTATTAGCAGGGATTGAATATTTAATTGCCAAAGATTCCGCAAGCTTTGCCACTTCAATCGAATGTTGATAACGATACTCACTTAAAACACCAACAAGCATTTCATTAAAACGATAATAATCATGATCAATTAAATATTTTTGTTCAGCCTCATCTAATAATTTGAAATTTTCAAAGGTCAACTTCATGGTAAAGTAATCTTTCTATCCTTACTTTGTTTATATAAAATTATCGTTCTACCAATAATTTGAACCACTTCACTACTAGTGTTGGCAGCCAACTCTATCGCCACTTCCCTAACATCCAAATCACAGGTCTTAAGTAAACTCACCTTCACCAATTCATGAGCTTTTAAGGCTCCCTCCAAGCTATTAAATATATTATAAGTAAGGTTATCCTTACCGATAATGACAATAGCTTTTAAATTATTCCCTAAAGATCTTAAGTATCTTTTTTGTTTTCCACTAAGCATTAGAACATCCCCTTTCTTTTAAATACTCCAATTTTACGATTAGTCGTAATTATAAGTTGATCAATATTTTTAACACTGATAAAACCTAGACCGTCAATAATAATATCATTATTTTCACCATTAATTACAAATTTATGTTCAATAAGATCGTCTTCATTAAAAATTATATTATTAAAATGAGCTGCTTGATAGCGATCACCATTATCAAAATGAGTACGGTGCAAATATAAATCATTATTAACATAAAAAATAATAGAAGCATTATTTTTTGCAAAGGCATCAATCCTAACCAAGGCATCAATAAAATAACTTTGAGGTTCATACAATTGATAAACCTTTGGTTTAATTGCTTTTTTTATTATTATTTTTTGTAGTTCTGCCTTATTCAAAGTCATATAAATATTATTTTCATCAACAAAACCAGGACTATCTACAAGTTCATAGTCATTAATTTTTATTGTATTAAGGGCTAAGGTTGTTGTTAAAAAATAAGAAGTTGTCAACTTGTTATTGGCTAGCAATTTATTGATTAAGCTGCTTTTACCAGCATTACTGTTACCGATAAAACAAACTTTATTAATATGATGTCTTTTTAAAGTATCTTCAAACAATCTCTTAAAATTATAATCATTTTTAGAACTTAAAATTAAATCTAAAACATCAATATCAACCAATTTATCTCTTAAATAATTAATTAAATTATTTTCAAATTTAGCATAATTTAATGTTTTAGGTAGTAAATCACATTTTGAAATCAATAGTATTAAATGCTTATGCTTTAAAAATGCCAATAAATCATCTTTAAATGCCGCTTCAATATTCAATACATCAACTACTAACACAAACACATCATCAAGATCTTTAAGCATCGCAAAAACATCCTTAGGTAAAATTGCCTCTTTTAAATCTAAGGTTAAATCATTATAGTGAATCAATCTAAAGCATCGTTCACAATAATCTTTACCAAAGTCATAACTGTAGCCTTTAATCAAGTGTGATTCATTTTGCATGATCTCACCGCAACCAATACATTTCTTCATATCTTATATCTCTTTCTGATGATATTCTCAATTCTACGATTAATGGCTGTATGAAAACTATCTTTTTGAACAATCGGTTCAACATAGATGGTAAAAATATTTAGGTGATTAGCACCAATGATATCTGTTAATATTTGATCACCAATAGCCGTCACTTCCCAAACATTTAGCTGGTGTTTTTTTAAAATCTTGCGATAAGTAAAAGGTAGTGGTTTCAAACTGAAGTAATAATAATCAAAGTCTAAAGCTTCGGCAAATTTTGAAACTCTTTCTTTATTATTATTTGATACTAATATAATTTTAAAGCCATTAGCTATAAAATTACTGATAATATCAAGACAATGTTGATCAGGTCTAGCTTCATAATATGGTACTAAAGTATTGTCAATATCTAAAAATAAGGTTGTAATACCACTATTTTTTAAAAATTTCAAATCAATATTTTCAATTTTATCAACCACCATCTTTGGTGATACTAAGCTCTTAATCATCATTATCAAAAATTCCTATCTGTTGATCTTGCATCTTATTATAATCTATCGGAAAATCTATAATCTTAACATTTTGAATATCAGCTAATAACCAATAATCAGGAGTTAATGAATAGACATTGGAATAGTTGGCATCTAAATCCATAAACGGAATATTTTTAAGTTCAATCTCAAGCAGATCATTATTATCCATAGCCGTAATAATATCTGATGATTTACAGATACAGGCTTCCTTAACTAATTGAGGATTTGATTTAATATATTTACTTAAGCGATAGCCCTTTAAACCACGGTTAGTCTTCTTCAAATCACTTAATCTTATGCGTTTACTCATCCCCTTATCACTAAATAATGCCAGAGAATACTGTTGATCACCAATAACGACAACCTTGCTAACACCATCACCATTTTCAAGATTAATGGCTCTAATTCCAGATGATTTTAGACCACTATCATTGATTAAATCGGTGCTGTAGTAATTACAATAAGAATTGGTACTTATAACTATTACCTCATCATGGGCATAAACTACTTTTGCCGAAATAAGTTCATCATCAGTTTTAAATTTCATTGCAGTAAATGTTTTATTATGCCTACTTACGACAAAATCTGCAAGCGGAGTCTTCTTAATCATCCCTTTTTTAGTAGCCATTAAAACATAGGCGTAGGTATTGAAATTCTTAACATTAATAACATCAATAATTTTTTCGTTATTTTCAAGTTTGACATAGGTATTCAAATGTTTACCAATGTCCTTCCACTTCGCTTCATCAATTTCATAAATTGGTAGATAGGCGTAATTACCAAGATTAGTAATCAACAACAAGGTATCTAAACTATCAGTTTCCATATAACCAATTAATTTATCCCCTTCTTTAATACCACCGATGCCCTCAGTACTATTAAAAGATCTCAAAGAAGTTTTTTTAAGATAGCCATCGTAGCTAACACTGATCATCACCCGTTCATTAACCATCATTTCAATCTTATCAATTTTAACATCCTCGATTTGATCTTCAATTACTGTCTTGCGCTCTTTTCCAAACTCATCCTTAACGGCTTTTAATTCTTCAATAACCGTCATTTGAAGAATCATTGGATTTTGAATGATTTGTTTCAATTCAAATATTTCTTTAGTAAGTAAGCTGTGTTCTTCTTTTAAAGCCTTAATATCAGTATTGGTTAAACGGTATAAGCGCAGGCTGACAATTGCCTCTGATTGTTGTTCGGTAAATAAGAAGGCCTCAATCAAACGATTTTTAGCATCAACCTTATCCTTAGAACGCCTAATAAGTTCAATAACATCATCCATAATACTAACAGCCTTAATCAAACCATCAAGAATATGACATTTTTCTTGTTTTTTAGCCATTAAAAATTGTGATCTTTTCAATACCACTGCTTTTTTATGGGCGATAAAACTATCTAAAATATCAATTAATGACATCAATTTAGGTCGCTCATCAACAATGGCCACCATATTAAAATTATAGTTTATTTGTAGTTTGGTATTCGCATACAAGTATTTTAAAATCAATTCTGGGTCATAGTCTTTTTTAATATCAATAACAATTTTAAGACCTTCACGACCGCTTTCATCACGAACATCACTAATGCCATCGACCTTCTTATCAAAACGACGATCATCAATTTCTTTAACCAACTTAACCTTTATGACATCATAGGGAATTTCAGTGATAATAATTTGCGACATATTATTTTTTTGAACAATCTCACACTTAGAGCGAACAACAATCTTACCACGACCTTTTTTGTAGGCATTAATCAATTCATTCTTGCCTTGAATAATACCTCCCGTTGGAAAATCAGGTCCCTTAATCAATTCCAATAATTCTTCAACTTCACATTCAGGATGATGAATACGATAAATTGTAGCATCAATAACCTCATTTAAATTATGTGGAGGAATATCGGTAGCATAGCCTGTAGCAATACCTAAGGCACCATTAATTAGAAGTAAGGGTATTTCTGCAGGTAATACCGTAGGTTCTAATAAGGTATCATCAAAATTAGGTGCCCAGGATACCGTTGCATAATCAATATCTTTCAATAATAATGAACTGAACTTTGAAAGGCGTGCTTCAGTATAACGCATCGCCGCTGCAGCATCATCATCAATAGATCCATTATTACCGTGCATATCAACTAAAATTTCATTATTCTTCCACCATTGTGAAAGTCTAACCATCGCATCATAAACCGACGAATCACCATGGGGGTGAAAATTACCGATAATCAAACCCACTGACTTCGCACTCTTGCGATAGGCCTTATCATGGGTATTGCCATCATAGTGCATCGCATACAAAATGCGTCTTTGTACTGGTTTTAAACCATCTCGTGCATCTGGTAATGCTCGATCTTGAATGATGTATTTTGAATATCTTGCGAAACGATCAGAGAAAATATTTTCTAAACTATCCACAATTATTTCATCATTATTTATAATCTTATTCTTTGCCATTATCTATAATCATCCTCAAGAGTAAATATTACATTCTCTTCTATCCATTCGCGTTTAACACCAGAATCATCACCCATCAAAACATTTATACGGTGATCTGAAATAGCTAAATCTTGAATTTCCACCTTGATAAGTTTGCGTTTGCTAGGATCCATGGTGGTGTCCCACAATTGCTCAGCGTTCATTTCTCCAAGTCCCTTATAGCGCTGAATATCACACTTACCAAGTGTTTTTTTCTTTTCTTCAAGTTCAACCTCATCATACAAATAATAAACTTCTTTATTCTTAGTTAATTTAAAAAGTGGAGGTAGGGCCAAATAAACATGGCCATTTTCTATAAGTTCACGCATATAACGATAGAAAAATGTCAATAATAAAATTTGAATATGAGCTCCGTCAGTATCAGCATCAGTCATAATAATAACCTTATTATACTTAATATCATTAATATCAAAGCTTGGTCCAAAGCCAGCACCGATGGCATGAATTAACACATTTAATTCTTCATTTTCAATAATAGCGTTTAGTTTGGCTTTTTCGGTATTTAAAACCTTACCTTTCAAAGGTAGAATGGCTTGAAATTTAGAATCTCTACCCTGTTTTGCCGAACCACCAGCTGAATCACCTTCGACCAAAAACAGTTCTAAACTACTGCTATCCTTACTTTGGGCATGGGCTAATTTACCACTTAAAATTTTCTCAATCTTATTAGGATTTTTCTTACCACTTCGCGCCTCCTCTTTGGCCTTTCGAGCCGCAGCTCTAGCAATTGCCGCCTTTTGAACCTTACTGATAATAAGTTCCGATAACTCAACATTTTCCTGCAATAAGAAAATCAATTTATCATTAATTAAACTCTCCACGGCATTTCTAGCAATCGGAGTTCCTAATTTACCCTTAGTTTGGCCTTCAAATTGTAATAAATTTTCAGGAATTGAAAGTGAAATGATCGCTGTTAAACCTTCACGAATATCACCACCCTCAAAATTCTTATCTTTATCCTTCAAAATTTTACGCTCACGCGCATAGTCATTAATACACTTAGTTAAAGCTGATTTAAAACCAACCTCATGTGTTCCGCCATCATAAGTTCTAACAAGATTGACAAAACTATGAATATTCTCTTGATAATTATCGGTATATTGCATACAAATATCAATATTAATATCGGCTATTTCTCCACTAATCTTAAAAGGATTTTCATTAATAACCTTCTTGTCCTTATTTAAATACTCCATAAAAGATTTTAAACCATCATCATATTTATAGATAACATGTTTATCATTTCTTAAATCCTTTAAATCAATCTCAATATCCTTAAGCAGAAATGCCTCTTCTTGAATGCGTTCAGCAATAGTATGAAAGCTAAAGATAGTAGTTTGAAAAATCTTAGGATTGGGTAAAAAAGTTACCTTTGACCCGTGTTTGGTAGTATTGGCCACTTTAATAAGACCAGAATTAATTCTACCCCCATCTTCAAAACGCATCTTATAAATTTCTTTTCCATTAAAAACTTCTACTTCTAACCATTCACTTAAGGCATTAACAACACTAGCACCAACCCCATGTAGTCCACCAGATACCTTATATCCGCCCTCAGAAGTAAATTTACCACCAGCATGTAAAACAGTAAAAATAACCTCTAAAGCACTCTTGCCACTTTGGTGTTTACCAATAGGCATACCCCGACCGTTATCTTCAACAGTAATGGAATTATCCTTATTAATTTGAATTGCAATCCTATTGCCATAACCATTTATAACTTCATCTATAGAATTATCAACAATTTCCCATACTAAATGATGTAGTCCTCGTCCATCAACAGAACCGATATACATTCCAGGTCTTTTCCTAACAGCATCAAGACCCTCTAAAATTTGTATGGAATTAGCATCATATTTATTACTCATTATTTAACCTCAACCTTATTTATTATACTTAAAAAAAGCTTAAATTAAAAGTTGTAGAAATATATGTTATTATTATGACGAGGTGGATTATGAACATTTTTTATAGTATTTTATTTGGTATTTTAGGTTATTTATTAGGTTCTTTAAATCCTGCATATTTAATTTCCAAATATATTTATCACATTGATTTAAAAACTCATGGTTCAGGTAATCTTGGAGGGACCAATGCTGCCCGTGTAATGGGTAAAAAAATTGGCATCATTGTAATTATCTTAGATATTTCCAAGGCCTTTATTGCCGTGATGCTTGCGAGTATCATAAACAAAGATGCCGCAATAATTGCAGGTGGATTGGCAATTATTGGACATTGTTACCCCTTCTATCTTCATTTTAAAGGTGGTAAAGGTGTTGCGAGTTATGTCGGTTATTTATTAGCTTTAAGTATTTTTATCAAGGTTGATTTTATCTTCATCTTTATTACTCCAATTCTAATCTTCTTACTGGTGCTTGGTCTTAGCAGGATGGTTTCTTTAGCAAGTATGTGCCTTAGTGCCAGTGCCTGTTTAATCAGTTTGATGATTGGTAGTAATGCTTTTATCATTTTATTGATACTCACAGCCTTAATCATCTTTAAACACTTAGATAACATCAAAAGAATTATCGCTAAACAAGAGGCTAAAATAACCTGGATTAAGTAAACATAAATAAAGTGAATCAATATCTGATTCACTTTATTTTTTATAATCTTATTGTCCCATCGACTTCATAATAGACTTAATTTGGGCTTCGCTAGGTTTGCGTCCCATTTGCATAAACATCGCACGAATTTGTTTCTCACTAATCGGTGGGTTTTTCTTTAATTCTTTTTGTAAATAATATCTTGCTAAAAAGAAACCACTAACTCCACCAATTAAGATTCCTAAAATAATCCAAGCAAATTGCGACCAAAAAATATTCATATCTTCACTCCTTCGTTCGATTTATTTTACTATGTTTTACAATGTTTGTCGAATAATATTTAATTGCTAACACGCCATCCCTTGGCATCTAAACGCGTTTTAATAAAACCAGCATAGATACCATTTAAAGCTAATAATTCTTGATGGGTACCACTTTCTTTAATCATTCCATCATCAATAACCAAAATTTTATCAGCCTGTTCGACCGTACTCAAACGATGAGCAATAGAAATTACTGTTTTATTTTGGCAAAGATTATTAATGGCAGCGATTATTTCAGCCTCATTTTCAGGATCAACACTAGATGTAGCCTCATCTAATAAAATTATCGGCGCATCTTTTAACAAGGCTCTAGCAATACTTATCCGCTGTTTTTCACCGCCTGAAACATTGGCACCACCCTCACCTAAAACAGTATTATAACCATTAGGCAATTTACTTATAAAATCATGACAACGAGCCTTCTTACATACTTCATACACTTCTTCATCAGTGGTATCAGGCTTTGCGAATTTAATATTATTCATAATGGTATCATTGAATAAATATACTTCTTGGAAAACTATTGACAACTGTTTCAATAAGGTTTCGGTATGATAACTACGAATATCTTTATTAGAAAGTGTAATTCGACCACTATCAACATCCCAAAATCTTGTAATTAAATTTACCAAAGTAGTTTTACCACTTCCACTTGGACCGACAATGGCGATTTTTTGACCCTCTTTAATATCAAAACTTACATCTTTGATTACCTTTCTAGTATCATAACTAAACGAAACATTTTCAAAGCTTAAATCTTTAGGTCCATTAACTTCATCAATACTTCCATCAGTAATTTCTGGTATATCTAATACACTATCAATATATTTTTGATGGCTTGGAACCTTCGAATATAAAAAGGCACCGTCTGATAATGGGTATAGACCCAAGAAAATAACAAATGAAGCCACAATCATCGTTAAAGTATCAGCTGTTTCAATAATATTATAGTGATTTAAAACCAATGATAAAATAATTGAAATTACCGTTGAAGAAGCTACAGCCAAACTATATAACTTAGCCTTCCAACTATAAGCAACTTCACACTTAATATCAATCAATCGTTTTTGTTCGTAAGTATCATAGGCAATGTTGTGAATATTTTTATTAATTTCTAATTCTTTATTATTCGCAAAACATCTAAGTACCGACATCCCTCTGATTAAATCAATAACTGCAAAATTCATCTCTCTTTCAACATCGTGAATCTGAGGTACATATTCTGAGGCCACAGCATATATTTTAAGCAACAAATAAGCAATTAAAATAAGTGCCACCACCATATACAAGCCTAAACTAATATGCATATTGAAAAAGGCGATCGTAAGTACAATTGAAGATGCAAAACCATTGGTAATATCAGTTACTAACATCATCGTAAAATTCTCTAATGAAACTAAATTAGTAGTTAAAGCACCTTGAATATCACCTAAATGTTGTTGGTTGAAATATCCCAGTGGTGCCTTCTTTAATTTTATACCGACATTCAAACGATAATTTTTATAAATGTGATAGCCTTCTGCCGATAGTAAAATATTTTCAAGATAACCAAAGCTAAAATTCCAAATAATACCACCTATTAAAATCATAACTATAGTAAAAATTTTATTACCATCAATAGTATTTAAATTTTTAAAACCATAATTAATAGCTACAAAGGTAAATATCATACTGAAAGATTTAATAAAAGCAAAGACGATACCAATATAAAATATTTTTTTATGATTACCAATCAGCTCTAACAAGCGTTTAAAATATTTCATGCTTCAACCTCCTCGCCTTTATAACTTCGCCATAAATTCTTATATATATCACAAGTATTGATTAAATCATGGTGTTTCCCGATTGCAGCAATACTGCCTTTATCCAATACAATAATCTGATCGGCATCCACAATAGTATTTAAACGATGGGCAACAACAATTAAAGTCTTATCCTTGATCAAAGCATTTAAGGCATCCTGAATTTTCGTTTCATTTTCAGGATCGGCATAAGCTGTAGCCTCATCTAAAATAATACATTTTCGATCAGCAAGAATGGCTCTGGCGAGTGTTAGTCGTTGGCGTTCACCACCTGATAAAAATTTTCCACAATCACCAGCATTAGATTCAATACCCTTAGGCAGTCTTGAAATTAATTCATCGCAACTCGCAAGACTTAAAGCCTTTAAAATTTCTTCATCACTGGCATTAGGTTTAGCTAATTTTAAATTTTCTTTAACACTGGCATCGAATAAGAAATTATCTTGTGCAACATATGATATTTCATTCATTAATTGATTGGTAGGTATATCTTTAACATCAATACCACCATATTTAATTTTTCCCTTATTAGCATCAAAGAAACCGACCATCAACTTAGCGATCGTTGATTTACCACTACCACTTTCACCAACAATGGCAGTAACCTTATTATTTAAAATTTCAAAATTCAAGTCATGCAAAACTTCAACATCCTTATCATATTCAAAACTAACATTATCAAATTCAAAATTTTTATTCTCATCTAATAAAACTTCAGTATTTGGTCTTATCATTTCAGGAAGCGACATTACACTTTTAATCATACGCCAACTAGTTTCAATCATTTGATAAAGTTCAAAACTCATAACCAAGGCAAAGACATTGGGTAAAATAGAAAGTGGTAAAATAAGTCCTGAAATCAATTTAACAATATTGATACTACCAGTAGAATAAAGATAGAAACCTATCGGCAAAGTTCCAATTAACGGTGAAGAAATAATCGCCGTCAATAAAGCCATTGAAAGCCAACTATTCTTCCACCACGCAAGTGTTGATGAGTGATAGTAATTAACCGCTGCTGTAAATTTTTCATAGCTATTATTAGCTTGACCAAAGGCCTTAATAACGCTAATACCATTCACATATTCAATGGTTCTAGCATTTAATTCCTGATTGGAATTAAGCCATATATACATTCGTTCTTCACGCTTATACATCATAAAACTCATTGCGATGATAATAAATGGTATTGAAATAAAACAGGCAAGCCCTAAGCGGTAGTCAATAATAAATAAAATAAGGGTTGCAAGTATCGGATGTAATAATCTCGAAGGAAGTTCAGGCATTACATGGGCTACCCAATCCTCTAAACTGCCAACTCTTTCCACAATAAGTGCCTTATAATATCCTATCGGTTTATCCATCACATAACCAAGTGATACTTTTTCAAGTTTTTCACTAAGTGCCATACGAATATTTTTCATAATCATAAAACTGATATAATGACTTTTAATACTTGAAAGACATGTTAATAAGCGCTGTAATATCAAAAGCAATAACGCTAATAAACCATAGATGAGTGTTTGCCAAAAATCATAATTACCACTAAGCAAATTATTGGCGGCATACACACCAAAAAAGAATGATACAAAGCCTAGGCTTTCTCCAAAACATGCCAAAACAATTGAAAAAGTCATCTTATTTTTTAAGCTTGGAGCAAATTCAAATAGTTGCTTTTTCAAAATCTTAGCATTTATTTTATCTTCTTTTTGAGTTTTTATTGAATCAGCAACATCCTTTTTAATTTTATCTTCAATATCGCTCATTTTAAGCCTCTTTTAAATGTTTCTTTAATACGATATATCCTAAATACACTCCAGCTATAGCCATTACAAATACCAGCAATGTACTTACACCACCCATGATACCAGAAGTCCATTTAATATAACTATCCATATCACTGGCACTTTGTCCTCTGGCAATCCATTCACTACGATATTTTTCTAAAAAGAACCATGATGGAATTATTGCACCCCAGGCTTGACCGACATGAATGATACCCGAAGCAATTGCCACCTTAAAAATTGATGGTTTTTTATTGTTTGAAACCATTAAATCGGCAATGATTGCTGTAATTAAAGAAGATATTAACCAAGGTATATATAAGCCACCCATAAGTGAGAAAATACCTTGAACAATCAATGTTAAAATGGTAAACTGCCACATTTTACCAACTTTACGAGTCATAAATAATATTAATGCACCCGCAATAAACGATACAATTCCAGGGCTGATCGCATGACCTAAAGGCCCAAGTAAATTAGAAACAGCCATCGCAATCATATAAAATATAAAATACAATGCTGTCAGTAATGCTATAAGCACAAAATCTTTAATTTTTAAAGTGTTCTTCATTCTTTTACCTCCATTTCTTTAAAAATTCTATTAAATTTATCAATATTCTCTTCATTCAAAGTAAAATCATCAACGATATTTTGATTTTTAAGATATATCACCCTATTAGCGGCACTTCTAATAAATTCATAATCATGTGATATTATCAAAATTCCAGCCTTATGAGCTAATTTTTTAATTTGTTCTACCACTCTTTTCATTGATATAACATCAAGCCCGCTTGTCGGTTCATCAAAGATAATCAACGATTTATTCGCCACAGTTGCCAGCGCTATTTGAAGACGTTGTTTTTGACCACCGGACAAATCAAAGGGGTGTTTATCTTTAAATTCATCAATTCCCATCACCGTTAGAATATCATCAATATCTTTATCCGAAAGACTATTATCAGTTATTGATAATTCATTGGCTAGGGAATGCCCGAATAATTGGTAATCAGCATCTTGCATGACATAAAAAGGTAAATCTTTGATAATAATTTCACCACTATCAACCTTATAACTTCCAATTAAAAGCTTGGCTAAGGTTGTTTTGCCAACACCATTATTACCAATCAAAACTGCCACTTCATTGTTATATAATTTTAAATTGATATTTTTCAGAACATCCTTAAAATCAACATTATTGATTTCAGCAACAACTTCATCAGTCTTAATATTTTCGTTAAAGGCAATATCTAAGTTAAACAAATCAAAACCTCTAGTTGCATAGTCGGAAGCTTTAAAAGCTTCTTCACTATCGTAGATATTAAGTTTTCCATCATCCATCAAAAATACTCGATCAATCAAATTCTTTAGATAATAAAAACGATGATCAGCAATTATGACTGTAATACCCCTATCTTTGAATTGTCTAATTAAATCACTTAAATGTTTAGTCTGGCAATAATCAAGATTGGCTGAAGGTTCATCTAAGATCATTATTTTCTGATTTAAACTTTTAGAACTGGCCAAGGCTAGTAATTGTCTTTCGCCACTTGATAATTTAAAAATATCACGATCAAGAAGTCCGTCAATTCTAAATTCTCGACATAACTTATTTTTGTTTTCTTCCATCAAATCTTTTTGATAACCAAAATTTTCCATGGGAAAAACCAATTCCGCAGTGGTGTTGGTAGTAAAAAATTGACTTCGGGGATTTTGAAATAGGGATCCGATATTTATATTTATATCAGCCATAGAAGATGTGGCAGTATTCTTATCGCATATCCAAACCTCACCTACCAAACTTCCTTCAACAAGATTGGGAATTAAACCATTCAGACATTTAATCAATGTTGACTTACCACTACCGCTATTACCAGTTAATAAAATTATTTTTCCCTTACCGATTTCAAAATTAACATCTTGAATACTAAAGTATGCTTCATTTTCATATTTGAAAGATAAATTCTTAGCTTTAATCATAATTTCTGACATATCGCCACTCCTATAATACCAAGCACCATCATTACAATAAGGATATAATCAACCATCTTCAAGCTAACATCATAGTAAGAACTTCTTTTGCGATGATAATCAATGCCCTTAACAAGTCCTGCTGAAGTAACTTCTTCAGCCAAAATAGCGCATCTAAATAATTGTGGAACCACAAAGTATTCGAAACTTTTAATTGGTTTAGTTATTTTAAATGGTATGCCTCTTAAACGCATTGACTCTTTGATAAAACCAAATTCCTTTTTAAAGGTAGGAATATATCTAATCGCAATCGTCAAGGATATGATAAAAGTTTTTGGTAAGTGCAACTTTTCTAATGAAGACAATATTTCCGTAGAATTATAATCAATAATTAAAATTGAAGCCATTATAAATGTTGGGAAAAATTGAATTATTACAAACAAAAACGATGAAATGAATTTAAGAGTGTCATTAGTTGAATTTAAAAAGATAATATTTAAAACAATCATAATGGCATATACCAATAAGAATTTCATCAAACGCTTATAGCGTTTAATCATAACCAATACAAGGCTTACATAAAGCATAAAAAATATCTGTGTTGGTCTTGAAGGAAATATAATTCCTGCCATTGGAAAACAAAGATTAAAAATAATAACTACTAAAGGGTTAATCTTAATTTTCACATCCACCTCCATATATTGTTATTGATAAATAACAATATATATGTTAGCACAAACTAATCAATATTAATACTGATAATATCTAAAAATATCAATTTATGATTGACTTGAATATTTTTCAAGTTAAAATAAAATTATGAATAAGTGGATTCTGCATTGTGATTTAAATTGTTTTTATGCTTCTTGCGAAATGATTGATAAGCCCTATTTAAAAAATATCCCTATGTGTGTGGGTGGTGATCAGGATAGTCGTCATGGAATTGTTTTGGCTAAAAATATACCTGCCAAAAAATATGGCATTAAAACTGGCGAACCTCTTAATACCAGTTATCAAAAATGTCCTAATCTTAGAGTTGTCCCACCCAATTATCATAAATATCAATATTATTCCAAACAAGTAATTAATATTTTTAAAACTTACAGCGACAAGGTGGAAACCTTCGGTATTGATGAGGCTTGGATTGATGTTACTGCCTCAATAAGATATTTTGGTGGTATTAAAAAGATTGTCGATAGTATTATTGAACGCGTTTATAAAGAATTAGGTCTTACCATAAGTATTGGGATTGCCGATAATAAAGTCTATGCCAAATTAGGCAGTGATCTTGCGGGTGTTCAAGAATATCGCTTCATCAAAGATATTAATGATATTAAAGATTTACCTGTCGAAAATCTTTTAATGGTTGGGCAGAAAACTAAAGAAAGCTTAAAACTCATCAACATTAAAACCATTGGTCAACTGGCTAAAATGAATATAGATACTCTAGTCAGAACTTTTGGAAAAAATGGCCACTACTTACATTTATTAGCCAACGGTATCGACCAAAGTCCTGTTAAAAATATTGATTATATTCACCAACCAAAAAGCATTGGTAAGGGTACTACCACCTATCGAGATTTAAAAAATCTTGATGATGTTAAAATAATTATCTCAGGTCTTAGCCAAGAAATTGCTAAAAGGTTGAATGAAGAAAAATTATACTTTAAAACTATCAACCTACAAATAAGAGATAAAAAATTGGAAACAAGGTCATTCCAAATGACCTTAAAAGAAAATACTGATTTAAGCTATGATATATATCGCTTTACCTTACTACTATTTAAAAAATATTCTTTTAATATCAATATCCGTAGTATTACAATAACTGTCAGTAATTTTTCAAATTATAAAGATGCCTTAGAATTTAATCTTTTAAATGAAAATAGCGATTACTACCAAAAAGAAAAAGCTCTAGATAGAGCCTTTCAAAAAATAAGAACTAAATTTGGCAATCAGAAAATTTGTAAAGCCAATATTTTTCTGGACCAAAAATTAATTATTTGAATACTAAAGATTTTGAATATTAATCATCTAATAATTCTTCACCAAAAGCATCATTATTAAAATCAATATTATTTATTTCCTTAATTTTGTCATAAGCATTATTATAATTAATAGCACTAATTTCAAAAGGAATTCTTTTTTCACGAACAACTGTTTTGGCGAAAATATTAAAGGCACCAGTCATTGTAAGACCCATTTCATCAAGTAATCTTTCGAATTGCTTCTTTAAATCTTCGTCCATTCTGATATTAACATTAATTTGCGACATACTACCTCCTAAAATAAACACTCATTACGATTAATCTTTAAATGTTGATAAGCCTTTTCAGTAACCATTCTCCCGCGTGGAGTACGATTGATAAAGCCAATTTGCATAAGATAAGGCTCATAGACATCTTCAAGGGTCATTGTTTCTTCACCGATGGCACTGGCTAAAGCCTCAATACCAACAGGACCACCCTTAAATCTTTCAATAATACCCTTTAAATATCTGATGTCCACATCATCAAGACCGCGTTCATCAACCTTTAAACGATCAAGGGCATTTTTAGTCATTTCTAAATTAATAACACCATCATTTAACACTTGGGCAAAATCACGAATTCTCCTAAACAAACGATTGGCAATTCTAGGTGTTCCCCTACTTCTTTTGGCAAGCTCTTTTAAAGCGCTATCATCACTAGCAGTATTTAAAACCATTGAAGTGCGTTTTAAAATCTTAAATAATTCTTCTTCGGTATAATATTCAAGTTTAGAAACAATACCGAAACGATCTCTTAGTGGTGAACTTATATCACCAGCCCTGGTAGTGGCACCAACTAATGTAAAGGGTGGTAAATCCAATGATAAACTTCTAACGCCATTATCCTTACCCATTAAAACATCAATACGATAATCCTCCATTGCAGGATACAATACTTCCTCTACCGCCTTAGGAAGACGGTGTATTTCATCGATAAATAGAACATCACCAGCATCAAGTGATGATAAAATAGCCGCTAAATCCCCAGATCTCTCAATAGAAGGACCGCTAGTGATTTTAATTTTAGAATTCATTTCACTTGCGATAATATAAGCTAAAGTTGTTTTTCCTAAACCTGGTGGACCATACAAAAGAACATGGTCCAAAGATTCATCTCGACCCTTTGCCGCCTTGATAAAAACATCTAAGTTTTCTTTTAAAACCTTTTGTCCTACATATTCATTAAGACTTGCTGGTCTTAAACTAAGTTCTTCATCCTCATTAATTTTATAAGAACTCATCAAACGATCATCATTCATAATTAACCTCGATTCTTATTCAATAAATTTAAAGCTTTACGAAGTAAAACATCATCACTACCATCAATATCTTTAAGTTTACTTAATATCGGTCTTATCTCATTTGGTTTAAAACCAAAATTTTTAAGTGCTTCACTAACCTGCTTTAATTTACCATCATCAATATCATTAATAGCACTATCTATTAATTTTCCTTTTAAATCTAAGACAATTTGACTTGCAGTCTTATTCCCAATACCAGGTAATGATTTAATAAAATTAATATCTTTTTCTTCGATAGCTTTAATAATTTCCGATACTGTAGCCCTTTTTAAAATATTCGAAGCAATTTTAGCACCTAAACCTTTAACACTTATCAATCTAATAAATAAATCATATTCTTCTTTACTTAAAAAACCATATAAACTTAAATCATCTTCACGAACTTGTAAGTATGTAAAAACAAAAATTTCTTCATTTAATTTAATCTTTTCAAAATGATTAAAAAAGACCCGATAACCAATACCACGATTATCAATCAAGATGTAATCACTACCTATATAAGTTACTAAACCCCTAATACTGCCAATCATCTTTACTCCTCATCAACAAAGTCAAAGCCATAAGATTCAATAAATACTTTATCACCATCTTTACAACCTTTAGCTCTAAGTGCATCATCAACACCCATTTTTCTAATAGTACGGGCAAATCTTAAAACACTGATTTCATTTTCAAAATCAACCTGCTCAAAATATTTTTTAATCTTATCACCAACCACACGGTAAACTCCATTACCCTCATTAAAGACTTCAAAATCTTTTTGAGCCTCATAGCGATATACCTTTACTTCATCAACCTTACGCTTATCATAGATAGGAAATGCAGGTGTTATCGCTAATAAATTAGCCAATTCAAATAATACCTCATCCAAACCCTCTCGAATAATAGTACAGGTTTCAAAAATTTTAATATGGGGATATTTTTGCTTAAAACGCCATAAATTATCCTTTGCATTAGGCATATCCATCTTATTGGCAATAACAATTTGTGGTCTTTCTAATAGATTGACACGGTATTTAGAAAGTTCATCATTGATAATTTCATAATCATCTAAGGGATCCCTTTCTTCACCAGCCATATCAACAACATGTAAAATAACTCGACACCTTTCAATGTGCCTTAAAAATTCTAAGCCCAAACCCTTGCCAATTGAAGCATCCTTGATTAAACCTGGTAAATCAGACATTACAAAGGAACGACCATCATATACTTTAACAATTCCTAAATGTGGTTTTAAAGTTGTAAAAGGATAGTCGGCAATTTCTGGTGTTGCCTTAGAAACAACACTAAGCAAGGTTGATTTCCCAACACTAGGAAAGCCCACCAATCCAACATCCGCCAATAATTTAAGTTCTAAAATGACCGTTTTTTCCTCACCAATCGTACCAATCTTCGCAAATTCAGGAGCACTATTACGACCTGTAGCAAAATGGAAATTACCCTTGCCACCCTTGCCACCCTTGCAGATAATTGCTTCCTGATTATTTTCAGCAAGATCAGCCAATAACTCATCACTATCAGCATCCTTAATAACTGTTCCTAGCGGTACCTTAATAATAATATCACCAGCGCTTTCACCAGACATATTATTATTTTTACCCTTCATACCATCACTGGCTTTAATTAAACGATTGTAGCGTAAATCTAAAAGGGTTGATTTGTTGGTATCAACTTTAAAAATAATACTACCACCATCACCACCATCACCACCCGATGGACCACCAAAGGGATTATATTTAACTCTTCTAAAAGCTACAATGCCATCACCACCATTGCCAGCTTTTAATTTAATTTTTACTTTATCAATAAATTCCATAACAATATTCTAACATTTTAAAAGCCCTTTAAATAGGGCTTTGTTTTTATTAATTAATTTTATTTTACTCAACAGGGTAAACAGAAGCTTGTTTACGATCTTTTCCTAAGCGTTCAAATTTAACAATACCATCACATATTGCGAATAAGGTATCATCTCCACCTCTTTTAACATTTTTTCCTGGATGGATCTTTGTGCCGCGTTGACGATAAATAATTGAACCTGCTGTTGCAAATTCACCATCAGATTTTTTGGCACCAAGACGCTTAGAATGAGAATCACGGCCATTCTTAGTAGAACCTACACCCTTTTTTGAAGCGAAATATTGAATATTTAAAATATATTTCATGATTCTTACTCCTTCCTAATAACAATCTTTAAATTTTGACTCTTAACTTCTTCGATAGTCTTCAGTTGTATTAAACACAATTCCAAATAATTTCTTAAGCGATTATCAGCTTCAATAATTCTAATATTAATTTCATTATCTTCCATCTTGATTTCAACCCTTTTCTCATCAAGGGCATTCATCAAACCAAAAATAATACTACTAACACCAGCACAAACAATATCATTGCCATATTCAGCAAAATTGGCATGTCCCGATATATTCAAATTAATAATATCCTCATTGTGAATATCAACAACTGCTTTTATCATTAAGCGTTAATGCTTTCAACAATTAGTTTTGTATAAGGTTGACGATGACCTTGTTTTCTTCTTGTTGAACCTTTTTTAGCTTTATACTTAAAGATAGTCAATTTCTTTTGTTTGCCTTGTCTTTCAACTTTGCATACAACATTAGCTCCTTCAACATAAGGTGTTCCAACTTTTAATGAACGATTTTTAATTAAAACCACTTTATCAAAAGTATATTCAGCGCCTTCTTCAACAGCTAATTTTTCAACATAAATTGTTGAACCTTTTTCAACTTTAAGTTGCTTTCCGCCTGTTTCGATTACTGCGTACATTTTTTACCTCCTTTTTGTTCAATAGACACGCTATTAAGGTGATCATAAGATACTTAAACCTTTTATATGCGGTTATAGACCCAAAAGGGGCTACAACACAATTATTTTAACTTATTTATGAAATTAATTCAATATAAAACAAGCTTATTTCTTAGTTTTGGTTGATGTTAATTCAAAACTTTTTCTGATAAATTCCATAATTTCATTATCGTCAATTCTATCATCAAGAATAATTGAAATCCAATTCTTATGATTCATATGATAGGCAGGAAAAATACCTTCCCTTTTGATTAATTCATCAATTTCTTTAGAATCAACCTTAAGATTAATGACATCAATATTGCTTTCATCACTATTTCTTAGAAGTAACTTCTGTTTGATATTCATAATCAAAGCAAACCACTTCCCACTATCAAAATGCCTAAAAACTCCATGGCGATAATATTGATTACTTTCAAAGGGAAAATCAGGTATAACTTTATATTCGTCTAAAATTAATTCACTAATTCTGTTGGCTTGTTTAGAGATAAAATATACTTCTGTGCAACATTTTTCAGCAATAAGTGAAAGTAATTTAAAATATTCATTACGCACTGAATTAACATAGCTTCCATTGAAAATTTTTGATTTTAGTTGTATATACTCTTCATTGTTCACATTATCAATAACACTACTACGCATTTTATTTTGAGCATCCAAAACTAATTCTACTGAAAATGCTCCATTCATAATATCGGTGTAATATTGATAGGTATCATCAATTTGTTTAAAACCAAATACCAACAACTTATCATAAACGAAATGTTTATGTCTAAAAATTTCTTCCTCAATCATATTTATCTCAATTTTATTATACTAAATCACCAGCTCATTAACATTATTTTAGGAATTATTACATCATTGAATATTAATGGTTATGATGATATTAATTTATTTAAGTTTACTACTTTTAATACTATCTTCAATCATTGATCTTAAAAGCGGTTATGTTTATAGTGTGATAAATCTGACCATTTTATTAATTAATCTAATAATCAACCATCAATTTTTAATTCATAAAATACTAATCGGTATAATATTTTATCTCCTTATGATGATGGTATATTATATATCCAATAAGTCATTCGGCTATGGCGATATTGAAACCCTAGTGGTGCTATCAATAAATCTATCATTTATCAACATTATCAAATTATTATTTTATAGTAATTTATCAGCCTTATTATATGTCTTAATATATTATTTATTAAATAAAAAAATGCTTAAAAAGATTGCCTTTGTACCCTTTATAAGCATTGGATATATCATTATTTTATTAAAAAGTCATATACTGTTTTAGCGGCTAATTCACGAGATTCTAATAACTCTTCTAGTGTAGGATTTTCAATGAAAGGACACCTATTCAGTGCATAAATTATCGCTTCTTCAATTTGAATAAAACTAATCTTTTCTTGCATAAATAAGGCAACCGCTGTATCATTGGCACCATTTAAAATTGCCCCTGCATTACCGCCCTTGGCACCAAATAGCTTGGCTTGTGTAAATAATGAAAATCGCTTAGGATCAACCTTCATAAAATTAAGGCTTAGTAAGTTATCAAAGTCAAGTTGTTGGTAATTGGGCATAAAATCATGTTTAGGATAAAGTAGTGCATATTGGATTGGTAAACGCATATCAGGAACGCTTAATTGAGCCAAAACACTACCATCATTAAACTCCACCATCGAATGAATGATCGATTCTTTTTGAATAATTACATCAATTTGATCATAGGGTATTTTAAACAGATGATGAGCTTCAATTACCTCATTAACCTTATTCATTAAGGTAGCACTATCAATAGTGACTTTAGTACCCATTGACCATGTCGGATGTTTTAAAGCGTCTTTAAGACTGACATCTTTTAATGCTTCCTTAGTTAATTCTCTAAATGCACCACCACTGGCAGTAACAATAAGCCTTTTAATATCTTTTTTGTCATTACCATGTAACACTTGAAAAATAGCACTATGTTCACTATCGATAGGATACATATTAACATGATTTTCTTCAAGCAGATTATTGATAATATCACCTGCTAAAACCAATGTTTCTTTATTGGCTAAAGCAATGTCCTTATGATTTTTAATAGCGGCAATTGTCGGTAAACAGCCAACATTCCCCACTAGCGCATTTACAAGTAAGTCATAGTCATCAACTTCAACAAGGTCAACAAGACCTTTTTCGCCAGTAAAAAATTTAGTATTAGGATATTTAATCTTTAAATTATCATCCATTTCTTTTAACCAGACATATTTAAGATTGAAGGTATCCAATAATTGCCGTAAATAATCAACATTATTATAGACACTGGCACCAATAAGTTCTAACTCCTTACTATGAGCCTTGATGATGTCGATGGTCTGTGTGCCAATGGAGCCACTGGCTCCTAATAAAATAATTTTTTTCATCGATACAAGAACCCCAAAACTGAAATAAGAAAAATCAGTGAAAAAATCAAACTATCAATACGATCTAATAAACCACCATGACCTGGAATAAGCGATCCAAAATCTTTAACCTTATAATTTCTTTTGATTAAGCTGAAACTCAAATCACCGATTTGTGAAACAATCGGTAAGATAGCACTGATGATTAAATAATAAGGTAATGAGTTAACTCCACCAAAAAAATAATTATGTAGATAGGCAAAACCAAATGATAAAACCATACCAAAAAGCCAGCCACCAATCGAACCTTCAACGGTCTTCTTTGGTGATACTCTTTCAATTAACTTATGTTTACCAAATTTTAAACCGACAAAATATGCTCCGGTATCAGTACCAAAGGTTGCGATAATCACATATAAAAAGTGAAAATTACTGTAGGGAAAACGATAAAATGTTAAAACAGCATATATGGCAAAACCAACTAAAACACTAATCGCAAAGGTACTATTCACATCAACAAAGGTAATATCTTCAAATAAGATTGAGGTTGTGAATAAACCAATCAATAAAATTAAGATGATTCCCACCTGATTTTTAGGAAAAACAATAATACCTAAAATAAATAATTCAATAATCACATAAAGTAAGATATTAAAGCGTTTATTCCTGATTGAAACATATTCATAGCCAGCAATAAGGGACATCACAATTAAAAATATATTCAATAACCAGCCACCAAAATATATTGGTAAAGCTACAATCAACATCATAGCAATAGCACTTAAAATTCTAGTAATCATCAAACACCTCCAAAACGACGCTTGCGATTTTGATAATCTTCCAAGCATTTATCCAATATATCTGTAGTGAAAATTGGCCAATGAACATCAATAAAAATCATCTCACTATAAGCTAATTGATAAAGTAAAAAATTAGATAAACGCATTTCACCACTAGTTCTAATCATTAAATCAACTGGTGGTAAATCCTTAGTATAAAGATAATTCTCAAATTCATCGGCAGTTAAATCATTATCACGACCATTAGCAACATCATCAGCATAACTAATAGCGGCATTTACAATTTCATTACGACCACCATAATTCATGGCTAAATTAAGAATTAAACCAGTATTAAACTTGGTTTTTTCAATCGCATTAGCAATAACGCTACGCGTTTTTTTAGGAACACCATCAATATCTCCAATTGTCATCACCCTAATATTATTAGCCATCAAATCCTTAATATAACTAGAAAAGAAAAATTCTGGTAAAGACATTAAATAATTGACTTCACTGGTCGGTCTTTTCCAATTTTCCGTACTAAAAGCATAAAGAGTCAAAACCTTTATACCTAACTTATTACAATAAATGGCAATATCCCTAACATTTTCCGTTCCTTTTTTATGACCGAAAGTTCTAATTTGTCCATGTTCTTTAGCATATCTTCCATTGCCGTCCATGATGATTGCTAGATGCTGTAGTTGATTCATAATTAAATTGTTAGAATTTCTTTTTCCTTGTTTTTAGCAATTTCGTCAATCTTATCAATGTATTTATCGATTTCCTTTTGAATTTTATCTAAAGTATTTTTAGATACATCCTCAGGAATGGTCTTATCTTTCTTAACATTTTCATTATAATCACGACGAATATTTCTAATGCTGATTTTAGCGTGTTCAGCATATTTTGCTACATCCTTACAATAGCCCTTACGAGTTTCTTCAGTTAAAGCTGGAACACTTAAACGAATTACTGTACCATCATTATTTGGTGGCAAGTTTAAATCTGAGGCATTAATAGCCTTTTCAATATCCTTCAAACTATTAGAATCATAGGGCTTAATTACTAGTGTTCGACCCTCACTAACGCTGATAGAGGCAATTTGATTAATCGGTGTCAAAGCACCATAGTATTCAACCTCAACTCTACTTAACATATTAGGATTGGCACGACCTGTTCTAACTGATGTCAGAGCTTTTTCAAATGATTCAACCGTTGTGTCTAATTCCAATTCCAATTCCATCAATAATTCTTCCATAAATTACTCCTTTACTATTATTTTAGTGCCAATATCTTGGCCTTTAATTACTTTAATTATATTTCCTGCTTCTTTCATATCAAAAACATATGCACTCATCTTATTGTCTTTTAATAAACTAGCTGCAGTTAAATCAATAACTTTTAAATTTTTAGCTAGCATCTCATCATATGTAATAACATCATATTTTTTAGCATCGGCATTAACATCGGGGTCGCTGTCATATACTCCATCAACACCATTCTTAGCCAATAAAAGTAAATCAGCACGAATTTCAATAGCTCTTAATGCACAACCAGTATCCGTACTGAAATAAGGATTGCCAACACCACAGGCAAATAATACCACCATATGATTTTTAAAACATTCTTCAACTTCATCTTGGCGATAAGGTGCAATTACCTGAGGCATCTCCAAGGCAGCAAAGGCCTTGGCTTTAACGCCTAACTCATTTAATTTCGACTCTAGGGCGATAGAATTCATAACCGTACCCAGCATTCCCATAGTATCAGCACTTTCTCTTTTAATCCCAAGTGCACTTAGAGTTCTTCCACGAACAAAGTTACCACCACCACATACGATTCCTAAATCAATACCTTGATCATGAATTTCTTTAATTTCTAGGGCAACTCTTTCAAGTATCTCAACATCAAAGGCATCTGTTTTACTGCTCAATGATTCACCGCTTAACTTTAATAAAATTTTAGAATACATACTACCTCTTTAATTATTTTAGCTCATCAAATACCCAATAGACAAGCTTTTTAAAAGCCTATATACAATATAGGCTTAAATTTATTTATTTCTTCTTACCGAAAAACCTGACAATACCACTGGCTTTTTCTTCAGTTTTAACTTCATCAACTTTTTCTTCATACTTAGTCTTCTTTTCGGGTTCAGGCAATAATTCTTTAGCACTGACATTGACACGGCCCTTTTCATCAATTTCCATTACCTTAACTTGGACTTTATCACCAATTTTTAAGGCATCTTCAACCTTATTTAAACGCTCGTGTTTAATTTTTGAAACATGTAGTAAGGCATCTTGGCCCTTGAATAATTCCACAAAGGCTCCAAATTTTTCAATTCTAACAACTGTTGCCTCATAAATTTCACCAACCTTTGCTTCCTTGATGATTTCTTCAATCGTCGCCTTAGCCTTATCGAGCATTTCCTGATTAGTATGATAAATAACGCATAGACCATTATCATCAATGTCAATTTTAACATTATCACAAGCTTCAATAATACCATTGATAGTCTTACCACCAGTACCGATAACTTCGCGAATCTTATCTGGATGAATTTTAATTGTAACCATCTTCGGTGCATATTTAGAAACGCTGCTACGAGGAGCCGAAATAGTAGCCATCATATTTTCCATAATGACAGCTCGTCCGTCCTTGGCCTGCGCCAATGCTTCTTTAAGAATATCCTTAGAAATACCCTTAATCTTAATATCCATTTGTAGTGCGGTAATACCATCTTTTGTACCAGCTACCTTAAAGTCCATATCACCAAAGTGATCTTCCATACCTTGAATATCACTCAAAATAGTATAGTGTTCATCATAAGTAACAAGTCCCATCGCAATACCAGCAACTGGAGCTTTAATCGGTACACCTGCTGCCATCAAACTCATTGTACCAGCGCATATAGAAGCTTGAGAACTTGAACCGTTAGACTCCAATACTTCTGCAACCGTTCTAATAGCATAAGGAAATTCATCAACGCTAGGTAATACTTGGGCAAGAGCTCTTTCACCCAAGGCACCATGACCAATTTCACGACGACCAGGATTACCCATACGCCCTGTTTCACCAACACTATATGGTGGGAAATTATAATGATGCATAAAGCGTTTTTCTTCGACTTCGGTTAAATCATCAATAATTTGATTATCACCAAGGGCACCCAATGTCGTTACACTCAATACTTGTGTTTCACCACGAGTAAACAAAGCACTGCCATGAACTCTAGGTAATAAATCTATTTGTGAATTTAATGTACGAATTTCATCAACCTTACGACCATCAGGTCTGATTTTTTCAACACTTATTAATCTTCTAACTTCATCGGCTTCAATTGATGTGCAATATTCTTTACATTCTTTAATAGCCTTATTTTGTTCTTTTTCGCTATCCCATTTTAAATCGCTGACAAGCTCACACATATGAGCGGTAATCTCATCAATCTTGCCATAGCGTTCTAATTTGCCTTTAATTGATACTGCCTCTTTAATAGCAGCACTACCATTGGCATCAACAACTTCCTTAACCTTAGCATTTACCTCGTGTAAGACAACTTCCATCTTCTCTTTACCGACTTTAGCGATAATTGTTTCTTGTAAGGTACAAAGCTCTTTAATGCGATCATGTCCAAACATCAAAGCATCTAACATCAAGTCTTCACTAACTTCTTTTGCGCCAGCCTCAACCATATTTATCGCATCTTTTGTACCAGCTACCGTCAAATTAATTAGTGATTTTTCCATTTGTGCCACACTTGGATTGGCAATAAATTCACCATCAATATAGCCGACAATAACCCCAGCAATTGGACCACCAAATGGAATATTACTAATGCAAAGTGCAACACTGGCACCAAACATCGCTGCCATTTCAGCACTGGCATCCTGATCAACACTTAAAACAGTATTGACAACTTGTACTTCATTTCTAAAACCTTCAGCAAAAAGTGGACGAATTGGACGATCAATAAGTCGAGCTGTAAGCGTGGCATGCTCGCTAGGACGACCCTCACGCCTTAAAAAACCACCAGGAATCTTTCCAACACTATAAAGTTTTTCTTCAAACGATACAGTGAGTGGAAAAAAATCAGTATCCTTAGCTTCATTACTAGCACAAGCAGTGCTAAGTGTTACGGTATCACCATAACGAACTAAACATGACCCCCCAGCCTGTTTAGCGACTTCACCAGCCTCGATGATTAATTTTCGACCGCAGAAATCAAATTCAAAAATCTCTTTCATTCAATATATTCCTCTATTTCTTAACTATTTAATTGTATCACAATAAAATCTAAATCATTCAATACTTTTCAAGCTTTCAATCATTTCAATCTTTTTAAGGCGTCTATTCATAATTAAACCAACTATAATCGTAAATAATATCGTCAACAAAAATGCAGAAAAATATGAAATCAATTTAATTTCTCGTCCAAACATTATATTATCAAGTTCAACTACAATCATAATAATATAGTGTAAACTTTTGCCGAGAAACAATCCTAACATTCCACCAATAATAGATAGAATTAAATTTTCACGATTAATATAAGCATTGACTTCTTTATATCTAAAACCAAGTACTTTTAAAGTTGCAATTTCCCGTATGCGTTCTGAAATATTGACATTGGTAAGATTGATTAAAACCACAAATGCCAATAAAGCTGCTGATACAACCAGTATTGCCACGATTGATGATAGACCACTAATCATCTGATTAAAATTATCTCTAATCCACAGATTATAACTAATACCATTGACATCCTTAAGCATCATAAGATCGGCGGTTATCTTACTTTGATTATCGGCTGATGCTTCTTTCATTCTAAAGATAATTGTATTATTAACCAGGTGCTTATCAAAGACTTTTTGATAATATTCCTGAGGCATATAAATATAATGATGCAAATAATTTTCAGCAATATCTAAAACTTTAATCTGATAATTATGATTATCGATATTGAAGTTAATTAAATCACCCTTGTTGATTTTTAAATCAATTGCCATCTTTTCACTAATAACAGCCCCATCTTCATCAAAAATACACTGTTGTTTATCTGTACGATGATGCAAGCTAATTAAATTACTAAAATTACGATAGTGATCAAAAACCTCCAAATAAGCATCTTTTTCAAAATTACCTTTAATTACTTTGCCACTTTTTTTATAAATACCATAATTATTATCGATTAATTTATGATTATCAATTATTTTAATAATTTCTTGGTAAGATTGGTAATCAACATCAATATCAACTTCACCATGATAATTAAATATTTCATAAAATTGAGCATTAACAATGGTTGAGATGGAATTATGAATTCCAAAACCAGCCACAAGTAAAGCAGTACAACCAGCAATCCCAACAACCGTCATAAAGAAACGCTTTTTATATCGAAATAAATTTCTAACGGTTATCTTAGAAATAAATGATAAGGGTTTCCAGATAAAGGCAATTCTTTCTAAAAGAATCTTTTTACCAAGCTTTGGTGTCTTTGGTCTTATTAATTGAGCAGGATTATCTTTCAAGGTCTTAGCACAGGCAAAGATAGTTGCAATAACAGTAATCAACATCGAGATAGAAATGCTAAAGACTAACAATTTGCCCTGAAATACAAAACTAATGTCTGGCATATCATATAACATCTTCCATGTATTATAAATAATATAAGGAAAAATATGGATACCTAATATTGCGCCGATAAGCCCACCCAAAAGCGAAGCACTACCTGCATAAAATAAATACTTGAAAATAATTTGCCCTTTACGATAGCCCAATGCCTTTAAAGTACCAATTTCCAATCTTTTTTCATCAACAAGACGCGTCATTGTCGTAAGACAAACTAAGGCTGAAACCAGAAAGAAAAAGGCTGGAAAAACCTTGGCAATAGCCTCCATACGATCACAGGTTCCTCGATAATCAACATAACTATAGTGTTTATCTCTGCCTAAAATATACCACTTACCATCTTTTATATTATCGAGCTTATTTTTGGCATCAACAAGTTTATTGTAAGCATCTTTTAATTGATATTCACCATCCAACTTATTCTGATAATAAGTAATGTAATTATCATTTAAAGTTGTAAGTCCTAAATCAAGATCCTTTTTAATGGCTTCAAAATGTGTATTTACCGATACTTTTTTAGCATTTAACTGTTGTGCTTGGGTGTTTATTTTAAGCTCATTAGCATTAATTTCAATCAATGACGATATAGGTAAATAAAGTTGTTCCACTTTTTGATGATGATAAAAATTAAGCTTATTCTTTTCAACTTCAATATTAGAAAAAGCTAAATTATATTTAAGATAATTATCATGATGTTCTAAATCATCAATACGCTTGTTGATGGCGTTTACTTCCATTAATTTTTCACCAACAATATTTTTATCGGCACCATTAAGATCATCAGCGATAATCGCAAATAATTCATTGATAGGTACAGGAATATTTTTAAATAAGTCTTCCCTATAAGCAATCCATTCTACAAGAGTCTTACTTTCATTTTCAAAAGTCAATAATTCAGTATTACCAGCACTAAGAACTTGTTGATATTCATCAACCATATTTTTGGTATTATCGTAGGTTTCATTAAAATTATCTATGGCATTAATAAGCTTTTGATTATCCCAAGAATTATTTTTAACATTTTCAAATAAAGCAATGGTATTTTTAAGCTCAGTCATTAATTTATCAAGATTATTACTAATAACAACCGTCTTTTTATAATTAATTAAATTATCAAAGTCATCAGAATTTAAAAGCTGATTTAATTCGTCATAAGCATTTAAATAATTCTGTTTATAATGATTGTATTCATTAAGCTCATCATCGCTAATGGGACCATTAAAACTTTTAGTGATAATTTCCAATAATTTATTTAAAGTTGATTTTAAATAATCTTGTTTATGTTGAATAGTAGCTTTAGTATTTAAGGCTGAACTTTCCATTATCGCCATACCAGCATCAAGATTATTTTTTTGGGCCGTCATTTCACTGAGGCTATTATTAAGTTTATTAATAATACCAGGAAGTTGTTGATAGATTTCATTTTTATGAGTCTTTAATTGTCGATAACCATCATCGATAACATATTTAGCTTCATCAAGTTTTTGATCAGCTCGAGCTTTTTCATACAAGTATTTTTGATAGCCATCATCATAGTCTTTTTTAGCATTCTTCAACTTAATTTCAGCATCAGTAATCTCTTGATTAAAAATAGCTTGATTTTTTTGATATGTCGCAAGACCTTCTTGATATTTTGTATTAGCTTGATTGTAAATATCGTCTTTTCTAATCTTGGCTCTTTCTTCAGTGATAATTTTAAAATCATCAATAGTTTTATTAATTAATTTTTGATATTCATCACTATAGGTGTTTAAGGGATCAGCATCTTTAACCCTTATATAAAGATCGGTATAAACTTCAAGATTAAATATCTTTTGATCAACATAAATATAGGAAGCCAATTGTCCATTACCAATATTGGCTGAACCCTTTTGATAAGATAAATAATATGGGCTTGTAACAGTACCGACAACCTTGCAGGTAGCCTTTTTAAATGTATTCTTAATATTCTCGTTTTTTGGTAAGCTAAATTCAACATTATCACCAATTTCTACAAATTCTTCAAATTGTTTTATTTGATCAGAATTTTCAACCAAACATTCATCATCATTAATTGGTAAACGCCCCTTAATTAATTTAAAAGCGTTGATATTTTGATTTTTACTAAAATCATAACCCTCGATTCTAAATACCTTTTCTTGATTATTTTTTTGAATTAAAACTTCCTTGCTGAAGGTTGGAAAAACATCTTCAACCTCATCAAGTTTTGAAAAAGCAACAACATCATCTTGAGTGATACCCAGACTACTAAGCATATGAATATCAAATAAATGATAACGATCAAAATATTTATCGGCAGTATAGCGCATATCGTCAGCAGTTGCACCAATACCACTAAAAATACCCACTCCTAAGGCAACAATCGCAAAAATAGCTAAAAAACGGGTTTTAGTCTTCCTGATTTCAATCAATGCATCTTTAAATAAAGCTTTTTTCATTACCATTCAATACTTTCAACCGACAGAGGTTCTTTATTAATAATAACTTCACTAATTTTACCCGATTTAACTTTAATAACCTTATCACCCATCGCACATATAGCTAAGTTATGAGTAATAACAATCGTAGTGGTTTTATTCTGCCTACACATATCTTGCAATAGCTTCAAAATAGCTTTACCAGTTTTGTAGTCTAAAGCTCCGGTGGGTTCATCACATAATAATAATTTAGGATTTTTAGCTAGGGCACGGGCAATTGCCACTCGTTGTTGTTCACCACCTGATAATTGGCTAGGGAAATTATGCAAACGCTCACCTAAACCAACATCATTCAAAACTTTTTCAGCATCAATAGGATTTTTTGCAAGTTGTGTTACCAATTCAACATTTTCTTTAGCAGTTAAATTTTGAACTAAATTATAAAATTGAAATACAAAGCCAATATCAAAACGGCGATAATCACAAAGTTGATTATCATTTAATTCGTGCAATTTTTTACCATCGACAACAATTTTTCCAGAACTAAGATTATCCATCCCACCAAGTAAATTCAAAATGGTTGATTTGCCAGCTCCACTAGCTCCAGCAATAACCACAAATTCCCCTTTTTCAATTTCAAAACTCGCACCATCTAAGGCTCTAATCTTGATTTCTCCTAAGCTATATTCTTTAATTACATCATCAAATTCAATAAATGCCATTTATCACCTCAATAATTCCAATAATTTATATACATGTTGTTTCAATATCAAGGCAAGGTCAAATTTTTGTTTTTCAAATAATTCAAAGGCTTTTTTAAATGATGAAACGATCATTGTAGAAGCAATATTTGCCTTAATCACAAAAGCATCAGACTCATCTTTATCAACTAACTTACAAATTAAATTAACAATCCATAATTCAAAATTATTACTAATCTTTTTATCAAGAAGTAAAATTAAAAATTCATCATGATAATCATTATATATTTCAACAAGACCATCAATTATTTTATCCATCATCAAAGTAATATCATCAATAGATAAATCATTTAGAGTAACCATATCTAAAAGAATTACTTTATTTTTAGTAACATCAGAAACAAGCTTTTCTAATCTGCTAAAACACGAATTTAAAATATTCTTAATTAAATCATCTTTGTCGATATAATAACGATATAAATTACCTGTGCTGATACCAACACCCTTAGCAATGTTACGCATCGATGCTGATTCAATTCCATTTTTTAATAATTCGCTCTTAGCGACTTCGATAATTTTATCATTAATCTCTTTTTTCAATATTTGTGGCATACTTCCTCATCAATAGTATACACATGTTCACAATTAAGAAACAATACAAACAAAATAAAACCCCTCATAATTAACTTAATTTTGAGCTGTACCCCCTAAACTGGACAATCCAGTAAAGGGGTTTTTAAATGAAATATAACTGGAAGTTGAAATTAAAATATATAGAAGAATATAAAGCAGGCAAATATATAGAACTACCACATAATTTTAGAGGTGATCGGCATAATTTTATTCATAATAAAATTCTCTGCGCTTGCATTATGCTGTTTATTTAATTAATCACCCAGTTAAAGTGTTATCTAAATCAAATATCCTAGATTATGTTATTATTATTGAGTAAGGGAGGAATATCGTGTATTTATTCGATGAATTAAAAGAAAAATTAAATGGTAAAAAAATACCTATTGTATTTCCTGAGGGGGAAGATATTAGAGTTTTAAGCGCCTGTGTTAAACTCAACCAAGAAAGTTATATTCACCCTATCGTGCTTGGTAATGATGAAATTATTACTGAGCTTGCTGATGATAATAACTTAAATATTGATAATTTAGAAATTATCAACCCTAAAAAATATAGCCAAATCAACGAAATGGCTGAAGCATTATTCGCAAGACGCAAAGGAAAGCTCGAACAAGAAAAAGCACTTGAGCTATGCCTTAACAACCCTAACTACTTTGGAACGATGCTAGTATATCTTGATAAAGCCAAGGGCTTGGTATCTGGAGCTGTAGGATCAACTGCTGATACTGTAAGACCAGGTCTTCAAATTATCAAAATGAAGCCAGGCTATAAACTTGTATCAGGTGCCTTCCTCATGTTACATGATGAAGATCGTAAATTATTTAGTGATTGTGCAATCAATATCAATCCAAATGCTGAAGAATTAAGTGAAATTGCTAAATGTAGCAGTATCACCGCCAAGGAATTTGGTATCGAACCAAGAATTGCAATGTTAAGTTTTTCATCTATGGGCAGCGCTAAAAGTCCTGAACAAGAAAAAGTAGCTACAGCCACTAAAATTGCTAAAGAAAAATACCCAGAATTAATATTAGATGGTGAACTGCAATTTGATGCTGCATTAGTTGAAAGTATCGGCCATAAAAAAGCTCCTAATTCAAAAGTTGCTGGCTGTGCCAATACCTTCATTTTCCCAAATTTAGATGCTGGAAATATCGGCTATAAAATCGCTGAGCGTTTAGGTAAATATGAAGCCATTGGTCCAATATTACAAGGTATGGCAAAACCAGTAAACGACTTATCACGCGGTTGTAATAGTGATGATGTTTATAAACTGGCCCTAATTACCGCTATTCAAAGTTTAGATTAAAAAAAGCAACCTTAATGGTTGCTTTTTGAATGCGGATGGGCAGATGCAATTACATCTTTTAGATGTTCTAAATTCAAATGAGTATATATTTGAGTAGTCGATAAATTCTGATGCCCCAATAACTCTTGAACCATACGCAAATCAGCACCATTTTCCAGCAGATGACTTGCGAAAGAATGCCTTAACATATGAGGGTGTAGTGGTACTAAAATACCAGCTCTAAGCCCACCCTCTTTGATAATATTTTGAATACTTCTAACAGTTAATTTATGACCTCTATTATTAATCAATAAAAATTGATGGTTATTATTATTGATATGATTATGATAATAAGTATCTAAATATAAATTAAGCAATTGATTAAGACGGGGATAAAATGGTATTGAACGCTCCTTATTACCCTTGCCGATAACTCTTAGGTAATTATTATTGAAATCAATTTTAGTTAATTCCAAACTAGCAACCTCAGATACCCGCAAACCACAGGCATATATAACTTCAATAATCAAGCGAGCCCTAACATCATTTTCATTATCTAAATCATAAATATTTAACAATTGTTCAATTTGACTAAAAGTTAAAAAGTCAGGTAGTCGCTTGGCAATTTTAACACTTTTAAAGTTTGTTAAGGGATTATTATTGATAAGATCGTGATTAATTAAATATTTAAAAAATGATCTCAGGGATGACATATTGCGTGAAAAAGAACGATTATTTAATTTGTTACCACTAATTTCACCACTTCTTAATGCTTCGATATACTCAAACATCAACACTTTATCAATTGCTTGATAATTTTTAATTCCTCGATGATTTAAATATTCTACAAATCGTTTTAAATCATTTTTATAAGATTTGTATGTGTCAGAAGAACCGCTATGCTTTTGTTTGATATAAATCAAAAAAGTATCAAGTATTTCATTCATAGTTATCCTTAAGATACTTTGCGATCATTTCATTACTAATATCTAAGAAAGCCTGCTTCTTATCCTTTGGCAGAGGCTTATTATATTTGAAAATACCAAAATTAGCATTCATTGGAACCAATTTATCTAAAGCAACATTTGAAATATACTCGCTCATACTTCCAATCATCGTTGATGATGGAATAGGATTGATAGTCTTTTTTGTTAATAATTGATACATATTCAAACCAGCATATAGACCACTTGCTGCACTTTCAACATAACCTTCAACACCAGTTATCTGACCCGCAAAAAAGACTTTTGGATATTTAATTGTTTGATAATACTTATTTAAAAATTTAGGACTGTTTAAATAAGTATTACGATGCATAATACCATAGCGCATAATTTCAACATTTTTAAGGGCCGGAATCATTTTTAAAATACGCTTTTGTTCAGAGAATAATAAATGTGTTTGAAAGCCGACAATATTGTATAAAGAAGCAATCGCATTGTCTTGACGAAGTTGTAAAACAGCATAGGGTTTAAAACCATCTTTTTCAAGTCCTACTGGCTTCATCGGACCGAATAATAAAGTTTTAAAACCACGCTTAGCCATTTCCTCAAAAGGCATACAGCCTTCAAAAAAGATTTCCTTCTCATATTCTTTAGTCGGAACGGTCTTAGCATTGACCAATTCAAAATAGAAGGCTAAAAATTCTTCTTTTGTAAGAGGACAGTTAATATAATCTTCATCATCACTATAACGAGATTTAAAATAAGCGTGATTAAAATCTATTGATTCCTTAGTAACAATAGGCGCAATTGCATCATAAAAATATAAATAATCTTTTCCTGTTAACTCACCAATATAAGAACCTAATTTATCACTACAAAGCGGACCAGCAGCAACAATGGTATAATCATCAACATCAAAATTTTCAACCTCTTGATTAATAACCTTAATATTAGGCATAGCGTAAAGCTTATCGGTAATATATTTAGAAAAAGCTTCACGATCAACTGCAAGCGATGAACCCGCCTTAACTGCTGTATGATCTGCGGCTTCCATAATTAAAGAATCTAAACTGCGCATTTCTTTCTTTAATAAACCAACCGCATTCAGTGGATCATCGCTCCTAAATGAATTAGAACACAATAATTCTGCGAATAAATCACTCTTGTGAGCTGGGCTTTTTTTAATGGGTTTCATCTCATAAAGTTCAACATCAATACCTCTTTTTGCTAATTGATAAGCAGCCTCACAACCCGCAAGACCTGCACCGATAACCTTAACTTTCATCTTTCTCCTTTTTTACTTCGATATTACGAAGATAATGACATTTTGGAAAATTGCTACAACCAATAAAAAACTTACCATAACGTGATTTGCGTTTTAATAATTCATTTTGACACTCAGGGCACAATTCCCCTATCGGTTCAGCAACAAATTTAACCTTATTTTCTTCTAATTGTTTAGTATAACGACATTTTGGAAAATTACCACAAGAAATAAATTTTCCATAGCGTCCATTTCTGATAACCAGTTCCCCACCACATTCAGGACAAATATCACCAGTTTTTGTGGGTTGAATCTTTTCCATTTTATCATAGGCGTTTTCAACAAGCGGCATAAAATCATCCCAAAACTTTTGCAGTGAATTAACATAATGCAATTTATCTTCAGCAATCTCATCTAATTCATGTTCCATGTTGGCAGTATATTTGGTATTGATAATATCAATAAAAAACTCTCTTAGACGATCATCTGTCAATATTCCCTGTTCAGTCGGAAAAAAATATTTTGTCTTGCCACTATCACTATTTTTCTTATATTCAACATAACCGCGTTTAATGATTGTATCAACAATAGTCGCATAAGTACTAGGTCTTCCAACGCCTTCTTCTTCCAAAGCTTTAATTAATTTTGCTTCTGTATATCTACTTGGGGCTTCGGTAAAATGTTGTTCATCAATAATTTTAGTAGCTGTTAAAGATTCATCTTTTACTAAATTAGGTAAAATAAAGTCTTTAGAATTATCATATTCTTTATAAACCTTTAAAAAACCGTCAAATTTTAGCGTTTGACCACTGGCACTAAAATCATAAATTCCGTTATTGATAGTATAAGTTATTGAATCATTAATACAGGGTGCCATCAGCGAAGCTAAGGCACGATTATAAATAAAACTGTAAATCTTATATTGTTCAGCCGTTAGATAGTCCTTAACCTTATCAGGAGTATTATTAATATCAGTTGGTCTAATAGCTTCGTGGGCATCTTGAGATTGACCATCATTTTTTACCTTATAATAACCGATATATTCTTTACCATATTGATTTTTAATAAGGTCTTTAGCAGCACTTACAAAGTCAGTTGATAATCTGGTGCTGTCGGTACGCATATATGTAATCAAACCGATGGTTTCACTTTTAAGCTCAATACCCTCATATAATTTTTGAGCAATCATCATCGTTTTTTTAGCTGGATAGCCAAATTTAGAACTAGCCTCTTGTTGTAAAGATGAAGTTATAAACGGCAATTTCGCAAAGCGTTTCTTTTCTTCGGCCTTAACATTGGAAACGATAAATTCTGTATTCAATTCCCTTAATATTTTTTGAGCTTCATCAGCATTTTTAATGACAGCTTTTTTATTATTTATCTTGGTCAGATTAGTTTCAAATTCTTGTTTGTCTTTATTAAATAAGGCTTTAATTGTCCAATATTCTTCAGGAATGAAGGACTTAATTTCTTTTTCTCGATCACAAATCATCCGTAAAGCTACCGATTGTACCCGACCGGCACTCTTGGATTTAATCTTCGTCTGTAAAAGATTAGAAAGTTTAAAACCGATAATGCGATCTAAAATTCTTCGTGTTTCTTGTGATTTAACCAACCCCATATCAATCTTTCGTGGTTTCTCAACTGAAGCAAGAATTGTCTTTTTGGTTATTTCATTAAAAATAATGCGATTATCTTCATCGGTGTCAAGTCCTAAAACTTGTGCCAAATGCCAAGATATCGCCTCACCCTCACGGTCTGGGTCGGTTGCCAGTAAAACAGCAGAAGACTTAGCAGCCTTAGCCTTTAATTCTTTAACTAATTTTTCTTTATCCTTAGATATTGTATAGATAGGTTTAAATTCATTTTCTACTTCAACACCTAGACCACCTTTGCCCTTGATTGCCAGATCACGAATATGACCCTTGCTGGAAACAACTTCATAATCTGCTCCTAAATATTTTTCAATCGTCTTAGACTTTGATGGCGATTCGACAATAACTAATTTTTTCATATCACACTTCCTTATAATCAATGATTAGTATAAACATATTTTTTTAAAAAACGCAAATAATTAAATTTCACCAAGGTTATTTATCGTAATAATATTGGCACCTTCTTCAATTAAAACATTGGAACCATCACTATCATCATCTAAAAAATGGTATGGAGCCACATAAATATCACGACCTAATTCCAAGGCTTCATTAACGCTGGTAAAAGTACCACTATTCATTCTTGAATGGGTTATCACCAGCTTTTTACCAAGGGCCACAATTAAACGATTTCTAAAAGGGAAATGATAAGCATAAGGTAAAACATCTTTGGGATATTCACTCAATACTAAGCCATTTTTAATCAAGCTATAGTATAGAGCCTTATTTTCTTTAGGATAGATATAATCAATACCAGAGCCAATAACCGCAATACTTCCACTATCAATAGCTGAAACATGGGCAATACTGTCCACACCCTTTGCCATGCCGGAAACAATGACATACTTTTGTTTTAGATAATCGGTGATTTTCTTAGTAGTAAAACAACCATTCTTACTAACTTTACGCGATCCAACAATACTTACTTTATCTTTTTTAAGCAATGATAAATTCCCATAATAATAAATCACAAAGGGTGGTTTTTTAAGTTCTAAAAATTCTTTAGGATAAACATCATCATAAATAGTGAAACAATTTTTAATATCAATTTTATGATAGGGTTCAGCATTTGCGATGGCTTTGACAATTTTATGATAATCACCACGATAAATATAACTATAATAAATTAAGGCTTCTTTATTCATGACTATTTATAGTCTTGTTTAAGATATTTTCCTATAAATATTTTTAATTGGTCCAAAAGTTAAGCGATAATCTTCGATAATTGGTAGCTTTTCCAATAATGCTAAATGTTTTTTAGTAGGATAACCCTTGTGTTTTTCAAATTCATATTCAGGATATAAAAAACCTAAAGCCTCAAACATCTGATCACGATACTCTTTGGCAATAATGCTGGCAGCAGCGATTGATATTGATCTTTGATCGCCCTTGATTAAATCAATGACTTTTTTATCAATATCAAGTTTCATTGCATCGGTTAAAATATTGTGGCAATTAGCCCTTAAGGCCAATCTTTCCATCCCTAAACGACTAGCTTCTAAAATATTAATCCTATCAATAGTTCTAGCGTCAATAACTTCAATATCATAAAAAAGTGCCTCATTGATTATCTTATAAAATAATTGGCGACGCTTTTTAGCACTAAGTGCCTTAGAATCATAAATATCCTTATTATTATAACCACTTGGAAAAATAACCAAGGCACAGACAACTGGTCCTACAAGCGGACCCCTACCCGCCTCATCAATACCCGCACATAGCTCACCACAAGCCCAAAAACTTCGCTCATAAAAGATTAAATCATTCTGGAAATTCAAGTGTTACTCCCTTAAATTTATTATTTTTAAAATCATTTAAAATCAACTCGTGTACCCGTTGATAATCAATAGCTCCATCTTTAATATATAGTTTTTTACTTTCAGCAATACTAATAATTATTTCATTAATATCTTCACTAAGTGTTTCAAGATTATATCTTTCTTTAAGTTTGTTATTATAATTAATCCTTAAATATTCAATCGCATATCGACTTAATTTTTCATGATCAAAGGCATTACTTGAAATTGAACCGACAAGCGCAAGATTATTGCCTATTTCCGAAGTTTCAAATGATGGCCACAAAATACCAGGGGTATCCATTAAATCAATCTCAGGGTGGATTCTAATCCAATTGACGCTTTTAGTAACTCCAGGACGATTTTCAGTCTTGGCAACATTCTTCTTCACAATGCGATTAATCAGGGTACTCTTTCCCACATTTGGAATACCAACAACCATAACTTTTAAAACCTTTTTTAAAATTCCTCGGCGTTTAGCTCGCATTAAAATTTCATCGCAACTTTCTTTGATAAACTTCGGTAACATTTTACGAATATCATCATTTAGACAATCGATCGCCACCACATCAACATCGGTATTTTTAAGTTTTTCAATCCAAAGTTTAGTAGTAGTAATATCGGCTAAATCACACTTATTAAGAATCACCAAACGACGCTTATTATTAATTAATTTATCAAGCATTGGATTATGCGATGCCAATGGTATTCGAGCATCTCTTATTTCAATAACCAAATCAACATTTTTAATATTATCTTCAATAAGTCTTCGAGCCTTATTCATATGACCTGGAAACCAGTTAATATGAGTTTTATTTTCAATCATAAAATCTTCCTGGTATATTCTAATTAACTCATCTAATTAATGTTGATTAATGAATATACATTCTCCTTTTCTACCAATCTTTTATTAAACAGTGATTGGTTAACTGTTATTAAACTTTGTAGAATTGAAATGTGTGAATGTGGATTT
>JAXFOQ010000012.1:0-3749 GCA_034180345.1 Erysipelotrichaceae bacterium | reverse complement strand
AGCATCTCCTTGGCTATTTTCTGCTTGCTGACCTTGGCATATAGCTCTGTGGTACTAATAAAGCGATGCCCTAACATCTTACTTACGGTTTCAATCGGTAAGCCATTCTCCAAACAGATGGTTGTGGCGAAGGTATGCCGTAAGCAATGGAAAATACTTTCCATTCGAGGAATTGGAAGAATGTAGGGAATAAACCGGTAACGTGTTGTGAATTAGTCGATTTTCTATATTCTGCGAGTATGATAGGAAAGCAGTTCGACACGGAATATTGAATCCTTTCGGTTACCAAACCGTTATCCGTTGGTTTCCCCAATGAAGTGAGGTAACGAAAAAAAGGAGAGATTTCTATGGAGAGGTTTCTATCTCACTATTCCACAATGTTTTGCTTGTCAAAGAACGCTTTAACAACGGGTAATTTTGCCCATAAAATTAAAGCGTATGACAATAGAGAAGTTCAAGGTGTTGCTCTACCTGAAAAAGAGCGGATTGGACAAGTCGGGACAGGCTCCGATAATGGGGCGTATAACTTACGGGCGAACCATCGCCCAATTCAGTTGTAAACTCTCGTGCGACCCGAAGTTGTGGAATGCTCGTGAGAGCAGATTGAACGGCAAGAGCCGTGAAGCAGTGGCAACGAATGGTAAGTTGGAACGCTTGCTTCTCTCGGTGCAGTCGGCTTATCGAGTACTTTGTGAGCGAGGTGCGGTCTTTACGGCAACAGACATCAAGGAGCTGTTCCAAGGAAGTATGCAAACTCAAATCACCTTTTTGGAACGATACGACCGAATGGTCGAAGATATGGAGCAAAAAGTGGGCATCGAAATAAAGACTGCGACTATGAGTAGTTATCACACTGTTCGCAAGCACTTACAAGCCTTTATCCGAGAGAAGTATCACACGGCTGACATTCCTTTCGGACAGATGGAAGAAGATTTCTTGGAATGTTTGCAACATTATTCTGTTGGGAAGCTGGGACATTCGCAAGCCTATTATCATAAGATGGCATTAGCCGTGAAGAAAGTCTGCCGTTTGGCGTATCGGGAAGGATTAACCGAGCGACAATTGTTCGCTCACATACAGATTGAACGGGGAGAGAACAAACAACCTCGTGCCTTGGATAGGGCTTCATTGGATAAGTTGCAGAGTTTGACTTTTGAGCCGTATGAAGTGGAATTGGCGACCGCTTGCAATCTCTTTCTCTTCTCCTGTTATACGGGTGTTGCCTATTGTGATATGGTCGCTCTGAATCGGGAACACCTCTTTACGGATGATGAGGGGGCGTTGTGGCTGAAGTTCCGCAGACAAAAGACCAATACCCTTTGCCGTGTGAAACTCCTATCCGAAGCAGTGCGTTTGATAGAACAGTATCAATCGGAGGAACGTAGTACGCTCTTTGCTCCCATAGCCTATTCGGCTTACCTTATTCAGCTCAAAGCCCTGCAACTTCGAGCCGGTATCTCCATTCCCCTTTCGGCACACGTTGGTCGCCACACTTTTGCGACCTTGATTACTTTGGAACGTGGCGTTCCCATCGAAACGGTGAGCCGAATGCTGGGGCACAGCAACATACAAATGACTGAGCGATACGCCCATGTTACCCCGAAGAAGCTCTTCGATGAGTTTGATCGATTTCTCTCTTTCACTGAAGACTTAACCTTAACCTTGTAGGAGTTATGCGCAGTACATTCAAAATCCTATTCTATATCAATAAAAACAAGATCAAAGCAGACGGCACAACGGCAATCCTTTGTCGTATCACCATTGACAGAGCGAACGTAGTGATAACCACAGGCGAAAGCATCAACCCCCACGATTGGAGTGTGAAGCGAGGGGAAACAATGGACAAGAAGACCAACCAACGCCTACAAACCTTTCGGGAGGAAATCGAACAAGGCTACAATACCTTGCTCTACAAATATGGAGCCGTGAGTGCCGAGTTGCTGAAGAACTACTTGCAAGGCATCGGGAGAACTCCGACAACGCTTCTTGCCCTTAGTGCAGAGGAACTCAAAGCCCAACGAGAAAGCAAGAGCGAGGGAACGTATAGCAACAATCGGTGTTCGGACAGACAGCTCAACGCCTTCGTGCGAAGTCGTGGCGAGGATGATATTCTCCTAACGGCTCTAACGATAGACTTTTTTGATGATTACCGTTTTTATTTGAAGAAGGAGGGTTATGCTCCTGCAACGATAAACAAGCATCTCTGTTGGTTGAGTCGGTTGATGTATCGAGCCGTCGGTCAAGGGACAATACGCTTCAATCCGTTTGAAGAGGGGAAGTATGAAGCCGTGGAGCGTAAACCTCGTTTCCTAAGCAAAGGTGATGTGGCAAAGCTCTTGGCATTCCCGTTGCAAGAGGAAGGAGCAGAACTAAGCCGAAGAATGTTTCTTTTCTCTGTCTTTACGGGTTTGGCATTTGCCGACTTACAGAGCCTGCGAGCTTCGCAAATCGAAAAGAACAACGAGGGGAAGCGGTATATCCGCAAGGCAAGACAGAAGACGGAGGTGGAGAGCCTAATACCTCTGCATCCGATAGCGGAGCAGATACTTTCGCTTTACACTAAGGAGGAGAGCAAGAGGGATTATAAGATATTCCCCGATACGATGAGCAAGGGCAAACTACTAACCCATCTCAAAGCCGTGGGCTTGGCGTGTGGCATTCGCACTCCGCTGGGCTACCACGTCGGTCGCCACAGCTTCGGTACGCTGACTTTGGAGGCAGGTATTCCGATGGAGAGCATTGCCAAGATGATGGGACATTCATCTATTGCCAGCACGCAAATCTACGCCCAAATCACCGACCAAAAGATTGCAAGGGATATGGAGAGGCTGATGAAACTAAAAAACACATAGACAACTTCGCAACTTTCTATACTCCTCACATCTTCTCAAAAATAAGAATACAAGACGATGAATATCAACACAAAAGAAAAGACTATTCATAATGCTTTTTAATGTAACAAATTATTTATCTTAGATATGCCACGCAATCAGAGGTGAAAAATCAATATATAAAGGCCAAAATCTTTGATTTCTTCAACAAAGATTAGTTAAAGATGTCATCTTCGTGATTGCAAAGAAATTCAAGAGGATCAATGTCTGCTATTTCCTTCATCCTTTCTTCTATAAAATCATTTGTTGACGGAGCTATATTTAACTGGATACATTGAAAAATAGATAACTCTTTAAGCTCGTTTTGATATCTAACAAACTTATCCGTGCGTGGTGTAAGGACGAAATTTAAAGCACTTGCATAAATGTCGGCAAGTTGTATGCCAAATTCATTATGTGACTCCACTATATCCATATTGCCAACAGGCAGCGGATAAATATGCTTTCCCTTACCATATCCGACTTCAGTTTCAGGGACACGCATATCTCTTAAACTCTCCAAAAATGTTTTGTTTGCATAAAAAGGTTCGGAAGAGTCAAATAATACATCTTCCTTGATACCTGTTTTCTTATACCATTTTTGAATAGATGCTGAAAACAATGGCACGGTTAGGTCTATATAAAATTTATTATCAGAGAGAGCCTCCTTTATATATTCAATAGTAGGCGGAATTTCAGATAACAGACAACAGAAACTCTTATCTGTATCTTCATTTTTTCTTAGCCTATCTATTGTTCTATAGAAATCAGCAATAGAATTAACAGCGGGTTCTCTAACCATGGTAACGAAATTGCCTTCAATCTTGGCTATAAGCTCCTTGTTTGGATGCAAAAGAGCAAAATAATACAAGCCATTCG
>JAXFOQ010000009.1:0-29571 GCA_034180345.1 Erysipelotrichaceae bacterium | reverse complement strand
TTTATTACTTTTTTTCATATTTGTTTCCTTTCCTTTATTTATTTATTTCTAGTATTATATAGCCAATATATATAACTAGAAATTAAGTTTACTATATATATATATATATCAATAATAATGATTAAAAGGATTGACAAATATAGGAGGTAAGAAAAAAGACTATTGATAGTCTTAATAGGTAGTATTAAATTAATCTTTTTTCATAGCCACCATCAATATCCATTTGACTAGAAACAATAATGAAGGCTTTGTTATCTAAATTCTTAATTCTTTTTCTTAGGGCTTTAACTTCATACTTAGAAACAATGGTTATCAAGACCTCGGTTTTAGTATTGGTATAGGCACCAGCACCCTCCCAATAGGTAACACCTCGTTTTTGATCGGTTAAAATAGCCTTTTTAACCTCAGGGTTTTTAGTGAAAATCATAACACTGACTTCAATGTTTTGTAGGTGCATCTTATCAAATACATAAGAATATAATGCTTGTTGGAAGATTGAACAGATGGCAGTTTCAACATTCATGACTACTGCACAAACCAAATATAAGGCTACATTATAACTGATATTAAAATTACCAATTGAAAACTTAGGATACTTCTTGCTAACCAACATACCCGTTACATCATTGCCACCAGCAGTAGCCCTTTGAATCAATATCAAACCAGCACCGAAGGCTGATAAAAAAGTTCCAATTAAAACCGATGCTGTCCAATCGCTGATAAGACGCTTATCCATAATAGGAATAATACTAAAGACAATTGTTTGAATCAAAACTGAATAAATTGTTTTACGCACAAAGGCAGGACTTAGCTTACGATAAGCAATAACCAATAATGGAATATTAATACATAAATTAATAATTCCTGCAATATCATAACTTGCTTTAAAATCAAAATACTTAATCAAGATTGTACGAATTATCTGTGAAGTACCGACAATACCACCATTATATAAATTGCATGGTACTAAAAATAAATTTATGGATGCGGCAAAAATAACTGTACCGACAGTAATTAATGCATATTCCTTTAATGTTTGCCTGTTCATTTTCATCCTTATAAAATAACTATCTTTTCAATAATATCGCCATTGTGCATATTTAATACTGTATCTATACCACTTTTAACTTGACCAAATACAGTATGAACACCATCTAAATGAGGTTGTGGTGCATGACAAATAAAGAATTGGCAAGAACCTGTATCTTTACCACGATGTGCCATTGAAAGAGCACCAGTAATGTGTTTTAGTGGATTATTGGCAGTTTCGCACTTGATTGGTGTTGTTTCACCAGTACCATTACCCTTAGGGCAGCCACCCTGTGAAACAAAGCCTGGAATCACTCGGTGAAAGGTTAAACCATTATAAAATCCATCTTTAATTAAATTGATGAAATTCTCAACTGTTTTAGGTGCGTGTTCCTCGTATAATTCAATTTCAATTTCACTTTTATCTTGCATTACAATCAATATTTTTTGCATTTTAGCACTCCCCAATCACAGCATTTAAGCCATGTAATTTTTCAAATAAATTTTCATATCCACGATAGATATGATAGGCATCGGTAATAGTAGTGGTTCCTTCAGCCATAAGTGCAGCAATAACCAGTGCTGCTCCACATCTTAAATCAGTAGCCTGAACCTCTACTCCTTGAAGTTTAGTTGGACCCATAATTAAACAACTGGGACTATTCACCATGATATTAGCACCCATCTTATTTAATTCTTGACAGTATTTAAAGCGCTCAGGATAAATGGTTTCTTTAATTTGACTCATTCCCTTAGCCTTGGTTAATAAGGCTCCCAGCATTGATTGCATATCAGTCGCAAAGCCTGGATATGGTAGAGTCTTAATTTCAATCGGTTTAATATCATCAGAAGCTTCAACAGTTACACTATCACCATCAACTTCAATCGGTACACCTGCTTCCTCAAGTTTAGAAATAAGCGCCTCTAAATGTTGAGGAATAATATTAGTTATCTTCATCCGTTTGGCACAGGCAGCACCCATAATAATATAGGTACTAGCTTCAATACGATCTGGAATAATCTCATGATAACAACCGCCCAACTTTTCAACTCCATCAATGGTTATTTCATCAGTACCAGCACCCCTGATATTAGCACCCATCTTATTAAGCATGGTCGCAACATCAATAATTTCTGGCTCTTTAGCCACATTTTCAATCTTGGTTCGACCCTTCGCAAAAACCGCGGCCATCATAATATTAATCGTTGCCCCAACACTTGGAACATCTAAATAAATTTCATCACCAACCAATTCCTTGGCACTAATTTCATAAAAACCATCGTGGTATTCAACCTTAGCTCCCAAGGCTTCAAAACCTTTAAGATGTAAATCAATAGGTCGTGGTCCCAAATAACAACCACCTGGCATCTTAATTTTCACATACTTAAATCTACCAAGTAAAGAACCCATAAAATAATATGAAGCACGAAGCTTGGTTACCGTTTCACTGCTTAAGTCAACATTTTTAATTGTACTAGGATCAATAATAATGTGTTCATTACTACGTTTAACTTGAATATTCAATTCTTCTAAAAGTTTCATCAAGGCATCAACATCACTGATATTTGGGGCATCATAAATCGTTACAGGAGCACCAGCCAAACAAACAGCTGGTATTAAGGCAACGGTGGCATTCTTAGAACCACTGATCCTTACCTCACCAAATAATTTATGTCCACCCTCAATAATAATCTTATCTTTCATCTTGTAATCTCCTAATCAATTTATAAAATTCGCTTATATCTTTAACGAGAAATTCAGCAGCGCTTTGATCAAAACCATAGCGTTCTTCAATTCTTGCAGCAACACGAATACCAGCCTTATTTCCAGCCTCAATTCCAAGTTTAGAATCCTCATAAATAATAACCTCATCTGCCATCACATTTAAGGCTTCTAAGGCCTTTAAATAAATATCTGGTGCTGGTTTGCCATTGGTGATTGATTCACCACTTTCAACATAATCAAAAACATCAGTCAATGAAGTATCATTTAAAAACTTTTGAATTAAAGCCATTTCGCTTTGCGAACAAAGACCTAATTTAATTCCTGATCTCTTTAATTTTCTTAGATAATACTCAACATCATCAAATAATAACTTTTGATAGTCAATGACATTAATAAGACCAAAATATTCCTCATTAACCCTAACTATCTTATCACGACTAACACGATAATCTAAACACTTTTCTAAATGATCATAAGTTTTTTTCATTGAGGAACCGATAATTTGATAAAGTTCTTTCGGATCCTTGTTATAACCTAGTTTGCGCATAAATTTCAAGGTACCATCCATATAGAATTTTTCACTATCAATAAGTGTTCCATCTAAGTCAAACAATATCGCATTTATCATATAATTATTATAATTAATATCTTAAATTAATTCAAAAAATAATTAAATCATAATTTTCATTTTTAACATAATAAAAGGACTGGGAACCCAGTCCTTAAAATGCTTAAATATATTCCAAAATGAAGGATTAGTGGAACATCATCATTGCAGCAGATAAGATGATAATATTAGCAATTGCCACAACAACAACTAATTTAGCTACCCACTTTAAGTAAGTTGAATACTCAACTTTAGCAGCAGCAATACCACCCATTACTACACCAGAGGTAGGTGTAATAAAGTTAATCAAACCACAACCAGCACTGAAAATCATAATCATTACATTAGCATTAAAGCCTAATGTACTTGCTAAGTTACCCATAACAGGAATTGATAATGCAGCAAGACCTGAAGTTGAAGGAACTAGGAAACTTAAGAATAAGTAAATTACATATGATAATGGTGCAAAGATAAATCCTGGAACACCTTTTAATAAAGCCGCACTCTTTTCTAATAATAAGAAGTCCATATGAGTTGCAGACATTACTACTGTAATACCACGAGCAACAGCAATAATTAGACCTACAGATAATAGATCAGCAGCACCAGCCATAAAGGTATCGATATATTCTTTTTCACTGAAACCACCAACGATGGCAATTAAGATACTTGCGAAAATGAACCAAGCAGCTAATTCAGTGAAGTACCACCAACCTAAAGGTTGAGCAGTTAAGAAATCAGTCCAACCTAATGCAGCTAGGAAGGCATCTTCATTCTTACCAAAGACGATATCAGGGTAAGAAATTAATGAAGCAATCATGACAATAAACGCAATAGCGAAGATTGTTAATACTAATTTATGTTTTTTAGTGTATTCAAGAGTTACACCGCTATCTTTTGAGAAGCTAGCCTTCATTTCTTCTTGTTCTTGAAGTGATAGGATTGTTGAACCCTTATCAGCCTTTACTTTACGAGCATATCCTACAACGAATACGATTGCCATAGCAACAGTACTAATCCATAAAACAGCACCTAAAATCATAATTAATGTTGGATCTGAAGTACCACCAGCAGCAGTTAAAGCACTCATTGCCGCACCAGTTGCGAATGGGTTAATTGTTGAACCCAATACACCAGCTCCAGCACCAAGTAAGATAGTACCAACGGCTACCATTGAGTCAAAACCAGCAGCTACCATTGCAGATGTAATTAAAGCATAGAAACCAATTGTTTCTTCAGCCATACCATAGGTAGTACCACCGATTGAGAATAAAATCATTAAGATAACGATAAGGTATTCTTCTTTACCCTTCATCTTTTTAACTAAGTGATATACACCAGCTTCTAAGGCACCAGTTTTCATTACTGTACCGATGAAACCACCAAGTGCAATAATGAAGATGATTAAGTCAGATGCATCTTGGAACCCCTTAGGAATTGCCATAAAGAAATTATGGAATTTAGCACCAACAACAGTAAGTTGTTGATTATCAACTAAAACTTGTTTAACGATTGCAGCATACTTTCCATTTGGATCTAGTGATTTAATAATATCATTGCTGATTGGTGTACCGTTTAAAAATACTGAAACAATACAAACAACCGCAAGGATAATCATTAATACTGAGAATGCTGTAAGGGAAGTTTTTTTCTTCTTAGTCATTTCAGACATTTTTTAATATCCTCCTATATTAATTTTTAATAATTGTACCTGTTTCACCTTGTAAAGCAAGTTTAGCCTTCTTAAGTGAGGTAATTAATGCTCTGCCTTCAGGATATTTTTCCACGAATTCTACACAAGCTTCTACCTTTGGAAGCATGCTACCAGGAGCAAAATGACCTTCAGCGCTATATTGTTTAGCTTCAGCAACTGTCATTTCAGCCAATGCTTTTTGATCAGGTTTATTAAAGTTAATGCACACACGATCAACAGCAGTTAAAATAACAAGCATATCAGCCTTAATATCTAACGCCAACTTAGAACTACTACGATCTTTGTCGATTACTGAGGCAACTCCTTTATAACCGTTTCCTTCTTCGATTACAGGAATTCCTCCACCGCCAACAGTAATAACTACATCGCCTTGTTGCACAAGTTGTTCAACAGCGTCCAATTCAACAATTTTACAAGGCATTGGACTAGGAACAACACGACGATAACCACGCCCTGCATCCTCAACAAAGGTCCAACCCTTTTCTGCTTTAATTTTTTCAGCTTCTTCTTGAGAATAGAAGCTTCCAACTGGTTTTGTTGGTTTTTCAAAAGCAGGATCTTTAGGATCAACCACTACTTGAGTAACTAAACTAACACAAGGTTTTTTAATACCACGGTTAGCTAATTCTCTTTGGATTGATTGTTGTAAATGATAACCGATATATCCTTGACTCATAGCTCCACATTCAGGGAAAGGCATCAATGGAGTTTTACCGCCATTATTAGCAGAAAATTCCATAGCCAAATTAATCATACCTACTTGTGGACCATTGCCATGACCAACAATAACATCATAGCCTTCTTCAACTAAATCAACGATAGTACTAGCAGTTTCTTTTACTAATTCTAACTGCTCTTCAGGAGAATTGCCTAAAGCATTTCCCCCAAGAGCGATAACTAATCTTTTATTTTCCATTAATAAGTTTTCCTTATTTCAATGTAGCGTACATGATGGCTTTAATTGTATGCATACGATTTTCAGCTTCATCAAATACACGGCTGTGTTTGCCAAGGAATACTTCATCAGTAACTTCCATACCTTCAAGATCATATTTGTCGCCAAATTGTTCATGAATTTCTTTACCAACAGTAGTTTTTAAATCATGGAATGAAGGTAAGCAGTGCATAAAGATTACATCTTCATCAGCATTTTCAATTACTTTTTGAGTTACTTTGTAAGGACTTAATAATCTGATTCTTTCAGCCCATACTTCAGCAGGTTCGCCCATTGATACCCAAATATCAGTATAGATAGCATGAGCACCCTTAGTAGCTTCTTCAACATTTTCAGTGAATTCAACTTTTGAATTATGTAATTTCGCAAATTCTTTAGCCTTAGCTACTAATGCATCATCAGCCCATAATTCTTTTGGTCCACAACCGATATAGTTTACACCTAATTTTGCACAAACAACCATTAATGAGTTTGATACATTATTACGGCAATCACCCATGAAAACAAAGTTTAAACCTTTTAAGTAACCGAAGTTTTCTTTGATTGTCAACATATCGGCAATCATTTGAGTTGGGTGGAAAGCATCTGTTAAACCATTCCATACTGGAACACCTGAATATTTAGCTAATGCTTCTACTTGAGCTTGGTCAAAACCACGGTATTCGATACCATCGTAGAAACGGCCTAATACTTTAGCAGTATCTTCGATAGATTCTTTTTTACCCATTTGGCTTGAACCTGGATCAAGATAAGTTACTCCCATACCTAAGTCCATACCAGCTACTTCAAATGAGCAACGAGTACGAGTAGAAGTTTTTTCAAATAATAAGACAATATTCTTTCCTTCTAAATAACGGTGTGGAGTACGAGCAAGTTTTAATTTTTTAAATTGTTCGCTTAGGTCGATTAAGTAATTGATTTGTTCTGGAGTGTAATCAGCTAATGTTAATAAGCTCTTACCTTGTAAATTTACTGGCATATAATAGTTATTTCCTTCCTTAGTATAATTGTTTAATTAGTCTTCACGCACAAGTGGCATTGACATACAACGAGGGCCACCGCGTCCTACGCATAAGTTATCAGCGTCTAGTTCAAGAACTGTGAAACCATTTTCTTTTAAGTATTTGTTAGTTACATGGTTTCTCTTATAAACGATGATTTTACCTGGAGCGATTGTTAATGTATTTGAACCATCATTCCATTGTTCGCGTTCAGCAGCAATTTCATCACCTGCACCACATGGGAATAGACGAACCTTATCAAGACCCATGAATTTAGCAAGAATTTCGCTTAATTCACCTGTATGTTCTTCAATATGCACACCATGGTTTGCACGATCAGCAGTAATTGCAAATACTTGTAATGTTCCCATGATACCTGGGTGGATAGTAAATGCATCGTGATCGATTTGTGTAAATACTGTATCCAAGTGCATGAATGCACGGCTTGCAGGAATATTGAATGCTAGGATTGTTTCAATCTTATTACCTTCGTTTTCATAGAACATCTTCATTGCTAATTCTTGGATAGCATCTGCTTGAGTTCTTTGAGAAATACCGATGAATAATAATTTTTCATTAACATTTAATACATCGCCGCCTTCAATATGGAATGGGTTTTTGCGTCCGTATAAATCAGGAACATTACCCTTATATTCAGGATGGAAACGGAAGATATAATCAGCATAGATTGTTTCTCTGTTTCTTGTTACTGAATACATTCTGTTAATAACAGCACCATTACCAACTGAAGCGAATGGATCGCGAGTGAAGTATAAGTTTGGCATTGGATTGATTGCTAAGTAAGAATCAGATTTGATGCGATCAACCAAGTAGTCAGTTTTAATATCGCCTAATTCTCTGATAGTAACACCAGCCATAGTCTTTAATACAAATTCTTTAGTATCTTTAATTGCATTGAAGTAGTTAGTTAAGATTGCACGGTAACCAACATTATCAACACCTGCTTCTTCAATGAATTGTTTTAAGAATGTTTCTCTTAAACCAGGATTAGCATCTAAAGTTTCTGCCATCAAGTCTTCAAGATAAACAACCTCTACACCATTATCTCTTAAAATTCCTGCAAAACGATCGTGTTCGTCTTGAGCTTTCACTAAATCAGGAATATCATCGAATAATAATTCGCTTAGAGTGTCTGGAGTAAGATTTTCTAATTCTTTACCAGGACGGTGTAATAAAACTTTTTTGAGTGTTTTTATTTCACTCGTAACATGAATATTTGCCATTTTGGCCTCCTTCTTTATTTTTGAGCTGTCATTCAATAATATTAGGATTAATTAATTCGCGGATTAATCCGACAACTCTTAACACTGTTATTTTACCAAAATATATAAGATATATTAATAACAAAATCGGGATTTAATCTGAATTTTATGTGAAATTATTGTCAAAAATGTGAAATGCCACAAAGCATTTATCTTAAATACTCTTAAGCGCTTTCACATTTTTCATAAAAAAGACCTCTTTTTAAAATTAAAGAGGTCGATTACACACAATTTACGCTTTGTTGGCAGAACCGAAATCATTAAGCATTTCGATACATTTTTTAACAATAGCATCACAGCCAGGAGCTAATAATTTACGAGGGTCATATCCCTTTCCTTGAATATCTTTTCCTTCTTCGATGTATTTTCTTGTAGCTGCTTGGAATACTAATTGTAATTCAGTATTAACATTGATTTTTGAAACACCTAAGCTAACAGCCTTTAATACTTGTTCCTTAGGAATACCAGAACCACCATGTAATACTAATGGCATTTTGCCCACTTTATTTTTGATTGCTTCTAAGGCATCAAAATTTAAGCCAGCCCAATTTTCAGGATATTTACCATGAATATTACCAATACCAGCAGCTAGGAAGTCCACACCTAGATCAGCCACCATCTTGCATTCATCAGGATTAGCAACTTCACCCATTGAAGTAACACCGTCTTCTTCACCACCGATGCCACCAACTTCACATTCAACAGAAACACCACGACTATGTGCATATTCAATAATTTCTTTACTCTTTTGAATATTTTCTTCAATTGAGAAATGTGAACCGTCAAACATAACACTGGTAAAGCCTGCTTCGATACAAGCCTTTGCGCCTTCGTATGTACCATGGTCTAAGTGCACAGCCACAGGAACCGTAATTCCCATTTGATCATGAACGCCACGAACCATATTCATAACATTTTTAAAGCCACACATATATTTTGCAGCACCTTCAGATACACCTAAAATTACTGGTGCTTTAGCTTCTTCACAAGCCTTTAAAACAGATTTAATCCATTCAAGATTATTGATGTTAAATTGAGCTACTCCATAATGACCTTCATAAGCCTTATCAAGCATCTCTTTTGCAGATACTAACATATTCTACCTCCCTTTAAGTAACATATATATTTTATCTTAATTTAATAATATTTAAAATACTTATCATTAAATATCCCTAAAATTATCCATAATAAAGGTGAATTATTTAAATTCACCTAAATATTCTACTTATTATTTTTAGTGGTCTGTCTTGGGTTATATAGATAACTCAAACACTTTTCTTTTTCATCAACATTTTCTGATTGAAGCATCTTGGTTAAAACACGCATACTTACAGCTCCCAAATCATAGGATGGGATTGAAAAAGAGGTAATGGTAGGTCTTGTGATACTGTTATATTTTGTATCAATCACACAAACAATCTCCATCTCATCAGGAATGGCGATACCATTTTCTCTGGCACTATTTAAAATAGCCATCGCTTGACTATCACGGTTGGCGATAATTAATTGATGTTTATGTTCTTTGAAATAATTTACCAGATACTTATAACTTGAGCGATATTCACCTGGTATCTCAATAAAGCCCTTAAATTCTTTACCCTGTTTTTTAAAGGCGCGTTTTGCCCCTTCGACCATCTGTTTGGAACTATAACCATTTTTACGATCTTCAATGATGGCAATGTCTTCAATACCTTCAATCAAATATTTTGAAGTCAATTCATAGATTGCCTTTTCAATATCAACATAGACTGAACATAGTCCTTCACCACTCATTTTATTACCAATAATCACAATAGGAATATTATATCGGTTTAATAATTCCACATCCGCACTTAAAATCTTATCACTATAAATCACCACACCATCAACCCGTGATTTAATAATCATATCTACAATTTCCGATACTTCACTAATACCTTCAGTAATCGTATGTAAAATAATATTGTAGTTATAAATTTTTGCCACATCCAATAAACCGTTGATTATTTGTCCGGTATAGGTAAAGCCAACTTCAGGAATAACCAAACCGATGGTGGTGGTTTTTTGTAATGCCAAGCCTTGAGCAATGGCATTTGGACGATAACCAAGTCGTTCAATTGCTTCCTTGACTCTTAATTTTGTTGGTTCTTTGACAATACCCGATTCATTGATGACCCTGCTAACCGTCGCCAATGAAACGCCAGACTCCTTAGCAACATCATATATAGTAACCTTTTTCATACTACTCTTTAGAATCTCCATCATGGTGGTCTTCAGGTTTTAACCACTTCTTTAAACTTTCTAAAGCTTTTTCAGCAAGGTCGATAGTTGTATCTTTAGCCTTGTCAATTTTATCAGCAACCGATGGTTTATTGATAAAATCATTAGCGGTCTTATTCAATTCTTCAAGCTTTTTACCAGCTCCATCAATTACCTTTTTAACATTATCATTCTTTTCTAATTCTTTATAGCCGTCAATAGCTTTTTCCTTGGCGAAATTAGCACCATTTTTAATAGCTTCCGAAACATTAGCGACACCCTTTTTAAATTCTTCAGAATCTTTGATGTCTTTAATTTTTTTAACGGTTGCATCACCAACTTCACAAGATTTATTTTTGATGAAGGTTAAAGTGTTTTTAAATTCTTCGGAATTTTTAATATCAACAGCCATCTGGGTTAGTTTTTCAATTGATTCATTAAGTACCGTTATTGATTTTTCAGCAATTTTACTGACTTTTTCTTGGATTTTTGGTTCTTGAGATTTAGTAGCCTTAGTGATTTCATCAATCTTCTTCTTCATTTCTTCTACTGTTTCTTCAATTGATTTTTCAAGTTCTTTTTGCTCGTTCATATTCATTCTCCCTTCTTATGATTTTTTAAAGCAGTTAATTTTTCTTTCAACAATTCAATTAATTGAATTAAGTGTTGTTTTAAATTGCCAATGGCACTATATGTAGCATCATGGGCTTTAGAAACCGTCCTTGACAGTTTAACCACCACATCAAGTGGTTCTTGGATTTTATCTAAACTCTTATTAACACCATTTAGAGTATTATCAACATTAGCCAAAACACTATTTAATCTTTTAATTGTTTCAATTAATTTTATCAACAGATAAATAATCAACAACAACGTCATAATAATTAATATAGGTATTACCATATTTGTAATATTTAAAAATTTATCCATAACAATTACCTCTACCATTATTCTATCATTTATGAAAAAGTTTTCAATAAAAATGTAAGCGATTAAATAAAAAAATAGACAGGTTGGTGTCTATTTATCTTCATCAAAGAGTGATATATCTCTAGAAATAACAACTTTATCATCACTTTCTTCAATAATTTCATTGAAAAAATCCTGATCGCTAACCTTATCAAAGCCATTCCTAATATCCAAAACTTCAACATTATCATCGGTAGTCTTAGATTCCAAGCTTTCTACAACTTTATCATTATTTTGCATAAATATTGATGGATCATAGTCGATAATTCTTGGTGGTATCTTCTTTTCTACATCATTCTTAGGTTCTGGTATCGGCTTTTGAGCATCAGCTTCCACCATCGTACCGTAAATAGGTGAAATAATCGTTCCAATTTTACTGGCTTGATTAACATTGTCTTTGGCAATTTGTGGAGTAGTGAAGACCTTTTCTGAAGCAATACCAAAAATCGGTGAAATCGGTTCTCTTACTTCATAGGCAACAGGAGCCTTAGAAATATTTTTAATTCGACTAGGTTTCGGTTCATCAAAATCAATCATTGTCTTAGTTTTGGTTCTATTGAGTTCTAAATTATAATCCTTTTTAACAGGTTTAGGCTTTTTCAATAATTTTTCCTCATACTTTTTTTCTAATTCTAATTGATTAGAATGATCGTTTAACACCTCCAGTGTTGTTTCTGTTTCTTCAATAACATCATCTTCAAATAAAAAATCAATAAATTTCTTTTTCATATCTTCTCCTTATCGCTAATTTGAATTAGGTTTAATAATATCTTCTAAATGTCCCGAAGGTGGAACGGAAACCTTAAATAGATCAATTTCCTTCTTCTTGCTGGTAAAAGTTAATTTCAAGCTATAATCATCAAGCAACAATTCCCTATTAACATTAACATTTTTTAAACAATAAAACATTTTCTTAGTAATATTCTCTATATCTTGATCATTACAGATGCTGGAAAATGATACATCCTCCGCAAATAGATCTACAAGATATTTACCATCCTTATTATAAATCATAACTCGGAATTTTTTCTGTTTATTATCAGAATTTAGATATTCACCATCATATCTAAATAAAGGCTCTTGTTGGGCTTGATTTTCATCGACAAAATTATCTTCGTCTTGATAAAAGCTGGTATTAATAATATGTTTAAGATTAACATTCATAATTATTTCATACTTATCATAGCTAAATACATTATATAGATCACCACTTTTTTTAACACCAAGGGCTGGATCTGAATAAAAAGAATAGTACTTCTTATAGTTATTTTTATTTTCTTGAACACTCTCATCGGCTATTGTTTTAATCATAGCTGCATATTTTTCACGATTAAAAGCCTGATTAGAACAACCAACCATCATCAAAGTCAACAAGAAAACAATCACTACTTTTTTCATAATATTATTTTAACATTTTTAGTTATTGATTAAAATATTTCAAAACCTTAGAATTTTTATTCAAGATGGATTCTTTTTCTACATCGTGATAATTAAATTTAGGATAGATTAATATTTCACCCAAGACCACCGCCTTATTTAAAAGATTGATGTAAGCATTATCCAAAGCCAACGATACAGTGTGTACCTGTCCATCTGTGGAATTTATCAGTTTATCCTTAGCATCATACAAGGCGATAATCCTGACATTTTCAATCAATTTATCACTTTCAACCAAATCTTTATTTTTAATCGTCAAATGAATATCAACATACTGATGAACCTTGAGATTATTAATACCATTACCAATTTTACCAATATTGATATTGAAGATATTTTGATGGTCTTTGAGTAGTGATAAAGGATAGTCAGCACAGTTTTCAATCTTTTCCAATTCCTTTTGATAGAAGAATGAACCCTTGGGAATTAAATTATTAATCACATTGTATTTACCGATAATATCATTCTTATCAAGAATAATTTCCTCACTTAAAAAAGCCCTAGGGTATTTAACAACTTCTAAATCCTTCTCCAAAACCTGTTTACGAGCTTGAATATTGTGCTTGGCAATATAAATATTAACTAAATCTAAACGATAGACCCCATAAATTTCAACCGCCTTAATAAAACCAGAAATCAAGATAATACACAACAAGACTATCAATACTATTTTCTTTTTCATAATTATTAATAGTCATTAAAAGTGCTAATCCTAAAATAAAACCAATCTATTTTAAAAATCAGATATAAAAAAATCCGAAATTAATATATTTTCGGATCTTTAACTTAATTTTGAAATCATTTTTCTATTTAAAAACAATCGCAAACATATAACTTTCAATTTTATTTAATACATCATCATTTTTACTCATATAACTTATTTGAAAGGTATAAACCGTATTCTTCTTTAAATTATTAATATCAAATTGAATATAATCATCATTCTTCCATTCAAAAGGTACTATTATTTCTTTTTCACCATCAGAATAAATGACATTAATAAATATAGGTTTTTTAAAGTTTTTATTAAGTAATAACTTTGCATTACCTTTAATAGTTAATTCATTAATCGGAATATTAAGTTTTTCTTTTTGAGTATAAAAATTTCCTAAAATAGCTGATTCCAGTTTTTCATTCGCAAGACCGATTAAATTAGCACTATCGATGGCAATTGATGAATAAATAGGATATAAAATATTTTCATCATTAATAAACATTCCATGATGATCTTGCATGGTAATATTATTTTTACCATTAGTATTACAACCAACCATCAAAAACATTAAGATAACAATTAAAAACTTAATTTTTTTCATAAAGTTCTCCTTACTAATCTAATAATAATGTTTTTCAACAGTAAAAACAATAATGATATACGAATAAAACAAATAATTTGATTGACTTATTTTTTAAAATTTATAATTACTCTTAGATGATAAAATTACCATTTTCAAAGACTTTAACTTCTTTATTGTCATGAGTAATACCAATGACTTCCATATCTTTACTGCCAAACATAAAATCAACATGATTCATTGAATTGGCATTGCCACCACATTTAATCAATTCTTTTTCATTCATATTAACCCCATTTTTAATATTTGTCGGATAACAACGACCTAGCGCCATATGGCATGAGGCATTTTCATCAAACAGCGTATTATAGAATAAAATATTTAAATTTGAAATTGGTGAATCGTGAGAAATCAAAGCAATCTCTCCAATATGACGACTTCCTTCATCGGTATTCAACAAATTATTTAAAGCATCAATGCCCTTTTTAGCACTAGCCTTAACAACCTTACCATTTTCAAAAGTCAATTTAAATTTATCAATAATCTTCCCTTGATAATTAAGTGGTTTAGTACTTACTACTGTACCATTTACATAATTACGATCAGGCATGGTAAATACTTCTTCAGTTGGAATATTAGGATTAAACATTTGACCGTTAGAAGCCAAACTGCTGGCACCTTCCCAAATATGATTTTCAACAAGTCCAACGGTAATATCAGTACCAAGATTATTTTTAAAACGCAATTCTTTAAAATTTAATTTATTCATCTTAGAACTATGGTCATGAATTTCAGCGTTGTGATTTTTCCAGTTTTCGATCGACCTGTCAGCACTGATTCTGGCAGCCTTTAAAATCGCCTTCCATAAAGCTTTGATGGCTGCATCACCCTTGAGTTTAGGGAAAACCAATTCTGACCATGCCTTATTAGGATAAGCCACAATAGTCCATTGACCAACATTATTCATCGTGTAATACATATAAGGCTTAAGTGCCTTCATCATCGCCGTATTAACAGTTGATAATTTCTTAGGGTCAATATGTTTTAAATTACCAGGAATATCACTGATAACCTTAATCAAACAATAGCCCCTATTAATATTTTCTTTAACTTCATCAATTAAATACTTAGGAACAGTTGATAGAATTTCCGTTTCTTCATATTCATATTTTAAACGACTGACATAGGGATCTTCCCACTTGATTTTAACTTCACTGGCACCTTTTTTATAAGCAGCTTCCACAATATACCTAACAAATTCATAGGCTTCAACAGGAGCGCTAACCTGCACCAACTGATCTTTTTTAACATTAGCACCAACACTAACTGCTACTTCAGCATATTCTTTAAGAATTTTTTTACTAATCATTTTTATCTCCTCAATTTACTAACTATTCTATACAAAATCATCAAACAATGCAAAAGTATCAATGTTTATGAATTGTTAAATTATCATCATGATAATCTCATGAATAATAATTAATGCTTTTTCGACTTATCCTTAAAATAAACTTAGTTGATTTTGTTCCTCAAGTCCGATTAAAACTCCCAAACTATCTAAACGCTCTTTAAGTGTCTTAGATATTTGTGTACGGTTCATAAGATCTTCCTTAGAAATGAATTCATGTTCATTTCGAGCATCAACAATACTCTCAGCCACCGCATCGCCTAAACCATCCAAGACCACAAAAGGCGGTATGATCTCCTTGTCGTTATAAGGATTGATTCTAAATTTAGTTGCCAATGATAATTTTAAATCAATATTAGTCATGCGATAACCTCGACATGCCATTTCATAACTAATTTCTAAAACATCATATAAGTCCTTCTCCTTTTTAGTGATAGGATTATTAGAATTTTTCTCATTCTTCTTCTTTTCAATCTCATCCATGCGTGCTTTAATTTCCTCAGCATCTTTAATCATTGTTTCAATTTCATAGGCATCACATCGCAATGAAAAATATGAAATATAATAAAAGATTGGATGATGAACCTTAAACCAGGCAATTCTGATCGCCATAATTACATAGGCAACCGCATGGGCCTTAGGGAACATATACTTAATCTTCTTACATGAATCAATATACCATTTAGGAACACCATTATCACTCATATCCTTTTCTTGATCATCAGTAAGTCCCTTACCCTTACGGACACACTCCATAATAGTAAAGGCATTCTTAGGCTCGAGTCCGTATCTTAAAAGTGTTGACATAATATCATCACGACAACCGATAACATCCTTTAGTTTAATACCGTTATTTTCAATTAAATCCTTGGCGTTATTATTCCAAACATCAGTACCGTGTGATAGACCAGAAATCTGAACTAAATCACTGAAATTATCTGGACGAGTAAGCTCTAAAATACCACGGACAAAGCGAGTTCCAAACTCAGGTAAGCCACAGGCTCCCGTTTCTTCTTGGTAGTTGCTATTGACGATTTTAAGCGCTTTAGCACTATTAAAAATACTCATAACAGCAGGATCATTCATTGGAATACTCTTAGGATCAATATCACTAATATTTTGTAAAAGACGCATCGCTGTGGGATCGACATGGCCCAAAATATCAAATTTTAAGACATTATCATGAATTTCATGGAAATCAAAATGGGTAGTCTTCCATACAGAATTAAGATCATTGGCAGGATATTGCACAGGAGTAAAATCATAGACATCCTTATCCTGAGGAATAACAATAATTCCTCCTGGGTGTTGTCCGGTAGTTCGTTTAACATTCTGACAACCCGCTGCCAACATATCAATTTTAGCTCTTGAAACATTTTCTTGTCCCATTTCTTCAAAATAGCCCTTAACATAACCAAAAGCCGTTTTTTCTGCTACGGTACTGATGGTTCCTGCCCTGAATACATGATCCTCACCAAAGACTTCTCTTGTGAATAGGTGGGCTTTATCTTGATATTCACTGCTGAAATTCAAATCAATATCAGGAACCTTATCACCTTCAAAACCCAAAAAGGTTTCAAATGGAATATCTTGTCCATCACCAAGCATCAAGGAAGCACAAACAGGACATTTTTTATCAGGCAAATTATAACCACTAAAAGTATCATCTACCCATTCCAAATGCTTACATTTAGGACAGCGATAATGAGGTTTAAGTGGATTAACTTCAGTGATACCAGAAAGTGTTGCCACAATACTACTGCCGACACTACCGCGTGAACCGACTAAATATCCATCTTCATTAGATTTTTTAACCAAAAGATGTGATACATAGTAAATAACTCCATAACCGTTGGAAATAATTGAATTTAATTCTTTTTCAATTCTAGCTTTAATAATCGGATCTAATTCATCACCATATAATTTATGAGCATTGTCATAGACAATATTTGTAAGCAATTCATCACTATTGGCGATATTAGGTGGGAATAAACCCTTATGAATTGGGTAGAGTGTTTCACAACTATCTAAGATTAAATTAGGATTCTTAACCACAATCTCATCAATTAAATCTTCATCTTCAAGATAGGCAAAGGCCTCCTTCATTTGTCTAGTATTTAAGTAATGTTGTAATGGTGCTTGGGCATTCATACGACGATTACGATCGTAGATAAAAAGTGGATGTCTAGTACCACCGATACCCTGAGCATTAATGTAAACATCTCTGAGTTTTCGTTGATTCTCATAAACATAGTGAACATCACCAGTAGCGACAACAATTTTTCCCAAATCCTTAGCAGTTTTAATAATGCGCTTAATGATGTCTTTTAAACGGTCTTCATTTAAAATTTTATAACTTTCAAGTAGGGGACGATATAGCTCAAGTGGTTGGACCTCAATATAATCAAAATAAGCGATGGCCCTTTCCAAATCACTTTGAGAACGATAGGCAGCTGCATCAAAGACCTCACCAAAACTGGTACTTGAACCAATCAATAGATGTTGACGATATTCATCAAGAGTCCGTTTAAACATTCTCGGTTCAGCAACATAATCACTATTTGTTGACTTTGTATTGGCCTTACCAAAAACTGCCAACTCCTCAGTATGAGATATTGAAACCAACTTAAATAAGTCCTTAAGTCCCGCTTTATTTTTAGCCAGCACATTGGCATAACTGGCAAAATTCTTTACAAAGGCATCAGCACTTTGGAAATTAGCCAAGGCATCTAAGGTAAAAATATGATGTTTTTCAATATCCATCAACATAAAATTAAAGACATGACCCAATACCTCAGCATCATAATCGGCACGATGGGCAACATCTTCATCATAACTGACATGATATAGTCTGGCCATATTACCCAAACGATAAGAACGACGATTTTTAAATAAACTACGAGCCAAATCTAAAGTATCAATCACCGGATTATCAAGTTTAGGATAACCGATACGCATAAATTCATCATTCAAAAAACCATAGTCAAAGCTTGCATTATGGGCAACCAAAACACGATCCTTAAAAATTGCTAGCAGACGATCTGCGCATTGTTTAAAAGTAAGGGCATCAGCAACATCACTATTGGTAATGTGGGTCTTACTTTGAATAAAACTTGGAATATCTACTGGTGGCTTCACAAAAAAGTCATGGCGTTCCAAAACTAAACCATTCTTAAATACCACAGCTCCAAATTCAATAATATGATCATAATGGGCTGATAATCCTGTTGTTTCAAGGTCAAAAACAACATATTCCAAATCCCTTAAGGGTTTATTGATTGGATTTCTAACAATCTTAAGCTTTTCTTCAACCAAATTAAATTGAACGCCATACATCACCTTAAACTCTCTATCTGGATGCTTCTTTAATAATTTAGCCACTTCTTTTTGAGCAAGTGGAAAGCCCTGAACATTCATATGGTCAGTAAGTGCCATCCCACGATGTCCCATTTCAAAGGCAGCATTAATAAGTTCAGAAACCTCACAGACACCATCCATTTCCGAACGGTTCGAGTGAACATCAAGTTCAACACGCTTAATTTCTTCATCGTCAACAAGATGGTGATCTAAGTCAATCTTCTCAAAGGCATTGATTGTTAAATTATATTCACGCATAAAATTATCATAACCATAATTACAATTAAAACGATAACCATCACCGACTTTAATGCTGGTTATCATCTCCTTGGTGATATTGCTTCTGCCACCTTCAAACATCTTAGCCACAATTGCATCTTCACCATCACTAATTTCAAGACTAAGAATAACCTTACCGTTTTTAGTTTCCTTTAAATCAAGTTTAAATACTTTAGCTTCCACCAAGCAATTATAAACACTCTCATTTAATTCTTTAATTTTATAAATCTTAGTTTCCACCTTTTTGCGTTGATACTTACTAGCTGGTTGTTTAATACTTACTATAGGTTTTTGAACTTCTTTAGTCTTAGCCTCAAGTTCAATGCTCATTTTAGGTTGTTCGTAGTTTTCGACCTTGGCAATATATTCATATTCAATGCCAACATGTGATAAATAATGCTTTATCTGCTTAATTTCCATTTCTAAGGCAATAACTTCCTTTTCATCTTCCACGATTAAAAAACATTCTTCACCATTAATAACAGGTGTGAAATTAATATCAACAGCTAAATTACCATCCTTTAAATAACTGATTATATCACTGACATTGGCAGTCTTATCTTCACAACTGATATAAAGCTTAGTATCAATGTGTTGGCCAACGACATTATATGAAAAATAATCTTCCAACATTTTATAAGCATTAAAAGGTAGGCTATGGTTAAAATGTATATATAATTCTAATTGTTGACGCTTTTTATGAAAGATAATTCGCCGAATCTGATAACCATCAAAAACAGCTCTGGTCTTATCATCACAGCTATTCAATAAGAAAAAATCATCTAGGGATTCAATAATAGTATTCATTAATAATATTCTAACATAATTAAACTGTTAATTATCTTCAAGTAAAATAAAAATGCTGATTAAAAATATTATTTAACCAGCTTTTCTAAGGCATTTTTTGCCGCTAATTTTTGAGCTTCCTTCTTAGAAGAAGCACTACCGATACCCAGTAATATCCCATCAACCTTTACCGCCATTTCAAATATCGGTGAATTGCTAGGACCACGACTGCTAAGCAGTTGATATTCAATATCACTGCGTTTATCAGCTTGAACATATTCCTGTAATTTGGTTTTATAGTCAACAATATCATTGCTGATAGTAATTTCATCACCCATAATTTCATCCAATAATTTCTCAGTAACCAAATAACCCTGGTCTAAGAATAAGGCTCCAATAAAGGCTTCAAACATATCCGCAATTACTGAATCGCGATTTCTACCGCCAGTCTTTTCTTCACCGGCGCCAAGTTTTAAATATTTATTCAATTGAAACTTTCTGACATATTTAGCCAAGGCCTTTTCATTGACTAAATTCGCCCTTAGAGTAGTCATATTACCTTCAGGAAGTGGTGGTTCTAATTTAAATATTCTTTTAGAACTATAAATTTGTAATACTGCATCGCCCATAAATTCTAAGCGTTCATTATGTTTTAATTTACTGCGGTGTTCATTGGCAAATGATGAATGAGTAAAGGCCTCCTCCATCAAAGGCTTATTATTAATTAAAATATTGCGTTTAGCTAAAAAATCATATATTGTCATTAGCACCATTATAACCTAAAATACTACAATTTTCTTAATCAATGTGTTGTTGAAGATAATTATCACTCAAATATTCAATAAATTCTTTATTTTCAACCAATTCATGATTTAAAACAATCTCATTGGCATCCTTTTTAGCTGCCTCGATAATTTTTTGATCATCAAATAAATTACCCAGTACAAGACCTGGTAAACCAGATTGTCTAATACCCAGCATATCGCCAGGACCTCTAAGTTTTAAATCTTCATAAGCAATCTTAAAACCGTCATTACTGCCTTCAATAACCTTTAAACGACTTAGAACTTGTGGATCCTTGGAATTAGTAAGCATATAAAAATAACCCTTAAGATTGCCTCTTTGAACCCTACCTCTTAATTGATGAAGCTGACTTAAACCAAATCTTTCAGCATCATACACCACCATGGTAGTGGCATTCTTAACATTGACGCCAACCTCAATCACTGTCGTTGAAACCAATACTTGAATTTTATTGTCAATAAAGTCGTTTATCACCCGATCTTTTTCTTCTGTGCTCATCTTACCATGAATAAAATTAACTACATAAGGCTTAAAAAGCTGTTTTAAATGTTCATATAAACTTAAAACACTCTTAGTTTTTAATTCATTATCCTCGATACTGCTTGCGACGACATATATCTGTTCATGATTGGCTAAACGATTAATTAAATCTTTTAAAATTGTAGTGATACTATTTTGATTAAGGAGATAACTACTACAACCTTTGCGCTCTTTTGGCATACTCACAATAGTTGAAACATCAATATCACCATAGATAGCCGATGCTAGGGTACGAGGAATGGGTGTAGCACTCATAGAAAGAAAATCACTATATTTACCCTTGGTTTTAAGCTCTTGACGCTGTCTTACACCAAAACGATGTTGTTCATCAGTAATAATTAAACCTAAATTATGATAATTCAAAGTTTCTTGAAACAAAGCATGGGTACCGATTAAAATATCAATCTTACCACTGGCTAAATTTTCAACTATTTCTTTTTTCTTAATATTACTGATAGAACTATATAATACCTCAATAGATATTTCATCATTAAATAATTCTTTAAAACTATGATAGTGCTGCTTGGCTAGGATTTCCGTTGGTACCATCATAACCCCCTGATAGCCAGCTAAACTATTTGCATATAAAGCGATGGCTGCCACAATTGTCTTGCCAGAACCAACATCGCCACAAAGTAGGCGATACATCAATTTATCACTGCGTAAATCATTAAGAATATCATTTAAAGCTCGACTTTGATCATCGGTGAGTTTAAATTTTAAGCGATCAATAAAAGCCTCAACCTTATTAAGATCATATTCTTTTTTTTCTTTTAAATGATTGATGATGCGCTGTTTATTAAGTGCCAGTACCGTATAAAACTTTAAAAATTCTTCATATTTAAGATAGGCCAAAGCCCTTTTAACAGCTGAATGATCTTTGGGAAAATGGATGCCAGTAATAGCTTCTTTCTTGGTACATAGTTGATGTCTTAAAAGGAAGGAACTAGGAATAATATCAATAGCTTCCTCAATCATCAATTCCTGATTTTTAAGCATGATATTGCGAATATCATTTTGACTCATATCAGCACTTAAATGATATATAGGCACAATCCCAAGATGGCGATCTTCAGAATAATTTTGAATGGCATTGGTAGCTTGAATTTTATTATTACCAATGTATTTTCCAACAATTAAAATTGGATGATCCATATCAAATCTCAACCATGGACGATTATAGATAGCAACCTTAATTATTTCATCATCAAGCAACACTTGAAAATTATTGACCGCCATCCTACCAAAACGCGAAGTCCTGGCAAAGGATACCAATCTACCGATAATACAAACTCGCTGATCTTTAATCAACTCACTATATTTCATTGGACGGTTAACTTCATAACGCATCGGATAATAAGCCATCAAATCATTAAGATTATAAACATTGACACTTTCAAGCATGGCCTGTCTTTTCTTGGTCAGTATTAATTTATTCACACCTATATCTTACAATAAAATTAAGCATACAAAAATAAAATCACCCTTGTGATTTTATTTCTTTTCTTTCAATGATTGATATAATTCGTGAGCCTTAGCCTTATAACGAGCCTTCTTTTCTTCACGGATTTTACCACGAATATACTCTTGGCGTTCTTTCTGTTTGATTTTTTTAACCAGTTGTGCCTTTTTCTTTTTATAATTAGGTTTAACTTTTTCCTTCTTGCGACTAAGCGACTTAGCAATTTCTTTTTCACGCTTATCAGTCTTATTAATGACTTCAAAAGTTAAGTGCTTAAGTTCCTTGAAAAAACCACCCTTGCGATAATTTCTCGGCTCAAATTTAATTGTTTGAGCTAAAATTTTTAGTGAAGGAATATCAGCCTCTTTATAAATGGTAAAACATGTTCCATCATTACCAGCACGACCTGTCCGTCCAATTCGATGAGTAAAAAAACTAATATCACTAGGAATACCCAATGACACCACATGGGTAATACCTTCATTATCTAAGCCTCTTCCTGCAACATCACTACATACAACATAGGTATAGGTACGGGCAGCCAAGGCCTTAATTGCCTGTTTACGAGCCCTCGATTCCAAACCGCCATGCAATTCTAAGACATCGTAATTATTCTGTCTTAAAAGTTCAGCCACTTCAACTACCTCATTTCTGGTATTGGCAAAAATCATACATACATAGGGTTGAAAACTAGGAAGAACATTCAACAAACATTCACCATAGCTATGATGTTTGGCATTCATAAGATAATGTTTGATTTTAGGATTCATATAGGCATTATCTTCAATTTTAATCATTTGAGGATTATTCAAATATTTCTTGACAAAGGGCTTCAAACCCTCTGGAAAGGTAGCGCTAAAGCATAGTATCTGAGGCTTGGCAATTCTTGAAAACAAGACATCTAAATCAGTTAAAAAACCATATTCCAATGTCATATCAGCCTCATCAACCACAAAAATCTTAACTGTATCTATCCGAATAGCACTTTCAATAAATAAATCTTTAAGTCTTCCTGGTGTCCCGATAATGATATGGGGTACTGTCTTAAAACTGTCAAGACTACGCTTTTTATCTTGACCACCAACACTGACCTTAATTCTAATATAGCTATCAATATCGCACATCATTTTAGCCTTTTCATATAATTGATAAGCTAATTCCCTGGTGGGTACTGAAATAATAACTTGAAGTTCATCTTTACTGCTATCAATTTTTTCCATAATCGGAATTAAAAAAGCATGAGTCTTACCAGTGCCTGTTTTAGATAGGGCAATAACATCCTTATCTCTTAAAGCCATATCAATTGTGGCATCTTGAATCCTAGTCAGCTTATTAAAACCGTTAAGTTTAATAAAATCAAATGTTTGTTTTTTAAATTGCTCAAATTTCATACTACAATTATACACAATATTTATAATTAACGATGATAATATTATGAACAAGTTATTTTAAAGGCATTGTTGAATGATTGTGCTAAAATATGAATATGCAAATAAAGAAAGTTGTCCCCAGCGGTTATTGTAAGGGCGTTGTCAATGCGATTAATTTAGCAATCAAGGCTCGAAAAGATAACCCTGACAAAGATATATATGTACTGGGTATGATTGTGCACAATCGTTACCTGGTAAAGGCCTTGGAAAAAATCAATATTCAAACCCTGCACGGCCATGATCGTGAAGCCTTAATTAAGAGTATTGATAAAGGAATTATTATCTTTAGTGCCCATGGTATTGCCGATAAATACAAAAAATTAGCCTTGGATTGTGGATTAGAATATATTGATGCCAGTTGCAGTGATGTGATCAGTACTCAAAATAAAATTAAAGAACACCTAGCTAAAAATGAACAAATTGTTTATATCGGTAAAAAAAATCATCCTGAAGCCGATGCAGTACTAGCCATATCTGATGATATTATCTTTATTACTAAACTTGAAGATATTGAAACAATTAAAAGCGAGCGCCAAATATATGTTACCAATCAAACGACAATGTCGCTTTTTGAAATGATTAAATTCTTTGAAAAAATTAAGGCATTATTCCCTAAAGCCATCATTGAACAAGAGATATGTAATGCCACAACTGTCAGACAAAACGCCATTATCAAATTAGATAACTGTGATCTATTGTTTGTAGTAGGCGATCCCGCTTCCAACAACACCAACAAGTTAAAAGAAATCGCTAAAGAAAAAGGAATTAATAATGTCATTGCGATTGAAACGGTCAAAGATATTAAAGAAGCAGACCTATTTGGAGTTAATAATATTTTTGTAACAGCAGGAGCCAGCACCCCTGGCTATCTTGTTAATCAAGTAATTCAAGCCTTAAAAAATTATGATTTAACCGGACAACTGATTAAACCTGATATTGAAGTTGAAAAGATTATCTAATCAAGAGTAATTTTTGATAATTTATTCATTTTTATCATAATTAAAAAGTTGATATTTTATTTCCTGCAGCCTTTGATGATAATCCATAAAGATAAAAAACTTCGTTTTCTATTCCATAATTTATTGCAATATATCTATCATGGTATTTTTACCCATCATCTTAAGCTTCAAGTCTAAATTAGGATAACCCTTCCAAAATCATTTAAAATATTTTTTGTCAACATATCCCTGTTTTTCACATTATCACTAAAGATAATAATTTCAGTTTTATCCTTTGCCACTCTAAGCAGTTCCAAGGTTTCAAGTCCTATGTAATTATCTATAATATAAATATTTTTTGGCAGACTTATATATTTTAGTATAGGCATCAGCTTCAATCTTATCTCCATTCATCAGAAGAAAGTGTTTATAAGTATCTGGATTAATAAAATTATCCCTAATCTTTTTCAAATCTTCTTTTGTTGCAAAGGCGGCGATTTTATCATTTATCCTTGCTATAGCGTTGGTGTTCTGATGGGTTTGTATAGCTATTTGGACCAATTCTTTTGAAGTAATGAAGTCTTGATTTTCAATAATAAAGTCTTTCATCTGCCTAAACATTCGTCTTAAAGCCTTACTCTGTTTAACCGCAACTTCACCTTTTAATACTGTCATAAGCATATAAATATCTTTTACAACATATTATACATTTTCATAAAACCATTATTCTATAAAAGCTATCATTATTTATAAAATCGTTTTACTATTATAGCCTTATTTTCCAAATAAAAAAGAATTAAGAAGTAAATATTTTTAAATATGTTCCTTAATTCCTTATTGTTATATAGCTTTATCGATAATATAAATTTAATTCAACAAATTCCTGAAAAACATCACTATGTTCTTCATTTTGCCATTGAATCAATAACTTCAATTTAACATTGGCATTTTCAGTGATACCACTCATCACAAAACCTTTTAGATAGCCCTTCTCAATCAATATTTGATTAGGGACTAAATTGTATTTAATATCATCAAAAATACCAAAATTAGCTGCCATTAAATTTGTGTAATCCTGTTTACTGACAAGTGCCATTGCCTTGACATCATACATTGCGACCTTAGGGTTATCAATAAAAATATAATAACGATAACTTCCTTCAGCAGTCTTGGCGATTTCAGCATTAATATTCATATAACTAGATTTATTAGTATACTTATCATTCTCAAGAATTAATTGTTTCATATCTGAATAATGTTGATACGGAACTTCTTTTTGAATATTAGCCTCTTTTTTACAGGCAACCAATCCTAATAATAAAAATAATATCAGTAGTATTTTTTTCATATTCATAATTATACATTAATTTAAGCCATTTGATAAATAAAGATAAATAGGTAGTCATCATCTTAATTACTAAAATTTTTAAATATAATAAGGTATTAAAAAACCCTTGTATATACAAGGGTTACGCTATTAATTGGAGCAGATGAAGGGAATCGAACCCTCGTGTCGACCTTGGCAAGGTCGCGTTCTACCATTGAACTACATCTGCATAATGGCGGTCCGGATGGGACTCGAACCCACGATCTCCTCCGTGACAGGGAGGCATGATAACCGCTACACTACCGGACCAATTCAATATTTTATGGCGAGGAAGGAGGGATTTGAACCCTCGCGCCGGTTTAACCCGACCTATACCCTTAGCAGGGGCACCTCTTCAGCCTCTTGAGTACTTCCTCATTGAGTAGAACTCATTTCTGAACCTTTTTGCTTAACGCTTAGTTATAATATCATAGCTAAAAAATAAATGCAATATATGTTATAATATTTCTATGAAAAAAATTGCGAAATTTGAAAAAATAAGTCTAAAACAGTTTGTATTGGACACCGAAGAATTTAAAACTAACATTGAAGCCGCATATGAAAGCATTATTTTGCCAAAACGCGCTACCCTACATTCGGCAGGTTATGATTTTGCTAGTCCCTTTGATTTTACTTTAAATCCTGATGAAAGCATCGTTATTCCTACTGGTATCCGTGCCAAGATTGATGATGACTATGTATTGTGTATCTTTCCAAGATCATCGTTAGGTTTTAAATACCAAATAGCCTTGTGTAATACTGTCGGTATTATTGATAGTGATTATTATGAGGCCGAGAATGAAGGACATATTAAAATTAAGATTATAAATAATTCTAATAAAGTATTCTCATTAAAAAGTGGGGAAAGATTTGCTCAAGGAATTTTATTTAATTTTGGTATTACCGTTGATGACGATGTTGTTGATAAAAGAACTGGAGGTATCGGTTCTACTAACTGATTGTGTGCCTATAGTTTAATGGATAAAGCGTTTGATTCCGATTCAAAAGAGTGAAGGTTCGATTCCTTTTAGGCACGCCATTAATTTAAATACCCTTATGATTAAGGGTTTTTAAATACTCAAATGTAATTAACACAAATTTTAAAAATATAAAAAGAAATTAGACTCTCTATAATAGTTTTAACCCTTATACTTTCAATACATAAATTAATTTTTACTTTATAAGCCACCAATATATTGGCTCGTTCTTTTGAACATTCAATAACTTCTTCAGGATAAACTATTCTATCAAGTTCTCTATCAAAGTATTCATGAATACATCTAACCTTCATAAAATACCTCCTGGTATATATAAATTGGCTCATCTAATATACCAATTTGTATATACGTTTCCTTTCTACCCTGGTATTTAGTGTCGGCCAGGTATGACAATTTAACTGTTAGAATTGAATCGTGAATGTGTACTTCTTTTTTCTCCTTGAGGCTTTGACTTCATTGGAAAGAATATTGCCACTTCTTTATATACATACTTGAGATAAGTTAGGTGAGCCATTTGAGTTCTTATGTCCAGGTTCAAGGACACTCTTCTTGTATATATCGTTAGTGGTCTAACCATATTCACACATAGAAAGGAAATTTTATCTTATGAATGAAAACTATTACATTGGAATTGATGTTGGTAAGTTTAAGCATTGTGCTGCCATCATTTCCAACTATGGCGAAGTTAAAGTTAATTCCTTTTTCTTCTCCAACGATCAATCAGGCTTCAAAAAGCTTTATGACTCCATTAAGCCTTATGTTAAGGTGAAGCATCTCATCGGCATGGAAGACACTGGTCATTACGCTGATAATCTTAGAATATTTCTTTTAGATAAAGAATTATCAGTAGCGATGATTAATCCGATATCTACTGATGCCTTTAGAAAAGCTCTAATGAAAACTACCAAGACTGATAAACAAGATGCTTTATTTATCGCTCAAGTGATTCAAAGCCCCTCTTTATATCGTACTGTCAAAAAATCTGATTTCGATTACCATGAAATGCGAGAATTAACGCGCTATCATCACAATATGAAGGAGACTTGTCAAAGACATAAAGCACGTCTTCAAAAATGCATCGACATCGTTTTTCCTGAATTTAATTCTCTATTTTCCAATTCTTATGGTAGTGCATATATGCGTTTACTTTCTGAATTTCAAAGCGCTGATACTATCGCAAATACCGATATTCATAAGATTCATAATGTACTCAAACCAAAAGGTAGAGGAAGAACTGTTTCATTTACTGCTGAACAACTTAAAGAATTGGCTAAATCTTCAGTCGGACAACCTAGCCCTACTCTTGAAATGGAAATCAAACATTTAGTTGAACTAATTCAAATGATTGATAATGATATTCAAGAAGCAGATAAGAAAATAGAAGAATTTAGTAAAAATCTAAACTCTCCTATCCTTTATATTCCTGGCATTTCCCACTTTGCAGGAATATCTATTATCAGCGAGCTCAGTGACATTAAGCGCTTCTCTTCAAGCAATAAAGTCATTCGCTTCGCTGGTGTGAATCCGATTGTTTATCAATCAGGTCAATATAATGCATCGATGACCAAGATTTCTAAGAAAGGATCTAAGTATCTTCGCAAAACTCTTTATCAGATCATAGTACCTGTAATTGATAACAATCCTGTCTTCAAAGAATATTATAACAAGAAAATTAATGAAGGTAAGACTCCTCGTTGTGCGCAAGGACATTGCGTTCGTAAATTACTCCGTGTTATTTATCATCTTTTAACGACTGAACAAGAATATAATCCAGCTTTACTTCGCTGATTTCTAATTCAAATCTTTCATTGATATTCAAACTATCAAGGATAGTTGTTTTCTTCGTACACATATTCACTTTTCAAAGATCCTTTACAATAACTTTTATAACAGTTTTAATTTTCAAACTATTTCATCAAAACTACTTGTTTTCTATATAGTTATCTTTT
>JAXFOQ010000008.1:0-8566 GCA_034180345.1 Erysipelotrichaceae bacterium | reverse complement strand
AATTAAATGGTCGTGATTTTATTACAATCGGAATCTTTAATGCAATTGGAATTGTCATATACATGGCGGTTGCATTTGCTATGGCAACAACAGTGATTGGAGGATTTATTGCTTCAGGAGTTAGCTTTATGATAGCTGCTGTCGTTTATATCCTTATGGCTTTGAAAGTTAAAAAGAAGGGCGTATTTACAATATCAGGAACGCTTCTTGGTTTAATTGCGTTGTCAGGAGGACATCTGCCTCATGCAGTCTTTGCTGTAATCGGTGGAATTATATGTGATTTGATTATAGGAAATTATGAGAGCAAGGGACGAATGATTATTGGATATGGAACATTTGCATTAGCAGATTTTTTAGGAACAGTAATTCCTGTGTTTTTATTCGGGACAGCTTCTTTTGTGGAAAGAGCATCAAAATGGAAAATGAGTGAAGCACAAATAAATGAAGCATTATCTTATTTCAAAGTTTCGTGGGCAGTAGGATTTGGCTTGATAACTTTTGTTCTTGCTTGCATAGGAGCATTTGTTGCAATAAGAATACTTAAAAAACATTTTGAAAAAGCAGGAATGATTTAACATTAATCATTTTATGAGAGGAAAAGAAAAATGGATTAAATAATGGAGGTAATTGCTATGTGTTATTTAGGGTCTGTTATTCATATAGAAAAAAACAATAGACTTTTTTGATACTTGTAAATATCATAAAAAATCAAATTTAAAATATAAGGAAAGAGCAAGTTTCTTCCATTTCAAAGGACTTATTATGCCTATGTGCAGAAGTCCTCCTTTTTTGTCAAAAAACGCAGACAAAAAAAGAAATGGAGGGAATAAAATGCCAAAAGAATATTACCTTTAGAGAGCATAACTTCCAAGAGGAAATTCTGTGTGAAGAAATTAATGAGATTTTGCAAAAACATATAAATAAGATTGATATAGGTGGTGTAAATTATAAAGAAAAATTTGAAGAAATATCAAATGAAATAGTTAAGATGATGCCTAGCTTTGGAAGCGATTAAAGAATTGAGGTTACCAAGCTTTTTAAAACCACGATGTTCAGTACTTTTGATATCAAGAGAACATAAGCTTTTAAATATAGATGAATAAGTGCAATTATATTGTTTAGCAACTTTAAGAAAATAAGCCATAGAAGTAACATTCGTACTTTTTGTATAAATTTATATGTTCATTATACTTACGGTTTATTTTCATATTTTATTTTTTATCTTCCAAATAAAAATACTGATGAATTTTGAAAATAGGCAATATTTATTGATAGTTTTGGCTAGAAGACTTGAATATTCAAATATGAATACAACTCAAAAGATATATCTTCATATTATTCAAGAATTAGAAAATAGAGATATAGATTTAGTGATGCGTTCATTATCTGTATTAAATTAATAAAATTTAATTGCTTACGCCGATTAAGGTTGATAATGAGAGGTAAAAATAAGCTATCTTTTAAGATGGTTTATTTTATTTGTGATGTAAAAATATTTTTGCTACAAAAGCGGTTAAATTGTTTATTTTGTAGATTGGATATTGTGAATTATTTAATTTAAGTTTATCTCGACATATTTAATGCAAAATCATTATATAATAGGATTATAAAGATTTGTGGATATTAATAGATATGCAAAATAAAAGGGAAAAAATGAAATTCAAATTAACAATACTGTTTATTTTCTTGGTAATTTTTGTATTTAGCTATTTTTTTGTTAGCAAAAAAATAATTTCACCTTCAAAAAATGCCTATAAAGCAACATTGAACAATTGTGTTGATGGCGACACTGCTGTTTTTAATATTGACGATGAAATTTTTAAGGTTCGATTTTTAGCGATTAATACCCCAGAAAATAACAAAGAAAAAATTGAGTTTTATGGACCCGAGGCCAGTGCTTATACCTGCAAAATTCTTAAAGAAGCAGCTATTATTGAGCTTGAATATGATGGTAACAGTACCAAAACCGATAAATATAACCGTCATTTAATGTGGGTGTTTGCCGATGGTGTTTTAGTCCAAAAGAATTTAGTAGAAAATGGTTATGCCGAAATAAAGTATATCAAGGGCAAATATAAATATTTGGATGAATTAATCAATTTACAAGCGCATGCCAAAAGATTAAATAAGGGAATATGGTCAAAATGAACAATTATCCCTTTGAATTAGTGGTCAATCGCAAAAGAATAAAAAATGTATATCTAAAAATTGTTGATAATAAGGTAATTATTAACTGCAATTATTTTTTTAGTGATAGAGAAATATATCGTTTTATCGATGATAATTATAAGAAAATTATCAGTAGGCTGACATTGATTGCTGAAAAGCAAAAGATAAGTTATCTTCGTATTAATGGTGATCGAATTTATTATTTAGGTAAGGCCTATAATTTAATCAGACTTAAGGGTCGGAGCAGTTTAAAAATCGATAATAACACCATTATTATTTCCTCTTTAAAAAATGACGATGCGAGTGTTTTGAATGTTTTTTATAGATATATGAAAAAAGAACTCAATGAAATTATTTTGAATAATCATCATCATCCCTATCTTGAGTATATTAAAAAATATCTATATATAGATACTATAAATTATCATTATCAAGTAATGAGAAGTCTTTGGGGCAGTTGTAAAGCCAAAGATAAAAAAATAAATTTAAATATTAAATTGATTCACTTTAAACCTGAAATTATCAAGGCAATTTTAGTTCACGAACTAGCACATTTGATTGTTCAAAATCACAGTAAATCTTTTTATCATCATGTTTACCAAATGATGAATGATTATGATTTATATATATCCGAGCTTAATAAATATAGTCGTTAATTAATTGAAAATATTTTCATGAAAATATTTGTTGAAATATTCAATGATAGCGGTTACAATAATATTAACAAGGAGGTACTATCCCATGATATATGATTACTTAAAATATATTGATGAACTCAAAGTTGGCTTAGGAGTACTTTGCTTGCGTGAATTTATTTTTTAAATGGACATATTGTTATGTTCATTTTTATTTATTTGATACTAAAAGGAGGGAATAATTATGGATCAAATCAATAAAGATTTCTTTAATGCCTGTGCCACAGGCGATTATGATAAGGTTAAAGAACTTATCAAACAAGGGGCTAATGTAAATATTACCAATGGTGATGGTCGCTCATCGTTAATGCGTGCAGCTAAACGCGGCTATCTTGACATTGTTAATTTATTATTAGAAAACAAAGCTGATGTCAGAGCGCGTGATAAAAATAATAAAACCGCTTTGATGGGTGCTGCTAAAAAAGGTCATTTAGCAATTGTTAAGGCTTTAGTTGAGGCTGGAGCCGATGTTAATTCACACGATAATAATGAGCGCACATCCCTAATGCGTGCTGCATTTTTAGGACATGAAGCTGTTGTTGAATATTTGGTTGAACATGGAGCTTGTGTTGATGCGCAAGATATTCGTGGTCGTACAGCAATCATGGAAGCTGTCCTAGCTTTTAAAGTTCATGTTATTCATTATTTAATTGCCAAGGGTGCTAATTTAAATAAACAAGATAATAACGGTTGCACATCTTTGATGCGCGCATGTTATGGGGGCTATGTTGATTTGGTGATTTATCTTTTAAATAAAGGCGCTGATAAAGATATTTTAGATAATGATGGTAACAAGGCTATCCATTATGTGCGTCAAGAATGTTTTGAAGAATTGAAAGTGTATTTGAAATAGGTGGATGAAATGAGAGATTACTTAGCAAAAGAATTAAGAAATGTTTGTTTATTAGGTCATTCTGGCAGTGGTAAATCCTCACTTGTAGAGGCTAGTTTATATTTTACCAAGGCTATTGATCGAATGGGCAAGGCTATCGATGGTAATAGCGTTGTTGATTGTGATTCGGAAGAAATTAAAAGAGGTTTATCAATTTATACCGCAATTGCTCCAGTGGAATGGAAGAACTGCAAGATTAATTTTATTGATACTCCAGGATATTTAGATTATGAGGGTGAAATGCTCGAAGGTTTAACTGTAAGTGATAATGCCTTAATTGTAGTTAATGCTAAAGAGGGTGTGGAATCAGGAACAGAAAAAGCCTTTAAGGAAGTTACTAAAAGAAAACTACCAACAATTTTCTTTATTAATAAGATTGATGAAGAAAATGCCTCATTTGAAAATGTTTATGAAGAATTGAGAAAGCACTTTGGTAAGACTGTCATTCCTTTTGAATTACCAATTGTACATTCTGGAAAGGTTATTGGTTCAGTTAATATTCTTAGAAAAAAGGCTTGGTATTATATTGACAATAAGACTCCTCAAGAGGTGCCTGAAGAATTAAAGGATATTGTTGATAATTACTATAATCAAATAGCTGAAGCCATTGCGATGAGTGATGATAGTTTGATGGAAAAATTCTTTAGTGGCGAAAATTTTGATGAAGAAGAAGTTGCTAAGGGTTTATGTATTGGTGTTAGAAGTGGTGAGATTAGACCTGTATATTGTGGAAGTGCCATTAATGTTACAGGCATTGAAAGAATCTTGGATTTAATAACTGAATATTTCCCAAGTTATGAAGAAAAAGGAGAAATTGAAGCTAGAAATATTAGTGGTGAGGTTATTAAATTAAAAACAACCGAACAAGAAAAATTTAGCGCCCGTGTATTTAAAACTATTGTTGATCCGTTTGTGGGTAAAATTAGTTACATTAAAGTTACCAGTGGTATTTTGACTTCGGACTCAATTGTTTACAATCTTAAAAAAGAGCAAACAGAAAAGGTATCACAAGTATTTATTATTAAAGGTAAAAACCAAATTGCTGTGGGTAAGTTATTCACTGGCGACATCGGTGCTGTTACTAAGCTACAATATGCTGAAACTAATGATACCCTAAGCACAAAAGACTTGCCAGTATTATTAGATGAAATTATTTTTCCAAAACCGATGTTAGGGATAGCTATTTCTCCAAAGACTAAGGCTGATGAAGATAAGATGAGTGGGGCTCTTGCTAGAATTTTAGAAGAGGATAAGTCGATTAATTTCTTCATCAACAAAGAAACGCGCCAACAAATTTTATATGCCTTAGGTGATCAAGCCTTAGATGTTATTTTAAATAAATTAAAAAATAAATATAAGGTCGAAGTTAATATTGAAGAACCAAAGGTTCAATATCGTGAAACTATTAGAACCAAAGTGGAAGCTGAAGGAAAACATAAAAAACAATCTGGTGGTGCAGGCCAATATGGTCATGTTAAGATTCGTTTTGAACCAAGCGATCAAGAAGAAATGATCTTCGATGAAGAAGTATTTGGCGGGGCTGTTCCTAAACAATATTTCCCTGCGGTTGAACAAGGTTTGCGTGAATGCATGGAAAGTGGTGTTCTTGCGGGATATAAGGTTGTGGGAGTTAAGGCCATACTTTATGACGGCAGTTATCATGAGGTTGATTCTAAAGAAATTGCCTTTAAGGCAGCCGCAAGACTTGCCTATAAAAATGGCATGCCTAATGCTAAGCCGATATTGCTTGAGCCGATAGGTAGGGCTGAAGTTGTTGTTCCTGAAGAGTTTACCGGAACAATCATCGGTGATTTCAATAAGCGCCGAGGAATGATTATTGGTATGAATATGATTGATGATAATGAACAAAAAATCGAGGCAGAAGTACCGATGTCAGAAATGCAAAAATATGCAACGGAATTAAGATCAATGACACAGGGAAGAGGATCATATACTATTGAATTTGATCGTTATGAACCAGCTCCTAATCATATTGCAGAAAAGGTAATTAAAGCTGCAAAAAAGGAAGATGAATAGTATTAATCTCTGATAAGTCATGATAATAAAATAAAGGCTTGATATGTTAAATCAAGCCTTTATTATTATTTGATTAATTCAATAAAATTTTGAATATCTTCATCATTGCCAGTTAGGTTAAAGCGAATACCCTTTTCAATATTAGGGTAGGCTGTAACAGCTTTTTCAATCGCTAAACCATAGGTCGTAGGATGTCTTTCATCATTGCCGCTACTAGAAATAGTTTTTATCCATTTAAAGTTATCAGCTAAAAACTTTTTAGCCTCATTAGATAATTGACCATCGCCAATAGTGTAGGTGATAAAGTGTGCGTCAGCATCTAACTTTGTGTTTTCATTGATTGTTTCAAAATCAATGTTATGTACAGCGTTAACTTTATTTAAGAATGCTAATACATTTCCTGTTTTTGTATCATAATAAATCATAATTCAATAATAGCACAAAATATCTCTATTGTTTGGTTTGATGATTTTCTTCTAATTTAATATCGAAGACTTTTTCTTTTTGATCACGAATGATGGTGATTTTAATATTATCGCCAATCTTATATTTTTTTAATTCGTAACTTAATTCTGAATAACTTTTAACCTCAGTATCATTGATCTTTTTAATTAGATCTCCTCTTTTAAGTCCGGCTTTATCCGCAGCAGTATCTTCAATAACATTAACAATATATAACCCATCTTCATAACGAGGATTATTTTGAATATTCGTAGTTGTGATACCTAGTGTGGCACGCGATTTAACATAACCATATTGTTTCAATTCATCAATAACACTTACAGTAACATTAGATGGAATGGCATAGCCCATACCCTCAATACCGTTCCCACTACTTTTAGAATTGATTATTCCAATCAGTTCACCACCGATGTTAAATAAACCACCACCAGAATTACCTTGATTTACAGCGGCATTTGTTTGGATTAGATCTTGAACTTCATCACCAACAGTAACCATCTTATCTTTAACGCTGATAATTCCTGTGGTAACTGATGTTCCATTGCCTAAAGGATTGCCAATAACAATAACATTATCACCAATTTCTGCCTTATCGCTGTCTGAGAACTTGGCAAAGGTTAAATCTTGAGCCTCAATTTTTAAAAGGGCAAGATCTGTCTTAGGATCAGTCCCGATTATTTTAGCTTCATAGCTTTTATTATTAGATAATTTTACGGTTAATTTAGCCTTTTCATTAACAACCACATGATTATTGGTAACAATATAACCATCACTTGATACAATGACACCACTTCCAGCATAGCCTGATGTATATGTTTGGTTAAAAATATCTGTTCGAGAGATACTGGTACTAATTTCAACCACTGCATCGTAGGCAACTTTTATTGCTTTTTTAACATCGCTGGTTTGTGTTGAATAATTTACATTTTGAATAGAATGCTCTGATGTTTTAATTGCTGTGCGAGGATGTCTTAAATCATATATTTTGCTTCCAGCATATCCTCCGATAGCACCGAATAATAGAGCTAAGATAACTATACCTGTCATTAAACGATAATTTTTATTCATAGTATTTCCTCCTTTTAACCATTATCTACAATAATTGTGAATAAATTGTGAATGATGCCCAATTTTTACATTTGGTATCAATTTATTATATAATGAATGTGTTTATGCAAAAAAGAGAAATACATGTTACTAAAAAAGAAACTGTCGCTAAATTTAGTTTAATAGGTCTATCGCTTATTTTTTATATTCTGGCACTATTGTACTTACCGTTTATATTAGACACTTATTTTAAGTTTATTCCTATCAGAGCTAATATCGGTATTGATAAGAATTATATTTATATCGGTATTAAACTTGTTGTTATATTGTTTGGTTCTTTTATACCTTTTTTAATTATTAAGCGGGTAATGAATGTTAGTTTTTCCTCGTTTTTTAAAACCACTAAAATTAAATTTCATGAATTGATTTATCACACGATTATTTTAATTGCGATATGTTCGTTATTGATGTTTACGATGACTATTGTCAATGAATTTTTCCCAATCTATGGAAGTTTACTTTATCCGATCGGTTTAACACAGGGTGAAGAATTTTTATCTAACTATATTTATATCTTTTTATTTGTATTTGTAACACCTTTTATTGAAGAGGTTATCTTTAGAGGGATTCTTTTAAGAAGTCTTGGTCGTTATGGCAATTATTTTGCGATTATAACTATTTCTATCATTTATGGGTTGTGTAATCAAAGTATTGGAGAGATTATTTTAGCCTTCGTTTTGTCGTTTTATTTGATTAGAATTACTTTGCGCCATAAATCTATTCAGCCAGCTATTTTTATTCATATTTTATTTAATGCCTTTTTTATCGGCTTACAATATATACCAGCAGCTAATTATTACATTACTACAGGAGCCTTTATTTTTATTTATCTTATTTCGATATTTATAATTTTAACAGGTAAGCTCGAACCGATAAAAATTAAGAGAAATCCATCTTTTCAATATGTTATGTCGTTGTTCTTTTCAAGACTTACCATTATTATTGCGGTCTTGTTGTCGATAGTTTATCCAGTGGTGAAAAATATTATAATTAAATTATAGTTTATTAGTATGTTTTAATTATAAGTAGTCTTAGATATATAAATAAATGAGGAAATGTTTTTTTTGTTGAGAGATAATAGATATGTGACAAAAAACTAAAAAAATAGAAAGCCATCTGGTAAAATAAGTTTAACGACAAACCAAAATTATCAGAGAGAGGCTTTCTATATGAAACTAATTATAACAGAAGAAATGAAATTTCG
>JAXFOQ010000029.1:0-9780 GCA_034180345.1 Erysipelotrichaceae bacterium | reverse complement strand
AAATCCACATTCACACATTTCAATTCTACAAAGTTTAATAACAGTTAACCAATCACTGTTTAATAAAAGATTGGTAGAAAAGGAGAATGTATATTCATTAATCAACATTAATTAGATGAGTTAATTAGAATATACCAGGAATAAATATATGTTTGAGGCTGTTAAAAATCAGCCCGCAAGTGAATAATTATGTTAGTATTAAGCGCAAATATTTTAGAAACAGCAGTTAATATTTTTAATAAATATTGGCTATCATTTGTTTATGGCCTTCAATTTACCTTAATAATTTCGATTGTGGGTACTGTGGTTGGTTTGTTTATTGGTCTTTTGGTTGGTGGGTTTAGAGCTGTTGAAATTGAAGCTGATAGCCATTTATTAAAAAGACTAAGTAAAAAAATTTTAATGTTTTTATCAAAACTCTATATTGAGGTTTTTAGAGGTACACCGATGATGGTACAGGCTGTTTTTATCTATCATTCATTAAGACCGATTGTTAATTGGACACCCTTAATAGCTGGAATGGTGATTGTTTCTATTAATACTGGGGCATATATGTCAGAGATAATCAGAGCTGGTATTCAGGCGGTGGACAAGGGACAAAAGGAGGCTGCTCGCTCTTTGGGAATGAGTGGTATTCAAACTATGCTTTATGTCATTATTCCTCAGGCGATTAAAAATTCTTTTCCAGCCATGGGCAATGAATTGATTGTTAATATCAAGGATAGTTCGGTATTGAATGTTATTTCGGTTACGGAGTTATTCTTTCAATCAAGTTCGATTGCTGGCAGTGTTTTTAAGTATAAGGAAACTTTTCTAGTTACAGCTTTAATATACTTGTTGTTGACGATTATTTTTAGTAATGTTTTGAAATATATCGAAAATAAATTAAATAACACCAAATCTAGCTACCCAAGTTCTGATACATCCATTGTTAATAAACATATAAAGGTTAAGGTGAAACTATGAAATTGATGGAAATTAAAAATTTACATAAAAATTTTGGCCATTTAAAAGTATTGAATGGTGTTGACTTTAGTATTGAAGAAAAAGAAATAGTATGTCTGATTGGAGCCAGTGGTTCGGGCAAAAGCACCTTGTTAAGATGTCTTAATAAATTGGAAACCCACGATCAGGGGGAAATTATTTTTGAGGGTAAAGATATTAATAAGCTTGGTGATATTAATAAATATCGGGCTAAGGTAGGCATGGTCTTCCAATCTTTTAATCTGTTTAAAAATATGACAGTAATCAAAAATTGTACCATAGCCCAAATGAAGGTTTTGAATATCAGTAAGGAAGAAGCCACCAAAAGAGCGATGAAGTATCTTGAAAAGGTTGGCATGGATAAATTTGCTTATGCTACCAGCGATAATTTATCTGGTGGTCAAAAACAACGCGTAGCTATAGCCCGCGCTCTTTGTATGGAACCTAGGGTTTTATTATTTGATGAGCCAACAAGTGCCTTAGATCCAGAGATGGTCAAGGATGTTTTGGCAGTGATTAAGGAATTGCGCAAGGAGGGTTTAACAATGATTATCGTTACTCATGAAATGGAATTTGCAAAAAACATCGCTGATAAGATTGTCTTTATGGATGGTGGAGTTATCGTGGAAAGTGGCAGTCCTGAAAAAATATTTACCAATCCTGAAAATAGGCGTACTAAGGAGTTTTTACAACATTTCATCAAATAATTATTTTATTAATGTCAAGACTTAAAATATTAAAAGTTAATAGCTATAATGTAATTACCTAAAGGGCATATGTATTTCCTACATGTATTAATAGGGAATTTGCGTTGGTTTGTGTTGTGATTCTGAAAAGAAACCTTAAACAAAACACAGAATACCCACCTGGTGAAGCCGGGAAATTACTACCCTTTAGGTTTTTGTTATTTTATGATACAATTCAGTATATTTTAAGAGATAGAAATTATGAAAAAAATAGATAAATACGATTTACCAAGTCAACTACAAGCGCGTAGAAGAACAAGACAAAGCACTTTAAATATTAGGGATACTTTTACTGTTCCTGATGAGTATAAGCATCTGGGCAGAAATAAAAAATATTATATTAGGACCTATGGTTGCCAAGCTAATGTTGCGGATAGTGAAACCATTCGTGGCATGCTTAAAATTATGAGTTATGAAGAAACTGAAGAAATTGAAAAGGCTGATTTTATTTTATTGAATACTTGCGCTATTCGTAAGAACGCTGAGGATAAGGTATTGGGAGAATTGGGAAATCTTAAACATTTAAAGCGTCATAATCCCGATTTAATTATCGGTTTATGTGGTTGTATGGCTCAAGAAGAAGAAATGGTTAAAATCATTTTGTCTAAGTATCATCAAGTTGACCTTGTCTTTGGCACCCATAATATTATTTCTCTACCGAAACTTTTGGCTGAAACTAATTTTACCAAGGAAAAGGTGGTTGAAGTCTTTAGTAAGGAGGGCGAGGTTGTTGAAAATTTACCTGCCGATCGTTATTTAAGTCATAAGGCTTGGGTTAATATTATGTATGGTTGTGATAAATTTTGTACCTATTGTATCGTCCCTTATACTAGAGGCAAGGAGCGTTCGAGATTGATAGATGATATTATCAATGAAGTAAAGGGGCTGGTTGCTGATGGATATAAGGAAGTATGTTTACTTGGACAAAATGTCAATGCCTATGGTAAAGATTTAAAACTGGGCTATGATTTTAGTGATTTATTGGTGGCGATTGCCAAGACGGATATTCCTAGAATTCGTTTTATGACTAGCCATCCTTGGGATTTTAATGATAAAATGATTGAAGCGATTCGTGATTATGATAATATTATGCCGTTTATTCATTTACCGATGCAAAGTGGCAATGATGAAGTATTAAGGCGTATGGGCAGAAGATATAAGGCCAGTGATTATCAAACATTATTCGATAAGATTAAAACCAATGTTCCTGGTTGTACTTTTAGTACGGATATTATTGTTGGTTTTCCTAACGAAACCGATGAAGCTTTTGAAGATACACTCAAGATGGTTGATCATTGTCAATTTGATAATGCCTATACTTTTATCTATTCTAAGCGTGAGGGTACACCTGCAGCTAAGATGGATGATAATATAGATTTAGAAGTTAAAGAAAAACGATTAAAGCGTCTGAATGAAAAGGTTAGTTATTATGCTAATTTGAATAGTCAAAAATATTTCGGCAAGGTTTTAGAAGTATTGGTTGATGGTCCTTCTAAGAAAAACGATAAGGTCTTCAGTGGCTATAGTCGTGAAAATAAATTGGTTAATTTTACTGGTGATGATATTAAAATTGGTGATTTAGTCTTGGTGGAAATAACCGAATGCTTATCATGGTCAATGAATGGTCGTTTAATTAAAAAAGTATAGAAGGAGTGAATATTATGGATAATGTAAAAATTTTAGCACTTGGAGGCTTGGATGAAGATGGCAAAAATATGTATCTTGTGGAAGTTGAAGATGATATTTTTGTGATTGAGTGTGGATTAAAATATCCTGATCCAAAAGAACAATTAGGTGTTGAAAGTATTATTCCTGATTTTAAATATTTAATTGAAAATAAACATCGTGTTAAGGGTATTTTTATTACTCATGGACATGATGATGTGATGAAGGCCTTACCATATTTGTTGAAGGATGCTGTCTTTGATGTCTATGCTACAGCCCTTACCGCCAAGATTATTGAAAAGGAATTAACTTCTCATAAACTTAAAAATAAGGTTAAGGTTATTAGTCGCAATGGAAGTTTTAATATTGGTAAACACAAGATTATTACCTTCCCAATTATGCAAAGTATTGCCGATGGTATCGGTCTAGCAATCAATACTAAGTATGGTTCAATAGTATATACTAGCGAATATATCTTTGACTATGATTATTTGAATATTAATTTTGCGGGTGATGTTAATGTAATTAATGATATTGGTAAAAATGGTGTTTTAGCCCTATTGAGTGAATCGGTAGGTGCGGTAAGAAGTGGCTATACTTCTCCAAGACATAAGATAAGCTCTACGGTAGAACCGTTTTTTGAAACTGCCCAAGGAAGAATTGTGGTATCGGTATATAAACAAAATTTATATCGTATCATTGAAATATTGGAGCTTGCATACAAATATCAACGCCGTGTCTTTGTTCATGACCGTGATCAGATGCAAATTCTTAAAATGGTTAATGAATTAGGTTATTATCATTTGAATAGTTCAAAAATGATTTCTGAGAAGGAATTTAATAACAGTGATGAAGATGTACTTGTTTTGGTAGGTGGTTCTGGTAATCGAGTATTTAAGAAATTACACAAGATGGCCATTGGTGAAGATAATTTAATTGAATTTAGAGATACCGATACAATCATTATTGCATCTCCTGTTGTGCCAGGAACCGAAAAGGCTGCAGCCAAGATGGAAGATGACTTATATAAGGCTAAGGTTAATATCTTTAAAGTAAAGGCTAAAGAAGTATTGAGTATGCATGCTTCGGTAGAAGATTTGAAGATGATGCTTTATCTTTTAAAACCGAAATATTATATTCCAGTTAAGGGAGATTACCGTGCCTTGATAGAGAATGCCAATGTTGCGGTTTCAATGGGTTATACCCCTGATAAAGTGGTAGTTTTAGATAATGGACAAATTGCTAGTTTTGAAAATGGTCGTTTGAAGTCCACTAAAGATTTTATTAAACTTGAAGATAGTTTAATTGATGGTAATGATCGCTTGGATATTGGCGGGATGGTTTTAAAAGATCGTGAAACCTTATCAACTGATGGTGCCATTGTCATTGGGGTAGTTTTAAATCATAAAACTAAAGAATTGATTGGTGGGCCAGATATTCAAAGCCGTGGTGTAATCTATCTTAAAGATGCTGAATATGTAATTGCTGAGGTTGGTAATATCTTGCTTAGGACCATCAAAGAGGCGGTTGCGGATAAAAGATATGAAAATATGGCAGTACGGATGGAAGCTAAGGAAAAAATTACTAAATATCTATTGAAGGAAATAGGTAAACGACCAATGATTTTACCTGCCATTGTAGAAATAAATATTGGAGAATAAGATGGCAAAGAAAAGAACTAAAAAGCAGATACAAGATAATGCCTTTGATAAAGTAAAAAATACCATTGGTTTAATTATAATCATTACCTTGATTGTGATTACTTTTATGCGAATGGGTCTTTTTGGTGCCAGTGTCGATAATCTTAGCCGTTATATTTTTGGTAATTTTTACTATGTTATATATTTATCGTTGGCTTTTTATTTCCTTGATAAAGTTATCTTTCATAAATTTAATCTTAGATATTATCTAGGACTATTATCACTTAATATTGCTATTGTACTTACTGGTTGTTTATTTATTGAAGATGGAATAATCGGTAAAGCTGTATTGGATAATTTTTTTGCCTTTGATTTAAGTAAATTGATTAATATTGATATTGTGAATATCAATGACGGTTTAATTGGTGCTTTGTTGTATTCGGGTTTAAGCGTGTTATTTGCTAAAGAGGGTACCTTCTTAATAACAGGAGTATTATATTTAATTTTTATTATGTTGTTTATCCCGATGGAAATTTTTAAGCGACCTTTTGAAAAGGCTAAAGAAAAGATGGAAGAACGCCATCTTAAGAAACTCCAAGACATTGAGAATAAACAAATAAATCAATACGAAGAATTAAGACCAACCACCAGCAATTATAATATTATTGCCGATGAGAAGAAGGAAGTGGTTAAGGAATTTATGATTGAAGATCATAATTCTGTTAAAGAAGTTGATGAAGACCCTAGAGAAGTCGATACCCCAGAGCCGATGATAAGGTATCCAAAGCGTAATTTACGATATAGCTTACCTAATCTTTCATTATTAAATGCTGTGGTTAAGAATAATTCATTATCGATCAATCGCAGTGCAGCGGAAATTAAGGGACAACGAGTTATTGAAATTCTTAATTCTTTTGATATTCCTAGCGAATTGATTAATATTCATATTGGTCCAAGTGTTACCAAGTTTGAAATTAAACCTGATCGTGGAGTTAAGATTAGTAAAATTTTAGGTTTATCAAACGATATTAAGATGGAATTAGCTGCCAAATCAATTAGAATCGAAGCTCCAATTCCAGGACTTAATGCTGTCGGTATTGAAATTCCTAATGTGGAATCGATACCTGTCCAAATGATTGAGTTATTTAAAAATGTTCCACCGAAGATGAAAAATTCTCCGTTGTTGATTGCCTTGGGTAAGGATCTGATGGGCCATACTATTTTTTGTGAACTTAATAAAATGCCCCATCTATTAATTGCTGGAGCTACAGGTTCGGGTAAATCGGTGTGTATGAATGCAATTATTTCTTCATTATTAATGCGTCATCGACCTGATGAAGTAAAGATTATGTTGATTGATCCTAAGCGTGTAGAATTTTTGCCTTACAAGGATATTCCGCATTTATTTTGGCCTGTAATTGATGATTCTAATTTAGCCGCCAATGCCTTAAAAAGAGTGGTGGCAATTATGGAAGAACGCTATGAGTTACTGGCAAAAAGTGGTGTTCGTAATCTTGAGGGCTATAACGAAAAGACAATTGAATGGAATAAAACTTGTAGTGAAGAAGAAAAACGCGAACTTTTAACTTATATGGTGGTGATCATCGATGAGCTTGCAGATTTGATGGTGGTGGCAGGTAAAGATGTTGAAACTTCCATCCAACAAATCACTCAAAAAGCTCGTGCAGCGGGTATTCATTTAATTGTAGCGACCCAAAGACCAAGTACAGATGTTATTACAGGGGTTATTAAGGCTAATATTCCTAGTCGTATTGCCTTTAGCGTAGCTAGTCAGGTTGATTCTCGAACCATCTTAGATGCCAAGGGTGCTGAAGACTTATTGGGTAATGGTGATATGCTTTATGCTCCGATTGGAACTTTAAACCCAATTAGATTACAGGGGGTATTTATTAAGGATGATGAAATTAATAAATTAACTGACTATTGTAAAAAACAGGCAAAACCAGACTATGAGGATTCTTATTTTCAACTCGAAAGTATCGCTAGTGGTGGTATGCAAGTCATTAATGATGAAATTTCGAATGATCCGTTGTATGATGAGGTTGTAAAGTATATAATTGAAGTTCAAAAGTGTAGTACTTCCTTGCTTCAAAGAAGATTTGGAATTGGATATAATCGTTCAGCAAGGATAGTTGATGCTTTAGAAAAAAAAGGTTTGGTAGGACCTGTGCAGGGTTCTAAACCGCGTGATGTCTACATCAAAAATGATGAAGGGGGAGAAGACATATGAAGAATAGTGCGGCTTATACACTGATTGCTGATGAGGGGCTAACTTATAATCAAAAGTTGCGTGCTTTGGCTCGTCTTGGCGAAGAAACTGATGATAGTTTAAAATATTCTGAAGAATATTATGAGGCTAAAGAAAAGGGTATTCTTTGCGATCTTAATGAAGGACCGATGCCTTATCGTCCGCGTTATATTTGCCCTAATTACCAACTTTTAATTGATGAGGGTTCTAAATTTTTAGATTTAGAGAAGGCCAATGATTTATCAGAGGCTTTAAATAGCTTGATGATTATGTATCAACATGTGCCTTCAATCACAACTTTTCCTGTTTATTTGGGTAATCTTGATGATTTATTAGAGCCGTTTGTTGTCAAAGAGAGTGAAGAAAGTGCTAAAAAACAATTAAAACTTTTTTTGCGATATATCGATAAGACTTTAACTGATTCTTTCGTTCATGCGAATATTGGTCCTAAGGCTACAATTACTGGTCGTCTTTTAATGGAGTTAACTGCTGAAATGCAGTTGGCTATTCCTAATTTAACCTTAAAATACGATCCAGAAATAACTGATGAAGCCTTTGCGTTACTAGCTATTGATTGTATGTTAAAGACGGCAAAACCTTCATTTGCGAACCATAAAATGTTTACTAAAGAATGGGGTGATTACACCATTGCCTCTTGTTATAACGGTTTGAAACTTGGTGGTGGAGGTTTTACTTTACCAAGAATTAAATTATACGAGGCATCACTTGAAGCTAAGGATGCTGATGATTTTATTAATCGTGTCATTGATAAGTATGCTAAACTTCAATTTGAATATATGGATAAGCGTCTGCGTTTTATTGTTGAAGATAGCAGTTTCTTTAAGAGTAATTATCTAGTAACGGAAGGTTTTGTGAAATTGGATAATTTCGTTGGTATGTTTGGACTTGTTGGTCTTGCAGAATGTGTTAACCATTTAATGGGTATCAAAGATCCTAAGAAGGGCTTTGGCTTTAATGATGATGCTCTTGAATTGGGACTTAAGATTATGGATAAATTTCAAAAACTCGTTGATGAACATGAAGCTCCATATGGTCTTAATAAACGCTATGGACTACACGCTCAAGTGGGTATTGATACCGATGGTATGGAGGATAGTCCAGGCACTAGAATTCCAGTTATGATTGAACCTGAAATTTTGGATCAGTTATCAGTAAATGAAAAATTCCACCGTTACTTCCCAACTGGAACAGGTGATATTTTTAGATTTGAAAATACTTTCTTGCGTACACCTGATGCTATTTTGGATATTATCAAGGGTTCTTTCAAGCGTGGATTGCGTTATTTTAGCGGTTATTTAGCTGATAATGATGTTGTTAGAGTTACTGGTTATTTAGTTAAGAAGAGTGAGATTGAAAAATTACGCCAAAAGCGTCAATCACTAAATAATGTTACTGTTTTTGGTAAAGGTGCAGACGAAAAGGCTCACGCCTTAGAGCGCAGAGTTCAAAAACAAGATGCTAGTCGCTAGTGTTAATAAAATAATTAATTTTTCTAATGTTGATGGACCCCATAACCGCACTTCGATTTTCTTTCAAGGTTGTAATTTAAATTGTTTGTTTTGCCATAATCCCGAAACCATAAACTTTTGTTTGAATTGTGGTGATTGTGTTAAAACCTGTCCTAGTAAAGCCTTGAAAATAAGCAAGGGTAAAGTATTATGGAATCCTGAAATATGTATTGATTGTGATCAATGTATTAAAACTTGCAAGCATAATTCATCACCAAAGATTTTAAAGCTAACAGTCGATGATTTAATTAAGCGTATTAAAAAGACCGCACCATATATTGATGGCATTACCGTCAGTGGTGGTGAGTGTACCCTACACCATGAATTTTTAACAGCCTTGTTTAAAGAGGTTAAAAAGCTGGGTCTTACTTGTTTTGTCGATTCTAATGGTACTTTAGATTTCAGTAAGTACCCAGAATTACTAAAATATACCGATAAAGTTATGCTTGATGTTAAAGCCTATGATCAACAATTTCATCAATGGTTGGTTAAGTATCATAATAATCAAATCATTGAAAATTTATCATATTTATTATCACAAGATAAATTATATGAAGTTAGGACCATTATTTTTGAAGGTTTTGATGAAGCCAATGAATATACAGTCAGTAAAGTAGCTAGCATCATTAAAGATAATTGTTACTATAAATTGATTAAGTATCGACCCTTTGGAGTTAGAGAAGAAAATCTTAAAGTCATTGGAGAAAATGAAGTCAGTGATGATTATTTACAAAAATATATTGATCTTGCGAAAAAAAATGGGGCAACTAAAATTATTAAGGTCTAAGCAATCGTTAAAGATTGCTTTTTATTGTGTGCTAGGCATGGCATATAACTAGAGGGTGAAAGTCCCTTACACGCGTACATATCAACGAAGTGTTAGTGAAGCACAAGGTTTCCATCGTGAGGTGTGAGCTAGAGGAAGTGTGAAACAAAATCGAGGTCTG
>JAXFOQ010000023.1:0-44365 GCA_034180345.1 Erysipelotrichaceae bacterium | reverse complement strand
TCGATTGAACCGTATTCTACACTAACTCCATTTTTTTGAAATTCATGCTCATGAATGTCCACTAAATCATATCCCAATTTTTCCATAACCATCATTATTTTGTCCCAATCATAAATTCTAAGTTCATCAGGAGCTTCCCAGCCTCTTGGATCTCCCGGAACATGAATATCAATATCTGATGGTTTCCAATCTTCTTTTGATATAAATTCCAGTCCTAAAGAACCCATTAATGTAGGCACGATTCCGATTTTATTTAAATATAAGCAAATGCTCCTAAATTCATCGAATAAAATACTCATTTCTTCTCCCTCAAAATTCCAATTTAGAATTCACTATTTCCCCAAAAGCCTCCCAACAAGATGATGGAAGGCTTTAAAGAATTCACCTAAATTCAACAACTCCCTTTTGAACCTGCTATTTCAGCTTTTTAGTATCAAAATAGTATCACTAAGGCAGTTTTCACTCTTTCAAATCGCTTAAACCCATCGTTTTCAATGGTTCTGTAACAGAATCATATTTATTACTGTTACTCAAACTCAATCGTCCCTGGTGGTTTCCCAGTGCAATCATAAAGCACCCTATTCACATGCTTAACTTCATTCACAATCCTACTTGTAACCTTATTTAAAATTTCCCAAGGAATCATCGCCGCATCAGCCGTCATAAAATCACTGGTATTCACAGCCCTTAAAGCAATCGCATAATCATAAGTTCGCTCATCACCCATAACTCCAACAGATTTCATATTGGTCAGTGCCGCAAAATATTGCCCTAAATCCTTATCCACACCTGCCTTATGTAATTCTTCGCGATAAATATAATCTGCTTCCTGAACAATCTTAACCTTTTCTTCTGTAACTTCACCGATAATTCTAATCGCAAGGCCAGGGCCTGGGAACGGTTGTCTATTAATCAACTCATCTGAAAGACCCAATTCCTTGCCAACCTTTCTAACTTCATCCTTAAATAAATCCCTAAGTGGTTCAACGATCTCTTTAAAATCAACACACTCAGGAAGCCCGCCAACATTATGATGTGATTTAATTGTTTGGGCTGTCTTGGTTCCACTTTCAATAACATCAGGATAAATTGTTCCCTGTGCCAGATAATCAACAACCCCAACCTTCTTAGCCTCTTCTTCAAAAATACGAATAAATTCTTCGCCGATAATCTTGCGTTTCATCTCTGGATCACTTTTACCCTTTAGCTTATCATAAAAACGTTTTTGAGCATTAACTCTAATAAAATTAAGATCAAAATGTCTAAATACCTCTTCAACCATATCACCTTCATTTTTTCTTAAAAGTCCATGGTCAACAAAAATACAAGTAAGCTGATTACCGACCGCCTTACTCAACATTGCAGCTGCCACCGAGGAGTCAACTCCACCCGATAGCGCCAACAATACCTTCTTATCTCCAATCTTCTCCTTCAGCTTTTTAATGGCCGTTTTCGAAAATTCATCCATGCGCCATCTTCCTTCACAACCACAAATTTCATATAAGAAATTGTAAAGTATTTTATCGCCTTCCTTGGTATGCAAAACTTCAGGATGAAATTGCACTCCATAAAAAGCTTTATCCTTATTTTCAACTGCCGCTGCCTTACAAGCCTTGGTTGAGCCAATAATCTTAAAACCATCAGCTACATTTTCAATACGATCGGTATGACTCATCCAACAAATAGAATTTTTAGCTACATTCCTAAATAATAACGAATCAACATCAACTGTCATTTCAGCTTCACCATATTCACGCTCAGCGCTGATTACCAAACCACCAAGTATTTGCGTCATCAACTGACAGCCATAGCATATACCTAATACTGGGATACCTAAATCAAAAATACGCAAATCAGCCTTGGGCGCACCATCTTCATAAACAGAATTAGGACCACCAGTAAAAATAATACCCTTAGGATTATAGGCTACAATATTTTCATAACCATAATCAAAAGGGTGAACCTCACAATAAACATTATGTTCACGCACACGTCTAGCAATCAACTGATTATACTGACCACCAAAATCTAAAATCAATATCTTTTCAGCAATTTCCATCAACAACCTCCTAATATACTTATAATCATAACTTAAAATAGCCTTAATATAAATAAAAAGTGGGCATTAACCCACTCAATAAATTAACTTTACTTCCTATTAAATAATGAAATAAATAATGAAAATAATATCTAAAACATACACGATAGGTTTAATATCTTTAACCTTACCTGCCGCAAGACTTGCGATGGTATAAGCGATAAAGCCCACAGCAATGCCATCTGAAATTGAATAGGTTAAAATCATTGAAACCACTGTTAAGAAGGCTGAAAAGCTAATTGCCAAATCTTTCCAGTTAATATCTCCTAATTGTTGAGCCATTAAAACACCAACAATAATCAAAGCTGGGGCAGTAATAGCATTTGTAACTACTCCAAGCAATGGTGAAAAGAATACTGCCAATAAGAAACATACACCTGTGGTTACAGCAGTTAAACCCGTCTTACCACCAGCAGCCACACCAGAACCTGATTCCACAAATGATGTAATTGTTGATGTACCCAACATTGAACCACCAACCGTACCGACAGCATCGGCAATAAGCGCCTTTTCAACATCCTTCATTTCACCCTTTTCATCAACAAGCCCGATACGATTGCCGATGGCCACCAATGTACCGGCTGTATCAAAGAAATCAACAAATAAGAATGAAAAAATAATCACAAAGAAATTCGCATGACTGAACAATTCCTTAAATCCACTCGCAAAAGCACCGATTAAAGAACCGTCAAAGGTAAAAGAAACAATACCCTTAGGCATACTTGGAAGAGCAGCAAAATTACCGACAACACCTAGATAATTCATTATAATTCCAATAATTGCTGTTGCTAGAATACCGATGAATACCGCACCGTTAATCTTTTTAAGCATCAATACGATCGTAATGAATAAACCGATAATTGCAAGTAATACTACTGGATCTTTTAAATTTCCAAGACCAACATAAGTAGCCTCGTTTGCTACAATAATGCCAGCATTTTTAAAACCGATAAAGGCAATGAAAAAACCAATACCTGCACCGATGGCTAATTTAATATCCTTCGGAATTGAATTGATGATGTGTTTGCGAATTCCAGTAACTGAAATTACAATAAAAATTAAACCTGACAAGAATACCGCAGCCAATGCCGCTTGATAACTAAAACCATACTTCAAACATACAGTATAAGTAAAGAAGGCATTAACGCCCATACCAGGTGCCAAAGCAACTGGATAATTTGCCAAGATGCCCATTAAAATTGATGTAAAGCCTGATGCGATAGCAGTCGCAAGAAAGACCCCCTGCAAACTCATACCTGTTTGGGAAAGAATTCCTGGATTAACAGCCAAGATATAGGCCATCGCAAGGAATGTGGTGATACCAGCAATAATTTCAGTTTTGATATTAGTGCCTTTTTCAGTAAGTTTAAATAATCTGTCCATTTAGACTCCTTTCTTTAATTCCGTACCGCTAAAAATAAAAAAAGCGTTCAAGAAACAAGAAAGTTTCTATCATAGTGTAGATATTTACGGTATCTACGTAGAGACTCCTTTGCCATATTCAAAGGATTATACGGAACAATATACAATGATATTAGCATACATCTTAAATATTTCGCAAGATTTTTTAGTAATTTTTATATATAATTTAGCTATGGGTTTATACTTAACGCTATTTACTACTTTTTTTAAAATCGGTGCTTTCAGCTTTGGGGGTGGTTATGCAATGTTGCCGCTTTTGACCAGAGAAATTGTCGATCGTAAACAATGGTGCAGCAATGAAGAATTATTGGATTATTTTGCGATTGCCCAAGTAACCCCAGGAGTAATTGCAGTAAATACCGCTACCTTTATCGGGTATAAACAAAAAAAACTTTTAGGTGGTATTATTGCCACTTTAGGAGTGATTACCCCAAGCATCATCATTATCATTATACTGGCAAATCTAATCAGTAATTTTAATAATTTACCCATTGTCATCCACGCCTTAAACGGCATTAGAATTGCTGTGGCCGTTTTAATGCTAAGTTCAATTATCAAGCTCTATCAACAAGGAATAAAAGATAAACTTCAACTTGTAATCTATTTCATTGTACTAATACTAGTTTCATTATTAACCATCAATAATATCTATATTGTCATAACACTGATTATTTTAGGCTTGGTGGTTAAACATGAATAAGCTAATCATCTTAATTATTGAATTTTTTAAAATTGGTTTATTTGCGATTGGTGGCGGTCTAGCAACGATACCCTTCTTAAAAGAATTTGGTTTAAACTACCAATATTTTAATTTGGACATGCTAATTAAAATGATTGCTATTTCCGAAAGCACCCCAGGGCCTGTTGGTGTTAATATGGCTACCTATGTCGGAACGATTGTAGCTGGCTATTTAGGCGGTATCATTGCCACCCTATCATTAGTGCTACCAAGCATCATCATTATCTGCCTAATTTCCAAATTCCTAAAAAATGCCAAGGATAATCAAAAAATAAATAATATCTTCTATCTGTTAAGACCAACGGTAATTGCCTTGATTAGCGCCATCTTAATTCCTATTTTTATCTTGGCATTTTCAAATGGTACAGCACCGAATTTAATTAATATCATTATCGGTATATGTCTATTTATACTATTCAAAAAAACAAACTGCCACCCTATATTCATTATCCTTATTGCCGCTTTACTTGGTATCTTCTTTAAAATATAGTATTTATGATTATTTTGTATTAAAATAGTATGTAGTTGTCTCCGTAGCTCAGTAGGATAGAGCGTTCGCCTCCTAAGCGAAAGGTCAGCGGTTCGACTCCGCTCGGGGACGCCAGTAAATAAATAAACCCTTATATTATAAGGGTTTTTGAATACTTTTAATCAATATCAACAATGGTTCCTTCATAAACAACTCCATAGGATCCAGCATTTAAAATATAGTCTGGGACTTGGTCGGTATCGACAATAAATTCGATTACTGAACCATCAGCACTCGCAAAATCAGTTCCACCCTTAATATCCCCTACCACAAATGAATAAGTCTTGCCAGTTGAAAAGGTTACATTAATCTTTGAACCTACACTGCCAATTGCAGAAGAAACTGCAACCATCGGTAGATTGTTATAATATCTAATACCATAGTCGCCTGTCTTAGCTTTTTGTTGAAGTTGATATTGATAAGAGTCAGTATTGCTGATAACTTCATAATCCATATAAGACTTAAAATTACCATATCCCTGAGGAATATTGCCCGATACTGTTTGAACTTCTAATTCTGCTTGGAGTTCAAGCTCTTTCAATGCCTCCTCTTGTTTTATTTCGTCTATCTTCTTATCTAAAATAACCTTAGTATCTATTGTAGATTGCAACTTTGTCGGGATGGCACCTCTATCCTTCCTAGTATAAGCATCAATTACTCCAATCAGCATAATACCGATAATAATTTCACAAATAACAATTTTTCTAAAACTAAATTTAAACATTTACATATACTACCATTTATTCATTCATAAAGCAAACTTCAGAAAAGGAAAAGGTCCCGAAAGGGACCAAAAATGAAAAAATAATTAAACTATCCATCTATATTAAACTAAATAATTGTGTAAGAATTGTGAAAATTTAAAACTTATTAATAAAATTTTTAAAATAACCTAAATATTTCCCATAGCCACGGCTTTTAAGCTCTGAAATTGGAATAAATTCCAGCGCCTTACCGTTAATACAATACCTTTGCCCACCTCTATCTTTAGGACCATCATTAAATACATGACCTAAATGACTGGCTTGAATTTTACTTGTTACTTCTGTTCGATACATATTGTGAGTAAAATCATCAAAATAGCTTAAAGCATCGGTTGTAATAGGCTTGGTAAAACTAGGCCATCCACAGCCAGCATCAAATTTATCTTCACTAGAAAAAAGAGCCTCCTTACTAATTTTATCAATATAAATACCTTCTTCATTAAAATCATTAAAGTCAGAAGTAAAAGGATGTTCGGTATCTTTATGAAGCATTATAGCTAAACTTTCAGCATCTAAATTTAATTTTGTAAGTTCAATATTTGATACCTTAGTTTTACTACTTAAGGGCTTATTTAAGGCTGCTAAATTTAAATGACAATAACCATTAGGATTTAATTCAAGATAATCTTGATGATAGTCTTCAGCTTTAATAAATTGTTGCAAAGGAACAATCTCAACCATTACTTTACGATGATTATCATCCTCAATTAATTGCTTATAAAAATTAGCCACTCGCATATCATAATCATTCAAATAATAGATACCACTACGATATTGTCTGCCAATATCATTACCTTGTTTATTAATCGCAAAAGGATCAACAATCAAAAAGAAACGCTCAATCAATTCAGCAACATTAACGATATTATCATCATAAATAATTTCAACTGTTTCAGCATCATCGGTTAATTTAAGCCTTTCGTATGATGTACTTTTACTATTGCCATTCGCATAACCAACTGTTGTTGATAAAACACCGACAACCTTCTTAAAATATGCTTCAATACCCCAAAAACAACCACCAGCTAAATATATTTTACTTTTCATCTTTAATTACCCTAACATAAATATGTTGAAGAGCCTTGGCAGAAATATTAATTTTTTCATCATTATGTAAAATCACCAATGAGCCGTCAAAAGAATCACGCTCAACTACTTCAATTTCATCATTGAGCATCAACTTTAAGCGATCAATATATCCCAATAATTCACGGTTATCTTCAACTCTAATAATTACAGCCTTTTGACCCTTGATTAAATCACCCATATATAAACCTTTTTCAATCGGTTCTTCCCAATTTTCATAAATAATTGAGCCATGTGGGCAACACTTCGGATGAGCTAAAAAAGCATTTAATTTATCTTTAAGCATATCACTGGTAACATGTTCTAAAAGATCTGCCTGTTCATGCACATCCTGCCAATTATAATCTAAATATTCCAATAAAAATTTTTCCCAAAGTCGATGGCAACTCAAAACCCGCTTAGTGCGTTCAATGCCCTCGTCAGTAAGCATCACCATATTCTTGTCAATGATGATCATACCCTCTTTTTGTAATTTTTTAAGCATCTCCGATACGGAAGCAGGGGCAATCCCCATCCTTTCCGCAATCATCTTGTTGGTAACTTTACCTTCTCTTTCATAGAGTTTAAAGATTGTTTTTAAATAGTCTTCACGATTATTAGTCATATTATTTCCCTAACAGAATTTTAACATGATTTAAACCTTTTTCACTCAATTCATATAAATTTAATTGATTATTTTTAACAATTAACGCTTCATCCAATAAATATTTTAAATGCTTTTCAGTCTTAGCACCATTCCAATTAAGGTGTTGATGAATACTATCAAAACCCAATTCATCAGTATTGTGATAATGGCGATAAATATGAATTAGAACTAAGTCATTACCTAACTTATTGATATTTTTATATTTTTTAATACGCTTATAAATAACCCCCTTAGGATTAAAAATAACTGTAATAAGACAGGTTAACATCCCAACAATACTGCACATTCCTGATACCGACACATTCCATAATGTACCGAAATAATAACCAATGCTGACATTGATGATACCGAAAATCAAGGTATAAACGATTGTCCATTTTAAATCCTTGGTAATAAGATAGGCACTGGCACTAGGAGCAACAAATAGTGAAATAACCAAGATGGCACCGACACTATCAAAGGCCGTTACACAAGTAAGTGATGTTAAAGTCATCAAGACATAGAATAGGGTATTCATTTTAATGCCCTGTAAAGTCGAATATTCCTCATCAAAGGTTGACATTTTAAGCGGTTTATAAGCAACCACCACAAAAATGAGATTGATGATAAAAATTATCAGCATATTCACAAATGACTTTGGCAAATCAAACATTCGCACAAATGGTGCAAATAGCGGATTACCCATTAAGACAATATCAACATCAAGATGGGCATTTCTAAACATCTTGGTAATAATGATGACCGCCAAGGCAAAAAACATTGGAAAGACTATACCTAAAGCATCATCTTTTTTAACTAAATTCTTCTTTGATAATATTTCGACCGCAAATACTGTTAATAATCCAAAAAAAGCCGCACCAACCGTAAGCCATATCGAATCTAAATCCTTAACGAAAAGAAAGGCCACAACAATGCCGAGCAGCACTGAATGCGATAAGGCATCGGCAGTCATTGACAAATTTCTAAGCACAATAAATGGGCCTAAAATCCCACATGCCATCGAGGTCATAATTAGCACTAACAAAACTTCTTGCATGATTGATACCTCTTTTTCATATAATAATGTTTAATTAAACCATACTGACCAAAAACCATCGACAACAAAGTTATACTTCCCATTGTCAAAATAATTGTTGGACCAGTCGAAAAACCCTTGATTGCTGAACTGATAAAGGTTCCAATAAATGAACTAAAACCACCTACTGTTGCTGCAATAATTAAAACATTTTTTAACTTCTTGCTGTGTTGATTAGCACAGATACATGGAATAATCAAAAATGATGAAATGAGAATGGCCCCAACACTCTTTAACCCAAGGGCAATAAGTGAAATCATCATCACCAACAATACTAAATCAACCGCTTTAGAATTAATGCCGATACTATGACCATAATCACGATCAAAGATACTAACTACCAATTCCTTATAAAATAAAAACATAATTAAAATCGCAAATAATGAAAAACCTAAAATAACTCCAACATCATCCTTCATAATAAAGGCTGCCAATCCAAAAATATAATTCTTTAAACCCGCTTGCGATGCATTTGCATATACTGGATTACCCTGTGTATAAGTTTTTAAAACTACACCTAAACCAAAAAATCCCGTTAAAACAATGGCTAACGAGGCATCTAGTTTAATCTTACTATTATTAACGATTGATTGAATTGTCAAGTATGCCACGATACCTAAAATCGCTGCCCCAAAAGTTAAAACTAGGGGATTGCGAGTTTGAAAACACATAAAGGCAATAACTACACCAGGATATGCCGCATGCCCAATGGCATCACCAACTAAAGACTGTCCTTTATAAACACTAAAACAGCCTACCATCGCACTTGCAATCGCTAAGATTGTAACACCACTTGCCACCACTAAAAAATCATATGACTTCAGTATTTCAAACATTAGCCTGTTCCTCGTATGTTGCTTTGATATTTTCTGGTGTTAAAGTTTCGTTAATCTCTCCGCTTGCAACTACATATTTGTTGATTAATACCACATGATCAAAATATTCTCTTAAAGTATTAAAATCATGATGAACACAAACAATGGTCTTGCCCATCTTCTTCAATTCTTTAACTTTATTCATGATAATACGCTCACTTGTTTTATCAACACCAGCTAAAGGTTCATCCATAATCAATAAATCAGCATCTTGACACAAGGCTCTAGCAATAAAAACTCTTTGTCTTTGTCCGCCTGATAATTGTGATATTTGACGATCTTTAAGCTCACTTAACTTCATTTCTTCAAGTGCCGCCAAAGCTTTCGCTTTTTCCTGTTTATTCGGATGCTTAAACCATCCAATACTTTGATACCTTCCCATCAATACCACATCAAAGACGGTAATTGGGAAATCCCAATTTACCGACGAATGTTGTGGAACATAAGCTAATTTATCTAAAACTTTTTTAAGTGGATTATTAAAGATGCTTACTGAACCTGATAATGGTTTCACAAAACCCAAAATACACTTCAATAATGTTGATTTACCAGCACCATTTGGACCAACGATGGCCGTAATGCTGTTTTCATCAATATCAACATCTACATCCCATAATACTGGAGTGGCTTCATATGCTGCAGTTAAATCTTCAACATGAATAACACTCATAAACTCCCCCTTACATTATTTTAAATTACTTACGATTAATTTAACATTATGTTTTACCATTTCGATATAACTGTCGCCTTGTTGTCCTTTAGGTGCCAATGAATCACTAAATAATTCTTGTCCTTCACCCTTGACAACTTTTACTTCAAAGCCTTTAGCCTTGCATGATTCTTTTAACTTTTCCATACGCGTTGGATCGGTTGTAGATTCGGCAAAAATCGCTTTAACTTTATGATCAACAATGAATTTAGCTGTTTCAGCCATTTCATTGGTTGAAAGTTCAGCATCGGTGCTTACCCCTTGAGGTGCCTTAACTTCAATATCATATTGTCTTGAAAAATAACTGAAGGCATCATGTGGTGTAATTAGAATGCGTGATTCTTTTGGAATAGAACCTAATTCACTCTTGTTGTATTCTTTTAATTCATCAAGTTGTTTTAAATACGCATCTAAATTCTTTTGAATATCATCTTTGTGGGCAGTAATTTTTTCTTGTAGCGCCTTTGCAGCTTCGGTGGTTGCTAATTTATATAGATCAACATCAAACCAGAAGTGTGGATCGGTAATTTTAGTTCCATCTTCTTCCATAGTTAATAATTGTTTACTATCAAAACTCTTGGTTACTTCAACACCATTTACAGCCTTTAATAACTCGACCATCTTGCCTTCAAAATGAAGACCATGATAAAGTACTAATTCAGCATTCTTAAGCTTGCCATTATCTTCGGGCTTAGCTTCGTATGTGTGTGGATCTTCACCTGCTGGAATAATTAATGTTGTTTCAACATAGTCTTTTGCTAAAACATTAACCATATCTTCCAAAAATGAAGTAGTTACAGTTACTTTTAATTTATCACCGCTCATTTGAGTATTTTTAGCTTTACCGCAAGCAGTAAGCATTAATAAACTAAGAAGTACTAATAAAATCTTTTTCATATTTTTCTCCTTTTAGGTATTTAGGCATACCTTACTTAAATAGTATAATATCCATAAATATATTAGTCAACTATAACTAATTAAAAACGAGGACTCAATCTTCCTCATTCATAATTGTTGTAATGCGTTTTTTCAAACCTTCATAATCAAATTCTAATACCCGCTTCAAAACATCGGTATCACCATGTTCTAAGTAATCATCAGGTAGTGCCAAGGCATGAATTTTACGATTCAACATATTTCGCAATAAACTGTTAAAACCACCAGTTTTAACATTTTCTTCTAGGGTAATAATTACATCGTAGGCATTAGTCAATTCTTGATAATATTCCTCATCAAGCGGCTTAACAAATCTGGCATCAACCAGGGTCAAATCAAAATCATTTGCTAGCTTTAAGGCATCTTTCAAAAGACTGCCACAGCTAATAAGTAAGCCTTTGTGGCCATGCCTTATTTCCACACCCCTTCCAAGTTCAAAGGCTTGATTGTGTTGATAACTATCAGCTATGCCTCTTGGATACCTAATGGCGATTGGATGTTTTTGATGATAGGCATATTCCATTGCCATTTCTAACTCCTCTTTAGAACTTGGAGCCAAAATGACTAAATTAGGAATAAAAGAAAGATAAGATAAATCGAAGATTCCTTGATGGGTCTTGCCATCTTTACCAACAATTCCCGCGCGATCCAAGGCAAAAATAATTGGAAAATCTTCAAGGCAGGCATCGTGAATCAGTTGATCAAGGGAGCGCTGTAAAAAAGTTGAATAGATAGCCACCACTGGTCTTATCCCCTTGCACGCAAGACCTGATGCGAAGGTGACTGCATGTTCTTCGGCAATTCCCACATCAAAAAAACGCTTAGGGAATAAATCTTTAAAATTTTCTAGCCCTGTTCCTTGGCTCATGGCGGCCGTAATGGCGACAATATCATCATATTTATTAGCCATTTTTACTAGTTTATCACCAAAGACTTTGGTATAACTAATGCCCTTGGAACCATTGATAAAATCACCAGTATGATAATCAAATGGCTCTACCCCATGAAATTTACTTGGGTTTTCCTCGGCAAAAGTATAGCCCTTGCCTTTTTTAGTAATTACATGTAAAAGTATCGGAACATCGCTATCTTTAACATTATTTAAAATATCAATCAACAAGGGTAAATTATGACCATCAATCGGTCCAATATATTTAACTCCGAAGGTTTCAAATAATTGTCCTTTTCCAACAAATATATCACGAACATCATTCTTAGCTTTGCGTAAGCCACGACTTAGATTATTACCTACAAAAGGGATATGATCTAAACCATTTTGAATAATTTCTTTAAAGGAATTGTATTGCTTGCTGGTACGCATTAAACTTAAATATTTTGACATCCCTCCGACATTTTTTGAAATAGACATCTCATTATCGTTTAAAATAACCAGTATCGGATTTTTAACACTACCGATATTGTTCAATGCTTCATAGGCAAGACCACCACTTAATGCCCCATCACCAATTACTGCCACACTGCGATTTTTCTTACCTTGTAGCTCAAAGGCCTTAGCAATGCCAATGGCTGCTGATATTGAAGTCGAAGCATGACCAGTATCAAAATGATCATAGGGGCTTTCGTTGATATTAGGAAAAGCACACAAACCTTGGTATTCTCTTAAATTCTTAAATTGTTCTTTTCTTCCTGTTAATATTTTATGCACATAGGCTTGATGACCAACATCATAAACAATGGCATCTTCTTGAAAGTCATATACATAGTTTAAAGCCAGAGTTAATTCCACCGCACCCAAATTAGATCCGAGGTGTCCTCCAGTTTTGCCAATACTGTCAATTAAAAATTGGCGTATCTCTTTTGATAAATCAATTAATTGATTATCATTTAGATGCAATAAATCATTGCGACCACATATTTTTTCTAACATTGACACTCCTTTATATATTCCTATTATAAACTAATAATAAATATTTTAATATTATAATGTAGATCCAAAAGGAACGATGAAAAATTAAAGAAAAAATATTTGAAGTAGAAAGATATTTTAATCCAAATAATAGATATGGCTTAAATGATGCAATCACAATCGCATTCAGTCAAAAACAAAATGGATGCCTCCCATCATATTTAGGGAAACATCCACTCGAATGTGTTATAACTAAATTAATTAATTTGTCCAGGATTCTGGGTACAGCTCAAATCATCAAGGTTCACTTTATAATTTTATAATACTATTTAACTTTAGTAATCAATTCTTTTGAATGAATTAAATTAGTAATCATATGGCAGTATGGAGTATCAATATGATGTTTTTTACCCTTTTGATAAATAGCTCCATTGATATAATCAATTTCTGTAAAACGCTTGTTTTGAACTAAATCTTGGTGCATTGAAGGGTAATGAGCAGCAGCAGCTACTGATACCTTTAATACATAATCAACAATTTCCTGTTCATTAAGTTCAATACCTTCAGCAATACCAACAATCACAAATTCATGGATAATGTTCTTTACTAATTCTACACCAGTTTCTGTTGCGAAAAATTCACCAATAGTACAGTCAAGCAAGGCACAGGTAGAATTCATCGTACCATTTACACAAGCCTTGCGCCATATTGAAGGCAGTACATTTTCATCATAGGTAGCATTTAATTTAGCCTCATTTAATAAGGCTGTAATAGCTTTGTCCTCATCTTTGCCACTTGGGTTTAAACTTTGAAGGTTAATGCTTCCTGTTCCTGAAATCAAGGCTGTTCCTGGACCCTTAAGACCCGCTGTCCAAACAGTAACACCCATTAAAATATTTGTTTCTTTAACATATTTACGGATAACTTCTTCATGACCCAAACCATTAAGTAAGCATAAGACCTTTGTGTGTTCACCAATAATTTGTTTAATATCACTTAACATTTTATCAAGTTGCATAGCCTTGGTAAAAAGAATAATTAAATCAGCCGTCTTAGTAGCTTCAGCCGCCTTCATGATATTCATCGGAACAATCTTATCTTCATCACCGACAATATGTAAACCATTAGTTTTAATAGCATCAATATGCGCGTCCCAATTATCTAATAAGATAACTTCATTGTTTGTTTGTGAAATTTGATAACCAAAACGACAACCCATCGCTCCAGCACCAGCAATATATACTAACATTTTAATCCTCCTAACCTTTAAAGATGAATTTTTCATCATCATATAACTTCAAGACATCTTTACATAATTTATGAACTGCAAAACCAACTGCAAATGGAACAACAATCCAAGTAATCAACATCATTAAAATACCACAACCACCTTGTAATGAAGCGATTGGTCCTACAAGACCTACAAGACCAAAACCACTAGTAGCAGGAGTACCCACCAAGTTAAATAATGGAACTGTTAAACTACTGATAGCTGCTGTAATTAACATCGGAACACCGATAATTGGATTTTTTAAGAAATTAGGCATCATCATTTTCATTGCCCCTAAACCAATCGCAATTGGAACTCCAGCTTTGTTATTTTTAATTGTAGCCCAAACAAGTACGGCAGTTGTAGCTGCAATACCCATTGAAGCAGCACCTGCTGATAAACCATTCAAACCAACCGCAAGACCAATGGCCACTGTTGAGATTGGACTGACAATCAAAATAGCAAATGACATTGAAATTAAAATACTCATTAAAATCGGTTGTAATACAGTAAATGAATTGATAATATCTCCGATAAATTTAGTGATATATGAAACATAAGGTAATAATAACCACCCTACATAACCAATACCTGTACCGATTAAAATCGGTAATAAAATAATATTCAAGGAACCGAATTTATGACCGAACATGCGGATTGCTAAAACGGCAACCCCAGCAGTAATCATAGTATTGATTAAATCACCAATGCCCTTTAATTGGAAGATGCCTATAGCCGCTGCTCCGCCAAATGATGCTTGAGCAAATACCCATGCACCAGAGCCAATATAAGCCGCACCACCGACTGCTAGTTGTTGCATCGGAGTCAATTTAAATTGTTGCCCAATTAGAATACCTGCCATAATTGGTGTAAAGAACTGAAATACTTGCACAATATGCAAGAAATCACTAGCAAGCGCATTTGGTAATAATGGTTTTAAAAATGTTGCCAAAATGGCATTAGGAATTAAAGCCACCACAATAGCCGTAGCCGTACCATTAAGTATCTTTGTAATAAATGAACCTAATGTTTCTTTATCTTTTAAAGACATAATTTTACCCTCTTTCTTTCTTATATATGAATATAATATCTTATTTTGTTAGTCCAAGACAACAAGTATTTTAGGATAAATTAATCTTTTTGTTAATTTATTCACATTTTTAATAATAAATAAGCATTTTATAATCACAAATAAAATATGTATAATTAAAATATGAAAATAAATATCTTAACTACCTATAAAAATGAACGCCAAAAAATTAAACATCCAGTAATTAACCTAAGCATATTATTACTAGTAACTATATTCTTTTCTTATCTTGGAGAAAGTATCGGCATAGCTGGAATAAAATCAATAATAGCTATTTTTAATATTGGTAATGCCACCAAAAACAACTATGCCTATGTCGATTTATTTTTTACAATTATTCCAATATTAGTCATCTTAATTTATCAGAAGTATATCAATGCTCATAGCATATTTGCTCTAGGTTTAAAGACTGATAAAATATTAAAATATATTATTATGGGTAGTCTTTTTGGGCTAGTATCATTTAGTTTGACCTTTGTTTTAAATTATTTAATCGGAGTCGCCAAGCCCAACTTTCAAACTGTCAATTACTTCTATCTAGGACTGTTTTTATTAGGTTTTATCATCCATGGATTTTCAGAAGAAATTATCTTTAGAGGTCTATTATTTCCTGAAATTAGTGCTACAACCAACATTTATATCGGCGCCTTCATCAGCAGTATTATTTTTGCACTGGCGCATCTTAGCAATCCTGGCTTCAATTTGATTGCCGCCTTTAATTTATTCCTGTTTTCAATTACAACCTGTACTCTATATTACAAGTTTCAAAATATCTGGATTATTGGTTTTGCCCATGCTTTTTGGAACTTTGCCCAAGGAAATATCTTTGGTGTTGCCGTATCAGGCTTTGCACATTTCGATAGTTTTATAAATACCATCTTAGATGATACAAGCATTTTAAATGGTGGTGCCTTCGGTTTTGAAGCCGGTTTAATATGCACCGCAATTATGTTGGTGGCTAATATCTTAATTATCCTAACTATAAAAAGGAGAAAAAATGCAATTAATAATCAAAAATATCAGTAAAAGTTTTAAAGAAAAAGAGGTTTTAAAAGATTTAAGTTTCACCTTTGAACAAGGTAAAATATATGCCCTCTTAGGAAGAAATGGCGTTGGTAAGACCACGCTATTTAATATCATTGCCAATGAATTAGACAAAGACTCTGGAAGTATTCAAATTCTTGATGAAAATAATAAGCTTCGCAATATTGAATACACCGATATTTTCTTAATGGTAGCTGAACCGATATTACCTAAATTTTTAACTGGCTATGAATTTATTAAATTCTTTATGGAAGCTAATCACAAAAATATTGACAACATTGATCAATTATTCGATGAAATTGAGCTTAATCTTCAAGATCGTCATCGCTTAATCAACTCATATTCAACCGGAATGAAAAACAAACTCCAAATGATGATGTTTATTATCCTTAAACCGAAAATCATCTTAATGGACGAGCCCTTGACATCACTTGATGTAATTATGCAGCTACAAATTAAAAAATTAATTAAGACAATGCAATATAATCATATTATGATTTTTTCTACCCATATTCTACAACTGGCTAAAGATCTATGTGATGATATTGTTATTTTAAATGATAAATCTCTAAATTATGTAAATATCAATAATGCTGATGAGAACTTTGAAAATGAAATTATTGAGATATTGAAGGGTTAAAATGTTGAAGTTATTACTATTTATCAATAAGGTAAACACCGTTGAAGCCATCAATACCCTTATTTATTTTTTTAAAAAATTGCCACTAGTTAAAAAAGTTTCATCATCAGAATATCATTTAGATAAATTAAAAAATGTACTTGGTTTTTTTAGTGTCCTATATATCATCATCTTAAAATCAGGATCAATGATTTTAGCACACGGCATCGTATATTTAATAGCCTTAGGCCTTGGTTTTTTGGCTAAATCATTAGGATTTATTGTTAGTCCTTTAATACTCTATATCGCCTTTAATATCGGAGGCATTATCTTTGCCCAATCAATCCAAAGTTATGCCCAAGAAATTAAAAAAATGCACAATTTCTATTGTATTAATTTTATTGAGCTAGTGCTATATCACATCAATATCAATACTCTGTTTAACTTTATCTTCCAAACAATAATCTTTATCATTGCCAGTCCTTTTATAGGAATTGATCTGATTAAAGCAATACTCTTATCAATTATTTTCTGTCTTGGAACCTATAATTTTTCTGCTCTAAATTTAAAATTAAAGACCTACAAAAACAAAAAGATTGGTTATATAAGTATTCCGTTGATATTGATTATTGCATTATCATTTGTCTTAGCTGCCAATTTTATCGACTTTACTAATAATTATTTACTATTAACGGTGGCTCTTATCAATATTTTCAGTATGCTTTGGGCTTTTAATTACTACAAACACTTTCAAACATATCCTGAAGTGATTAAACATTATACTGAGGTTATTGAGGTTGCTATTGAAAGCACCAACTTATCAAATAATGTAAAACTAAAAGATGAGGATTTCAAACAGGAAACCAGCAATCTTAGCGGTTATAAAATGTTAAATGATCTATTCTTTAAAAGACATCATCGAATATTGTTTAAACCGATTAAATTTCGTTGTTATATTCTAGTGGCTATTGCTGTAATAATTTATCTTGCTAAAATTTTCTTTTTTAAGGATACTTATGATCTAAAAATTATTAATATCTTACCAACCATAATTCTTATAGCTTCATATTTAATTTACTATAATCAAAAATTAATTATGAGTATGTACTATAATTGCGATAATGCCCTAATGAATTATCGTTTCTATCGACAACCAAAGGCTATCATTCAAAACTTTAAATATCGTTATATCTCACTACTAAAAATGATGATATTACCCGCAATCTTAATTTCATTAATTTGTATTGAAATATATTGGTTAAATATAATCAATTTTGACATTCTAATTCGTATTGAAATACTAAATATTATCTTATTGATACTATTCAGTTTTTTCTTACTATTATGTTATTACTTACTACAACCATTTACCGATAACGATAAAATTAAGAACCCATTATATTCATTCTTAACAACCATCTTATATATTCTATGTTTTCAAAGTGCCTATATTTTTAAGGATATTAATATCGCAATTATATTTTTTGGTATTTTTACAACCTGCTTTATTATTGTTGGATTGATACTTCTTTATAAAATAGGACATCAGACCTTTGTCAAGAAATATTAAAATTTCAACTATTCTAACTCAAAGGCTCCTGTATATAATTGATAATAAGTACCACGATTACTGATTAAACTTTCATGACTTCCACGCTCAATAATACGACCATTTTCCATAACCATAATCACATCACTGTTCATAATGGTGCTTAAACGGTGGGCAATAACAAAGACAGTACGACCTTCCATTAAAGCGTCCATACCCTTTTGAACTAAGCTTTCAGTATGGGTGTCTATTGATGATGTGGCCTCATCTAAAATCATTACTGGTGGATTGGCAACTTCGCACCTAGCAATCGACAATAATTGCCTTTGTCCTTGAGAAAGATTGGCAGCATTATCTTTAATAATAGTTTGATAACCATTCGGTAACATTCTGATAAAATCATCAGCATTAGCCATTTTAGCTGCTTCAATACATTCTTCATCAGTAGCATCCAATCTTCCATATCTGATATTATCCATAACAGTACCTGTAAATAAATTGGTATCTTGAAGAACCATACCTAATGTTTTACGCAGATCAGCTTTTTTAATTTTATTAATATTAATCCCATCGTATTTAACTTTACCATCTTCAATATCATAAAAACGATTAATTAGATTGGTGATGGTTGTTTTACCAGCGCCAGTAGCTCCCACAAAGGCTACTTTTTGTCCCGAATTAGCATAAACATTAATATTATGTAAAACTGTTTGATTTTTAATATAGGCAAAATCAACATCTTCTAAAATTACATCACCCTTTAATTCGGTATAGGTAATAGAGCCATCTTGGTGTGGATAACGCCAATAATATTTATCATTATTATTGTTTGTTTCGATTATTTTCCCGCAATCCTCTTTGGCACGCACCAAGGTTACACAACCATCATCATTTTCTATATCTTCATCAAGCAAATTAAAAATACGCTTAGCTCCAGCCACTCCCATAATAATAGAATTTATTTGTTGGCTAACCTGATTAATATTACCGACAAACTGTTTAGTGATATTCAAAAAAGGAACTGCCACACTAATGGTAAATGCCATACCCGATAAGCTGATATTAGGAACATGATTAAGTAAGAGTATTCCTCCGATAATCGCTACTATCACATAAAGAATATTACCGATGTTCATTAAAATTGGTCCTAGAATATTGGCATAGGTGTTGGCATTGGTTGAAACTTCTGCCATTTCATCATTAATTTGATTGAAACTTTCAATAACTTTATCTTCGTGATTAAAAACCTTAATAACCTTTTGTCCTGAAAGCATTTCTTCCACAAAACCTTCAAGTTTACCCAATGATTTTTGTTGGGCAACAAAATATTTAGCTGAATTACCACCAATTTTCTTAACCACAAAATACATTACAAGTACACCGAAAAATACCACCGAAGTCATCAAAAGTGAAAAATACAACATAACCATAATATTCGTAACTACAACAATGCCACTAACCAAAAGTTGAGGTATTGATTGGGATATTAATTGTCTAATAGTATCAACATCATTAGTGTAATGGGACATAATATCACCATCATTATTACGATCAAAATAACTGATCGGTAAAGTTTGCATCTTATCAAACATTTTTTTACGAACAGTATAGATAAAACCTTGGGTGATATAAGCTAAGCTCTGATTATAAAAAATACTCATTAAAATACCCACAGCATAGGTAATCGCCAATAAACCGATAACATTAATGATTAATGGTTTTGCTTCATCCCAATTGCCACTAGGGGCATATTGTTCAATAAGGGCAAGAACTTTTTGCATAAAAAGAGTCGGAATAGCCGAAATGATGGCACTGGCAATAATCGCTATCATTGTCAAAGTAAGTAAAAGACCAAATGTTTTCCATAAAATCTTAACCAAACGCCACAGGATATTTTCTTGTTTATTCATAATCATCAACTCCTTTTAATTGCGAAAGATATGTTTCAGCATAGGCTGAGCTTTTTTTCAGCAGTTCTTCGTGGCTACCGATTGCTTTAACACTTCCCTTATCAAGCAAAATTATTTGATCTGCCTCCATAATTGAAGCCACCCTTTGAGCCACAATGATTTTAGTCATATGTGGTAAATAAGTTTTTAAGCCTTGGCGAAGTAAGGCATCGGTCTTCATATCAAGAGCGCTAGTAGAATCATCCAAAATTAAAATTTTCGGATACTTCAAAAGGGCACGAGCCAAACATAGGCGTTGTTTTTGACCTCCAGATAAATTAACGCCACCCTGTTTAAGATAGGTATCATAGCCATCTTTAAAACTGTTAATAAAAGTATCAGCTTGAGCCAACTTACAAGCAGCAATAATTTCTTCATTACTGGCATTTTCATTACCAAAGCGTAAATTCTCTTTAATTGTGCCACTAAATAAAACATTCTTTTGAAGCACTAAGGCCACATTATCCCTTAATACTTTTAAGTCATAGTCCTTAACATTATGTCCTGAAACTATAACCTCACCCTCAACAACATCATATAATCGGGCAATAAGTTGAATTAATGTTGATTTAGAACTACCAGTATTGCCTAATATTCCAATGGTTGCCCCACTAGGAATATTGATATTAATATTTGATAGAGCATACCTTTCAGCCTTTAAATCATATTTAAAATTAACATTTTTAAATATGATTGATCCATCTTCTACTCGATTAAGACCATCCTCCTTATTGACTAATAATGCTTTTTCAACTATTACTTCATTAATACGAATGCTCGATTCATGAGCCATCGTAATCATGACATAAACCATTGTCAGCATCATTAAACTAACCATAATTTGAAAACCATAGGTAACCATAGCACTTAATTCGCCAACATTAAGATTGGTACCAGCACTACTAATGATTAAATAAGCTCCAAAATATAGAAAGAAAATCATATCAACATTAAGACTACAGGTCATCAGAGGACCAGCATTCGCAATAATTTTTTCAATCTTAGTAAAATCCTTAAAGATAGCTTTAGCTGCCTTATCGAATTTATTTTTTTCATAGTCTTCTCTAACAAAGGCCTTCACAACGCGCATACCCTTAATATTCTCTTGAACAATATTATTCAAATTATCATATTTCTTAAATACTTTTCTAAACATCGGCATCGCCTTATTAGTTATAACAACAAGACCCAATAAAAGTATTGGTACCGTTACCAAAAACATCAATGCCAAAGGACCACCCATAACATAAGACATAATCATTGATAAAATAAAGACTAGTGGCGCTCTAATAGCAGCTCTAATCATCATCATATAGGCCATTTGAACATTAGTAACATCCGTAGTCATTCTAGTTACTAATGATGAGGTTTGAAACTTATCAATATTCTCAAAGGCAAAACTTTGAATATTTGAAAACATTTCATAACGCAAATTCTTCGCAAGTCCACACGAAGCAATAGATGCTTCAATACCCGCCAATCTACCAAACATCAATGAAATCATTGCCAGAATAAATAAAATTAAACCATATCTAATAATTTCTTCCATGCTGGTGCCACTTTTAACACGATTAACTAGGGCTGCTGTTACAAAAGGAATAAAACATTCAACCACTGTTTCTAAAATTACATATAAAATAGTTTTATAACTATTATTACGATAATTGCCAATATACTTAATTAATTTTTTCATATTGAGATTATAACACTTTTACTTTTTATGATGTAATACCATTACTCCAACTTTTTATTAATTGACAATAATTAAAAATCTAGCGAATATTTCACTAGATTTTATATCTTATTTATTTTTAAATATGACAATAATTGATAAGGATAATAACCATAGCCATAAAATAGCCCATGGTAAACCTATATAAAAAGTTTTACAACGACAATAGGCAGAAACTATTAAAATACCCTATCCAACTTATCTCTTAAAAAACTTGCCGCCTCTTTACAAATATCCTGCCAATTTTCTTGACCAGTATACCAAAATTCACCAGTAAAAAGTCTTACTCCCTGTTTTTTAAGTTCCATTAAATCATTAATGTAATCGGTATGCCCTGTTCCAAAGGTTATTTCACGATAATGATTGGGAATGGTTTCTTTTAAATGAGCAGCAATTAAATGCCCTTGACCCTTTTTAAGATCATCGACTACTCCAACACCATAAATTTTTTCAGCATTGGTTAAATTACCGATATCAGGAAAAATTTGTAAGTATGGACTGTCGATAAGTTTGACATATTCCATAGCTTTTTCAACCGTATCCATAAAGGATGTTTCCATGGTTTCAAAGCCCATTAAAATTGATTCTTTAGCCGCCATTTCTGAGGCTATTTTTAAATTTTCAATAAATTTATTCTTAGTAGCTTGACTACCTTCTTCATAATAAACATCATAGCCTGCCAGTTGAATGATTCTAATACCTAATTTAGCTGCCAAAGTAATAGCTTTTTGCATAATCTCTAAACTTCTCTGACTAATATTTGAATCCAAAGAACCTAAAGGATATTTACGATGACCACTAAGACACATCGTTATGATTGGTACTCCAGTTTCAATAATCGCTAATCTAATTGTCTTTATTTCTTCATCGCTCCAATTTAAGCGATTTAATTTTTCATCACTTTCGTCAATACTGATCTCAAGATGATCAAAACCAGCCTCCTTCACAAACAGTAATTTTTCTTTAATGCTTAAAGTATTAGGCATTGATTTTTCATACATCCCTAATAAGTAATTATTATTTTTGACCATAATAAGCTCCTGGTCCGTGTTTTCTTAAAAAGTGTTTATCCAGCAATTCCTGTTGCATAGCTTCGATGTGTGGATTAATTAGCTTTGTCTGAAAAGCCATAGCACATAATTCTTCTAAGACCACAGCATTGTGAACAGCATTATCAGCATCACTGCCCCACACAAAGGGTCCGTGGCTATGGACTAAAACACCAGGAACCTGATCAGGATCAATACCTCGATTATTGAAAGTTTCAACAATCACCCTACCTGTATTAAGCTCATAATCATTAGCTATTTCCGTAGGTGTCATTTTTCTTGTACAAGGAATATCACCATAAAAGTAATCACCATGAGTGGTACCTAAGGCTGTTACATCACTACCTGCTTGGGCAAATGAGGTGGCATTGCGTGAATGGGTATGAACAACTCCTCCAATATTAGGAAAGTTGCGATAAAACTCTAGGTGGGTATGTAAATCACTTGATGGTTTTAGACTTCCTTCAACAACATTGCCTGCTAGATCTACAACCACCATATCACTTGGCTTCATATCCTCATAATCAACTCCACTTGGTTTAATGACCACCAACTTACTTTCACGATCAATTTCCGAAACATTGCCCCAAGTAAAAGTTACTAGCCCATATTTAGGAAGCATTAAATTTGCTTCACATACTTTTTTCTTTAATTCTTCTAACATAATTACTCCGTAATTTTATATATTGCCGCTTCATTGGCAGTGTGGTTGGCAGAAATGATTAAATCATAATCATCAAAATTTACTACATCGACATTGGCAGGTCCTTGACCCTTATCGACATAGGTAACTTGATATTCATTGTTGAGATATTGCAGAATAAACAATTCAGCATCAATCCTTCTAATACCTGCTACAAAACTATTAACCCCTCTGATTGGTTTACCTACCAAGGTATGCGCAAAATCAATTTCATTCGGATATACATAGTCAACAACATACTGACCTGAAACTTCCTTATAAACTTTAATCGTATTGCCATGGAAGGGTTCAATTGTCATCAATTCTTCTTTGCCGTCATTATTAATATCAACCAAGGCTATTTCTCCAATTTGGCCGTCTAAAATTTTTTCAACTGTCCACTTTCCGTTTTCTGATAAATTAGGAGTAACCCTAATCAAACCTTGATCACTACCAAAATAACCGCAAACAACACCATTATTATTACCTCGGCAATAGCCATGGTTACGATATAAACCATCAACAAGTAATTCCAACTTAATTTCTTCGTTCAAATCCTCAGGAAGTTTAGCCACATAAATTTGACCTGGTAAACTCCAATCCTCTTTAAATTCTTTATGTTTAGCGATGGTGGCTAAAATTAAGTAATCAACACCGTCAACATGATAAATATCAAAACGATGAATATATGGTAATAAAAATAAGTCTTTAATTTCCCAACCATTAGCTTTTTTCTTGCCCCAGACAATTTTAGCCTTTGAAGGACTTACCTTTAAATAAAATTCATTAACTGCCAAAAATTCACCACTTCTTGTTTCAAAAGGAATAATCGACATACAACCACCACGATCATTCCATACTAATTCTTTATCTTTAAAATCCGCTCCTGTATATGAATAACAGGGGCTTTCAGGATTTTCACTACCTAAAAAGGCATAGAACTTTCCATCAATATCAATATGCGATGCGCAATAGCATCTTGTGATTTCATCTAAATGAATTTTTTCAATTTTCATAAATCAACCTTTCTAAAAGGCTACCGCAGTTGCAGTAGCCTAATTTTATTTATTCTGCAAAGCCAGCTTCTTTTAAAAGAGCTTGTGCTTCCTTATCAGACAATACATTCTTCATGCCACAAATCTTAACACCTTTTTTCTCTGCATCTTTAAACATTTCCTTAAATGTCAAAGGACAGAACACAACATCATATTGACTGGCGGCACTCTTACCCTCGGATAATGAACAATGGTGCATATTTGAAACTTTAATGCCCAAGTCTTTGCAGGCTTTTTCAACGCGCATCTTCATCATTAAAGATGTTCCAGCACCATTGGCACAGGCTACTAAAATTCTTAACATAGTCTATTTCCTTCCAGCTTCTTTTTCTTTGTAAGCTTCATAATCTTCAACACATAAGAAGTATGTATCAGGACGCTTACGATATTGAAATTGTGGAATAGCAATTAGCACGATTAAGATTAAGGCAATACCTACAAAACTTAAATACTTCATTACCACTGTGAATGTTGGCCACATAACAGCCCAGTCCCACATACCTAAATATCCACCGTGTGCTGCAAGACCTACCCAGCTTGCGATAAAGGCACTACCGAACACTTGGCATAAACCAGAAATGAACGGGAATAACATCGCAGCCTTTATACCACCCTTATTGTTGGCATAAACAGCAATCGTAGCATTATCGAAGAATACTGGAACAAAGCCTGCAATAACGATTGTTGGAGATTTAAGCAACAATAATAATCCGATAGCGATAAATTGTCCTAAAGCACCAAATAGGAAACCGATAGTTACAGCATTGGCACTACCAAATCCATAGGTAGCAGCACAGTCGATGCCAGGAACAGCCCCAGGTAAGAAGCTATTAGAAATACCTTGGAATGAATTAGTTAGTTCAGTAACGAATGTACGAACACCCAATTGTAAGATAGCTAAATAAACCGCAAATTTCAATGATGTATCAACAACATACATAAAGAAACTTTGACCAGCTTTAATAACCTTGGTATCAATGAAATATTGTTGTCCCAATACCACCATAATAATTCCAAAGAAGATCATCATTAGAATTGCGGTAGAAACCATATTTTCATTAAAAATTGACATAAAACCTGGTAATTCAATATCTTCAATGCGTTTAGAATTTTCTTTATTTCCAAAGAATTTACCAGATAAATATGAGAAGAAGGCAATACCGAACATTTGTTGGTGAGCCACACAGAAACCACCACCATCGGTTAGATCTTGTGAAATTTCAACAGTTAAGTTAGAACCTACTGCCCAATATAAACCTAAAACAAGCGACATCACAATCAACATCGGTGTTTCACCAAGTTGTGGGAAGCAGAATAGAATTAACCAGAAAGCCGTTGCTGCTTGTTGCATTTGCACATGTCCTGTAGTAAATACAGCACGAAGTTTAGTAATACGATTAAATTTAACCAACAATAAATTGAAGATAAAAGCAATCAACAACAAGAACATAACTTGCGAAAAGCTCTTGCCGACCTGATCCATCGCTGATTGCACAGCATTTTGTCCAAAATAAGGATCAATAACCATCGCATGTAAGTTAAAACGATCTTTAAGACCTACTAAGATAGGTCGGAAGTTACTTACCAGTCCCCCTGAACCGACATTTAAGATCAAAAATCCAACGGTTGCTTTGATAAAGCCTGCAAATGATTCATATAAAGGCTTTTTAAGTAGAACATATCCTATAAAGACCATAAGTCCAATAAAATATGCAGGTTTTGTCAGGATGTTACTAGCGAACCACACCCAAATATCATATAAAATATTCATAATTACCCCTTTCTTTATTGATATTTATTTATAACCTTTTCTAAATCTTCATCATTGTTGACATCCAGTAAATCCTTTACCAATTCCTCATTCATCAACAATTCTGAAAGCTGCATCATATTATTTAAGTGTTCCTCATTATTAGTTGCAGCAAGTGTAAAGAATAATCGAGCATCTTTTTCATGATCATTTTCATCAAAAGATACTGGCTTATTAACTTTCATAAATCCGATACCAGTCTTATAAACCCCTTCAGCACCGAGTGTTGAATGTGGCATTGCAACATCTGGCATAATGACAATATATGGACCAAAATCATTAACACATTTAATGATGGCATCGACATAACGCTCATCAATATATGCCTGTTTAATCATGATTTGACCACAAGCTCTAATGGCATCTTCCCAGCTACCAAATTCCTCAAAGTAACCAGTAAGTTTATTTTCTTTTATATCCCTAAGCAACATAGCTAAGCCCTATAAAATACTTGGGAATGGTACATTGCGTTTTTTAGTAAAGCAATCTTCAAAACCGCGACGATAGTGATATTTCAACAGATCCTTATCTGTTGGCCAAGTATATTTACCACCAACTTCCCAGATAAACGGATGGAATTTATATTTTAAAATGTCTTTCTTGAAATTATAGACCAACATAATTTCCTCAGGATCAGCCTTCATATTAGTCCATACATCATGGTGGAGTGGAATAAGTACCTTAGTATTAGTAGCTTCACCCATACGACACATATCAACAGAGGTCATCTTATCTTGACAACCAACTGGATTTTCACCATAGGCGCCAAAGGCAATATCAATATTATATTTTTTACCAATTTCAGCATAGCAGATACTATAATGTGAATCACCACTGTGATATACACTTCCTGCAGGCATTTCAAATAGATAATTTACAGCCTTTTCATCCATATTCATCGGACAAATACCCTCAACATCTTCTCCTACTTCCGTAGTAACAAGACAGGTGCGATCATAACTTTCTAATACATGAATTTTAGTATCTTTAATTGTTACAATATCACCAGGTTTAACAACTTGACACCTTTCCTCAGGCACGCCCCAGCCAACCCATTTCTTAACACACTCTTTAGGTCCAATAAACGGCACATCATTAGGACAATTCTTAAGTACTGCGGCCGCAAAAAATGGATCGATGTGATCGTTGTGATAGTGAGTTGCTAAAACAGCATCACACTTAGTTACTGCAAATGGATCATAAACGATTGGTGCTGCCCTTAAATTAGGTTGAAGATTTTCAACCCCCATCATATTTCTCATTTGATGGTACGGAGCCATCGAAGCAACCTTTTGTGTACGCTTACCATTGCCAAACCATAAGTCAACAGCGATGTTAGTATCATTTTCAGTTTTAAACCAAACACCAACACAGCCTAGCCACCACATTGAAAAAGTGCCAGCTTCTACCTTGGTATTATCAATCTCTTCATTAAGCCATGTTCCCCACTCAGGAAATGCCCCCAATATCCAAGATTCTCTTGTAATTTCATTAATCTTAGGCATATTTATCCCCCTTTATATGGTCTTATCATATCAATTATCCTTAGTATAATCAAAGAATTATATGATTATTTGAACATTTATATGATTATTTATTAAAAATAAAGTGCTTTCATTGTTTTTATATCCCTTAATAATGGTTATTTAATGATTAAACGAACATAAAATATTTACTATTACTAACAAAAGAATTATAATATTGTCAAAGGAGTATTTATGAACAAAATTAAAGCCTTTATTCTTTCTTACAGTTTTAAACTGATAATTAGACTATTTATCTACTTAATATTTTTAATCTATGGTATCTACAATGTAGCGACAATTAAAAACCCAATCAGTATCACGGTTGTCATTGGAGTTACCCTGCTTTTTTTAATTGTGGTTATCTATTATGAATATTTAAAATATCTCTATCGTAAAGCTATTATCAGCTTAAATGATGACTGCGATCTATCTGAAGCTTTAAAAAATTATGATTTACTACAAAAATATGATTATTTAAAAGGCTTTGAAAAAGAGCGAATCGTCTTTGACTGTCTAATTAATCTGACAACTTTCAATACCGATAAGGTTATAAAAATGGTAGGTGAAAATCCAAAAATTTTTAAAGCCAATCCTGATCAATTATTATTAGGTAATGGTCTATTATTTCTTGCCTATGCCTATGGTTTTCAAAAAAGTAAAGCTGAGAAGGCCTATTTTGAAATCAACAAATTAAAAGGAGTTAAAAAAATAACTCCCATCTACAATCTAAATGTTATTGATGGTATCTACCATTATATGGCTAATGATTATAAAAAAGCTCTGCAAGCCTTTTCGAAAGTAAATACCACCTATATGAATAATCGTGAATATGCTGAATATTATTATTTTTATTCTTTACTAGCTAAAGATTTAAAAAAGACCGAACTATACGAATTAAATAAATCAAAGCTGCAAACCTGTGCATCAAAATTAAACTTTATCAAAAGGATATAAGTATGAAAGTTAATTATAAACTTGTACAAAAAAGACGCGATGATATTATGATGATCATTCAAAAATTAGGTCATGTTTCTGTAAAACAATTGATGAATGAATTTAATATTTCCGAAATAACTATTCGCCGTGATTTACAATACTGGGGTGATCGTGGAGCTATTATCAGATACCATGGTGGTGCTAAAATAGTTCAACATATGGTCAATCATGACAACAGCAATTTTACCAACGATCGTTATAAACATGCCATTGCCAAAAAGGCTGCCGGTTTCGTTAGTGAGGGCGATACCATTTTTATCAACACCAGCTCTACTGCCCTATTAATGTTTGAATATCTTAATAAACGCTGCACAGTCATCACCAATAATGCCAAGGCAGCTTTAGTAAAACATCATCCTGAAGTTTCTATCGTCTTAACAGGAGGTGAGCTACGCTTTCCTAAAGAGGCAATGGTTGGTGATTTTGTGATTAATAATCTCAATCGCATCAATGCCAACAAGTCCTTTCTTGGTTGTAGTGGTATTGAAAAAGACTATGGGGTCAGCAGTGCCATCCTTACCGAAACCGCAGTTAATGAAACTATGATTAAACAAACTCAAGAACAGGTCTTTGTTCTATGCGACTATACTAAAGTTGGCTATAAACATTCATTTGTATATAGTGATATTAAGGATATTGATTATTTAATTACCGACATCAACGCTTCCGAAGATGCGCTTATCGCCATTGAAAGTAGCGGTGTTAAAACCATCAAGGTCGAACCGATACCAGTAATTAGAACCGAATAATATAAAATATCATAAAATGAAAAACGCTAATAAAATCATTACTTTATTCTTAATATCAATAATCATATTTTCACTCACAAGCTGTAAACAAGACGATAAAAACACAACAAAGACAAACGATATAATCACCTGGAATGAAATTACCAAAAAGGGTGTTGATGAACAATTGTTAATGACAAATATCAATCAAGAAAAACTTGAATATATAGCCAAAGAACTTCAAACAATAACCACCATCTTAGTTGAAAAGGGTAATAAAGATAAGAGTTACTGGCAAACTGCACAATGGTATAACGATGTTAAAAACAGCATTCAATACCAAAATGTTATCAAGCTAAACAATGTCGCTTTAAAACCCCTCTATTTAATTATTTATAAAAGCCCTAACCAAGGACTATATGAATACATATGTGCTTTAGCCTTTACTGATGTATATGGTGGTGATTTTGCAAAAGAAGTTAGTTGGTCAACTTCAAAAGAATTTCTAAAACTATTCAATCAAAAAATCTTAAATAATCAAACATCTTAAAAGGTAGTGCTTTAGCACTACCTTGCTTCTTAATTATTGTAATCTTTATATTTTTTAGTCATCATCCATAAACCTATAAGTGCTAAACCTGATGATATTACTATTAATTCTATAGAATTTTGAATACCGGTCTTTGGAAGAATATTATTTCCTTGAGGTTTTACATTAGGTTTATGTTTATTAGTCAACAGATAAGTCGAGAAATGATCAGCTTCAAATACAATATACTTACCATCAATTTGGTGATTAATGAGTTCAAAGACATTATTAGATTTTTGATGATATACAATCACATCTTCAACTTTAATTGTTTTAACCGGAATTCTAACCATAACCTTAGAAGTCGGTTGAATACCCTTGTAATCATTTAAACTAAAGCTAATATCGTAGGCTTCAGCTTTTTGGTTATTAAATACAATATTTTCTAAAACTTTAATCTCTAATTTAACATCCTTATTAAAAGCAGAATGCGGAGCAATTACCTCGATTCCTGTCGCATTATCAATTAAGACTAATTTATCAGGATTAGGAATAATCGCTAAATCATTAATTGCCTTAGTCAATTTATTTAAAGCATCATCGAGTTCACTTTGCGTAACATTATCTTTTATGATTGTCTTTCTTGCAAGTTCCAACGCCTTTTGATAAGCAAGTATGCTTTCAGGTGTCTTATTACTTAAATCAACTTGTTCATCAATCTTAGCTTGAAGGGCTTTTTTATTAACTGTAACTATCCATTTAGCATAAATAACGGTTTCCTTGGTAATTTTAGTCGTCTTAAAATTAAATGGTACATTTAACTCAGCATCAACAAACCAACCACCAAATTGATGATTAGCCTTGGTAGGAGGAGTTAGCGGTTCTCTAACTAAATCACCCTCATTTATAAGTTGTTCATCAACTTTACTGCCACCATTAGTTTCAAAAGTAACTTTAAAACTTTCCGGAATGATTTCAACACTCATTTCAGAAATTTGTAACCAATTGCTCTTAGCTCTTAAAGCTTCCACCACAATATAACGAGCATAGATGTCGTCATTGACAAAATCAAGTTCTGTCAATTTCTTAGCTTCATTTTGGGTAATTGATTCAGGTCCTAATGTCTTCCACTCTTTTAAGTCTTTAGAATAACGAATACGATATTCTGACATATAGTCAAGACCGCCATTCTTACCGCCCATCAATAAGCTAAATTTACTTAAATGTTTTACAGAAAAGAAGTCAAAACCAACTTTATCATTTACAGCAATATTATTTGCCAACCACGCAAAAGTATCATCTCTATCATCAATAATTTTATCAAGAGTATAATTCTCCCAAGTTCCTTTTTTACTTTCTGGTAAAACAATAATATTATCAACTGTTACATCTTTAAAACTCTTGATAATCGGATTATCTTCAAGATTGTTAATTGCTTTTTTAAGTTCACTGATAGCTTCAGCTACATCATTATAACCTGAGATGCCGCTTTCATATACCCTATTAGCATTCTTAAGAGCTCCTAAGAAGGCTGAAACAGATTTTTTAGTCTTTCCTTCTAAGTTATTAATCATCTTAGCCTGATCGATCAAATTCTTTAATTCTGCTTTATCTTCAGGAGCAATCGGTAAATTATTCGCAAGACGATTAGCATTATTTTTTAAAACTTCTAAATTAGGACTAATCATCTTTCTTCCTGATTCAGCATGACGATTTGGATTATTACCACCAATCGTTCTTACATGATATGAGAATCTGCGATTATAAATTTGATTAGCTTCCTTGTTAAGATTAAAGATCTCATCTTTAGTATGATGCTTAATATCGGTTGCCATTAAAATAATTTCAAGATACTTCTTAGCAGCTTCTGCCTTATCTCTAAGATTATTAATATATGGCATCATTTCTTGTTTTAAAGCCTCATATTGTGATTTTTCTTTAAAACTATCAATAGCAACAATCAACTCTTGATATAAGTCCAATAAAACCCCACTCTTTTGACGAATAGCATCAACATCAGGCTTATTAATTACTGCATTAAATTCTGCAATCGGTTCAACAAATTTAGGAGATTCCTCAAGATTATTCATTTGTTGCCAAGCCATATTGGTCATGTGTGATGAAATTTCCATTAATTCAACTGAGGCATTCGGATCAATATATTTAAAACCATCAGCCCAACTCTTATCGGCATCAAAACTATTAGTATTCCATGCATAATCATCAGTTGCAAAAATCGAAGTTAGTGAAGCGTGAGCTTCTTGCATCGGATTGGTAAAGGTTCCATTTAAATTCTTAACACCCTTTTCAAGCATTTCACCCTTACCCATATGTAATTTGATATAATTATTCGCTTCATTACTTGCATGACCCTTATCAATATCATTTACCGGCCAATTCAACCAGAATACAGGATCACGACGAGTAACACCATTATCTCCGCGTTTAAATTTATTTACAGCAGCCTGATTAACTTTACCGCCGACATCGGTTCCAGTAAAAGCAATTTGAATATGCTCAGAAAAACCTGCTTGATAAGCATCGAGTTCGCCTTTAAGATGTCCCCAACCAGAATTATACAAAGGATAACTATATGGTACAAAAATAAAATCATAAACATCGCCTTTTTCTTCTGACCACTTAGTTAAATCTCGCATTAAATCAACAGCGATTTCCGGACTATAATAATTTTTTTCTATATCATCAGCCAAAATACCGAACTGACGGATGCCAACCTTATATAGTTCTTCTAAACGATCAATGATTACCCAATATCTACTTTCACCATTTCTTTCAACTTTATCGTTTCTAGTTAAGCGTTCAACACCGGGGTGTACATTAAATGGAGCAATCGTATAAACATAACGATTCTTATTTTCATTTCCAAATTTAGCTAATTGTTCAAATTCACTTAACGCTTTAGCGGCATTAAATTGACCGCCGCTATGATTTTTTTCATATTCGGCATAAGTACTACGCCATTGATCACGATGCAACGGATCATCTTTAGGTGCATAGATAAAGATGTTATTTTTGAACTTAGCACTAAATTGCATTAAATCTAAACGGTTTTGATAACCCCAAGGAATACCGTAATATCCTTCAATAACACCTCTAATTTTTTGATCAGCATAATCGTTAATCATTAATTCACGAATATTTTTTTCAGATATTTGATTTAAAATATGTTCTAAAGTAACAAGACCATAAAAAGATGCATCAGTATCTTTACCACTAATTGCAATCGTATTATTACTAATTGATAATTGATAAGCATCATGTTTATCAAAATTATCAGTATCTAAAACTATCGCTTTAAAGTAACGATCAACAACTTCCTTACTATCGTTAACCCCTACCATTACATTGGTTTTGGTAGTTGAATATTTATCAGATTCACTAAATGATATGCCGGCATTTTTTAAAACATTACGAGCCTTTTCTTTTGTATAAGAATCTAATTTTGATTCTAAAATTAAATTGACATCACCGCTGATAGTAAAAGATTGTGTTTTATAATCAATATTTTGAAGCTTTGGATATACTTCATAAATAACTTCACTATTAACCTTCTTTAAATTTTCAGGAATTGGAAATTCATGGGAATTAGGTTTATTCATTAATTTACTATGCGCAAGTACCAAGGCACTAAGTACCTTTAATACCTGTTTTTGTCTTAATTGTTCATCCGGTGTATCTAAAATAGTTTTAGCTTCATTTAAAACCTCAGTAAATTTATCAAAACTATTTTTAGTATAAGTATCACCGGTAATAACTTTAAATTCATCGTACTTTTTTTGAAGTTCACTCTTATCAATAATCTCAGGAACCAAACTTGTTTCAACCATCATATCCTTAATGATAACCCAATTCTTTTGTGAGGCCTTTGCCATTACTACAACATATCGTGCCGTAATCTTATCATCTGCAAAATTAAATTCTGTAATTTTTTCAGCCTCATCTAACGGTTGAGTGATACTCTTATATACCTTCCAATCACTTTTATCATCCGAATAACAAATATCATACTTGATAAAATGATCACCAGCATGAGCACTATCACCCATAACTAAACGGAATTTGCCTAGGATTTTTGGTTCTTTTAAATCAAAACCAAAATAATTACCCTCATGATAGGTATCACCGTCTATTGCCCACCAAGTAAATGTTGAATCCTTACCATCAATCATCTTATCTGGTGAATTAGATTGATAACCATACCAATTATCAGGATTTTTGATAATGTTGTCTGTTGTTATTTCACTATTTACAGACATTTCATCTTCAAGCGCACTAACTTTAGTCGGATTAGATACTGTATTGATACAGGAAAGAGTTAAAGCCAATGCCAGTAAACTTTTAATAATACGCTTTAACATTTATACCCCCTTTCATACTATTAAATCTAAATGAAAGCACTTCCATTTTACTTAATAGTAACTAAGGACCAGTACAAATACAAGGTACAAAAAAATAATTAATTTGTATTTTTTACTATCCTAAAGAACAATCAGTATCAATAAACTATTTAATTATAATATTATTACCATTCGTAATGATTTTTCGGTCCTTTTTCAAGTCTAAAAAGAGCGCCTTAACCCTTTGATTTTTTTCTTTCAATTTAAAAATAACATCGCCAAAGCCAACACTATCACCAATATTGACATAGTGTTTAATCACATTGCCTTCAACCATTAGTTTAATTCTTCGTTGGTAATGATTTTCAATTATTACACTATTGGCATCTAAATCAATAATCTTACCCTTAATCGGACTATAGACATGATTTTTAATATTATTAATTACCAATGAATTATTTACCTTTTCAAGATATTCTCCTGTGGCAAATTTTATAATAATATCCTTTTCACTCTTTTCAATATAGGCAACAATCTGACCCAAAACTAAACTGCTGATGCTTACGGTAATAATAGAATAGATAATCTTACTAAAAGGAATATATGACAATGATAGCAACAAGACCACAAAGTCAGCTAAAACATAACAATAACCGATGTTAATCTTTAAATGTTTCTGAATAATCAAAGCTAAGCTATCATCACCACCAGCTGCCGACTTTGTACTAACCACAAGCCCAACACCAATACCCACCAACAAGCCACCAAAGATGGCCGCCAAAAGTGGTTGATTGTAAAAACTAGGTAAGGTAGGCTTAAATTTAGCCAACAATTCATAGAATAAACCATACAAAAAGGAAGCAATAATTGAACGCTTCAAAAAATCAAAGCCAAAAAAATGCGCCCCTAAAGAATACATTAAAATATCTAAAATTGGCCCACTAATCCCAGGAGATATATTAAACCAATAATTAATTAATAATTCCATCCCTAAAATTCCACCTTCAGTAATTACTGATTGGTGATGGATATTATAAATCGCAAATGCCAACAAAAAGGTCCCTAAAACAATTTTAATGTACTTATCCACAATTCTCATATTATTTATTTTAATTCATTATTATCATAGGGGTAATTATTCAGGCTAAGATAACCATCTTTAGTAACAAGCACCAAATCTTCAATCCTAACACCACCAACACCAGGTATATAAATACCAGGTTCAATCGAGAAGATCATTCCTTCCTCCATCAAAACCTCAGTATTCATCGCCACATCATATGGTTCGTGTACCTCTTTACCACAACCATGTCCTAGACGGTGATTAAAATAAGCACCATAACCAGCCTCAGTGATTATTTCTCTAGCTCTTAGATCCAAAACCTTTAAAGCAACACCAGGTTTAATTAATTTCTTCGCTTCCATATTAGCCTTTAATACCAAATGATAAATTTCATTCATCGGTGTTTGACCATAGAGAAAAGTTCTGGTCATATCACTACAATAACCATCTAAACGACAGCCCATATCAATAATAACACTATCACCTTTTTTAAGTCTTCGATCCGAAGCTAGGGCATGGGGATCGGCCCCATTTTCGCCAAAAGCCACAATAGTTTCAAAGGCTTCACCGCTGGCACCTAGCTTTAAATACTGTTGTTTAATATATTCAGCTACCGCTTGCTCAGTAATGCCTTCTTTTAAATATTGATGAGCCAGACCCATGACATAGTCATTTAAGGCACTGGACTTCTTCATTTTAATTATCTCAGATTCATCTTTAATAATTCGTTGATGGTTAATCAATAAACTGCCATCAAAAACTTTAATGTCTTGTTTTAATAACTCAAAAATAAAGCGTCCCCATAAGGTATCATCAACCAACAGTTCATCGTCCATAATGAGCTTTTTAATAATTTCAGCATATGATTCACCGTCTAAATATTCAATCACCTCAACTCCAGAAATATTACTAGCATCAAATAATTTATTAATAATCAAATACTTACTATCATCGGTGATTAATAAACCGATAAATCTTTCTCCAACTTCAAAATAAGTGCCTAAATAATATTCAATTAGATAGGGATTATAAATCAATAAACTTTGTTTATGAAGCTGTGCTTGTAATTTTTTTATTCTCATAAACCTCCTAAATACTGTTATCACGATGATAACTAAAGCCTAAACCAAAAACATCCTTAACATCACTGACAGTCATAAAGGCATGCTCATCATAACCAGCAACAATCTTAACCAACTTCGGATATTGTTTCTTACTGATAACTACCATCAACATATTTCTAGCTATATTATGGTAAACACCCTCGGTTTTAATGCGGGTAACCCCTCTATTCATTGTCTTAATTATTTCTTTTTCAATTTCATCGGTATGATCAGAAATAATCATTATTTGCATTGAAGATTGGGTACCAATCAACATTGTCTTCTCAATCACAAAACTACAGGTAAATACTGCAATAAGACCAATTAACCCAGGATAAACACCTCTAGTAAGAAAGCCTAAAGCAATAACACTACCATCACAAATGGCCACAGCGGTATTCAATTTAATATTAAAATATTTATTCGCAATCAATGGTGGAATATCAAGACCACCAGTAGAAGATCCAGCCTTAAACACCAAACCACAACCAACACCTACCAAAATACCACTATAAAAACTAAAAACCAATTCATTATTCATCGGTATCCTAGGGAAGTGATGAATAAAAAATGATAATAATGGTGGAAAAATAATTGACGATAAAAAGGTAGTAAAGGCAAATTTTTTACCCAAGGCAAACCAACCGATAAAAAACAAGCCATAGGTTGCCAAGGTTACAAAAACTTCGGTATTAATCCAAGGAATTAAGGGTTTTAAGGCAATGGCCAAACCCGCTAAACCCCCTGACAATATATTGGCAGGTACCGCAAAAACTCCATATCCAGCAGCTAAAATAACATTCCCTGCGACAATTTCAATAAATTCAATAACACTTTCTCTTGTTAATCTATATTCCATATCCCCTAAATCTTTCCAGCTAACAATTAAGCATATCCATCACAACAACATCACCAGCAACATTTATCAAGCTCATAATTTTCAATTTTAAAAATAATTTATATATTCTAAGATTGAAATTCATTTAACTAATAAATTTAATATTTCCCCTTTAAAACGATATTTTAGTATCTCAACCGAAGCTTTAATACCATTGCAACAAAATTTTAATATTACTATATTGATCTTGAAATGGTAAAAGTTGGTCTTAATTTCATTAATAAAATTAAATTACTTTTAAATATCATTACACTTAGTGATAATATCATTTAATTAATAAAAATATAATTTAATACCCTTATTAACCAATGTCCATAAATATTTTACCATAAGCTAAAATAAAATAAATGCCACAAATGTGGCAAATACTCTCTTTAATAAATTAATAACTATTTTTTAATATCATCACATAAAAATAAAAGCTCTCCATCATAGAGAGCTTATTAATTAAATAACTTGGTTAATCATCCAAATAGTCTTAGAGAAACTACCAATTAATTCATCAGCATAGGCTGAAATTAAGTAATTTTCTTCAGCATCTGCAGCTTTTTTAACTTCCTTAACACTGCTTAATAAATAATTGAAGTCATTTAATACTTCTTCAAATACCTCTTTAGAAGTAAGGTGCTTTGTTTCTGGTTCTTGAATCTTCGCAAGAGCTAAAAATTCTTTTAATGTAGCTGTTGGTTCGCCACCAATCATCAACATTTTTTCAGCAACCTCATCTATTGCACCATTAACTCCATCGTATAATTCTTCAAGTTTAGCATGTACTTGAAAGAAATCACTTCCCTTTACATACCAATGGAAATTTTGAAGTTTATGGTATTCTACCACTAAATCCGCTAGTAAATTGTTTAATTTATTTTTTGTCATTTTGTAACCCTCCTCACTGGTTTATACCTTTATTATAATTGTTATCTAAATTAATTCAAATAAAATGACTTAATAAAATTGTTAATTTTAAAATATCACAAATAAAAGAAACTCAATCATGAGTTTCTAAAATATTAGTCAGCGTAATTATCAAAATAACCTTTAATATAGATAAATGGTGTACCCTTATCCCCAGAACCACTGGTCAAATCGCAAAGTGAACCCAATAAGTCCGTAAGTCTTCTTGGTGTTGTACCCTCAGTTTTCATTTGACCCTTAAGATTATCCGATTTTGCCTTGATTGCTTTTTCAATAGCTAGTTTTTGTTCATCGGCACTTAAATTCTTATAATCATTATCCGCAAGATATTTTAATTTTAACTCATTAGGTTGTCCATCAAGACCAGCAGTATATGCAGGTGATACCACAGGATCAGCCAACTCCCATATTTGACCGATCGGATCTTTAAAGGCCCCATCACCATAAATCATAACTTCAATGGTCTTGCCTGTGGCATCTTTAACCATCTTTTGAATATCATTGACCACACTAACACATTCCTCAGGGAATAATTTAACTTGGTCTTCATTAGATTTATTAGAACCCAACAAACCATACTTACTATTGAAGCCTGAGCCGTTAATTGGACTTGTTAAAATATCGCTCAAGGTTAAAACCTGTGCCTGATCGTTAGTTTTATGAAGTTTCTTTAAATTTCTAAAACGCGAATGAATATCACACAACAAGACTGTGTCGGTATGCTTTAAAATTTCTCTGGCATCATTAGCTAAAACCGCTTCAAATTCTGCACCCTCAGCCTCTACAATACTACGATAAAATTCTAAATAATTAACACCTGTAAAAGTGTGTTCTGGTTTACCAAATTTATCAATCCATTCTGCCTCGGTAAAAACATCACGATAAGGATCAACCTCCATCTCATCCATCAATTCTTCACTGATAAAATGATTGCCCACCTCATCACTTGGATATGAAAATTGAATAGTGATCTTTTTAGCAGCTTTCGCAAAGCCCTTAAGCATCATTGAAAAACGATTACGACTTAAAATAGGAAATACCAAACCTAAGTTATCAACTTTAGTACCGTATTTATTTTTAATATCTTCAGCAATATCATCAACATGGACATAATTACCCTGTGCCCTGGCAACTACTGATTCTGTAAGGGCAAAAATATCCCTATCATTGATTTCAAATTGTTTATTATTAGCACAATTAATAATAACTTCACTGGCTACCTTAGCGATATTATCGCCATTATTGATGATTGGCCCTCTAAGACCATAGACTGTTGTTCCAATTAAACGCTCCATGCTTCCTCCATAAAAACAATAAAATGATATTTATGTAATTGTATGATTTGTTTATCAACAACAAATACTCACAGTTACAATTAATACTATCACATATCTTCAATTATTCAAATATGTAGAAGCCAAAAAACCATTAATAAAACATATCTTTATGACTATATAAAATAACTGCATAATTACTAATTATTTTAACAATTTACTCATGATATTTTATTCATTTCTTCAGGAAACATTTTAATATATTGATCTTGTACTCCATATTTAACCTTTATAATATCGGTATATTTTATATTATATTCATTTAACTTATTTAATAGATAATTTATATCTTTTTCAAAGATATTTACCGTTAAAATATTATCTTTAAAAGATGCCTTGATCATTTCATCTTCTAACAGTGCTACTCTACTTAAACTGTCATCACTTATTTGAATGTTATAAGTGTTATTTTTGGAAAAATTGATATTTTCAAAAATAAGCTGACCTTCCTTTAAGAAAAAAACATTATTAGTTAATAAATCAATTTCACTTAAACTATGTGATGAAATAAGTACAACCATACCTTTTTCTGCAAATTGTTTTAATATATTTCTAACCTTAATAACAGCTGTAGGATCCAAACCGTTTAGAGGTTCATCTAAAATCATTAATTTTGGATTATTCAGCATTGCCATTGCAATTAAAAGCTGTTGTTTCATCCCCAGAAAACAATTTCCAACCTTTTTATGCATATAATATCTGATATGTAACTTATCAATAACCTCATCAATACTTTTTTTAGATAATTTTTGCACCCCAGCAATAAAATTCAAATGATCATAACCCGTTAAATATTCGTATAAGACTCTATTATCCTTTAAAAAAGAAACTTCATAAAAAATACTGGCATCACTATTCTTCTTGTCAACTATTTCAACAGTCCCAGATGTCGGTTTTAAAAGATTAGAAATTATATTAAAAAGTGTTGTTTTACCAGAACCATTTGGACCAATCAAAGCATAGATACCAGCTTCATTAATTTCTAAATTTATTCCCTGCAATACCTTTTGTGTGCCAAAATCCTTTTTTAGATTATTTATTTTTAATATCGCCATAAGTCCTCCTTTTATGAAATATCTTTCTTTTCAACAATTGTAGATCCCAGCATAGCAATCAATATCGTAGATAACAACAATACAGCAATACTAATCCATATATTAAAATAAGGTAATTTATAATGTATCATTATCGACCCATCAGCAATCGCATCAGCACTTAAATAAGTAAATGGTGATAACATATTGATATATTTAGGTAATAATTTGTTAATACCAACCCCAAGTAATAATATGGACATCGTTATCGCAAAAACCTTAATTCTTTCTTTAATATAAATAGAAATAAGTGTCCCCAGTGAAGTAATAAATGCCATTTGTAACAATAAAATAATCATCAGATTTAATGTGTACTGCCATATCGGAATAATATGAAAGTACGGTTTTGTTACTAAGGTGAAATGATCAATATATTTATCATAATATATAATCGGAAAATTAATATCACCCAAACCCCCACTTAAAAAACCACTGACATATAACACTACAAATATCATTACCACCAAGATAGCCGATACCGTAAATGAAGATAAAATTTTATTAAAATGATATTTTCTTCGTTGTACTGACATAGTATACATCAATTCTAATTGATTACCCCGTTCCTTATCATGGGCATAGCCTCCCAGGGTAATTAAAGAAATAATTGATATTATGACAAGATCCATTGAATAGGTATTCATACTTCTTCTAATGATATAATTTGCCGAATGATCACTTACTGTATCCAAGGTATAGAATTTATATGAAGATTTTATATTTTCATATGATGATATTAACAAACTACCATTTAGTTTAACTGGCTTACAGTTTTTTTCACTTAAATAATTATAAATTTTTTCAGATTCAAGATAAGAAGGCAGGGTGTAATGTTCGTCTTCAATAATATAATTTGGTGGTAAGGTTTTATCTGACTCATAATATTTTCGCACATGTTCCATATCACCTGTTGCAAGAGAGTAATACTTTTCACTATCCCCATTTTCATAATATTCATATCGTCTAAGCCAGTCATCATGAAGCTTCTGAAGTTTAGCTACATTTTTATTATGTTCTTCAATTATTATCTTAAATTCTTCTTCAGACCAAGATTCTTTATGCTCAATATGCCAATTTCGCATTTCTATTGCCGAATTTAATTTTAAAAAAGAAGTAGTCGCAAAATTAATCAACACTTTTTTATCACCAAAATGAAATTGCATTCCGATTATCAACAATATTGATATAACACCAAACACCGAAACTTTAAACGATGTTTCTTTTATTATCTTTCCTATTTCAAATTTATATATTGATTCAACATTATTTTTAGTTATCTTTTCTTTTATTTTAACTTTATAATTTAAAAATAATGAAGCTATCGGTAATAGAAAAAGTCCTAAAATTCCATAAATAAGATATGGGTAAAACCTTATCGCATCATAATATATCTGTTTACTTAAAGATATTTCAGACAGATCATCAACAAAATATCCAAGTAAAATATTTTTAATATTCATAAGATATATAGGATTAAAAATATTTTTCAAACTATCATTTGTATCGGTAATTATCGCAACAATAAAAATAACTAAGGTTAAAACTACCGCGCTAGTCTTACCATCCTTAACAATCAAACTGATAATAATAATTATTGTCGCAAAAAACATCACCATCATCATAAAGGCAAGCATTATTTTAATTAACAATTCATAGGCTAAAATATGACTAAAACTATAGTCGGTAAATATACGATATATTTCTGAATGGCCATTAAACCATCGATAACCATTTAATTTACAAATAACAAATAAAAATAAGGATGCAAAGAAAAGATATATTATACCTATGATTACTATTGAAAACCACTTAGCAAAAACTATCTTAAATTTAGATACTGGTTGTGTTTTTAAAAAATTTAAATTATCGTTTTCTTTTTCTTTAGCAATTGACACTGAAAAAATCATTATCAAAAATACGATTGGAGCAATACCAAACATAAATTCAAAACCACGAATCATCACTCTCATTGGATTTTTATTAACAAATGCACATTCAAAAATAGCATAATGAGGTGTTGCGTTATTTTGAACATTATACGCCGATTCAAATAATAATCAATCCCAATCTTTCTGTGTTTCTTTATCTAATGCAATACCATATTCTTGTCTTAGAGCATTCAGTTTTAATACATAATCATAATGTATTTTATTATAATTATTAACTATTGTTGTTTCATCTTTTTCACTTAAATTGGCCGAATGCGCAATAAAATATTCCTGATTAGCTAATCTAGCATTAAAATATTCCTGATCAATCTCAGCTTTTTTTAGATTAATTTCTTCAATTTTTTCTTTTATTAGATGAGAATTTTCCTTATTGCCTAAATCTAATTGATAGAAATAACCATTAGTATATATTTTAAGGGTGCGTTTGGTGAAATCGTATAAAGCGAATTAATTTTATTTTCAGCATAACAAAAAGTGCTCATCGCCATTAAAAAAGCAACTATTATTGTAATTAATATTTGTTTCTGCTTATATATTTTCTTAAGTTCGAATTTAATCATGAATATTCCCTTTAAAAAATAAGTGCTGAATTATTATAATTATTTAAAAGCTAAGGCGATTATTAATTCATAAGATATATAATCATTTATATCTTCGTAAGTTTATGCTAGCACAAAATAACAGTATATTCAATTAAAATGTAACCCCTTATATTTTATACTAGTGTATTGACGCTTTGATATTTACTATTATAACAGTTATTCATCCTCTGTTGTAAGCTTAGGATACAATGAGCTTAACTTCACTCTGGCATCTGCATCAAATCGTTTTACAGGTATCCTTTTTTCGGATAACAGATTTTAAATACTCTAATTGCTCATCGGTAAGTTCGATTTTATACTTTCTTGATCTTGCCATAGGATATCACCACCATTTTTTTAGTGGTTTTAGTATATCATAAGTCAGTAACAATAGATAGGACTATTTAGACTAATATCAATATGTCATGACACTAGTGGTAGTCTTTCAGGTGGAGAAAAAGTAACACAATTCACACTGTCTGAAAAATATGCAGTGGTTAATATATATAGTAAAAACTCAAATTAATCAGTATAAGTTTACCATAAAAAATAGGCGGGAAACCCCCTCCTATTTTAGCTTTTTTATTAAACATATTTTTATTAATTATATCTTTTAATTAGCTTATTATTAAACAATTTTTTATATTTTTTTGAACACAATGTCAGTTTAATTTTGCAGCTTTATCAAATTCTCTC
>JAXFOQ010000014.1:0-21148 GCA_034180345.1 Erysipelotrichaceae bacterium | reverse complement strand
CTACTAATATAATGGCTTATATGATGATGATCATTACTACCATCTTATTATCATTACTATTATCATTTACCAATAAGCAAACAAGCTTTAAAAACAAATAACTAATCTAAAAATAGCCAGTAATACTGGCTATTGTTTTTTATTTAGTAAATGTTTGGGTGCTTTAAAAAATACTTTCATTATAATGAAAGTATTTTAGTTATTATCTTTTTAATATTTAGTGCTAGGTTATCAAGTTCACTTAAACTTATTGAGCATATCGCAACTCTTAAACCCCTATTAACCTTTACCACATAGATATGTTGTTTCATTAATTCTTGATGTACTTTATTAACTATTTCATTATCTGAAAGTTTAATGGTAATGAAAAAGCCATCGCTATAAGGGTAAAGTTCTAAATTGACTGACCTTGCTTGAGTAATGAATTTTTCAGCCCGCATCTTTAAGATATTTTTAGCCTCATTTAATTCTTGTTGGTAATGGGGGAGTTTATGATTATAGACATCAGTAAAAGTAAGCATTAAGGCATTATTGGCACATGATGTTGTAGAACGCAAGGATTTTTCAAAGGCATTGATAATATTTTCTACATGTTGAGGATTTTTATTACAAATAATGGCAGCACCACCTCTTTGACCGTAAAATGTAAAGGACTTAGATAGTGAATAGGCAAGGTGGAGGGTGATATTTTCATTTAGTCGATTAAATTCATCAAAATAATCTTTCGCATGTTCATCAAAACAATAATCAATGTAGGCAATGTCATTGATAATCACAATAGGGATATTTTGGTTGAGGTTATTAAGTTTATCAATAATTTTAATCCATTCATCCTTACTCATACTACAACCAGTGGGGTTTTGGGCAGGATCATTGATAAGTATGACTACTTTTCCTTGTTTCTTGGCTACAACAGTAATTTTTTTAAGGAGATCATCAATATTGAACATTTCATATTCAAGTGTTTGAAGATTAAAAGTATTGGCCATTAATTTATAGGCGGACCAGGCAATATCAGGGATAATAATTGTTTCACCTTTGTTTAAATAATTCATCATCGCTATGCTTAAGGCCCCAGTTCCACCAATGGTGGCTATTTCTTTGTGGGCTAAATGAATATGATTATCGGTTACAAAGCTGTATATTGCATCAAGAAATTCACGGTTGCCTTTTAGTGAGGCTGGATATTTAGCATAGGCTTGATTACTTAAATTCCTAAAACTGTCATAGACACTTTTATAGGCGATTAATTGATGATTTTCATCAAATAATGAACCGATTGTCGAATTGATTTTATTGGGGTTATCATCATTACTGTAAGTAAGCAGGGTATTAAAAACTTCATCCTTATTTTTAAGGCCATCAATATAATCGTTTAAGAATTTTATCATTATCTTATCTCCATCTTTAAACATTTTAACATTTTGTTAGAGTGTTTGAATATTTTTTTAATTGTTTTATAATATATTAATGAAATCAATATATTTTAAAGATAAACTATGTATTATTAATTTTTCAAAACGCTATTTTGAAAATTATGAGGCCTTATTAAATAGTGAAGAATTTAGATTATTTTTAACTAATTTTTTAATTGCTTTAAAAGAAAATCAACCTAAATTATCAGCGTATTTATTTAAGTTAAGTGATGAACCGATAGATTATTTAATTAAAACTGCTAAATTATTATCAGTATTTGAATTAAAAGAATTTAATGATCTAGCTAAAGAAAGCAATTTTTTATTGGAAATTGTTGAAGAAGCCTATAACTATTGGCGTAAGTTAACAAGATATTCAATTATCTATACCAATGATAACGATGGACTTTTAAACAATAATTTTATGGAAGCTGATCAGAAATTTAATGATTTGATTATTAGTTTCTATCGTTTGTTGGAAGAAAAACTCCAAGAACATAAAAATTCTGTCTATCGTCAACTTCAAGCGGGAAGTAATGGTTCTATTTTAATGGTTAACCACCAACATCAATTGCCTGTTGAATATCAGGTTTTAAATAATATCCCCTTTATTTATAAGGTGATGCTTAGAACACCGTTGATTTTGCATACTAAGCACAATAAACGCAAGGGTCTATTTACCGAAACATTTAATAATCCGATCAAGGATTTTAAGGGTGGTGAAGATTTTTTCTGTATTCCTATTATGGTTGGTGAAACCCTTACTTTTATGTATTTTAATAGTGATTTTATCAATGGTGCTGTTGGTCTTACTAATTTATTTCAATTGGCACCCTTAGAGGCCTTTAATCGTAAACCTGACTGTATTATTTTATTTGGAGTTAATGATGGTAAGGAAGATACAACTTTCTACTATGATGAAAAGAATGATATTTATCTTGGTAAATTGAGTTATCAACCAATTATTGAATATTTTGGTTATTTTAAAAAGATGGCTTTAACCTTACATAATCTGACTATGATTAAAAAACACGCCCTACCAATTCATGGGGCAATGATTAATCTATATTTTAGAAATGGTCTTAAAAAAGGTGTAGTGTTAATGGGCGATAGTGGTGCTGGAAAATCTGAAAGTATTGAAGCCTTAGAAAAGATTGCCAATGATAAAATCATTAAGAAAGAAGTTATTTTTGATGATATGGGCTTTTTCTTTCTTAAAGATGGTAGAGTTATGGCTTGTGGTACAGAAATTGGTGCTTTTATTCGACTTGATGATCTTGATAAGGGTAGTATTTATAAAGACTTGGATCGTTCGGTATTCTTTAATCCTGAATCAAATAAAAATGCTCGTTTAATTGTTCCTGAAACAGCCTATCAAGTAGTAATTGATAATCATGAGGTTGATGCCTTCCTATATGCGAATAATTATGATCGACAAATAGGTATTCGCAGGGTTGATATTGATGAATTTAAGGCTATTTGCAAGGAGGGTAAACGCTATGCTTTAGGAACAACAGGCGAGGTTGGTATCAGTAAAACATACTTTGCGAATCCCTTTGGACCTGTGCAAAAGGAGGCTGAATGTAATTTGATTATTGATGAAATATTTGATGCCCTAGCAAGGCAAGATACTTTTGTGGGTGAAATATTTACAGGTTTAGGTTTATCCGACAAGGGTGGTAATACCCTTGAGATCGGAGCTAAAAAAATGTTGGAATTATTTGGTGAAGCTGATGAATGATAGTTATGTAAAAATTGCATTAGCACGCAATAAGCATGTGCGCATATATGTTGCCGATACGACACGACTTTGTGAAGATGCTAGACTTACCCATGATTTATACCCTACAAGCGCTGCGGCTTTGGGTAGATTATTAAGTGCTGCCACGATGATGGGTTTGATGTTTAAGGAAGTAGATAGTAAAATCGTGCTTCAAGTAAATGGCAAGGGTCCGATTGGCACAATGTTGGCAGTGGCCTTTGGTAATGGTGATGTTAAGGGCTTTGTTGGAGATAATACAATTTATTTAAAATATAACGATACTAATAAATTGGCAGTAGGTAGGGCGGTTGGCATTGATGGTTATTTAAGTGTTACTAAGACGGGGATTAAAAATAACTTTACTGGAACCGTGGCTTTACAAAGTGGGGAGCTTGGCGATGACTTAGCCTATTATTTTATGCAGTCCGAACAAACACCTTCCATTGTTTCTTTAGGGGTACTTGTAGATACTGATTATAGTGTAATGGCAGCTGGTGGAATGATTATTCAATTAATGCCAAATCATACCGAGGAAGATATCGAATATCTTGAAAATCTATTAAAGGATTTAAAGCCTATTTCAACAATGATTAATGAGGGTAAAAAACCTGAAGAAATTATTAATGATTTATTTGATGATGCCATCATTCAAGATATGCGTGAGGTTAAATATTGTTGTACTTGTTCAAAAGAACATTTTATCAAGGCCTTATCAACTTTGCCACTATCAGACTTAAGCGACCTTGCCAAAGATGAAACTTTAGATCTTAAGTGTGAGTATTGTAATAAACACTATACTGTTAATCGACAAGATATTGAGGATTTAATTACCTATGTTGAAAATCAAAGACTTAGAAATTAAAAATGATTTAGTAATCGCCCCAATGGCAGGCATTACTAATAATGCCTTTGTGGATATTTGTTTTAATATGGGAGCGGGAATGGTTATCAAAGAGATGGTTTCTGATAAAGCCATTATCTATAATAATGAAAAAACCCTAAAGATGATTGATGAACCTGAAGTTAAGAATGGTATTATCGGTATTCAACTTTTCGGTCATGAAACATCCAGTATGGTGGCTGCAGCTAAAATTTTAGACCAAACAAATTATGATTTGATTGATATTAATATGGGCTGTCCTGTCAACAAGGTGGTAAGACAGGGTAGTGGTTCAGCCTTGATGTTAGATCCAAAGCATGCGGTTGCCATGATTGCTGAAATTGTCAAAAATGTTCAAAAACCAGTAACGGTTAAAATGCGCCTTGGTTATGATAAAGAGCACATGAATTATTTAGAAATAGCCAAGGAATTAGAAGCAGTTGGTGTAAGTGCAATTAGTCTGCACGCTCGAACACGAGGACAAATGTATGAGGGTAAAAGTGATTGGGAACATATTAAAATTCTTAAGGAACAATTAAGTATTCCTGTTATTGGCAATGGTGATATAACCTGTCTTCAAGATTATATTGATAAAAAAAATTACACTAAGGCCGATGGGATGATGATTGCCCGTGCTGCGGTTGGTAAGCCTTATCTGATTAAGGAAATTATCGATTACCAAAAAGGGCTTAAAAATGAGGGTGTTGATTTAAGGAGTTTGATTGACTTATGTTTAGAACACGCCAAAAAGTTAATTGCCTTAAAAGGTGAGGATGTTGGAATGCGTGAATTTAGAGGCATTGGAACCCATTATTTAAGTGGACTACCAAATTGTACTCCTTATCGAGGGCGCTTGATTAAAATTAGTACCTATAATGAATTAGAAATATTACTTGATGAATATTATAATTTTTATCAAAATAAGATTAATATCATCAAGACATAATTAAATACAAACCCTTGTATTTAATCAATTGAAGTCAGCTAAAATTTTAGTTTTACACATTTAGATAAAAGTTATAGCATTTTCTTTTATTTGAAGAATAGTTTTTAAATAATTTCATCTTTTTGTGGTGTTGACATTGCGATTTATCAAAATATAATTTACTTATTATTGATAATATGCTATTCTAATTAGGCAAACTTACTTTAGAATGATAAGATTTCTAAGGCGGAAGGAGAAAAAAGATGAAAAAGGATATTCACCCAAGTTACCAACCAGTTGTATTTATGGATACAACAACAGGATTTAAATTCTTGTCAGGTTCTACTAAAACTTCAAAAGAAACAATCGAATGGGAAGATGGTAATACATATCCAGTAATTCGTGTTGAAATTTCTTCAGATTCTCACCCATTTTATACTGGTCGTCAAAAATTTGCGGCTGCACAAGGTCGAATTGAGAAATTTAACAGAAAATATGGACTTAATAAAAAATAAGAGGGCAACCTCTTATTTTTTTGATACAATTAATTGGGGTGATTAAAATGTATCAAAGATATAACGAAGGTTGGGTTGAAGTTATTTCTGGCTGTATGTTTGCAGGTAAAACAGAAGAACTAATTCGACGCATTAAAGTTTTAGAATTCGCAAAGAAAAAGATCTTGGTTTTTAAACCAGAGATTGATAATAGATATAGTGATACTAAGGTGGTATCACATGCTGGTAGTGCTGTAGAATCAATTGTTGTTAAGAATGCCGGTGAAATATTACAATATGTCGATGATGAAACAAGTGTTGTAGCCATTGATGAGGTACAATTTTTTGGTGATGATGTTTGCGAGGTCTGTGATTATCTTGCCAACAACAAGAAAAGAGTTATCTGTGCTGGTCTTGATACTGATTTTAGAGGTGAACCCTTTGGTCCGATGCCTCGCTTGATAACACTAGCTGAATTTGTAACTAAATTGACAGCGGTATGTAATTCTTGTGGTGCTCCTGCAACCAGAACCCAAAGATTGATTGATGGTCAAGTTGCAGCCTATGATGATCCGATTGTTTTGGTTGGCGCCAGTGAATCGTATGAGGCTAGATGTCGCCATTGTCATAAAGTATTGAATAAACCTAGTATTATAAGGAGTAAATAATGGACGCAAAAGAAATTAAATTGAGCAGTATCGAAAAACGCTATTTGGAATTGAATGATTTATTAATTAGTGATGAGGTTATTTCATCACCTAAATTACTGACTAAATATGGCAAGGAACAGGCTTCAATCGCTGAGGCCTATGAAACTTATCAGCGCTTTAAAAAGGTTGTTGGTGATATTAAAGCCAGTAAAGAAATTATTGATGAAGAAAAGGATGCAGAACTTTTAGAGTTGGCTAATATGGAACTTGAGAGTTTAAATAAGGAGCTTGAAAAGATCAATGAGCATTTAGAAAAATTATTACTTCCAAGAGATCCAGAAGATGCCTATGATTGTATTGTTGAAATAAGAGGAGCTGCTGGTGGTGATGAAGGTAATATTTTTGCGGGTGATTTATTTAGGATGTATTCATACTATGCCGAGAATATAGGCTATAAAACACAGGTCTTAGAATCATCAGAATCAGAGGCTGGTGGTTATACTTTGATTAGTTTTATGGTCAAGGGCAATGATGCCTACCGTCATTTTAAGTTTGAAAGTGGTTCACACCGTGTTCAAAGAGTGCCTAAGACCGAAACACAGGGTCGTGTTCACACAAGTACGGCTACGGTTTTGGTGCTTCCTGATGTTGAAGAAGCTGATATTGAAATTCCTGATTCAGAATTAACTATCGAAACCCATCGTGCCAGTGGCGCTGGTGGTCAACATATCAATAAGACTGATAGTGCTGTTAGAATTACACATATTCCAACTGGCATCAGTGTCAATTGTCAAGATGGTCGTAGTCAAATTGCCAATCGTGAAACAGCTTTAAAATTAATTAGATCACGGGTTTATGAAGAACTTAAGGCGCGTAAAGAGGCTGAAAAGGGTGAAATTAGACGCTCAATTGTCGGTACTGGTGATCGTTCTGAGAAAATTCGTACATATAACTATCCTCAAAATCGCGTTACTGATCATCGTATTGGTTTAACTATTAACCAATTAGATCGCATTGTCGAAGGTAAGCTCAATGATATTGTTGAGGCTTTAATTGAAAATGATGCCAAGGAGCGCTTACTTAATGAATAGTTATCATCAACTATTAAATAAATATCGTCATTTATGTAGTGAAAAGTCAATACCTGAAGAAACGGCTAGGTTGTTTCTTTTTGAATTATGTAATGAAGCTCATATTAATCTCTATACCGAATTAGATCATGAAGCTGATTTAAAAATAGCTGATCGCTACATTATGGGAATGGCAAGAATTTTAAATTATGAGCCGATGGCACATGTGCTTGGTTATAGCTATTTTTATGATTATAAGTTTAAAGTTAATGGTGATGTCTTAATTCCACGCTATGAAACTGAAGAATTGGTAATGAATATTTTGATGGATCTTGATAATTATTTTGGTGATTATCAAACAATTAAGGCTGTTGATATTGGTACCGGTAGTGGTGCTATTGCGATAAGTCTTGTTAAGGAGAATCCTAAAATAAAGATGGTTGCTACCGACATTAGTGATAAGGCACTTTTGGTTGCTCGGGATAATGCTCAATTAAATGATGTTGAAATGGAATTTTTGCTTGGTGATATGCTTAAGCCCTTGATGGCTGCTGAATTAAAGTTTGATTTATTGGTATCTAATCCACCCTATATCCCAAGTGGTGAGGTGCTAGAAACCAGTGTTAAAGATTTTGAGCCTCATGTGGCACTATTTGGTGGCTGTGATGGTTTAAATTATTATCGTCAAATATTAAGTGAATGTGCAAATGTTTTAAATGATCACGCCCTTATCGCCTTTGAAATTGGTTTTGATCAAAAAGAAAGAATCCAAGAATTGATTAGGGAATATTTACCCGGAAGTGAATATATGTGCTATCAAGATATTAATGGTAAGGATCGTATGATGATTATCCATTATCATAGAAAGGATTGATTATTATGAGTGAATATCTTATTTCTACTTGTTCGACAATTGATTGTGAAGAAGCGTTTATTAAAGATAATCAATTAAATGTTTTAAATTATACTTTTACGATTGAAGGTAAAGAATATAAAGATGACTATGGCGAGAGTTATCCACTAGATAATTTCTATCAAGCTATCAGTCAGGGTGCTATGCCGACAACATCGCAAATTAATTATGTTCGTTATTATAATTACTTTGAGGCAATGTTGAAAAAGGGTTTTAATATTCTACATATCAGTATGAGTAGTGGTATTACTGGTTCTGTTAATAATGCTATTTTGGCAGCCAAGGACTTAAATGATAAATACAGTAAGGATCATCTGATGGTGAAGATTGTTGATAGCTTAGGTGTTTCCGGTGGTCAAGCGATGTTGGTTAAAAGAGCCTGTGATCTTAAAAATGAGGGTCTATCCTTTGAAGAATTATTTACATATCTTGAAAATAATAAATTAAATATCCATCATTGGTTTTATACTATGGATTTAACTCAATTAATCAGAGGTGGCCGACTTTCAAAAACTGCCGGCCTAATCGCCGGAGCCTTTAATGTCTGCCCATTTATGATGGTTAATAAAGAGGGTAAACTACAACCGATTAAGAAGTGTTTAGGCAAAAAGAAGGCAGCCCTAGAAGCGATTAAAATGATGAATAAATTTGCGATTGGTGGTAAAGACTATGATGGTGAGGTATATATTAATCATAGTGCTTGTTTAGATGATGCTGAAACACTTAAAAAATTAGTTATTAAAAACTTCCCTAATGTTAAGGAAGTTTATATTAGAAGTATTGGTACTGTTATCGGTTCGCATACTGGCAAGGGTACGGTTGCCATCTTCTTTGATGGCGGTTATAAACGTTCAGCTAAAAATGTTTAAATAAATTATTGATTATTGTCGATACTTTTAAATATTTGAGTAGTTTACTTAAAATGATGCAGATGATTGAAACGATAAATGCAATGATGTAATTATGAAGATCTAATTGTCTTAAGTTGGTTAATTTATCCAATAAGAGATAACTGGTGATAATACCTACGATATTAAAACTGATGATAATCCTTTTAAAATTATTTAGAGGTTTGAAAATATCAATATTAGCATTTATTAAGGTAACGGCACTGACAATAAAAATAATTGTTTGAAGATACTTTGGATTAATTAAATAGGCATTTTTACCTAAATGTAAAATGACTATGGCAATGCTTAAAGCTGTTCCGTAAGGAATGGCATTTTTAATAATTTTAGCCAAGAATTGGTCTTTAATTCGATTATAGTTAGGTTCAAATGAAACAATAAATGATGGGATACCAATTCCAAAGGCACTGAGTATTGTTAGTTGAATAGGAGTGTAGGGATAGCTCTCAAAAAATAGGAGGGTAATAAAGCCTAAAATGATAGATAGGGTGGTCTTGGTTAAAAATAAACTGGCACTGTTGGTAATATTATTAATAATTCTTCTGCCCTCATTAACCACATCGTTTAGGTGGTTAAAATCATTATCTAATAGAATAATATTGGAAATAGCCTTAGTAGCATCAACACCATTTTCTAAGGCAATACTGAAATCAGCCTTTCTAAGTGCTAAAACATCATTATTGCCATCACCAACCATCGCCACGATATGACCCTGATTTTTAAGTTTTTCAATGATTAATTCCTTTTGTTCGGGTTTTACTCGTCCATATATATCGGCATCAGTAATTTCATCCTTGCTTAAATCTAGGTAGTTATCAATTTCAACCCCACATCTTTGGGCGATATTTTTAACTGTTAGTGGGTTGTCGCCGCTGATGATTTTAATTTTAACATCCTGTTTTTTAAAGTAGGCAATCGTCTTTTCAATACCTTCTCGTAATTGGTCATCAATCATAATCAAGGCTTTGATATGATCATCATCACAAAAGGTTAGGACTCTTTTTCCTTGGCAGGCATAATCGTAGATACTTTCTTCAATCTTAGGATCTTTAACGTGTAGGTATTCATAGGCTCCTAAATAATAGTTATGCTTATTGATTTTAGCGTGAATGTGTTTGGTCTTACTGTTAAAACCATGATATTCATCAATTGCTAGTATATTTTGAATGGTGAAATATTTTTTAAGGGCTATTGATGTTTGATTATCTTCATTATCATTATGGATAATATTGGCGATAATATTATAACTGTCATCATCAAATTCTATAGTTTTATCGACACTCATTTTACCGCTGGTAAGTGTACCTGTCTTATCAAGACACAAAACATCAACCCTGGCAAGGGTTTCAATTGAATATAATTCATTGACCAGTGTTTGATTTTTCGCCAGCTTAACCGCCCCGACATAAAGTGATACCGATGTTAATAAGATCAGTCCTTCAGGAATCATTCCAATCATATTGGCAGCAACCTGAAGCAGGGTATCATTTAAGGTAACATCTTTAAAATAATATAACTTAATAAAGATGGCAATGCCGACAGGGATAATGATGAGGGAAATATTTCTAATAATCAGATTTAAAGTTTCCCTGATGATTGAAGGCTGAGTTTTTAATTTACTGATATTGGTAAATATTTTATTAATGTAGTTATCCTTACCAACTCTTTCAACCTCAACATAGGCCTTGCCCATGGTGATGATACTTCCAGCCAGCACCTCATCGTTAATTTTTTTATTGATGGATTCACTTTCACCAGTGATAATTGCCTCATTTACTTCCATCTCACCATTGATAATTCTTCCATCGCAAAGCACTTCATCACCAGTTTTCAGAATCATTAAATCACCGATTACCAGCTCATTGGCTTCAATGATCTTTTCTTGATAATCACGAATGACATAGGCCTTAGGAAGATGGGCTCTTTTTAATTTATCCAGAAGTTTTTTAGCCTTAATTTCTTGATAGATGGCAATGACACTATTGATGATTGCCACAAAAATAAATAACATATTTTGGTATTTGCCAGTAATAAAGACTAAGATTGCAATTAAGATATTTAAGATATTGAACATATTAAAGACATTATTGAAAATGATTTCTCTAGTGCTTTTATTTTGATTATGGTTATTGGTGTTGGTATTACCAAGTTTAATTTGTTTTGCGACTGCCTCACTATTTAGTCCAGATAAGTTTACTTTATTCATGGAATTATTTTAACATGATTATTATTTAATGATAAATAGCTATACTTTATTAAGATATTTAGCCGCTTGTGATACAATATAAATATTATTAGATAGGAGAGATGAAGATGAGTTTAACATCAGGTATTGTCGGTTTGCCTAATGTTGGTAAGAGCACATTGTTTAATGCGATTACCAACTCTAATGTTATGGCTGCCAATTATCCTTTTGCGACAATTGAACCGAATGTCGGCGTTGTTGAAGTAAAAGATGAACGATTAAAAAAATTAAGTGCTTTATTTGAACCGTTAAAAACGATATATACAACCTTTGAATTTACTGATATTGCAGGACTTGTAAAGGGTGCCAGCAATGGCGAGGGTCTAGGCAATAAGTTTTTAGCCAACATTCGTGAGGTTGATGCCATTAGTCATGTGGTAAGATGCTATGAAAATCAAAATATTGAGCATGTTTATGAAACGGTCGATCCTAAACGTGATATTGAAATTATCAACTATGAATTGATTATGGCTGATTTAAATACTGTGGCCAATCGTTTGGGTAAGGTTGAAAAAAAAGCTAAGAGTGGTGATGATGAGAGCAAACGCGAATATGAATTATTAAAGAAAATGGAAATAGTATTAAATGAAGGTAAGCTTATTAATACGATGGAATTAAATGCTGATGAGCAGCTTATGACTAAAAATTTTAATTTCTTGACTGCCAAGCCGGTAATTTATGTTGCGAATATTGCCGAAGAAGAAATTAATAATCCTGAGCTTAATCCTCATTACAATGTTGTTAAAAGGATTGCTGAAGAATCACATTCGGAGGTTGTGGCTATTTCCGCAAAGATTGAATCGGAATTAAGTGGACTTGATGATGAAGAAAAAACCCTCTTTTTAAATGAGTTAGGTATTGAAAGAAGTGGCCTTGATAACTTAATTAAAACAGCATATCGTATCCTAGGCTTAAAGACCTTTTTTACTGTTGGTAAAGATGAATGTCGAGCTTGGACTTTTAAAGATGGTATGAAGGCTCCAGAATGTGCTGGAGTTATTCATACGGATTTTCAAAAAGGGTTTATCAAGGCTGAAGTTTATCATTGCGAAGATATGTTTGAATATCAAAGTGAAGCTAAATTAAAAGAAGCGGGAAAAGTTCGCTTGGAAGGTAAAGAATATCTAGCTAAGGATGGTGATGTGATGTTCTTTAAGTTTAATGTTTAACTTAGATCCGTCTAAATATTATTTAATCGCCTGTAGTGGGGGACCTGATTCTATGGCTTTATTGGATATGTGCTATCGAAAAAAGCTCAATATCGGAGTGGCTCATGTTAATTACCACCACCGTGATACTGCCTTGCGTGATCAAAGATATGTTGAAAATTATTGTCAACAGCATCAATTAAAGTGTTTTGTGGCTGATTATTATGATGAGTCAGTCGGTAATTTTCAAAAGTTGGCCCGTGATTTTCGTTATCAGTTTTTTAAAAAAATTATTGATGACTGTGGTTTTGACGCTCTTTTAGTAGCCCACCAAATGGATGATGTCTTGGAAACTTATTTATTTCAACTTAAACGAAACAGCATTCCAAGTTTTTATGGTATCAATGATGAAAATATCATCTATGGAATCAAGGTACTTCGACCACTGCTTAAAATGTCTAAAAAACAGCTTCAAGACTATTGCGATTTTAATCATCTTGAATATGGTATTGATGAATCTAATTTACTTGATGAATATCAACGCAATATTATCAGACACCATGAACTATCACTATTAAATGATAATCAACGTTTAATGCTACTAAAAGAAATTACTGATAAGAATTATCATAAACAAGATATTATTAAAAGTATTAAGCATTTATTGGAACAAGATAAGATTAGTTTTGAAGTCTTTAAGACCTTAAAATATCAGGATATTTATTTGAATGAGTTATTAAAACATAAATTAGGTCAAAGACAACTACAAGAAATTATTAGACAATTATTAATTAGTGATAAGTTATTAATTGCATTGCACCAACAAATCTTAGTTAAGGAATATGGTTATATTAAGGTTTTTGACCGTCCCTATGACTATGAGTATTTATTAAATGATTATACTTTGATCGCAAATCAACATTTCAAACTGGTAAAAGAGGGTATAAATAGTCAAAAATTAGCCTTTAATGATGATGACTTACCGCTATTATTTAGAAATTATCATCATGGTGATAAAATTAAAATGCGCTATGGTACTAAGAAGGTGGGGCGTTATTTCATTGATGCAAAAATACCACAACAACAGCGTTTAAATACCTTGGTGGTTGAAAATAAACACCATGAAATAATTTTTGTTGAAGGTATTGGAGCCAACTTCTCACACTTTAGGGGCATCTATGAAGTATTTGTGATAAAATTATAATATTATTTAAAGGATCAAGGAGAGTAATATGCATAAGGATCTTGAAAAAATTTTGATTACTGAACAACAAATTCGTGAACGTTCGATCGAAATGGGTCGCGAAATTTCTAAAGATTATCAGGGTAAGGCACCAATTTTTGTCGCATTATTAAAGGGTTCAATCCCATTTATTGCTGAACTGATTAAATATTGTGAAATTGATGATATGAGTGTTGATTTTATGGCTGTAAGTAGCTATGATGGCACTGAAACAACACATAATGTTAAGATTATTAAAGATTTAGATCGTGATATTTCTGGTAAGGATGTTGTGATTGTTGAGGATATTGTCGATACTGGACACACCTTGTTTAAAGTAATTAAACTTATGCTTGATAAGGGTGCTAAGACAGTTAAGGTAGCATCACTATTAAATAAGGCTGACCGTCGTGAAATTGATCTTGAAGCTGATTATGTCGGTTTTGAAATCCCTAATGAATTTGTGGTTGGTTTTGGACTTGATTATAACGAGAAATATCGTCAATTACCATATGTTGGTGTATTGAAAAGCGATGTATATAAATAAAAAAGGAGTTTTAATTGATGAAAAAAAGAAAAGTTAAAATATCTCATTATCTTCCGTATTTAATGGTTATTAGTTTGATTGTTGCGATGTTTTTCAACAATCCCTATAACAATAATACAACAGTAATGACTTATGATACCTTTAATAAAACTTTAGAAAATAAAGCCATTAAAGAAGCCAATGTCAGTGTATCTAAAAATATTATTTCTATTAGTGGTAAATACACTAAAGATGGCAAAGAGGCTAATTTTAAAACGGTTATTCCTAATAATTCAATTAAAGTTAATGAAATTTTAGGAAAATTAACAGCTTCAAAAGTACTTGTGAGCGATGCTGATCAACGCAATGTCTTTTTGGATGTCTTAGTTAATTTATTGCCGATTATTTTAATGTTGGGAATGGGCTTTTATTTATTTAAGAGTTTTAATGCCAATGGCGGTAATCGTCAAGCCTTTGAATTTGGTGAATCTAAAGCTCGTCTTGAAGGCAATATCAAGGTTAGATTTGCGGATATTGCAGGTTGTGATGAAGAAAAAGAAGAAATGACTGAACTTATTGAATATTTAAGATCACCCAAAAAATTTGCACAAATGGGAGCCCGCATTCCTAAGGGTGTTTTAATGGTTGGTAATCCTGGTACTGGTAAGACCCTACTTGCCAAGGCGGTAGCAGGCGAGGCTAATGTGCCATTTTATAGTATCAGTGGTTCAGACTTTGTCGAAATGTTTGTCGGTGTTGGTGCCAGCAGAGTTCGTAAAATGTTTCAAAAGGCCAAGGAAAATGTTCCTTGTATCATCTTCATTGATGAAATTGATGCCGTTGGTAGGCAACGGGGTGCTGGACTTGGTGGTGGCCATGATGAGCGTGAACAAACACTTAACCAAATGTTGGTTGAAATGGATGGTATTGGTGATAATACAGGTATTGTTATTATTGCCGCTACCAATAGACCTGATGTCTTAGATCCTGCCCTATTAAGACCAGGAAGATTTGATCGTCAAATTACCGTTTCTTTACCAGATAAACGCGGTCGTGAAGCAATTTTAAAAGTTCATGCCCGTAATAAGAATATTCATGAAAGTGTTGATTTGACTGCTCTTGCAAATCGTACACCAGGCTTTAGTGGTGCTGATCTTGAGAATGTTTTAAATGAGGCAGCAATCCTTGCGGTTAGAGATCATAAGACAATTATTGAAACTCCACATATTGATGAGGCTATTGACCGTGTCATGATGGGTCCTGCCAAAAAATCGCGTAAGTATGATGAAAAAACTAAAAAATTAGTAGCCTATCATGAGTCGGGCCATGCTATTGTGGGTCTAAATCTTGAACATGGTACCATTGTTCAAAAAGTTACCATCATTCCTAGAGGACAGGCTGGTGGTTATAACTTAATGACTCCCAAAGATGAAAAAATGTTAAATACTAAAAACGATTTAAAAGAAACCATTATTTCATATATGGGTGGTCGGGTAGCTGAAGAATTATTCTTCGATGATGTTACAACAGGAGCGATTAATGACTTTGAAAATGCTACAAGAATTGCCAGAGATATGGTAACTCTATATGGCATGAGCGACCTTGGTCCGATTCAATATGATCATGGATCACATAATGTATTCTTAGGTCGTGATTATACTCAAGGTTCAAATGTATCAGGTCAGGTAGCCTTTGAAATTGATCAAGAAGTTCGTAAGATTATCAATGAATGTTATGGTAAGGCTAAAGAAATTATTTCAGCACATCGTGATGACTTGATTAGAATTGCTGAAGCCTTAATGAATGTTGAAACTTTAACTGCTGAAGAAATTAAAGGTTTATATGATAAGAAGATGCAACTGGTAGATGATCGTATTTTAACCAATGAAGAAGTTGAAGCTATGACTAATCAAAAAACTGAAATGATTGAAGTTGAAACAAATAACGATGAAGATATTAAAGCTTAAATAAAAAGCTTTAAAAATAATTAAAGAACAGGCTGTCCTGTTCTTTTATTTACATAACGCACAAACTATAGTAGAATACACTAGCTTAGTGGAGGATTTATTGATGAAGGGCAGACAATATCATAGTATTGATTTAGTAAAGTTTATTATGGCTATTGCAGTGATTGCCATACATACCAACCCATTAATTACAATAATATCGATATTAATTATATATATAATAATCTTGTATCAATGGCTGTACCTTTTTTCTTTATATCATCAGGATATTTATTATCAAAAAAATTGAACTTTCCCTACCTTGAAAAAGATATATCCATATTAAAAAAAACATATGATAAAGATTTTAAAATTATATCTTACTTGGATGTTGATATATACACCCTTATCAATTCATCATAGTGTTAAAGTTGGATGGAGTTTTAATAAAATATTATCATCATATTTTCAAGGCTTGTTTTATATCGGCGAACAATATAATTCATGGCATTTATGGTATCTACTATCAACCATCTATTCATTAATAATAATTATTTTTTTCATAAATAAGAGGGTTAATCTTAAAGTACTGATTATTATGTGTTTGGTATTTTCCATTATCTCAATAAGTATTGATTGGCTCGTTGCACTTAGAATGAATATGAAGGCTTTGTTATTAGCGCAAAAATTAATTAGTAATACCATTTATAATGGTAGAATTTTCAAGGATATGATATATATTCCACTGGGAATGTATTTAGCTCATAGACCCTTAAAACCATCAATGAATTTATTATTGTTTAGTGGTGCTTTTATATCAAATTTTTTTATTGTTGGTGCCAGTATCCATTCTTTATTAATTATTATCTCATCAGTAGGTTTCTTTGGCCTAATTGAAAACATCCATTTAAAAGACAATGGTATTTATCCAATGCTTAGGAATATGAGCATAATCATATATCTAATTCATATGTATGTATGGAGTATATATTATAAAATTATCTATAATAATAAAACATTTGGATTAGATTCATTTTTAATCACAACAATAACTTCGATGGCATTGGCTTATTTATATTTGAAGATTAAAAATATAGTTAAGAAAAAAATTAATGTTTTAAATTATTGGTATAAATAAAAAAGTGATTATTATGTCTGGTCTTATTTAAAAAGATTAAAATAGAATAATTTAATCTTTATTTAAGGTATTACAAGATATTTTTATTAGAATTTATTAATTTTTTAATCATTAGTGATTGAAATAATCGCTTAACTTGTTTATACTCTTAGTAAGAGGCGTGTTATCGCAAGAGCATAAGCCCATCAAGATTTTTTGGTGGGCTTTTTATATTTTTAAGGAGGAAGAATGTTTAATATTTTTAATAAGATGACCAATATTTATAGCCCTATTAAGGGCGTTACTAAAGAATTGACAGCTATTGATGATCCGGTATTTTCTAAAGGACTTATGGGGACAACCTTGGCTTTTGTGCCTCAAGATAATAAAATTTACGCTCCGATTGATGGTGAAATTACAATGGTATTTCCAACCTTGCATGCGGTGGGTATTAAATATAATGACATCGAGATATTAATTCATATCGGTATTGATACTGTGAAATTACAGGGTGAGGGTTTTAAACTTTTGATTAAGGAGGGCCAAAAAATTAAAAGAGGGGATCTTTTAATGGAAGTTGATTTTGATTTAATTAGGGAAAAAGGTTTTCAAAATGATGTGATTATGGTTATTACTCAAGCTAAAAAAACTGTTTTAAATAAAATTAATGAAGTTGATAATGAAGTAATTGTAGGTAAATGTGCATAAGTATTTAATTGAAAAGCCCTTAAATCACAATGTGTTGATTGTGAAAGATGAAAATGATCAAGAATGGATAGTTTTTGGTCGAGGGATTGGTTTTAATAAGAAACAGTTTGAAGTCTTAGATGAAATGTTGATTGAGAATAAGTATGCACTACTTGAAAGTGAAAGATTAAATCAATACCAATCATTAATTAATACCACTCATGAAGATGCGTCAATTATGAGTGAGTGGATCATTAGTGAAATGACTAAAAGATTTGGTAAAGAATATAATACCTATGTTCATATATCGTTATTAGATCATTTGAATTTTTCCTTGAAACGCCTTAAAGGCAATATTGTAATTAATCATATCTTTGAGAGTGAACTTCAATTTATCTATCCTAAAGAATATCAATTTTCTTTGGAGATGGTTGATAAAATCAGTAAAGAATTAAATATTTATCTACCAATTAGCGAAGTGGGTATGATTACCCTACATATTCATTCAGCCTTACATGATGAAAAAGTTTCAACTACAGCTTTGATAATTAATACCGTATTTAAAATCGTTAATTATCTTGAAGATAAATATGGAAGGGTTGATGATGATGTTCTAAAAAATCGTTTAATTGTTCATTTGAAATTTGCGATTAAAAGAAGTATTGAACATATTTCATTACACAATGACTTAAACGATGTCATTAAGACAAAATTTACCGAATCATATCGTGTTGCCCAAGAGGTTGCGATGAAGATTAGTAATGAATTTCTAATTGAATTAGATGAATCGGAAGTTGTATATCTGGCAATACACCTACAAAACATTTTTCATTTTAAAGGAGGGGAATAAAATGTTAGAAAAAATTAAAGGAAAATTAATTATCTCATGCCAAGCTCTACCTGGTGAACCCTTATACGGTATTAGGGCGATGGGTAAAATGGCACTGGCAGCTAAAATGGCTGGTGCTGCTGGTATTAGAGCACAGGGTGTTAGTGATATTTTGGATATTAAAAAAGAGGTTGATTTACCAATTATCGGAATTATTAAACGAAATTACGCAGATAGTGATATTTATATTACACCCACTAAAAAAGAAATAGATGAATTACTGACAACAGGTTGTGAAATGATTGCCTTAGATGCTACTGAGCGTATTCGTCCAAATGGTGAAAAACTTAAAGATTTAATTGATTATATTCATCAACATCAAGTTTTAGTTATGGCTGACTGTTCGACTTTTGAAGAAGCCTTAAATGCCCAAATTTTGGGTGTGGATGTTGTATCTTCAACTCTTGCTGGATATACACCGTATTCAAAGAAAATCAATGGTCCTGACTATGAATTAATTTCTAAGATGGTCAAAGAACTAGAAATTCCAGTTATTGCCGAGGGTAAGATACACTATCCAGAACAACTTAAGAATATTATGGCATTAGGAGTTTTCAGTGCTGTTGTTGGTGGTGCAATAACCAGACCCTTAGAAATTGCGAAAAGATTTATCGAAGTACTTTAAGAAAGGAGCTAGAAAATATGTTTAAATTACTTCAAAAAATAGGTAAAGCATTTATGCTACCTATCGCCATCTTGCCTGCGGCAGGTCTATTATTAGGAATTGGGGGTGCGCTTTCAAATCCTACAACCGTTGCAACTTATCCAATACTAGCAGCACCAGCATTACAGGGGGTATTTAAGGTAATGTCGGCTGCCGGTAGTGCGATTTTTGCAAATCTACCTATCTTATTATGTATTGGTTTGTGTATCGGTCTTGCTAAAAAGGATAAGGGTACAGCAGCCTTAGCTGGTTTTACGGGATATATTGTTATGACTGCAACCATTACAGCTTTATTGGCTATTTTTAATCCAGAAGGTAATGCTATTGATACAGGGGTTATTGGTGCTGTTGTTATTGGTATGCTTACTGTTTATCTACATAATAAGTATCATAATATCCAACTTCCACAAGCCTTAGGTTTCTTTGGTGGTTCGCGTTTTGTTCCGATTGTAACTTCTTTTGTTGCTATTTTTATCGGTACAGCATTTTTCGTGGTTTGGCCACCCTTCCAAAACTTATTAATTTCTAGCGGTTCATTTATTGCCAAAACAGGACCTGTTGGAACATTCTTCTATGGTTTCTTAATGCGATTATGTGGTGCTGTTGGTCTGCACCATATGATTTATCCGATGTTCTGGTACACTGAACTTGGTGGTGTTGAATTGGTTAATGGTGTAAGTGTGGTTGGTGCTCAAAAGATTTTCTTCGCCCAACTTGCCAATCCTAATCATATCGGTTTATATACTGATGGGACTAGATTCTTTGCGGGTCGTTTTGCGACAATGATTTTTGGTTTACCAGGTGCATGTCTGGCGATGTATCATACGATTGACAAGAGTAAACGCAAGAAATTTGGGGGTTTGTTTTTCGGTGTAGCCCTAACTTCAATTTTAACCGGTATTACTGAACCAATTGAATTTATGTTCTTATTTGTAAGTCCAATTCTATATGTTATTCATGCCTTCTTAGATGGTGTTTCGTTCTTTGTAGCTGATATATTAAATATTTCGATTGGTAATACTTTCAGTGGTGGTTTAATTGACTTTACACTATTTGGTATCTTACAAGGTAACGCTAAAACAAATTGGTTATTAGTTATTCCAGTGGGTATTTTATGGAGTGTTATATATTACTTTATCTTCATGGTTTATATTAAGAAATTTAATGTTATGACTCCAGGTCGTGGTGAAGATGAAAGTGGTGAAGAAAATATCAAGCTTGAATCTAAGGAAACTTTAAAACAAGATTCATTGATAATCATTGATGCCTTGGGTGGTAAGGAAAATATTGAGGATGTTGATGCTTGTATTACCAGACTTCGTGTAAGTTTGAAAGATGCTAGAAAAGTTGATAAAGACATACTTAAAAAACTTGGGGCTACTGATGTTTTAGAGGTTGGCAATGGTATTCAAGCCATCTATGGTGCTAAAGCAATTTTATATAAGAATATTATTAATGATATTCTTGGAATTGATGATTAATATTCTAAGATTATATACTTATAAAACATAAGAGATTCGTAAGAATCTCTTATTTATTATATTCAATATTTGTCAATCCTTTTAATCATTATTATTGATATATATATATATAGTAAACTTAATTTCTAGTTATATATATTGGCTATATAATACTAGAAATAAATAAATAAAGGAAAGGAAACAAATATGAAAAAAAGTAATAAACT
>JAXFOQ010000003.1:0-20653 GCA_034180345.1 Erysipelotrichaceae bacterium | reverse complement strand
GTGATTCCATCTGATGCCTTGGCTTTGATACTACTTGTATTAATACCAAAGACACTAAATGAAATAGATAATATCATTAACAGGGTTAATAGATATTTTAGTTTATTACTTTTTTTCATATTTGTTTCCTTTCCTTTATTTATTTATTTCTAGTATTATATAGCCAATATATATAACTAGAAATTAAGTTTACTATATATATATATATATATATCAATAGCAATGATTAAAAGGATTGACAAATATAGGAGGTAAGAAAAAAGATTGAATTTATGATTATATCATTCATTCAATCTTAACTTTATTTATCTTTTAATAACTATTTAATAAATAATTCTTTAGCATTAACTTTATTTTTAATCATACCGTTTTCATACATAAAGTCAGCAGTTTTTTGTAGTCCAGCAATATCTTTTTCACTTACTTGTAAACTAAAGTCATATTGTGGATACATTGTATCATAGGCAGCATCATCAAGTTTTAAAGCATCCTTAACAATATCTTTAGTTTCTTTGGCATTTGACATCATATAACTACGCAATTCTTCTTGAGCCTTCATAAAATTATCAATAACATCCTTATGTTCATCATAGAACTTTTGGGTTGTTGCTACACAGATGATAGCCTCAATTAAGCCTTTACCATCAGTTACCTTATGTAAACCATTGGTTTGTGCCTTGTATGCTGCAGGACCACCCAACATCGCTACATCAATTTTACCAGCACCAACTGCTGCTAAAGCATCAGGAATACTCATATTAACAAAATTAACATCCTTAATAGTTAAGTCTGATTTTTTTAGATATGCCACCAATAATTCATGAAGATTGGTTCCAGCAGGGCCAGCAATAGTTTTTCCCTTTAAGCTTGTAGCATCATTTAAACTATTATCCTTTGAAAATAAGGCAAAGGCTTCAGGTGCTTTACTATACATATTTATAATTTTAATATCGGCACCATTTGCTGCTGCAGCAACCACTGATGAACCACCAATCGCATGTAATAATTGCACATCACCACTCGCAAGCGCTTGGCTTTGGTCAGCACCACTGGTAATTTCAGCATAGTCAATCTTAATACCATTAAGATGTTTTGCGAAAACTTGTTGGTGCTTTTCAATGATTGATGGAACATTAAGTGGTGATGTAACATAGGTAACCTTCAATTTATCAATATTGTTAGAAACACTATGGTCTTTTTTAGCACAACCACTAATAAACATTGTAATTCCCAATAAAATAATTACGGTTTTAATAATTTTCTTCATTTTTACCTCCAATATCATGAATAATTTGTTTTTTTAGTTTGATATATTTTTCATCAAGTAGATCACGATTTTGATCATTAAGCTCATATTCAGAAATAATATTGCCCTTACCCATAACAATAATTTTATGACCCAATATCAATGCTTCATCAATATTGTGAGTAACAAATAGTATTCCTAATTTATTATGATGATAAATATTCAATAATTCTTTTTGTATATTTAATCTAGTAAAATAATCAAGGGCTGAAAAAGGTTCATCCATCAACATAAAATCTGCATGGTGTGCCAAGGCTCTAGCTATAGATACCCTACTTTGCATACCACCCGATAATTGATTAATATGTGCCTGTTTAAAGCCTTCTAAACCTACTAAGGCAATGAGTCTATCAATATCTTCCTGTTGGTAGTCCTTAATGCCAAAAGTAATATTTTGATATACATTAAGCCAAGGCATTAACCGTGGTTCTTGAAATACATAGGCAAGCTTTAAATTATCAATATCAATTATACCTTCATAGGTCTTTTCCAAACCGATAATCGTTCTGAGTAAGGTTGTCTTACCACAACCAGACTTACCTAAAATAACGGTAATCTTATCTTGATCAAGGGCTAGATCAAGCCCATCAATAACCCTTAATTTTGTATCTTTAATTGTAAAAACAACTCTTAAATCACTAATTTTAATTCCAGCCATGACCCTTTGTTTCCTTAAATAAACGATTAGCTAAATGCTTGAATAAATAATCACAACCATAGCCAAGTAGTCCAATGGTAATAATACCGACCATTACCACATCAGTTTGTGAAAGTGAGCGATAAAAATTAATCATATAACCAAGACCGCTGCTAGAAGCAATCATTTCGGCACCGATAATTGCCCGATAACTATACCCAAGACCAATACGCATTCCAATTAAAATATCTGGAACTGCACTTGGAAAAATAATCTTCTTAAATAATTGATAATCGTTGAAATTAAAGGATTTACCAACCTCAATAAGTTTAGTATCCACACTTTTAAAGCCCTTATCAATATTTAAAAACATCGGGAAGAATGAAGCCAAAATAATAATAATCAATTTAGAACCCTCATCTATACCAAACCATAAAATCAATAAGGGTATTAAGCTAAGTGGTGGGACATTTCTTAAGAATTGTAATATCCAATTAAGATAGTCATTAAGTTGTCTATATCTTAATAAAATAATCGCTAATGACATTGCCAAGACCAATGCAATAACATAACCACCAAGCACCCGTTTAAGACTGATTAAAATATTATTAATCAGTGTCCCGTCTAATAACAGTTCAATAAAACTATTCACAATCATCATCGGACTAGGTAGTAAATAACTGCTATAAAGATTAAGTTGTGATATTAAAGTATATATACCGATTACTATCAGTATTGAGATAATCGTTTTTATTTTCTTGTTTTTAAGCATTTAACTCCATCTCCGTTATGACAACCACCACCACAATAAAGTCCCTCGATAAGCCTAATATCCTTAAGGTTTAATTGATTAATATTATGATCATCAACATAAATAATATACTTTTCAAGTTCATCAAAAAAACCAAAGGGTATAGGGCTATCAGTTAAGGAATGACCTTCAATTTCTAAATTATGATATTGGATAAATTCATCCCAAGTTAAAAAGATGGTATTTTCTAAATTAAGCTCATTGCCCATCTTTTTCAAACTACTACAAGGAGTAATTATCCACTTGTATCCATCTTTTAAATCAGAACGATCAGCCAATTCTTTGGCTGTATGTATTAAAATTGGATCAATATCATGATAAATAACTTGATAATCACTTTGTTTAAAGCAGTCATAGATCATCGGGCATCTTTGATCAAGAATTGGTAATGAATAATCCTGCTTTAATAAAGCCTGATATTTTTCCTTGACTACTTTAAGATAATCATTATATGGATAGACTATTTCATAATCTATAGCCCTTAATAAATCAATTATTTTTTTATTATCATAAGAAGAAACCACCACAGGATTTAACCAGATATAATTCTTCATTTATCACCCCAAACCCAAATATACACTATTAGCTCTTGCTAACAGATGAAATTCTAACACTAACAATCTCAGAATGTCAAAAGACATACATCACTAAAAAATTCATATTTATTAAATCATTTTAATTTATAATTCCAACAAATTATCCCTTAAAAGAAATTCTCTAATGCCGATATAATAAATACCATATTCATCGTATCTTGGGATAATATCATCTTTTACAACAATAATTTTTTTAAAAGAATCATCAATGCGTTTTAAAGAATTTCGTTCTTGTTCCTTCTTTTCTTCGCTATTTATTGCAAATGCCGATTGAATATAATATCTTAAATTTCCTCTATTAACCACAAAATCTATTTCTAGTTGCACCCTTTTGGTCTTATCTTTTGTATTATCAAAATATTCTACAACACCAACATTAACATTAAATCCCCTTCTTATTAAATCATTATAAATAATATTTTCCATAATGTGGGTTTCTTCAACCTGTCTAAAATTAAGCCTTGCATTTCTAAGACCTATATCTGAAAAATAATATTTAAGCGGGGTTGAAAAGTACCTTGACCCTTTCACATCATATCTTTTAGCCGAATATAAAATATAGGCTTCTTCAAAATATGATAAATATTTTGAAATGGTATGGTTAGAGATATTCATCTTTTTCTCTGATAAAAATCTATTAGCTAATTTCAGTGGATTAGTAAGAGAGCCGATAGCCGATGAAACAAAGTCAAGTAAAACCGCCAATATCTCCTCATTATTTTTAATATTGTTTCTCTCGATAATATCTCTAATATAAGTTTCTTCAAATAATCCTTTTAAATATCTACTTTTTTCTTCAAAAGTTTCAAGTTCTAATACAAAAGGCATTCCACCACAAAGAAGATAATCTTCCCATGCTTTATCTATATTTTTATAGCATTTACTAATTTCAACAAAGGCTAATGGATAAACATGAATTTCATCACCTCGATCTCTAAACTGGGTTAAAATATCCTTAGAAAGCATTTTTGAATTACTACCAGTAACATAAATATCTAAATTCTTGCGTTTCATAAGTCCTAACAGGGTATCGACAAAGGTTATTTTTTCATCATCAACATATGGATTTTTAACTGATTTTGAAAATTGAACTTCATCAATAAAAATATAATATTTTTTATGATCAATGATTTTACTTTTTATATATTCATTAAGCTCAAAAGGATCTCGATACCTAATATTATCGATATCATCAAGTGATACTTCAATAATATGTTTTTCATCAACATTATTTGCCAACAAATAATCTTTATATAATTTAAACAAGAGGTATGATTTACCACATCTACGAATGCCAGTAATTATCTTTATTCGACCATTTTCTTTTTTCTTAATAAGTTCATCTAAATATTGTTTGCGTTCAATAATCATCTCTTTATCCTCTACTTAGGAATAATTAATGTGTTTTTACACACTTTTTATTCGTATATATTTTAGTAAAAATAAAATAATTCCTTGTTTAAAAGGAATTATTTATATTTACTGATATACAGTATTATTAAATTAACTATTATCAAAACAAGAATGTATATCAAGATAATAATCATTGTTTATTTTGGTTTTTTCTTTTCTTTAATAGCACCAGGATTATAAAGCATAACACCGCTGATGATAAGACAATAATTTCAATTACTAAACTATGATCACTTGTTTTGGTTTCTTTAATATCTGATGGTTTCAACTTATTATCAACATTGGTTTTCTCTTCCTTAACAACCTTATTTTTAGCTGTAGTCTTGGTATTATGCTGTACTAATGCCTGTTCTGGTCCTATGCTTGTAACATATTCATAGACATCGCCATTGTTAAAGCTTAAATCAATCGTATCAATATCTTGTTTATTGACTACTTTGTTGGCAAAAATATAAGTTCCAAAGTCTTTATCTCTTAAAATTAGGGCATTGTCTTTTAGAAGATAGTCGCTAATCTTAATGTGTTGACCCTTACTATTTAATTTAAAGACAACTAAGTTATCCAAATCAATATTTTTAAGATTAATAATAACTTCATGGGCATTATTTGGTTTAACAACCTGTCCATTATTATCGGTAAAGTATATATGATAACTTTCTGTATTATATCCATTTAAATTATATTCAACCTGATCAACATGGGTCTTAAGGGTGTTATCAACTTCTATTTTTTTAGCATAGATAATTAAAGTATGGTCTTTAACCTCAATTTCATTACCATTGGCATTAATAACTTCAAGACCATCTTCCTTAACTCTAAAATTAATATCTTGGATAGCCTTAAAGCCCTCAACCATCTCTGATAAATGATAGTGATAATCACCAACCGGTAATTTAACTAAATTATCTTTAAGCTCAAAAACTTCATCATCTTGATAAACATTGGCTACCCAATTATGAAGATCATTGCCATTGGCATCCTTAACTTTAAACCCAACCTCTTTAATTGGTCTTTCAACCTTACGGATAATATATTTAAGATCGTGCTTATTATCATTGGTATCTTCAAGGTGTAGGACAATAATATCCTGATCTTCCACTGCAATAACCTTTTCAAAAGTCTTGGTATTATTTCCATGTTTACTGCTACCTTCGATATGATCTAAGCCACTATGATCAACTACATATTCATCATTAATCTTTAGTAAATAACCAAAGCCCGCATCGGAAATACTACCTTTAAAGATAACATTATCTTCATATGTTTCAAGATAAATAACTTTTTCAATTTCGTTTTTATCGTTGGTAATTTCTCCTTCAACCATTTTTTCTTGGGCTGGAGCTTCCAACACCATCGTCGGAAGACTTAGGTCAAAGAGGATCCTAACCTTAACATCTGCCAACATCTCACCATTTTCATCATTGACACGAACATTAATGGCATTACTGCCCTCATGAATTTCTACTTCTTTTTCAAAGTGTGTGCCCTTATCAATGGTGGTGTTAGTTTTAGCTACTTCGTTTTGTACCAGGATAACATTATTTAATTGATTAGTAAAACCATCAATCTTAAAGAAGTATTGATCACCTCTTTGAATAACGGCATTGGCCTCATTAGAATTAACACTAGCCTTACCTAAGACAAAGGTCTTATTGAGGATTAGGGCAAATTCCTTTTCTTCTGGAGCTTCTAAAGCCTCTAAATATTTAACAACTGTCAGTGTTTTCTCAACGCGTTTTTTACCTTGATTGGCATTTGGATCGGTGGCTAAGTCTAAACTGTCGATAATTGATGGTTTTTCTGCTTCACCACTTAAATTAAGAGGTTGAGAAACATTAACAAAGTCAAACATATTTGAAGGTGTTTTTAAAGTATATTCAAAATTACCTTCATCATCAATCATAACCTTATTATTACGCCCTCCAATTGACATGGTCAATTCAGAAGGTTCAAAGACATTATCCGAAACCTTGCCCTTAAATGTGGCACTACCGTCAGGATTTAAACGCATTACATATTCTACATAGTCCTTACTTAAATCTTTTAATGGATTTTTCTGTAAAGCCTTATCCTTGATAACTTCAACACTATTAAATTCTAAAACTTTAGGTGGGGTATAATCATAGACATAATCACCCAACGATGTTTCTTTGATTACTTCTTTTTTAGCATTCTTTTCTATGGCATAAGCGGTATATTTGCCTTGTTTTGTTAGTACATAACTCGCAAATAAAATTTTACCACCTGGATATACAGGATTATCCTTGGTGTCAATTATTTCACCAGTTTTCTTATTAATAAATCTGAAACTAATATTTTTAGTTTCTAAATTTTTAGTAAGACCCGTTACACTTTGACCCATCTTAGTGTTAATCTTCTTTTGGATATAAGGTTCCCAATTAGTTAGTTCTAAGGTATTGCCTCCTAACTTTTCAATGGTTTTCTTACTTTCATTAAGGGCGGTATCATTGGCATAGATGGTTACACTTTCATCCATCTTATTTCCAAAAGGAATTAGTACTTTATAGGTATCATCATTAATTTTATCAGCCTTAATTCTAGTACCGTTGACCTTAACATAGACAACACCAACTGCTGTTTCATCAGTAACTTTAAAAGTTAATAAACGACCTTCATTAGTAATTTCATAGTCATTAGCACCAGCTTTGATAATTTCAATTTTCGGTGCCTTCCTATCAATTCTGATTGGAAATAACAACTCTTGATAGTCGTAGTCTTCTGATAAACGAGCTTTTACCTGCATATAATATTGACCATCTTTAAGTGGTTCATTCTTGCCAGTTTTCTTATCAAAGACCATTCCATCCCATATACCCTCGGCATATGGATAAACTAAAAATTGTTGTTTCTTGGCAATTCTACCTAGATAATTTTGATAGGACTGTCTTCTAACACCTTCTATTTCATATAGGTGTTTAATATTCTGTTTATTAGCATCTAAGATATTAATCTCCATATCTTTGGCACTTCTAAGCATACCGATTTGTGGTAGGACAATATCCGCAAAACCATCACCATTTGGAGAAAAAGCCACAGCCTTTTCACTAGGATTTAAAGTTTTATCGGTAGTACCAAAGGGAATACCTAAGGTAAATATCTTGCCTTGGTCAAAAATATCCAAAGGGTTTTTGACCATTGAGATTAATTGAGTATCACTAAAGATGGTTTTACCTTGATTTTCAACTGTATCAGGAACATCAAAAATACTTTCTTTATTCCAATCACCCACAAAGCCCATATAGGCAAAATGAATATTTGGTTGTCCTTTGGTGTTTGACTTAAATTCAATAAAACCCTCAACAAAATCATCAACCACATTTTTAGCATCCAGAGTAAAGGTAATTGTTTTACCTTCCTTAGCCTTTAATTGAATATTTTTAGTGGTGCTATGGATATTAGCCTTACTAATAGCTTCTTTTAAGGTATTATCCTTTGAAATTGTCGTATATACATGACTAGGTTCGACATTAAAATTAACAGTATCATCACCATAATTATGTAGATATACATTAAAAACTTTTTGATTATTAAATGAACGCAATTCACCTACTGCATTACCATTTTTATCTTCCATGGTTGCCAATACCCGATTTTCAATTGCATCCTTAGTTTGAACAAGACCAGAGCCCTGCCTTCTAATTGAATATGGTAGATCACTATTTTCAGGATAGATAATCTTAGCGGTATTAATCAAGGTCTTCTTAGTAAAGTTAGCGTGATTTTCAATTGTTGGCAGAGCTTTTTTAAGTTCTGAAAAAACAATGGCTGAAACCCCAGCAACATGAGGTGAGGCCATACTGGTTCCACTCATCATCACATACTTGTTGTCATTGTCGGTAGAATAAACATGGCCACCAACTCCAGTAATTTCTGGTTTAAAGTCCAATGAGCTTGTTGTACCGATTGAGGTAAAATTACTCATCTTAGCCTTAAACTTATTATCAACCTGTTTAGCCATGGCATCAAAATTAAAGGCTATATCTTCCTTTTCAATTAATTTAACCAGCATTTCACCATCTTCTTTGGTGATGGAACCCGCAAAATAATTTTTAGGTGCTCCTGTTAAGTTCATATTTAATTCTTCATTTTCCTTATTGTTGAAAATAATAGCTCCAATAGCACCCTTCTTTTTGGCCAATTTTACTTTTTCAGTAAAGGTTGAAGTTCCCCTTTGGATCAATAAGACTTTACCCCTGACATCATTGATATAATCTTTTTCAAGACCCTCTTTGACATAGGCGAATTTAACTGCCTCATTAGGAATTTCTCCTTGGGTATATTTATAAATTAATTCTTTATTTTGACCCTGTGTTTGATACCTTAGATAATAGGCAAAGCTATTGGTATTTTCAAAAGATGCAACACTTAGAGCACCCTTGGCTGTTGATGGTGAACCAACAATACCATTGTCTTTACGATTAAAGTAATTTTCAATTTCTGCACCTTCAGTTGATTTCGCAAAGGCAGCAGTATCATTACCGGCAGCAGCCACCACCAGAACCCCTTTTTCTTCAGCAGCATTGATGGCTCTTTGCATCGGATTGTCATTATTCATAAAACCACTTTCAGTACCTAGTGATAAATTAATAATATCAGCTTGGTGTTCAACCGATGCCTCAATGGCAGCGATAATATCATCATCATGGGCACCGCCACCCTTTGGATCATTACTAAAAACCTTCATCGCCAATAACTGAGCTTGGCTGGCTACACCATCAATACCTTCGTTTTTATTAATCTTTTCTTCACTATCATTGGCACCGACAATACCAGCAACATGGACACCATGATTTGATTCTAAACCCTTAACATAGTAACTGTTATCTGCGAAATTATATCCGTATGGTACCTTGATATTAAAGTGGGTATCTTTATTTTCACCCCCATATGGTTGAATATCTTGGATTTTAGCCAGTTTAGGGTTATCCAAGGTTTTCAGAGCTTGGTGTTCAACATCAATTCCTGAGTCAATAATTGAAACTACAACACCCTCACCGTTATTGCCATATTTCCCACTAGCCTCAAGAGCTTGGGTAATTAATTTACTTGAAGCCATCAATTCTTGATATTGAACAGTTCTACTAACATTCTTAACCCCGACAATATTACGAATGGCAGGTAAACTATTAGCTGGAATCTCTGCTGAGAAACCATTTAAGACAACATCATACTCCCTTCTAATTGATGAGCCCTTATATGCCAATACTTGTTTTTGAATACGCTTCATATTGGCATTGGTATTAAGTTCCACAATAACACGAATCACACCAGAATCTTGTTTATTGTTATTACCTATCCACTCTAGTGGAATGTCGTGTTTTGTAGAAGCTGTACTTGCGTTAATATCATTAGGCATCAAGACCGATGCACAAAGTATTAAGATCGCAAGTATAGTTGTAATATATTTTTTCATTTCCCCTCCTTACAATTTGAAAATATTTTACCATAAATTTTTCATAAAAATGAAATATTTTTCATAAATAATTAATTTTAATAACTAAAATACTTTAAAAGCCTTATTTTTAGGTACTTTATTTATGAAAATTTTTTCATAAATAACTAAAAATAAATACAGCATCGCTGTATTTATTACCTTTCTAAGTGCTTGATTAACTTAAGGCTTCCTGATGGTATCAATAGATATTTTTTCATCGGCGATATTCAATGTTGAAGCTCGATGCGTTACTAAAATGATTGTCTTATCATCAGACGCATCTTTTAAAGATTTAAGAATAATACCCTCATTTAAAGCATCAAGATTGCTGGTGGGTTCATCCAATAACATTATCTTACTGTTATGTAAAAAGGCCCGTGCCAATCCGATTCTTTGTTTTTCACCACCTGATAATTTATCGCCTAATTCTCCAACCTTGCTTTGATAACCATCTTTGAGCTGGATGATAAAATCATGGATGGCGGCCTTTTTAGCTGCTGTAATTACCTCATCGGTACTAGCGTTTAATTTACCGATCGCAATATTATTAAAAATAGTATCATTGAATAATTGCGTTTCTTGTGTTACATAGGACTCAAGTCTTCTCAGATTGGTTGTGGGAATATCATTGAGATTATGCTCATTAATTTTTATTGCCCCATGATCAACTTCCCAAAAACGCATCAATAATTTTAATATTGTTGACTTACCTAAACCACTAGGGCCATAAATACCATAGATATGATTATGTTTAAATTTCATCTTTAAATTATTTAAAATCAATTCTTGGTCATAGGCAAAATCAACATCAGTCAATGAAATTTTATTAATATCATCAATGATAATACCATTATCCTCAATATCTTTAACCTGTGGTTGTTCATCTAAAATATCCAATACCCTTCGAGCTGATGCTAGGGTGTGATGTAAATTATTAGATAGTGAAGACAGGGCGATCACCGGTCCAAAAGAAGCCATCATCGCCACCGTACAAATCACAAGCCCCTCATATACAACTTGGTGCTGTTGAAATTGTGTGATCATAAGTCCCAGCATCAAGATTGAAAAGCCTAGCACCGCTAAGGTGGTAAAAGAAGTTTGCCATGACATTTGGCGATTAAATTGATGTTGTAAACTATTTAACTTCTCACTATACTTATTAATATTTTCAAGCCTTTGATCACCATGACCATAGATAATAACTTCATCTAAACCTCTTAATGATTCTAAAACATAACTGTTTAATTCACCAATATCATGACGCAATTTATCGCCATGGTCAGCTCCTATTTTAGTATTGATAATTGGAATAATTAAGCCGACCGTAGTATAGGCAATAAGGGCAAGTATTGCCGCATACATACTATATTGAGCCATAAATAACACCATTATCAATGAAGTTACTATTGCAATAATAATCGGTGATATTGTATGGGCATAAAATACTTCTAAAAGCTCTATATCTGAAGTAATTAAAGAAATTAAATTACCCCTATCCTTAACTTCTAACTTGGCGGGTGCCAATCTTCTTAAGGCATTAAAAACCTGATGTCTGATAATAGCCAATAACTTAAAGGCGGTATAATGATTACAATATTGTTCGATATAATGTAAAAAACCTCTAATCAATGCTACAAATATCATTAAAAACAACAGATTACTAACTGTGAGTTTAGTAAAGATAATCCGACCAACACCGATATATTCATCAATTATCCCAAAAAGAGCACCACTGCCTAAAATACTGATAAAAATAGCACTGAGAAAACCTAAGACACCAAATAAGATTGCTACAAACATAATCAACCATAGTGGTTTAACCAGTACAATTAAAGCTTTCATAATTGCTAAATTACTGCGATCTTTATTCATAATCATTACCTCCGAATGCTTCTAAGGCACTTTGTGTTTGGTACAATTGATAATAACTTTGTTTAAAGTCCAAGAGTTGTTGGTGGGTACCGTGTTCAATAATTCCACCATCTTCAAGCAGATATATTTCATCGGCAGTTTTAATGCTGGCTAAGCGATGGGCAATCATAATAATTGTCTTGTGCTTCCTAAGTTTAGCTAAAATATCCAAAATCAAACCTTCATTTTCTAAATCAAGATTGGAAGTAATCTCATCAAAAAGATAAATGGGAGTGTCTTTCAAAAGGGCTCTGGCAATAGCCAGTCTTTGTCTTTGTCCACCTGAAAGATTACTGCCCCGATCTAAAATAAGCATATCTAAACCGTTATTATTTGCGACAAATTCATCAAGTCTAACATCCTTTAGTACCTGCCACAATTGTTCATCACTAAAACTTCCAACCATCATAAGATTGCTTCTAATACTTCCCTTAAAGATATAACTATCATGTTTTACCAAGGTTATATTTTTAATTAGTGATGATTCTTGAATGGTCTTTAATTCAATACCACCAAATTTTATTTCACCAAGATAAGTAGGATTCTTTTTAACTAAAATATTCGCAATTGTGCTTTTACCGCAACCGGATTTTCCAACTAAGGCAATAAATTTACCAAAGGGAATATCAAGATTTAAATTATTGATGATTAAGCGTTCTTCGTCATAACCAAAAGACATACGATTAATACTGATGTCTGGTTGATTACTACCAATTTCTGAAGTACCAAAAGCTGGTTTTTCAAGATCTAAAATCGCAAAAATACGATCACTGGCTGCCATGCCATTCATCGCAATATGAAAGAAAGAACCTAAAAGCCTTAACGGAATAAAAAATTCTGACGCTAATAAAATAAAAATTAAGACTTCTTCAAAGGTCATTTGACCATGAACAAATTCCAAAATAGCCACAAGCATGCCAAAGGCAGCACCCCCATAGGCTACAATATCCATCACACTGATAGAGTTTAACTGCATCATCAAAACCTTCATGGTAATTTTACGAAATTTAGTAGCTTCAAGATCCATAGCTTCAGCCTTTTGTTGATCAGCTCCATAAATCTTTAAGGTTGTCAGTCCTTCTAAATTTTCCAGAAAACTATCTCCTAAACCTGCATATACCGACCAATATTTACTTAATAAACGCTTGGCAATTTTTTGAATTAAAACAATCGAAATTGGTATCAAGGGTACACATACCAACAAAACAAAGCTGGCCTTAAAATTAATTTGCGATAAAATGATAAATAAAGTTATCGGTGCTAGTAAACTATAAAAAAATTGTGGTAGGTAGTTACTGAAATATACTTCTAATTGTTCTACACCCTCCACCGAAAGTTGGACAGCATTAGAAGTGGCTACTTGTGAGCGATAAGACATTCCCAGGCTAAGTAATTTCTCATAGATTTTAGTCCGTAATACTTTTTTAACATTGGCACCAGCATAGTAACTTAATTCATTCGCAATAAAGCTACTACCAACCTTAACTACCAGCCCGATAATTAAAATAATCATACCCAACTTAAAATCAGGTACTAAAATACCGATAAGTACACTATTTTTAATAATATTAGCAATCGCAAAAACAATCGCTATCTGTGCTAACAATCCTAACCACTTAAAAAAGACATTTAAATAAATATATTTCTTTTCCTTGCTTAGTAATGCCAATAATCTTTTCTTAATCATACTACCCCTTCTAAATACCTATAAATCTTAGGTTAGCTTGATATAATTATATCTTTTTATCTAACAATTAAGTATAAAAAAAACTCTATAATCAATAATATTTTATATTCTTGAATTATAGAGTCTTAAATTTTATTTAATTTCTAAGGTCTTTAAGATTACTTCTTTAAGATGTTTAGAAGTCATACCATATTTTTCAAGAACATCAGGACCCTTACCACTTTCACCAAAGGTATCATTGACACCAATAGGAATAATGCGTTTAGGAGTAGTACTTTGTGCAATCGCCTCACATATGGCACTGTATAAACCACCGATAACATTATGTTCTTCTGCGACAAATACATATTCATGTTTACAAGCTTCAGCAATAACACCCTCAACATCCAAAGGCTTAATCGCACAAACATCAACAACACTGATGTCAATACCCTTAGTTTTAAATTCCTCGCTGACCTTAATCGCCTCTTGAACCATAAGACCAGCGGCAAAAACTACGGCCTTACTTCCTGAAACAATCTTTCTAATCTTGGTAAAATCAAAAACTGTATTTTCATCGTAAATATCTTCAACCTTGCCTCTGCCCATACGAACATAACATGGTCCATCAAGCTTGGCCACATGTTCAATAACAGCCATTGTTTCATATTGATCACTTGGTACAAATACCTGCATATTAGGAATAACACGCATCAAGGCAATATCTTCAATACATTGATGGCTGGCACCATCTTCACCAACCGATAATCCAGCATGTGTAGCACAGATTTTAACATTTAAATTTGGATAACAAATTGAATTACGAATAATCTCATAAGCCCTACCTGCTGCAAACATCGCAAAACTACTCGCAAATACTCGCTTACCGCTGGCTGCAAGTCCTGCGGCCATACCCATCATATTACATTCAGCGATACCGGCATTAAAATGTTGATTAGGAGCTACTTTTTTAGCTTCAATAGTCTTAGTTGATTTAGTTAAATCAGCATCTAATACAATAATATCAGCATTATCTTTAACCAATTCTGCCAATTTTATTCCATATGCGTTTCTAGTTTCATTAGCCATCTTACTTAACCTCCTCTAACTCAGCCAAAGCCAAAGCTGTCTGCTGGGCATTTGGAGCAGTTCCATGCCAAGCATAGTCATTTTCCATAAATGATACACCCTTGCCCTTGATGGTATTAGCGATAATTGCGCTTGGTTTATCAGTACAATTACGAGCTGCTTTAAAAGCTGCTTTAAGCTCATCAATATTATGACCATCAACAACTATTGTATTAAAGCCAAAGGCTTCAAATTTTTCTTTAAAAGGTGATGGATTCATAACCTTTTCAATATCACCATCAATTTGAAGATGATTATAATCTAAAATTACACATAAATTATTTAACTTATAGTGGGCTGCCGACATCAAGGCCTCATAAACCAAACCTTCTTCCGATTCCCCATCACCGACCAAAGTATAAACACGGTGTTCATTATTATCAATTTTATTTGCTAGTGCCATACCAACCGCTGTACTGATTCCTTGACCAAGTGAACCTGTTGACATATCAACCCCATCAAGTTTAATCATGCTTGGATGTCCTTGTAAGTGTGAACCTAGTAAACGAAAGGTAGTTAAATCCTCATCAATTAAGCCCTTTTCTTTTAAAGCAGCATATAAAACTGGTGAGGCATGACCCTTACTCAAGACAAAACGATCACGATTATAACCTCTTAAATTCTCCTTATTGATATTCATCTCATCAAAATATAGGGTTGCTAAAATATCACAGGCTGATAACGAACCACCTGGATGACCGCTTTGAGCCGATGATACCATTGTGATAATATCACGACGCATTTTTAATGCATATTCTTTTATTTCTCTTGTTTCCATATTCTATTCCTTTCACTACTATATTCTAACAATTTTTTAGGTCAGATTTAAAGCCTGGCGTAATTTATCTAATGCTTTTTTAATTTCTTCAATACTATAGGCATAGGAAATACGAATATGACTACAGCCGCCCTGACCATAACAACTTCCTGGTACCACTAATAAATTATATTCCCTGGCTAGTTTTTTCGCAAAATCAACATCACTCATACCAGTAATATCAATGCTTGGAAAAACATAGAAGGCCCCTTTGGGAAAATGAGTCTTTAATCCCATTTTATTTAATTCATTGACAATAAAATTCCTTCTTCTTAAAAATTCCTGACGCATATTCTCAACTGCTCTTTCACTATTATTAATGGCTTCAATACCCGCAAATTGTGAAATGGTGCTGGCACAAATCGCAAAATAACGATGAATCATGGTCATAGCTTCGATGATGTCCTTAGGACCACAAATATAGCCAAGTCGCCAACCAGTCATTGAAAAAGCCTTGCTGAAACCAGAGATTAAAATAACTTGATCCTTAATTGCTGAAAAAGAGGCAATACTGCAATGTTGATGACCATAGGTCAGTTCTGCATAGATCTCATCAGCAACCACCAATAATTGATGTTCCTTAATAATTGGAATTAAAGCTTCATAATCACTTTTATCCATAACACCACCAGTAGGATTATTCGGATAATTCATCAATAAAATCTTTGTTTTAGGTGTTATTGCCTTCAATAATTTATCTTTGGTAAGTTTAAAATCCTCAGCCTCCAAAGTATTAATACTAACAACCCTACCACCACTAGCCTTAATTGCTGGAGTATAGGCCACATAACTAGGTTCAACCACAATAACTTCATCGTCTTTTTCTAAGGTAGTCCGCATAATTAAATCAATGGCTTCACTGGCTCCTGATGTTACCAGTATTTCATCAAGATTATAATGGGTGTCGAAACGATGGGCTAAATAATTTTTAATACCTGCGCGCAATTGTTTTAAACCACCAGCCTCGCTGTAATAAGTGCTACCTTTTTCAATTCGATAGATTGCTTCTTCACAAATATTCCAAGGTGTTTTAAAATCAGGTTCCCCCACCGCCAGTGAAATAATTTCTTGTGAATCATCTAAAAGGGCTTCAATTTCTGGCATGATATTTTTAGGTACATCATAAAAATTTTTATTTAAAAAAGATCTCATAATTTACTTAACAGACGACTGTCTTCCTCTTTTTTTTCTTCGATAATAATACCTTCGACCTTATACGGTTTTAAAATAAAGTATGTTTCTGTCTTGGTTACTCCATCAATTACCGCTAATTTTCTAGCCACAAAATCACTTACTTCACGCATGGTCTTGCCACTGATAATCACCACAAATTCCATCTTGCCACTCATCAAATACATCGTATTAACTTCATCATAACGATAAATTTTTTTCGCAATTTCATCATAACCAGTTTCCCTTTGCGGAATAGCCCCAACTTGAATTAAGGAAATAACCTCCTCGGTATTTAACTTATCATAGTTAATAACCGTATGATAACCACAGATAACCTTAGCTCTTTCCAGTTCATTTAATTTATCTAAAACATCACTTTCAGCCTCATTTAAAACCAAGGCTAAATCTTTAATACTCATCCGTGCATTTTGTTTAATAGCACTCAATAATTCTAATTCATTCATCACAATACCCCTTTTTATATCCATATTATATTACAACTTGGTTGTTTTAAATAAATTAAAAGAGCCCTAAGGCTCTTAATGAGTTTAATTTTTAGAATAAGCGGCAGAAATTGCAGCATCCGCTTCTTTAGTTACATCTTCTACAGCTTGTTTAGCATCTTTTTCACCAGTTGCTACAGCTCTTAAAGCCCCTTCAAGACCACTTCTTAAAGTCATCGTTCCAGCAAGTGGAGCATAGGCACTGGCAATTTCAACTGATAAGTTTTGCACAGGTTCATTCTTTTCAAAATACGCTTTATACTCGGCATTTTCAATAGTACCCTTTAATGGTGATGCGTAGTTAGAAGCAATGGTAAACTTTGCGTTTTCCTCAGGTGTTGCAAAGAATTTTAAGAATAAGAATGAAGCCATTTGACGACTAGCATTACTTGTAAAGACAATTCCACTACGGTTCCAAGCAGGTGCCCATGCTGTACCATCTTTCATTTGTGGAAGCTTAGCCGTTCCAAAGTTTTTATATTGAATATATGGTGCCCCAGCAGCACTACCAACATAAGATGCAAGTAGGCCACTATTAAAGTCATCTGAGAAATATTTTCCAGTAGGTGCCAACATAAAGTTACCATTCTTAACATTATTACCATACCATTCAAAATGTTTAACAGTTTCTTCATTGTTGAAAGCTGTTGCCTTCTTATCAACATCAATAATTACACCCTTATTGCTTTGGGCAATTAATGTTTGGGCAGCATCAGGAAGTGATTCAAACGCAAAGCCATATTTAGCACCCTTATAATGGTCATGAATAGCCTTGGCATTAGCTTCAACCTCATCCCAAGTTGTAGGAACTTTTAATCCTAATTCTGTATAAACATCTTTATTGTAGAAAAAGATTGGTCCTGATTGAATAAGTGGGAAGGCATACATTCCACCATCAGCGAATTTAGTAATTTCATCAAGTGTTCCTTGATATACTGTTTCTTTAAATCCTTTAATACCATATGTTGCATCATCAATATATTTATTGAAGTCAACAACCAAACCATCTTTGGCATAGTCAGCAGCCGTTGTTGCATAATCAATAATAATATCTGGTCCAACATGATTTTTTACAGATTGCATAAGTTTACTATTGAAACCATCGCGATCTTGTTGTTCTGCAACCACTGTAATGCCATATTCATTTTTTTCATTAAAGCGTTTAACTGCAGCATCTAAAGATTCTTGTTGGCCCTTAGTATAGGTATGCCAAATTGTAACCTTTTGACCCTTTAAATTGATTTCTTCACTTTCGTTCTTCTTTTGTGAACAAGCCGAAATTGACATAACCATCATCAGAGCCAATAAAATAATACCTAGTTTTTTCATTTTTCCCTCCTAGTAGTACTTAATTATAGCTGATTATTAAAAGGGTTTTCAATATATAAAAATTCAAATAATTAAATATAAAAATAAAAAAAAGTTAGTCATTTAATTAACTAACCAAATTAGATATTATTATCTTCATCAAGATCATCTTTTTTATAAATATCTTCACTATCAGGACTCATCAATACATTTTGTTCTTCTTCATCTTCCAATAGCAATTCATCAACATTGACATAACGCTCTTCAAATCTAACCCTTGAGGCTAATTGCCATTTATTTTCCTTAAGAGCTGTAAAGCGTTTATCCAATGATAAATCAGTATAAAATTGAGAAATTTTAGCCTTTCTTCGAGGTTCATCAAAAGCTAATTTTGATGCAACTTGTTCATAAAGTTTTGAAAATGCCATAGCATTTTTCTTTTTGGTAAGAATTGTATAAGCTACTTCTGTCATTGAATTAATTTCAGCCATTAATACTCCTTATTTGATAAATAAAAATTTGTTCATTTAAACGATATTTAAAATAGACTTCAATACCCTTAGGATAATATTTAATAATTTCAATCGGAAATTCTAAGTTTCCTTCATCACTTTTAATCTTTAATAACGCTTGTTGATTATTAAATATTATTTCCATATCATAATCTGACTTACGCAATAAATGAAACGATAATTCATCAAAGTGTACTTTATTTTTAAATCCCATGCGATCTTCGTAATGATAATAATCATTAATTTGTTCAAAATCACCTACATACAAATATTGGAAAGTATTCTCACTAATATTTTCCATCGACACTTTCATTTTCATCGCTTAATAAAATATACATGATATTTTTACAATGTCAATAGTTTAAGATAAATTTATTTTCAATCAAAATAGTAAAATAAATGCAAAGAACAACCAGTTCTTTGCATAACATCAAAGCTTAAAATTTATAAAACTAAAAACATATAACTATCAATTAATGATCAATTTCACACTCTTTATTAATTTAATAAGTTAATAACGCTTGTCTTCTATTATTTTAAGTTATTACTTAAAAAGATTTATAATTATACGAACAACAAAATATAAAGCTGCACCCAAAACAATGGGAGTTATCTTTATCCATTTATTTTTCTTATTTGAATTTTTCATAAATCAATAACCTTTCATGCATTGAATATATTGATATGAATTTGGTGGATAGATACTACAATCTTTAGTTGATGGAATGTAATATGTATTTTTGAAAGCTTTTCCTACAACATATCTCACTGCTTCAGCTACCCATGCATCACCAGATTTTCCAGTAGCAGCAATTACAACACCATTAATAACGGTGCTAATTAAATAGCCAACAAAAATATTGCCAATATATATTGCGATGGTAGCAGTAACCACAGCTCTGCTTGTAATGTTCAATACTTCCCCAGTTTCAAAATCTACCTGTGAAATTCTTACTAATTTTCCATCTTTAATTCCGTATGTAAGGTATTTATCAACAAAAGGTGAATCTTCACTTAATTCATATTTCATTTGTTCATAAGTTACTTCGTCATATGGTTTTGTAAAATTATATTCAACAGCTCTAATTGAATTAAAAGGTATAATGGTGAATACCACTAACAACGATAAAAGAAATGATAATATTTTTTTCATATACAAACTCCTCCTATAAAAACTAGACAAAAATGTCAAAAATAAAGAATCAATCACCGATCTCCGTTTTTACACCTAGCATTATTATAAGTAAACATGATTTTGCCTATATATTAATAATTGTCCTGGTATATTCTAATTAACTCATCTAATTAATGTTGATTAATGAATATACATTCTCCTTTTCTACCAATCTTTTATTAAACAGTGATTGGTTAACTGTTATTAAACTTTGTAGAATTGAAATGTGTGAATGTGGATTTG
>JAXFOQ010000042.1:0-13864 GCA_034180345.1 Erysipelotrichaceae bacterium | reverse complement strand
TTGATATTCAAACTATCAAGGATAGTTGTTTTCTTCGTACACATATTCACTTTTCAAAGATCCTTTACAATAACTTTTATAACAGTTTTAATTTTCAAACTATTTCATCAAAACTACTTGTTTTCTATATAGTTATCTTTTCATATATTATATTATCAACTATGAAAAAATAATAAATAATCCAAAAAATAGTTATATAATGTTGGTATTATGATAAATTTTGAAAGCGATTATACTAAAGGCTGCATTCCTGAAATACTTGAGGAATTAATAAAAACAAATGCGATGCAAACACCTGGTTATGGTACGGACGAATATTGCGATGAGGCCAAAAAACTAATTAAAAATGCATGTCAATTAAAAGATGCCGATATTCATTTTTTAGTTGGAGGAACTCAAACCAACACCACCGTTATCGCATCTATCTTAAAACCACATCAAGGAATAATATGTGCTGATACCAGCCATATATATGTAAATGAAACAGGGGCAATTGAAGCCACAGGTCATAAATGTTTGGCTCTTCCTGGCAATAACGGAAAATTAGATGCCCTACAAATTGAAGAAGTAATCAATAATCACCTTAATGCTGAAGATTCCTTCCATTATGTGCAACCAGGGATGATTTTTATTTCCTTTCCAACCGAAACTGGACTTTTATATTCTAAACAAGAATTAACAGCTATATATAATATAGCTAAAAAATATCAGCTACCCTTATTTATTGATGGTGCCAGACTTGGTTATGGTCTTACGGCTGATAATAATGATCTAAGTTTAGTGGAACTGGCTCATAATTGTGATGTCTTTTATATCGGCGGAACTAAAATCGGAGCCTTATTTGGCGAAGCTGTAGTCATCAGCAATCAAAATTACCAAAAAGATTTTAAATATCATATTAAACAACATGGAGGCTTACTCGCAAAAGGAAGGCTTTTAGGTATTCAATTCAAAATGCTTTTTGAAAATAATCGTTATTTTGAAATTTCAAAACACGCTAATAAAATGGCTAATAAAATTAAAAAAGCACTTATCGAAAAAGGTTATTCTTTTCAATATCCCCCTGAATCCAACCAATTATTTGTCATTGTTGAAAATTGTAAGTTGGCAGAACTAAAAAAAGAAATCAACTTCCATACTAACGGTAAAATTGATGAACAACACACCGCTATAAGATTAGTAACTTGTTTTATGACTAATGAAAATGATGTCGATTATCTAATTTCTTTATTATAATAATAATTCCAATCGCAATAACAATATGTCCAAGTCCTGCAAAGCCCGAAAGCATTGCTTCGAATTTTGATGTAAGTTTAAAATTAATCACTTGAATTATGCCACGCAGCAACATTGTCGAAGTCATCAATATCAGTCCAATATTATAGATATAAAGAAAAATATTAAATAATTTCAATTGATAAAAATCATTATTTTTTAAAAATAAAGCCACCAACATAAACATTATAATTCCTAACACAAATAAATGCACATGTATTTTACCAAGACAGTAACGCCATTATAGCCTTGCCACTTAGTGAACTCACGATAGAAAACACCGCTCATTAGAGCAACGACCGCATAAATTAAAGATAAATTTAAACACTTTTTCATTTTAAAGAACCCTTCTTTTTGAACTTTGTTCAAAATAAACTATATAAAATCTCATCAATGGATGCGGTATTATAAACTAATATATAATTCGATTGATCACTTCTAAAAATACTGTGCAATCATTATGTTTTTGCATTAATAAATTGATAATATTGGCTAAAACAAAGTCAATAAAATTATCTTTGGTGAATTTATTTGAAAAAACATCTTTTTTAATGCGCCCATCAACTTCTAATGATTCCAACATTTCTTTCTTTATTTTAGCAAGGTATAAACCCATAGAATTGGCCTCTCTTTTTTGATGATTGGTCGTAAAACTCATAGCGTGAATTGTAAGAAAATTAGGATACTTCTTGGTTCCTGTTTTAATATGTTGATAATATAAATTTATATATTCTACAAAAGATTCCTTCTTTGAATTAATATCCTTTAAATTGAAAATATCTTCCCAAACACTTTCGATAGTAGCGATTAACAAATCATTTTTTGATGGAAAATAATAATATAACAAACCTAAAGAAATATCACAATTTTTAGCCACAGTCCGCATATTCAAAAAATTTAAACCTTTTTCTGATACTAGATTTCTGCATGTTGATAAGATGGCTTCCTTTGATGTGATAACAGTATTCATAATTTCTTTACTTTCTAATTTGAACTATGTTCAATTAAATTATAATAGTTGGCTAAATATTGTCAATCAAGATACAAAAGATAATATATTTTAGCTAATCGAATATTCAATTATTTTTAACAGATTTTAATTTTATCGGATTAATATACCACGCAAATAATGAACCTAAAAAATTGCCCAAAACGCAAATCAAAAGAGCAGGTTCAAACACACCAGCAAAACCCATATATATAACATTGGCGATACAGTGTTGAAAACCACACAAAATGAACATCGGGATGCCAACAAATATCCCTACTAAACTTCCTTCTTTAAAAATTCTAACAGCAGCATACATGATCACACCACACAATAAAGATTTTATAAAAAAGGTAAACGAAAAATCCCAACATGAAACCTTTTCCATTGCCACAACTCGCATATCAGGAGATGCTAAACCATATATTAATCCGAAAATATATCCAGCTACTAAATTAATAATTAAAATATAAAAAAGATTAAGGTAGTCTTTTGTTTCAAAAATAAATCCACATTTTCCTGTAAATAAATTCAAATCAAAAGTACAAACTATAAATAATCCAAGTGAAAATAAGATAGCAGAAACATAATAATTTTTAATCGCTAAAACACCATAGACACCAATCGAAATCCATAATACAGAACTGATTGATTTTTTAATTAATTCCATAAACATTCCCCTTTACCTTGAATAAATAATTGATCATTATTTAAACACGCAAATCTAGGATACCTCATTTTATACTTTACTAGCAAATTATTTAGAAAACAAAATGATAAAACATCGGTAACATTCAAAAATAAAAATTATAATATATTAGAGCTTGTTTATTGGGGATCAACTGTAAACTTAACTTCCACCTTAAAAGCTATAATAATATAAGTTGAATTAAGTTATACAAAATAAGGTCTTAAAAGAGAATAATAGATAAAAAGAATAAGTAAAATATAATTTAATATTGAAAATTAATAAAAATGATAAAATGAAAAAGCTTTCGCAGTCAAATCTACATCATGGCGATTAGAAATATTCCAGCCGATGATTTTCCTTGAAAATAAATCCATCACAACACAAAGGTAATGGAAAGAGCCATTGACCTTGATATAAGTAAAATCACTTGCCCAAACAGAGTTTGGCGAAGAAGGATTGAACTGTTGATTCAGATGATTGAAGCAGCTCTCATTTTCCTTATGAGAGCGTCTTCATTTGGGTTTCTCTGTGGCACGCTTTGGAAGATTCATAGTATTCATCAGTCGGTACACTCTTCCGAGGCTGATGCTAATGCCATAATCCCGTTCTAAAATACAACGAATTTTGTAAGCACCTAGAGAATTATCATAATCAGCACAAATTTGCATTATATGCTTACGAATAACTTTATTTTCATAGGTGCGAGGAGCAGGTTTTGAATAAAAGTGCTTGTAATAAGTGCTGCGATGAACCTTTAGTACTCGACAAAGAGTTTTAATAGTGTATTGGTGTTGCAACTTGTAAACAACATCTAATCGTTGTTTGAGTGTGGCGTGAAGATGGCAATCGCTTTTTTTAATATTTGATTTTCCTCCTCAAGTTGAGCCATACGCTTTTGAAGTTCTTTGACTTGCTTGCTGTAAGAACTTCTCCGTTATCTGTTTCCACGGTTGAATATTGCTTAATCCATTTTGTGAGTGCTGATTGTGATACCTCATATTATTTGATGAGTGAAGCTTGTGTTTTACCGTTGTGGTAAAGTTCTACGAGGGTTCGTTTGAAATCCTCGTCATAGTAATTTCTTGTGGACATAAAGATACCTCCTTGTGGTGTCTATGTTAATAGTACATCTATTTTTTAATGTGTCCACTTTTATAAGTATAATGCAATGTATCAATCCTTTAAAAGATACAGCATAAAAACAAACAATATATCAAGAAGGATATGAGGATTTAAAACACCAAATGAAATGATAAAGGAATATTTTATGAATGTAGCTTAAGTTTTAATCAAATGGTTTGTGTCACATATGTTTGATAATTGTAGAAGAAATTCTTTATTTTTCATATTTACCTCTTGAAATCATCGATAACTATTGTTATTATCTGCGTAGAATAATCCTTTCGGCAATTGGAGCCGGTTGAAGGGAATTCTTTTTTTATTTTCTTTTTTAAGCTCTTTAAATTCTTTTTCTAAAACTTTTAAATCTACGCTTAAGATCGTAAATTATGCTGCGATAATATAATTCATTCTTCATATACAATTACCTTTCTTTAACGGTTTTTCACAATCAACAATTAAACGAAAATCTGCCACTTGTTTGTTCCCATAAGTTGCAAGATGTAAATGGCAGCCAGTACTAAATCCTGTAGTACCAACACTACCTATATAATCGCTTTTTTTAATTTTGTTCCAGGTGATAAATTTGGATTCAACTTACTAAAGTGGCAATATTTAAATCTAAGATTATCTTTTCCAATAATCTCCACCCCATTACTACACATGCTTTGTCCATCATATATAGCCGCTACATAACCATCCATGACATTAAAAACATTGGTACCACATGGTGCACCAAAATCGATGCCATCATGAAATAGTGTTTCATCAAATGGTATATGACAACAGATGATCACCCCAGCTTATGCGGGTAATATTAGTCCAATCTTTTGACAATTCTTCACAGTAAAGGATTACCCCCGCTTATGCGGGTAATATATATATTAAAGCACCTGCAAAAATTGCAAAATAGGATCACCCCCGCTTATGCGGGTAATATCCTAAAGATGTAAAAATTGAAGATGATAACGGCAGGATCACCCCCGCTTATGCGGGTAATATCTTCATCATTTAATAAGGCAGTTGAAAAGGCGGGGATCACCCCCGCTTATGCGGGTAATATGTGTAGAGAGTGTAAACTCTTTGCACCTTTTTAGGATCACCCCCGCTTATGCGGGTAATATCTCTACCTATTTTGCAGTTGGTTCTTATTTTCGGGATCACCCCCGCTTATGCGGGTAATATGGAATTTTCTTCGCCGGCGCTATCGTAGGTATGGGATCACCCCCGCTTATGCGGGTAATATAAGGACAAGTCAAGTGCTTCGCATCCTTGATTAGGATCACCCCCGCTTATGCGGGTAATATACTTAAAGATCCCTTGAAAATACTAGAGTTAAATATTATCAAAAAGATAAATTATATTACTTTTAAAAATAACTCATAAATTAATTTTGCATCCTCTAAAGCTCGATGTGGAACTTTTTTATTTATGCCATAATTTATTAAAACATCTTTTAATTTATAACTATCTAAATTATTCTTCGATTTAATCAATTCCAATAAATCAATCGTCCTATTTTTTATTCCTTTAATTTCAAATTTATTAAAATTGCTATTTAAAAATCCCAAATCAAAATCAACTTTATAACCTATAATTACATTTTCTCCAATAAATTCCTTCAATTTTACCAAAACTTCTGTTATTGGTTTTCCATATTTTTTAAGCAATGTATTGGTTATCCCTGTAAGCTTAACAATATTATTAGGCAATATATGATCATAACTAATTAATTGAGAAAATTCTGTAACTTTACCATATTCATACTTTATGGCACCAATTTCAATTATAAAATTTTCATCTTTATTAAGACCATCGGTTTCTATATCTATAACTACATAATTATTAAATTCACCTTCTTTTACAGAATTTTTATTAGTAATCTTTGAAGCATATTTGCGACAATTTCTATTTTTAGCTGCATCGCTAAAACCTCTTGAATATTCTAAATTATTGTATTTTTCTATAGGTGGAATAAATACCAGCGGTATCCCATCAATTTCTTTAACAAATCTGTCAGTATTAAAAGTATCGAAACTATATCCTATTTCATTTCTTGCATAATAACTTAAAGTAGCTTCTCCTTTTCCAACATTTTCTTTGACTCTTTCCCACAATTTTTCTCTAATTTTGCTATTAAAATTGCCGATATATACACCAGTTGCAATTTCTTGCATCCACTTCGATAAATCACCTTTAACAGCTAAAGGAATATTTTTAACAGTAATTAATGTTAAAGGCATTATATTAAAAATCCTCCTTATAATTCACTCCATATTTAACCAATTCTTCTTTATCATCCCATAATCCAAAACTTTCAATTAAAATTTTGTCTGACTTATCAATATCTAAAAGATACTGTAAATCTTCAACAATTTTTGCAGATATTTTTCCATCATAAAACAAATCTCTAACTTTTAATCTAGTAATATTTGCAATATCATCAGTAGGCTCAAATTTTGAAGCAACCTCAAAAGCCAAAGGAATGGTTAAATCCGCCTTATATAAATCTGCAATATCATATACGAAAGATAAATCATGCCCTGTGTGAACAAATCCCAACCCTGGCGACATCCCAAGAGCTACAATAATACTATGAACCAAACCATACAAAGAAACATTAGCTGCAGAAAGGGCCATGTTTGCAGCATTCCCAGACGAAAAATCTTCAACATCATATTCCCTTTTTGTCCACGAAACATTAAATCGCTTAGAATTATTTCTATAAACCTGTTTTACACGAGCCCCTTCTCGTCCTCTGAGTTGTTGCATTGTCATCTTAGATACATCTTCGTTTGGAAATCTCATCTGATACATTTTTCTTGCAACATCCAATCTACTTCTATTATTAGATACTAGTTTTGCTTGTTTTTCAAGTAATTTTGTCGAATGTGCCAAGGATCTGCCATGTGCATAATTTCTAACTCCATACTCGCCAACCCACACCACCGAAGTTCCTATTTCACCAATCAATTCAACTGCCCGATGGCTTATTTCAGTTCCGGGTCCCAGTAATAGCGCACCTATCATCGCAGCAGGTATCTTAACAATACCTCGATAATCTGTAACTGTAATTGCGCCATTATGACGATTAATTTTAGAATGTTCAATGTAGAAAAAACTAACTCTATCACTTATTTTCGGCAATATATTTAATGATGTTTTCTTGCGAATACTTTGACTTTCCATTTTTACACCATTGGTATTACAGTCATCATGCCAAAACCATAAGCCTTATGTTTACCGATACCGCTAGTAAGAATTTCTCTAAATTTATCTGCATCTTCAACCGTTAAATAACCTTCATAAACAGCCTTAACAAATTTTATTTTTTCTTTGTTATCCTTAACTAAAATAACTACACCTTTTTCAACTATCGCAAGATTCTCAGGTTTTAAAGAAAATCCATTTATTTCAGCTCTGTTCATTATATATTCAAGCTGTTCATCAATACTTAAACAGGGTTTAATTATTCCTCTTTTACCAATATCGATTGCTTTACAAATCACAGGATTCAAAGTAACTTTAAAAAACATTCTATTACCCTTTTTGATTTTTTTTAAAAATAAATCATAGTCCTTAGATTCAGAAGTATTTTTAACACCGTATTTCTCAAATATAGTTTTATTAGGAACACTTTTACTTACTACCATTAAAAATTGTTTTTTTCCTAACTTTTCTACTCTCCATAATTTTCTTGTTCTAATATTCATAGCTTTTTCTTCTGGAAAACTATCCTCAACCCAACTATGATATGCTCCAATATGTGTTAAATTTTTTATTTTTTTTGGATTGTTCACATCAATTTCAACTCTTGATATGTACATTTTTTTCCTCCTTATTATCAACTTCTACGATCGTTATTGCTTCATATCTAAAACCAAATTTTCTTTCAGTAAAAGAAAATGATATTGGTCTATCTTTTTTTAAATTCAAAGATTTAGATGAAATTAATTTTGAATCAGCATATACTTCCAGCGAAACTTTTTGATCATTATTTCTAACCTTATACCACTTAGAGGCTTTCCAATCTAATTTTTCCAAACTCTCAATAGCGCCTTCATCTGTTTTTCCTAAAATAAAATCTATTGGCAGAGGTAGTGATCTTCTACCCATAAATGGCTGAAAGTATGGGTGTTTTAACCCTTTATCAATCATATCGATATAACTTTCATCACGATGGGAAATTGCTACAACAAAAACTCCATCTTCAATATAATATCTATTTGTTACATATGTTGTTTTTGGTTTATCATTATCATCACAAACACGAACAATATGATAATCACAACATATATTGCCTGGTTGATCAACTCTAACCGCAAAATCTAATTCATTTAATTTTATAAGTTCAGTTTCTTGATCTCGCCTATATCCTAAACTTGCAGCTATTAACCCAATTACAGCACTCTTTGAAGGATAGGGATCGGTGTTCCTGGTATTAAAATTTGATTTTGTACCCCAGGACTGAAGCGGTCCTGAAAATTTTAATAATAAAGTCTTCACAACCAATACCCACTAATCACTTATTAATACTGAATTTAAAACTTCAGCAATTTTTTTGTTCATTTCATTCAACGAGCCTAATTCTTCGCCAATTTCGCTTAGACCATCTATTTCAGCAACTGAAACATAGACACTTTTAATAGGATCTTCTACAAATTTACGGGCATTATTAAATTCTTTAACCAATTTTTTAATAGATTTTTCTACATATCCATCCACGCCTTTTACTGGATTTTCAAAACCATTAACCAACGAAATAGGGCGATCCTCTCTAATATTAATCATTATAAACTGTGGTAAAGTTTGATTGGCAAAAGTATTTATTTTACCTGTAGGCATAGATTTCGCAAAAGCATCAATAAAAAGTTTTATTGAATCAATAACAGCCTCTTTATCACCCAATTGGTTTAAGAACTCATGGACTGCAATATTTGCATATCTATATAAAGTTGCAGAATTAAATTCAATAGATCCCAACATTTCTGCTCCTAAAGATGCTCCCGAAGAAAGATCATCAACCGCAGTGAAAAAATCAAATTCCGTTTGTATTCCATGAGTAGAAATCGCATGTGCCACTTGAGCAGATGCATCTTCGTTCAAATTAGGATTATCAGCTACCATTCTACCAAATAAAGCTATATCTATAGGCTGACTTTTTTTGAATTTTTTCTCTATTTCAGTATTCTTTTTTATACCTTCAACTGCTGCTTTTGCAAGTGCCTCAGCCTGACTATTACCTAAGAAAAATAACGCTTTTGTTTTATTATCTTTGATTCCAATATTAACTAGTTTTATCATTTCCTCAGCCATACTCATGGCTTTTTCCTCAGAAAGTGATGAGTCTAGTTCCAAAATTTTATCTGCTACATATTTGATTATATAGCAAGTTCTAATGCCAATATTACTTCCAATCACTTTTTCATTAAAATAATTTCTCATAGCTCTTTTCCATGACTGAGAGCTTACTCTGGCCCTTCTAACACCACCAAATTGAGCTGTTTTAGGACTTCCAACATCATCTCTATTGATATTTGAAGGTGGAACTGTTTGAATTACATGTAAATCCAAGTAAATTCTTTTATTGTTTGCTTTCATTATTAGCTTCTCCTTTTGTCTTTATGTAATAAAAATCTCTAGCCCATGTTAATTTAACATTTTCAAAGTTACCAACCGCTATTGTAAATAAATTTTTGGCAAGTAACGCATAATCGACTTTAACATCATCAACGCGAGCCTTTAATAATTTAATTAAATGTCTTAAATGATTTTTGAATTCCTCATAAGTTGCAGACACTATCATTCCATTAAACCTTTTATCTACTGCTTTTGAATCTTCATTATTTCTCAAATATCTAAGTGAGGCTCCAATACTTAATTTTTCATCATCTTCAGGTATTACACTTTCTTTTTTGCCTTGTTTATGAAGCGCAAATAGTTGCAATGCTGAAATTATTGCATCTTCTTCCCATAAAAGTTTTTCACTTATATCCAAAATTTCTTCGGGAAAATTAGCATAAACAAGTTTTAAAATATCAAGATATTCTGTAATCGATCTTCCAATTGAATGCCTAAGTTTGGCCAGTATCGCTTTTTTTGATGGATCATCCATGGACTCAATTACTTTAATAATTCTTTTTGTTGTTTTATAAACTAAATCTTCTCTATCTTTAAAATTCATTATTTCCTCCTTTCTTAAATCTTACATTCATATACATCATAAATTTATTAAATATCACAGCAATATTCTCAATGCTCTTATTGGCTTCAATTCCCACAAAATCTCTTGTACCACCAGCTACATATATTTTTTTAGCCTCTTTAATTACGATTTTTTGTAGGATTGATTTCCATAGATTTTCTTTAACTTTCTTATCATCTTCTCTTTTAATTCCAATTAACCATCTGCGAAAAGATTTGTCAATTTCAAAATAAACAGCTTCAATATTCCTAGTGATAAAACTATCATATTGTTTATCGCTCAAACCTCTAAGACGCGCAATATCTCTAAGATAATTCTTGTAGTTTTTTTCGACAGTTTCCTTTGTGTTTTGAATGATGTCATTAATTTTTCCTGTCCACCCCCCTTCTTTAACATCAGTTAAAATAAAATCTTGAATGCTTAAAAAGTCAATATTTTCACCTATCGGAAGCCAAGAGGTTGCATTGCCATCAGACTCCATACTTACTGCCATAATTCCCTTAATACATTTAAGACTTTCATAATCTTCCTCAAAGAACACTTTTTTTATTTCCTGCAACCAATTAATAATGCCTGGGCGATATTTTCCAATTTGAGTATCGTTCATTTCATTTATGGTCAATAACCCAAATGATCTCCACAGCGATTGATTGTATATATGTTTTTTTGGTGTAACGCCATCTTTATCACCATCTTTTCCATTGTAATTCCAAAGAGTCATCGGTTCCAACAAATTATCTTTATGAATTATTTCTGGTAATTTTACAATCTCACAATAAAATGGTTCATCAATATCTATATCAGGATTTATATATATAGCACGACTCCAAGCAGTATATAGCTCTGAGATATTGTAAATAATATTATCACTTAAGCAGGATTTAATCTTTTCGCTGCTTTCCATTTCCCAAGCTGGCCTTTGCGAATTTTTAAGATTTTCTCCATATTCACAGGGTAAATAACAATTAAGCATTAGAGTTTCAAATAAATTATTACCTTTAAGATATACACCCCCTATATCAAATAGCCATCCTTTTGATGCTTTATATTTTTCTTCACCAAAAATAACTTTATCAGAAAGACCGATATACCCATGAAGCGTTATAAGCCATCTTGCAATTTCTGCTTCTGATAGAATTTCCTTACTCAAATTCCTATCATTTTCATTTTTAGGAGAAAACAATGATTGCTTATTAGCACTTTCAGATATAAGCCTATTTATTGTCTTGCCAGAAAACTTAGAACCTGAAGGCTTGCTGAGAACTTCTGGTCTAATATCGTATTTTCTAACCTGCATAAATGGATATTTTTCATCAAATAAGAAAAATCTGTCTTCCCACTTATATAAATATTCACATATTATCTTTGGAAATTTTTTATCATTCCATACATTTACCCAAGTATCCAACAAATCTGCTTTATAATCATTTATATCACAACTATTCACAGAGGATATTTGTTTATAGCGTTCATCAACATCAACAAAATCATAAACATCACCATCAGAATTAAATCTTGATAAAACAGTGTGAAGCACTGCCAACAATATTCGCAATAATGCAAAATCTTGTGTTTTTGTATCCCCTGCCAAATCCAAGTATTCTTCATTATTGTTGAAAATATCAATTAAACTAACTAATTTTGTGGTCCCATTATCATCGCACACAACATTTATCCAAGGTTCTCGCAATAAATTAAATCTTCCCATTTCCAATTTCCTTTCCATTATCTTTTATATCATTCTTAAAACTAATACCATATTTTTCATCATAAACTATTGTTTTATCCAGGAAATTAAATGTAAACTTTTCTGTTCCATCAAAATTTTCTTCAAAAATTATTCCCAGTGCCCCATTAAGCCACTTATTTTCTCTCCAATCATTTAAATATTTGCTATTATAATTTTCAAGTTGATCAATAGTTTTATCAATTGCAGATTCTCCTGTAAAAATCTTTGGCAATACCAATGTATTTGCAGCAATCTTTCTGGCGATGTTATCATCATCAATTTCTTTGGAAATATTTATTTTATCATTCATAAGACCATAGCCATCACCAATCCGCTTTAAAGCAATAACCTCTATCGATTCATCTATATCTCTTACTTGAGCATAGGCCCTTTCTTCTGTATCTTTCGGTATTGAATTTTTAAGCCATCCAATCAAATTGCCATTGTTCATATTACGCCTTCCATCTTTTGCTGTTATCGGCTCACTTAATCGATATTGCTTTGCCTTCCTTTCTTTTTGTTTAATTTTTTTTCGATATTCTTCTTCAAAATTATTAAACTTTTCTTTAAATTTTTTATCTATTTCAATCGATTTATCATCGTATACTTTTTGTACAAGTGTCGAAATATCAGTAGGAATATTTATATTATCTGGAAGAAAATATTGGGTTCGTTGTAGTAAATAATTTCCATAAATTGCTGATGCTCCTCGTTCAAAATCTAATGTATCACTGCAGCCCATAACATATAATGTAGGATTTAAAAGTTTCTTCGGTCTTGCGGTATTATGCCTATGGAGCCTACCACATCTTTGTAATAAAAAATCCATCGGTGCCAAATCGCTAATTAATACATCAAAATCAATATCTAAGGATTGTTCAATCACTTGTGTACCGATAATTATTTTTTTCTTAGGTCGAACTCCTTTCTTCCCTATGGTGCTTAGTAATTCTTTTTCCTTCCAAATTCTCTCAGTTGCGATAAAACCAGAATGTAAAATTTCAACACATTCATCACCAAAATTACTAACTAATTCGCGCCCAAATTCTTGAGCTCTCTTAACTGTATTGACCACAATACCTACAACACCGCCACCTTCAGAAAACACTTCTTTGATTAATGCAACTAATTGTTTATCACAAATCTTCTTCACCTTGATTTTCTTATCAACAAGAACTTCAAATTTATCAAAATGTTTAACTTCATTTCCATCACTATATGTAATTAAAGGGTAATGTTCATTATCATCTATGATTAATTTCGATACCATAACACCCCTCCCGCTCATATATGATTTTATTAACTCCATTCTTTTCGCTTTAGGCAATGTTGCCGACATAAGTATCACAGGAACATCATAAGCCCCTAGCCATTCAAGAACACGCATTAAATATTGGTCCATATACACATCATAGGCATGGACCTCATCAATTACAACAACCTTCTTACTCATTCCCAAATGTCTTAATGCTAAATGTCTTTTTTTAAGTGCCAACATCAAAATTTGATCAACAGTTCCCACAACAAACTCATCCAATGAAGCGGTTTTTCTTCCGGAAAACCATTGGTTAACCGAAATCTTGCCTTCCTCACCTGCTTTATTATCTATTTCGATATTAGTAAAATCACCCAACGATCTAAATTCTTCATTTAAATATGCTTTCGAATGAGCCAAACGCAATGAAAGTGAATTTTCACTACCTAAATTATTCAACCAGGAGAAAAGTTATGGAGATTAAATTATTTGAAATTCTCAAAGATAAAAATATAACAATATATAAATTATCTAAATTATCCGGTATTCCAATGACAACATTATATTCATTAAAAGATGGCAGAAGTACAAATTTATCTTTG
>JAXFOQ010000041.1:0-36382 GCA_034180345.1 Erysipelotrichaceae bacterium | reverse complement strand
TTGATATTCAAACTATCAAGGATAGTTGTTTTCTTCGTACACATATTCACTTTTCAAAGATCCTTTACAATAACTTTTATAACAGTTTTAATTTTCAAACTATTTCATCAAAACTACTTGTTTTCTATATAGTTATCTTTTTAATATAATAAACAATTACCTTAAATATATTGTTATTATAGCACAACAAAATATTTAATCTAGTTAAATGAATATTACAACATTTTAATAATAAAAGCCCGACACAATAAGGTATCGGACTTTTAAATTTCAACAAAATTATTATTAATTATTTTGACTACGATCAAATTTTGAAAATATAATCAAAACGAACGCACAAACAATCATAATTAAACCATAAATATATTCATAATTGAAATATCCAGTATTAGGTAAAATAGCTTTGTCTTTAGCAACGATCAAATTACTTCTAGTGATTGTTGTTTGTGAACCATCTTGATATTTAACAGTGGCATTACCCTCATTATCAACTTCGATCTCTTTAATTGGCGCACTTGGATTGGCATCCTTGATAGCCTTTTTAACAGCTTCCTTTTCAGGTGTTGTTAATGAAGATGGATTATCAACCTTAGTCTTGGTTGGGTTATTTAATGTTGTAAGCTCAGCTTGAGTCTTAGGTGTTACTGTCTTATCTTTGGTTAGTGTTGTTTGTGAACCATCTTGATATTTAACAGTGGCATTACCCTCATTATCAACTTCGATCTCTTTAATTGGCGCACTTGGATTGGCATCCTTGATAGCCTTTTTTAACAGCTTCCTTTTCAGGTGTTGTTAATGAAGATGGATTATCAACCTTAGTCTTGGTTGGGTTATTTAATGTTGTAAGCTCAGCTTGAGTCTTAAATAATTCACTTGGTGTAAATTCCTTGATCACTGTTGAGTTATCAGGAAGTTTTACAAAAGCCTTACCATTAGCGTTTACTTCAATAACAAACTCTGCTGGCATATCTGGATTAGCTTGTCTAATTTTATTTTTAGCAGTAGCCATTTCCGTTGCTGTTAGTTGATTCATATTGCCAACAGCCATCTTTTCACTAGGTGCTACTGGTGTTTTATAAACAACAACAGGAATAACTTTTTCATCAAAAGTTCCATCTTTATAGGTAACTTTCAATTTAGTGTTTTGAGGTCCTAAAGTTGCAGAATTAAAATTCTCAACACTTAAATTCTTTGTTTCAACAGCAGCCAATACCTTATCAGAACCGGTGCCATTTAATTCAGAACCAGAAATTGATAATGTTAACCCGCTAAATTTACTCTTAAGTGTATTCTCAACACCTGTTTGATTTTGCTTAACATATAGCTTAGTAGTATCAACCTTAGGTTCAACTTCGCTATTTATTGCTTTGATTGGTTGATTAACTTCAACATCAACATAGGTATCATCAGCATAAGTAACTCTTACTTTGACATGATTCTTATTTGAATCTTCATTTGGTTTAATTTTACCATTACCGATATAAGCATTACCTTGTCCTTCAACAAAACTAACGCTTCCACCAGCATTTTTAATTTCTTGGATATTTTGGATCCATTGTTCACTAGTGTTGATATTTCCTGATTCATCATATTCAACACCTACCCATTTTGCAGGTCTATTAGGATATGGAACAGGAGTTGGTTTAACTACTGGTTTTTTAGTAACCAAATCAGTTCCTGGAATAGTAAGAACAGTATTATCAATATAGGTGATTTTAGCTGTTCCATCATTTTCAATTACAATTCCCCTTAATAACGATGGTTCAGGAGTGCCAAAAACATTTTTGAAGTCATTTGCAGCTCTGATTTTTTGTTCAACTATAGCCTTTTCACCAGTTGTCAAATCATTAATATTGCCAACTTCAGTTATTTCAGGGGTAGTTACTTTAAAAGACTTATTGATGCCGAAAGGACCACTTGCAACAAACATTGGCCAAGTATGATCACCAGCAGCAACGCCCGCAATAATTGGGACATCATATAAATTGGTTTCTGGAGTATGTTGAGTAGTAAAAGTCCAGGTACATACTGAATTTTTATTTCGCTCCTTAGAAGCAATTAACTCAGTGAAGCGACCTTCATCAACCCACCAGTTCAAATTACTCAAAGCAACTGCCTGAGTAATATTTTTAGAATCATACTTTCCACCCTTTAGTGTATTTTGAATTCTATTGGTGTATTCGATTTTAAAATTAGCGTTATCATTTGCAAAAGTATAAAGCCATCTATTGCTGGCATTAAATTCAGTATCTTTTATTTCATCTTTGTGTCCTGTAGAATATTCACGACTTACAAACATCTCAGCATTTTCTTTTTGGGGAACCCAAACATAATGGAAAATACCCTTAGTCCAATTTTCATTTCCAGGATTAAATTTAACTGTCCATTTAATACTATGAGTATTTTCATCAATTTCTTTATATACTCTGATAGCTTTTTCGACAGCTTCATTACTATTGTCTTTACTAATGTAGGCTGTATCCTGTGCTGTTTTAACAACCTGTGCTGAAACAGTCTTATTAATACCAAAGACTGTAACAAACATCATTAAGCAAATAGTAATCGAAACAAAATTCAAAAGAATTTTATTCACTTTTTGTTTATTATTTACCATAATTTTCATAAACCCTTTCTTAGATTTCAAGTATAATAGATTTATCATTTTTAAGCAATTAATATGCACAACAAACTAACTAAAAAATACAAAAGTTTATGAAAATTAATGAAAATATTTTATTATTAATTCATTCGATTAATTCTAAAATCATCTCTTGAGAAAAGTTCTTTCGGTTTATCAAGTGGTATTCTGAAATAAAATTCTGTATATCTACCAACCTCTGACCTTACTCCGAATTTCAATTCATGGGCATTTAATATTTCTTTAGCCAAGGCTAAACCAATGCCACTTCCTGATACAAAGCGTTTATGATGCTCATTATTGCGATAATAACGCTCAAAGACAAAGTCAAATTCTTCTTCTTTAATGCCGATGCCGTTATCATAGACACCGATTTCAACAATGCCATCTAAATTTAAAGCTTTGATACACACCTTTTTAACTTCATTATTGTTATAAACCATCGCATTATTAATAAAATTATAGAGTACCTGTTTAATTCTAAAAACATCAATCTTTATTTCTTGATCTTCAACCAGTGTTTCTAATTCTGCCTGAATATTTTCGCGTTTAAAAGCTGTTTCAAATTGATGATAAACATCAGTGATTAAGGTATTTACATAGATTTTTTCCATATGCAAATTCATCACCTTGTGATTGAGGCGATTAAGATCCAACAAGTCATTAACAAGCACTGATAAGCGTTCAGTTTCTTTGATAATGACATTAATATTTTCAGGGTTGTTTTCTTCTTTAATATCACGAATCATTTCTGCATAACCTTGAATCATGGTCAGTGGGGTTCTGAGGTCGTGTGAAACATTGGCAATTAATTCTTTTTTAGCACGATCAGATTCAATAATCTTATGATTAGCCTTAACAAGTGCTTCATTTAAACGAGCTAATTCTGTATTTTTTGAAGAAAGTGGTAATGAATGATACTTACCCTGGAATAACTGTTTTACTTCTTCGGTTATTTCCTGTATTGGTCGAATAACTATTTCGCCAAGTACCAAGGCTAAAAAGAAGGTAGAAATAATAATGACAAAGATAATCAAAAAGATCTGTTTTTCAAAAGTTTGCATCATCGCATCGATGGGTGCGATTTTAGCCCCTGTCAAAACAATGATTTTTTCGCCATCAAAGACAAAATTACTACCGTAGATAATGACTTTACTTCCATATAATTTATGTTCGGTTACCAATAAATGATTATTCTTGGTTGCTAGTTCATTCCTTATTTCATTGACATATACTTCATCAAATTCAAATTCACAGCCAACCTTATTATTAACATCAATAATCTTATGATTTTTAGTTAAAACTTTAATACATACTTCATTATTAAAACTTTCAGCCTTTAAAGTTTTTTCAAATAATTCAAAATCATTAGAATTTAAAATATCCTTGGTATGTTTGTTGATTTCTCTTAAAGTTCTCTCCTTTGATTGACGATAAAAATCATCGATCATTATCGATTGTAAAACCAATAGAAAAGCTAATATTACAAGAATAAAAAATAATAAATAACTCAATATTTGAAAGCGTAATGATTTATTTTTCAAAACGATAACCAACTCCTCGATGAGTAATAATCCTAGATGAATATTGTTTTAAATCTTTGCGTAATAATTTAATATGAGTATCCAATGTACGATCATCACCAAAATAATCATAACCCCATATTTTAAATAACAAGGTTTCTCTAGTGATAACCTTATTAGGATTTTCTAAAAAATATAATAATAATTCATACTCTTTAAGTGATAGGGTAACCTCTTCTTCATCAATGGTTAAGGTTCGAGTATCTAAGTCAAGTTTTAAAGTATCAATAATAATATTATCACCTGAATTTTTTAAGGTGCGATTTAATATCGCTTTAATTCTCATAATCAATTCTTTAAAACTAAAGGGTTTAGCAACATAGTCATCAGCCCCAAGTCCAAAACCATAGATACGATCGTATTCCTCATTTAAGGCTGTCAAAAAAATACAAGGAATATTCTTGGTATTTATAATTTTTTTATAGGCATTAAAGCCATTCATTTCAGGCATCATCACATCCATAATGATTAAATCAAAATCATTATCAGCACATAAAGCCACTGCTTCTTTGCCGTTTTGTGCTTGAGTAATTTCAAAGCCCTCATGCACACCATATTTATAAATCATTTCACGAATTTTTTCTTCGTCATCTACCACTAATATCCTAGCCATACATATCTATTATATTGAATTTAAACAAATTTTCATAATTTTTTTATTAATTCCGATAAATATTCATCGGTAATTGCCTCGATATTACCAAGCTCACAAAATTGACCCAATTTAGGATCTAGGGGTATTTTTGCAAGTATTTCTAAATGATAACGACTGACAATATCATTAATAGCTGCCTCATCATAAATATGGATTTCATGACCACAGTCATCACATTTAATGTATGACATATTTTCAACAAGACCAATAACTTTTACCTTAGTCAGTTGAGCCATTTTAATGGTTTTGGCTACAATCATATTAACAAGTCTTCCGGGGTTGGTTACCATGATTAAGCCATCAATCGGAATTTCCTGTACTACATTTAAAGCCACATCGCTGGTGCCTGGTGGCATATCAATAATCAAATAATCTAGTTCATCCCAATAAACATTGGTATAAAATTGTTTAATCATATTACCGATTATCGGTCCTCGCCAAAGGGCTGGATCTTCATCATCAGGAAGCATCATATTAACCGATATTACCTTAATACCTAAGTCAGTAGTTACTAAAGGGCTGATGCCATTTTCATCACCATAGACCTCAGTATGTTCTAAGCCAAACATTTTAGGAATGCTTGGACCTGTAATATCAGCATCCATAATGCCAACCCTATATCCTGCTTTAGCAAGCCCAACAGCAATAAGCGAGCTTACCATGGTTTTACCGACACCACCCTTACCACTTAATACTCCAATTATCTTATTTATATTAGTTCCTGCAATTGGAACACTAGAAACATTTTGTGGGGTACAACCAGAACAACTATTACAACTACCATTACTACAAGCCATAAAATCACCTCGTGAAAATTATAGCATTTTATTAATACTAAAAAAATTAAAAGGCTTAATCCTAAGAATAAGCCTGATAATAATTTAATCAATTATTGATTTGTTACTTAGGGCAATTATTTGCCAGTAACTGCTTTAACCATTTTATTGTATAAACCTTCAAATGTCTTCACAATCATTTCATTACCTTCGTAATTAATTGATTCTTTGCCGCTTTTAACAGTTATACTTCCATCTTCATAAATGATAAATGCATCTTTGTCGATATTGACATCAATACGATATAACATCGCTGCCTTAGCTTTATCTTGAGTCTTAGCTTCAGTTAAATCTAATTCATCAATAACCGTTGTGATTTCGGTTGTAAAATCATCAAAAAATTTATCAATTTCTGCCTTTTTGGCATCATCCAAATTTTCAGCTTTTGCAATCTTTTCAGCATCAAAAACGATGTTCTTGCCAACAACCTCACCCTTATCGTTTGCAGTAAAACGACGAGCTACCTTATCAGCACTTTTAAATGCACTGCTGAAACTTTTGTTTGAAATTGCAGTTTTAGAAGTACAACCTGTTAGTACCAAAACTGCCAACAACAATAATGTAAATAATCTTTTCATCTTTTATCCTCCTGATACAATTCTAATACTGACTATTCAAATTGAGCAAGAGCAAAAACTTTTTTTCCTTTTTTAATTACGGTGATTTCTTCATTGAAGGCATCTTTCTTATTTAATACATAATTAATATCATTTACTTTATCCCCGTTAACAGCAACAGAATTACCCTCAACAAGTTTTCTAGCCTCATTTTTAGACTTACAGATATTTAATTTAACCAGAGCATCAAGGATTGGCTCACCATCAATAATTTCACCACTTGGAGCGCCCTTAAAAGCCGCCTTTAATTCTTCATAGCTTAACTTTTTAATATCACCTTTAAAAAGTATTTCGGTAATTTCTAAAGCACGATCAAGAGCATCTTTCCCATGGACAAGTTCGGTAATTTCACTAGCGAGGGCTTTTTGAGCTTCACGCAAATGTGGATTTTCCTTCATTGAAAGTTCAATTGACTCTATTTCTTCCTGAGTTCTAAAACTCATGCGTTTTAATAAAGGAATTGCATCTTCATCAGTAACATTTAACCAAAATTGATAAAATTCATAAACTGATGTTTTAGTAGCATCCAACCAAATATTAGATCCTTCAGATTTACCGAATTTAGTACCATCACTTTTGGTTACCAAAGGACTGGTAACCCCATAGACCTTAGTATCACTGCCGTGAACTTTTTTAATCAGATCACTACCACTGACAATATTGCCCCATTGGTCGCTACCGCCGAATTGCACATCACAGCCATACTTATTGTATAGGTGTAAAAAGTCCATAGCTTGTAAAATAGTATAGGTAAATTCAGTAAAGGAAATACCACTTTCAAGTCTTTTAGCGATTGTATCCTTATTGATCATATATGCGACATTAAAATGTTTTCCATAATCTCTTAAAAAATCAATAAGTGATAATTCTTTAGTCCAATCATAGTTGTTTACTAAAATACCCTTGGTTTCATCTTCAAAATCAACAAATTTACCAATTTGTGTTTTAATACATGAAACATTATGGGCTACATCCTCAATGGTCAAAAGCTTTCTTTCAGTAGTTGGACGAGGATCGCCAATCATCCCAGTAGCCCCGCCACAAAGGGCGATGACACGATGACCAGCTTTTTGGTAGCGCCTTAGCAATAGTAATTGTTGCATGTGCCCGATATGTAGGCTGTCGGCTGTAGGATCAATACCAAGATAAGCAGTACAATGAGTATTTAATTTTTCAGCAATACCCACTTCATCAGTGGTATCCTTAATCAAACCACGCCATTTAAGTTCTTCAAAAAAATTCATAAATCCTCCTAAAATAAAAAAGATGATACCAAGGGCGTAAAAACGCGGTACCACCTTGCCTTATAACTTTAAACAGGTAACGACTGTTACGGCCCTAATTTCTTAAGGCAACTATGGAAGCGTATCATTCAAATTCCTTTATCAACTTACACCCGATGTTGACTCTCTATAAAATTCCTTCAAATCTTTTTTCCAATAATAGTGTTGTTAATATACTAACATTTAACAGGGTAAAAAGCTATAACATTATCCAAAATCTTTTGGTATCTTTATTATTATGTTCATTATGAACGGTATTGATATATTGACCACCACCATTAATAATAGTTTTTTCTGAAGCGATGTTATCGACATCGCAGGTAAGCAAGACTTGTTTAAGCCCTAACTCTTTAGCCTTTAATAAGGCTAGTTGCAACTGCTTTGTTGCATAACCTCTTCTTCTTTCGCAGGGTTTTACAGAATAACCGATATGTCCACCAAAGTTTAATAAATACTCATTTAATTCATGACGAAAATTAAGCATACCGACGATAATACCATCGCTTTTACGAATACACAAATATTGTGTAGCCATAACCTTATCTTTAGGACAGCGGCATTTATCAGCATAAATTGCCAGTTTTGTAAACCAATCATCAAGATTATCAAATTGGTCTAAGTCGGAAGAACCACAGATAATACCATCAAAAGCCTTGCGATAATCCATAATTTCATTTCGATACTTCGGACTTGCTACTACCAAAAATAATTCTTCCATTTAATAACCTCACTTCTAAATAATTATTAATATTATAACCATCATTAAGGTATTTATCTATTAGTAACTGATAATTTATAATTAGAATATGAAAAGAATACTGTTTATTTTTAAAGGACGGGTACAGGGTGTAGGTTTCAGATATTATATTTATCAATTAGCACTTACCTATGATGTTTACGGCAGGGTTAAAAATCTTGATAACGGAATGGTGGAGGCGATTTTTCAGGCACCAGAAACAAATATCAACAATATGCTAAAAAAGATCTTTGAAAAACAAAGATACATCAGAATTGATGACTATACCTGTAAAGAATTAGACATTGATAAAAATTTAAGTGATTTTAAAATTATTTATTGAAGTGGTGCATCACGATGGTACCTGCCATCGCCACATTTAAGGAATCAAGATTTTTCATATCGATCTTAATCACCTCATCACTGATATTCATTAATTTTTCACTAACACCATGACCTTCATTACCTAAAATAAGGGCATGTTTTTGACAAGGAACAACATCCTTCAATTCTTTAGAAATATGATTTAAACCAGTGGCGTAAATACCATAGCCAAGGTTTTTTAAATTCTCGGTAAATGTCAAAATATCCGTTTCAATAAATTTAATTTTCATAAAGGCATCTTTGGCTCTATTGATAATTTTTTGGCTATAAATATCAGCACAATTAGGGCTTAAAACCAATAAATCATAGTGATAAAAAACCATAGCCTTTAAAATTAAACCGATATTATTAGGGTCAGCAACATCATCAAGAATAATAATTTTTTCTTCATTTGAAAATGTATAATTAAACTTATCCATAACCAAAACATTGGCAGTATCATAGCCGTTACTTAATTTATCAATAACCTGTTTATTAACTAAACAGGTATTTTCATTTTCAAATTCTAAACTAAAGGCATTAGTCGCAAGACTGCGATATTTAAGGGCTAAATCATTATCACAAATCAAAAACTTTGCCGATTGATCACGATATTTTTTTTGATGTAATTTGGTAAATTCTTTAATTTTGGTATTATTTATCGATTCAATAATCATAGCAATTTCCTTTTTAAATTGATGATCGCCAGAGCAATCGCTGATGCTGAAACGGCATTTAAGGCATTTTTAAATGTACTTGGATAGTCGAAATATAAATGTTTATCACTAAGCTTTAATACTTCCTTATTAATACCTCGTTTTTCACCACCCAAGATAATCACCATCCTACCCTTAAAATTATATTCATCAAATTTGATTGCTTCATCATCACGCATCAAAGCAACAATTTCATAACCATAGCTTTTGAGTATTTTTAAGTCGGTCGATAAATCGTTACTCTTATAAATATTACATAAATCATAGGCACCAGCACTGGACTTTAAAACATTGGCTTCCAAAGTACTTAAGTCTTTATTTGTAATAATAAAATCAGCATTATAGGCAGCGCCATTTCTGAAGATATAACCTAAATTATAAGGATCTTCCACACCATCAACAATCATCACTAAATCCTTTAAAGATGATAAATCATCATATTTTCGTGTTGATACTTCAGCAATAATTCCGCCACATTTAGGATAATCACTAAAAAAACTTTCGTCTTTGACCTCAAAATTAATTTGATTAGAAAGAGCTAAATATTTAATATAACTGAAATCTTTAACATATTTACCCTTTTTAACATAGACATTAAAAACTTGGCGCTTATGATTTTCTAAAGCATATTTAACACTGATTTTACCTTCAATTATCATCTGTCAATAGCCTTTCTAATCATGTCATGCCTTTCAACCACAAAAGGTATGCGAATATAAACAACACTCATCGGCTTATTCATAACTTCTTGGAAATTGCCTTCTTCATCATAACTCTCAACCACTTCAAAGCGTTCGTTATCAATATGAGGTCCAAAAACTTCCAATTGATTACCGATGGCAAAATGATTACGAACCTCAACTTTAGCAAAGCCATCTTGGTAGCCTAAAACATAGCCGACAAATTCATGGGTTACACCAGCACCATTAACACCATATAGGTGTTTATCCGCATCGCATTTTCCATCTAAAAACCCACTGGCAACCGGACGATTTTCAGCCTTGGCAAATTCATTGCGATAATATTCCAAGCGTTCATCACTTAAGGAATGATCGTAGATTTCATCAATCATTTTACGATAGGTCTTAACAACTTGGGCAATATAATAATCAGACTTCATACGCCCTTCAATTTTAAGTGAATCAACACCCATCCTGACCATCTTTTCGATATGTTCCAAAGCACACAAATCCTTAGACGACATACTTAATTTAGTTACTTCATCACTGATAAGATAATCGCCATCATAAAGTTCATACTTCCAACGACAAGATTGGGCACAACCACCACGATTGGCATCTCTTAGGGTCATCCGATTTGAAAGAGTACAACGACCGCTATAATTGGAACACATACCACCATGAATAAAAACTTCCAAGGGCAGGATTGTTTTTTTAGCAATCAAAGCCATATTATCAATATCAACCTCTCTTGCTAGTACAACACGCTTTACACCCCATCGAGCATAACATTTAATCGCTTCAGAATTAAGACTATTTATTTGAGTGCTTAAATGACATTCAATACTTGGAGCGTATTTTCTAGCTAATTGCACCGCTGCATAAGACTCCACAATAATGGCATCAACACCAATAGCCTCTAAACTCTCCAAATATTCAACATAGCCATAAAAATCTTCATCATGAAAGACAATATTGCTGGTAACATATATCTTTTTACCATAGCTATGGGCAAACTTGACAATTTCATCAATTTCTTTTAAACCAAAATTGCTGGCACGAGAACGAAGTGAAAAAGATTTTCCACCGATATAAACCGCATCTGCACCATATCTAATAGCTGTTTTAGCCTTGATTAAGTCTTTAGCAGGGGCTAATAATTCTACTTTTTTCATTCGCCCCCCTTGGTCTTGGTGGTCTTATCATAGTAAAAACAAGAACCGTAATTAGCACGAGGATATTTATCTTTAAATTTTTTATCAATCATTATAGCATTAGCTTGATTAAGTTCAAAATAAGCACCGAGTGTATCCAATAATTCTTCTTTACTCATAAATATATCATCAATAATTCCAACGCTGAATAAGGCTTTTAAACTATCATATTCAATAAAACTACATAGACTCATATCACTATAAATACTAGTGCCATATTTAGTTTCAATAATCGGCATTCTGGTATCACGAGTTTCTTCTTTGATTGTTAAATGATAATTATCTTTAACAAGATGATCACTATTAATATAATTCATATAATTAGTTAAAAACATGCGTTTAGAATAAGAAAGATTGATACGACCATGAATGATAAGTTCTAAATTATCACACCTTTGACCCATTTTAATTAATTCATTCAAGGTTATTTCCTTAGCTACTACCACTGATTTAATTCCTTGTTTTAAATAAAATAAGGCATCTAAAGAATTGGTAATCAAGGTATCAGCACTATAAATCATTTTATGAGCCATACCCAAATCATAGGCAATATTAAGTAAAGCAAAGTCATTAAAATATATTCCGGTTAATTCTAATTTATATAATTCTTTTAAATAATGTTTTAAATCATCAATTTCATCTTCTTCAATCATCACATTCAAATTAACATAGACATTAAGGTTATTTAATTTTGATAAAACAATAATTTCTTTTAATTGATCAATTGTAAAATAATAATTAAAACGATCGCTAAAACGATCTAAACCGACAATAACACCTTCAATATTATAATCTTTAAAAAATCTTAAATAATCAATATTACTTAGTGTAACTCTTAAATTCATAATAATATTCTAACAAACATTATCAATAAATGTATAATCATTTACTTTATTTTTAATGTAAGCCCAAACAATAATATTTTTTAACATAAATGGATATAATGGGTCTATAATTTGGTGGAAGGAGAAAAAATATTATGCAACTATTAATTTTATTTTTAAAACAAGTTGATAAGCTTAATGAGCTATTAAAAGTATTGGCTCAAAATAGTGTTAAAGGCGGAACCATCGTCGATGCTAGAGGAATGGGTGAATCACTTGCAGAGATGGAAGATATTCCTGTATTCGGCTTTTTACGCCAATATACCAATCTTGACCACAATGAAAATACCAAGTTATTAATGATGGCAATAAAAGATGATGAAGTGGTTAGAACAGCCAACTTAATCAAGGGTGTTATCGGTGATTTAAATAAACCAAATTCTGCCGTATTAATTACATTGCCAATTATGTATTGTGAAGGAATCGCTGATCAAAAATGAATCTACATGTTTTCTTAACAATGGCATTGGCCATTGTCTTAGCTTTACTTTCGAGTAAATTGATGAAGGCTATTCGCTTTCCTAATGTTACTGGTTATTTGCTAGTGGGATTAATTGTCGGTCCATACTGTCTAAACTTGATTCCACTCCAATTTACTGAACAAATTGGATTACTTTCTGAGATTGCCTTAGGTTTTATTGCCCTATCTATCGGTGCTGAATTTAAGCTATCATATCTTAAGAAAGTTGGTAAATCACCAGTAATCATTGCATTTTTAGAAGGTTTTATGGCGGTTATCGTTGTAGATGCAGCGTTAATTTTCTTAAAAGTGAATATTCCGTTTGCACTATGTCTTGGGGCAATAGCTGCTGCTACTGCTCCTGCTGCTACTTTGATGATTATCAAACAATATAAGGCTAAAGGACCACTCACTGAAACCCTACTACCTGTAGTTGCGATTGATGATGCCGTAGCGCTTATTGCCTTTGGTTTATCAACAGCAATCGCAAAGGTATTGATGCAAGGACAAAGTGGATCATTTGTAGCATCATTAATCAAACCGATATTTGAAATAATATTATCATTTGGACTTGGGGCAGTTCTAGGAATCATTTATGCCATGTTGACCAAATGGTTTACTGGACGCGGAAATCGCTTAAGTGTAACTATCGGAATGTTATTGATATGCTTAGGAGTTTCCGATACATTTGGTTTATCGAGTCTGCTTTGTGTAATGATGATGTCAGCTGTATATGTCAATATCAGCTCTGAATATACCAAGGTTTTTGAAATTGTCGATCGAATGACACCACCGTTATTTATGTTATTTTTCTTTTTTAGTGGTGCTGAACTAAATTTAGGTATCTTGCCACAAGTTGGTTTTATCGGAATAGTCTATCTATTATTCAGAGTCTTCGGTAAGGTATTCGGTGCGTGGTTGGGATGTAAAATATGCAAGACCAAAGAATCAGTATCTAAATATCTCGGCTTAACATTAATACCACAGGCTGGTGTAGCTATTGGTCTAGCAACAACAGCACTAACTATCGTTCCACAATTCGGAACTAAAATCAGAACAATTATTCTTTGTTCAACTGTTATCTATGAATTGGTTGGACCGTTAATTACTAAAATAGCACTTAAAAAAGCCCACGAAATAATCTAATCTTAATACCGATAATTATCGGTATTTTTTATTTCACAAAGAAAAAGGACCTTATTGGTCCTAATTCTTTTTTAATATAAGGGGATAGAATATGAAACAAATATAAGAAAGGGGGAATCTTAATTTGTCATTCGAAGGATATTATTGTTCCTTCGTAGCTATATAATAACTAATAATTGTCAACAAAATTTATTTGAATTATGTAAAAAAATGGTATTTAACAAATTACAATACTAAGTGCATAAAGAATGATAATACCTTATAATAATCTAGAGGTGTTAAACTATATGAAGAAAAACAAGCGAACCTTAATTATCAGCTCTATCATTTTATTATTTATATGTGCCCTTTTATATAAGGCTTTAATAATTGAAAATGAGCGAATTACCGTCAGAAGAGAAATAATCAGCACTAATAAATTAGATAAGAATTTTGATGGCTTTACCATTGCCTTAATTTCTGATCTACACTTTGACAATGATTTCAATAAAGATAATCTCCACAAAATAATCACCAAAGTAAATAATATCAACCCTGATGTCTTAATTTTTGGTGGCGACCTGTTAAAATATCATGATGCCAATGTTTTAAGTGATGAAAATCAAAAGTTAATTATCGAAGCTCTTAGTAATTTAAAAGCTAAATATGGAAAATATGCCATTTACGGGGATCAAGATTTAATTAAAAATACCCAAACCAAAGAACTTGTTAATGCCATTTTAAATCAAGCTGATTTTCATATCCTAACCAACAATCGTAATAAAATATATAAAAATAATAGCTACATCAATATCATCGGTATTAATCCTGATGATGGCAAAACCTTAGATATTAAAACCATCTACAACAAAATTACTACTAAGGAATTTAATTTAACCATCACTCATTTTCCTGATATTATTGATTATCTTCCTAAGGGACTTAATGACCTTATCCTTGCAGCTCATTCACACGGAGGCTATATTTCCCTGCCCTTTACCAAGGGATTGATTAAAACTGAAGGTGCCAATAAATATGTATCGGGCAAATACTATATTGATAATACTATCATTGATATTTCTAATGGTCTTGGTAATGATGGGTATCCAGTAAGATTTAATACCCCCAAAGAAATTCTAGTTTATAAAATTCAAGTAAAAAAATAATGACTATCGAAAGATAGTCATTATTCATTATATTTCAAAGCCTCCTGCATCGGTATATGGCCAATCTTCTTAAAAGTGATAATACTAACCAATAGATAACATAAGATACTAACTATAAAAATCAAAAACATAATTTTAGGTTCAACCATAAAAGGGAACCAACCGTTCATTTTTTCAAAGACTAAATATTCAAAAAAGGCTTTAAGGCTAAAATAGGCCAGTGGCAAGGCAACAATACTACTGATAATTACCACGATAAAAGTGGCTCGATTATACAATTTAGAAATTTCTAATTTACTATAACCCAAGATTTTAATGATTGAAATACTATTGGTATTTTTCTCAATAACAATTTTTGTTAGTAAAAACATCAACATCAAATACATCATTACAGTAAAAATATTCATCGTTATCAGTACCGAACCCATAGAATCTACCATTTGATCGGTAATAGCTGTTAAATCTTTTTTGGTAAGTGTAGATAATATTAATTGATCATTGATATAAAGTTGTTTATTCGATAAATAACCAGTTAAATATTCATTCTCACCATTAAAAATATTTTCAAAATAATCCTTTTCAATAAAAACCGCATACTGGGCAATATAATCTTTAATACCTGCTATTTTAAATTCATACTGCTTATTATTATATTCATTATAAAGCTTTAAAGTATCACCATTATGATAATGATATTTTTCGGCAATAGACTTACTGATATATATCTTATCTGGGACAACATCTTTTAAATAAGGATTATCCTTTTCAAGGCCGTAAATTGTTATCTTAGTCTTGTGGTTAATATTCAATTTTGTAAGATCATATTCACTGGCATCACTATCATTTACGATAAATTTTGTTTTGAGAGTATATTGATAATTCGCAAAGGTATTATCAATGACTTGTTTTTTGAAATCTGCCAACATCGGTTTAATCGCAATTCCCATCATCAATAAAATTGTAGCTAAATATATACCGATGAATAGTACGATATAAGTATTGATATTCTGCAAGATAATCCTGATTCTAAAACGCGTTGTAAAACTTTTAAAAGGCAACCTTATTTTATGTTTATCACTATATTTTATTTTATTGTTTAATAAATTAATTATTGTATTGTTTATTCCATTTTTAATGATGAAATAATTAATCACAATTACTAAAACACCAGGGATAATAGTTGTTTCAACTAAGGCTCTAAAATCAAAATATGTCGTATAAGGAACTAAAGAATAACTATGATAATAAAGTTTACCCATTGTTTCTTTAAAATAAGTATAGCCTAATACATTACCGATAATTGAAGCACTAAAAACAATTAAAAACGGTAGTGTTAAATAGTGAATTAAAATACTCCTTTTACTAAAGCCACTAGCCCTTAATGTTCCGATTATTCTGGAATCTTTTTCAATTTTCGACTTAATGCTAATACCGAAGATAAAGACAATAATTGCAATAATTATATATAGTAGCACCTTCATCATCGCTGCATCTTCGCCAAGATCGCGACCTGCAAAAACAATAGCCTGATTATCATTTCTATCAACATAATCAATAATAATATTACCGTCCTTAAAGATTGTTTCTTTGATATTATCATGGTGTTCTTTTGACTTGGTGGTAGTAATTAAATGATTGTTTTTATAAGCATAATTATAAAATAACTTAATATCATTAAATGAATCAAAGGTTTTTTGATTGACAATTGCCACATTAAAATTATTGGCATCAAACATTGTATCGTTGTTATTTTTAAATAGAGCTGAATAATCAGGTAGTGAAAGATAGCCGACTATTTTTAACCGATGATTATTTATCTTCAAATAATCACCAATATTCAAATTATTGTTTTCAGCATATAAACGATCAATCGCAATCTCATCATCGTTTATAACATTAGCACCGCTATGAATTGCCACTTTATTAACTATTTCTCGATTAGGATAAAGACGATGAGTTTTACCATTAATATCATACTCCTTATAAAATAATTCATAGATATGAATATCCTTAGCTAAATGTTCGATCGTTTCTGTTTTAATTTGATCAATTAAAGTAAAATGACCATCTTCGACATTATATTTTTCAAAACTCTCATCATAAGACTTAACAATACTATAATCAGCTACTAAAAAGCCTGAAATATAACCGATAGTTACCACCAAGAAAATAAATAAAATTAAATATTTAATCCAGTCTTTTTTAAGTTCATAAACAAATCTTTTATTCAATGGATTATACATACTACCATTCAAGCTCCATAGCTTTGACCTTGGCGGTATTTTCAATATTAGTCCTTATTTGACCATCGTGTAATTTAATCACTCGATCACCCATATTCTTAACAACTTCATTATGCGTTACCAAAATAACCGTAGTCTTAAACTCACGATTAATTTCTTCGATTAATGATAGTATTTCCTTAGAAGTGTGGTAGTCTAAAGCTCCTGTTGGTTCATCACACAATAAAATCTTAGGATTTTTGACTAAGGCTCTGGCTATTGAAACCCTTTGTTGTTGACCACCTGATAATTGATTGGGCGATTTAAAACGATGTTCCCACAAGCCTAATCTCTTAATAACCATATCAATATCCAAAGGATTTTTACTGAGATATTGTCCTATTTCAATATTTTCTTTAACATTCAAATCTGGTAATAAATTATAATTTTGAAAAATATACCCCAAATTATCACGGCGATATTTTAACATTTGTTTTTCAGTATCATTTGCTACATTGACACCACCAACAATAATCTCACCACGATCCAAACTGTCAATACCACCAATGATATTCAATAATGTTGATTTTCCAGAACCGCTAGGACCTAATAATACACATATTTCCCCTTGGTCAATACCAAAACTAATTCCCTTTAATACTTCAACCCTTGTTTCCTTCTGTCCATAAGACTTACTTAAATTATTTATCTCTAGGTACATAATTCTCCTTTGTTATATAAGACTAATTAATTATACACCCTTAATAATAAAAATAATAGATAGTCAATATCTATTATTTAACATTTTCATTATATTTAGCCATATATGCTTCAATATCGGCGACCTCTTTAATAATATCACTCGATAAATTAACATTACCATCTTCAGTAATCAATAAATCATCTTCAATCCTGATACCTATCGCCTCTTTCTCGATATAAAGACCAGGTTCGTTTGAAATAATCATTCCGGGTTCTAATACCACATCATTACGATCGCTAAAATCATGGGTATCCAACCCTAATTGATGACTAACTCCATGGAAATAATATTCAGAAACTGGAAGATTTAAATTGTGTTTAGGCAATTCTTTTTCATAATAATCAAGAACAATCTTTTGCAAGCCTCTTAGTGTTTCACCGGGTTTAGCCTTTTCAAAAACTAATTTTTGAGCATTTAAAACAACTTCGTAAATTTCTTTTTGTCGTGCAGTAAAATGACCGTTAACTGGAAAAGTTCGTGAAATATCAGCCTGATATTCATTAAATGTCGCACCTAAATCACATAAGAATAATTCACCATCTTTGACCTTATGTTTATTATCAACATAATGCAGGATGGTAGCTCGAATGCCCGAGGCACAAATAGACTTAAATGAATTGCTACTTAAATAATTCGTTAAATTAAAATTGAAAATACCTTCCATAACCCGTTCATTCATACCATCACAAATAGCGGCCATCATTTTTTTAATGCCTTCATTAGTAATATCAATAGCTTTTTTAATATCTGCAATCTCACCTTCATCTTTAATAAGTCTTAATTTTTTCATCAAAGGAAAAATATCTTTAAAGCATAGGCTAGGATATTTATTTAATTTATCTCTGACAAACTTCATTGCAGCCTTATCATCTTGAATAGCCTCATAACGATATAAGTCAGTAAAAATCTTAAAGTTTTCAACACTGCGTTGTAAATTGTAAGTAGCTGCAAAATCATCATCAAAGTCAGTTGTTTCAAAAACACTTTCAACACCACTGATTTTTCTAGCGGTTGATGCTTCAATCCTACCACCAACCCACTTAGCCAAATATTCACTAAAGGGCAGAATAAATAATGTTTCGGTGATACGATTATTTATTTTTAAAATCTTTAATATCGCCCCTTCTTCTTTCAAACCAGTCAAATAGAAGAAATTACGATCAACAAAAAATGGATAAGCTTCATCATTGGTCATCATTACCTTATCACCCGCAAAAATATAGCAGACACTGTTATCGGGTAATAAATCAATTAATTTATTTCTTCTTTGGGTATAAATATTCATATTATAGGTAATCCTCCTCATCTTTTTCAAAATGATCAATTAGTTTAACTTGTTCATTGGCAATAGCTTCATCAATCAAGGCTTCATAATCAAATTTAGCTTCAAAAAAAAGACATTCTTTAAGTTTAGGTTTAGTAACTGGATCCTTAGGATCAAAGATTGTGCAACAATCTTCAAAGGGTAAAATACTGGTTTCATAGGTATCAATCATCTTTGCCTTATCAATTATTTCCACCTTATCAAGCATTGCCAACGGACGATAGATGACCTTGTCTGTGCACATACCGATTACATAAGAACTTTCAACTGTCTGTGAAGCCACCTGACCTACAGATTCACCATTTGAAAGAGCTAAAATCTTATGTTCATTAGCGATTCTATCGGCGATACGATACATCATCCTACGCATAATTGTAATAGCGTATGATTCATCAGCATTTTGATAAATGGCTAATTGTAATTTAGTAAATGGAATAATATGTACTTTAATTTGAACTTGATACTTAGTTAAAATCTTTACTAAAGATAATACTTTATTAATGGCTTCAATTGAGGTATAAGGGCTTGATTCAAAGTGAATACACTCAATTCTAAGACCACGCTTCATTGTCATAAAAGATGCTACTGGAGAATCGATACCTCCACTAATCATCATCAAACATTTACCATTAACCCCAACAGGAAAACCTCCGAGCCCCTTAATCTTATTAGACATAATATAGGCAGCATCATTTCTTACTTCAATTTTAATTAAAACATCAGGTTTATGAACATCAACCTTAATATCATGATTTTTCAATATATATCCAGCTACCGCCACATTTATTTGAGCACTGTTCATATAAAAATGTTTATCCTGTCTTTTGGTTTGCATCTTAAAAGTTTGATAATTATCAGCCTTTACTAAAAATAAACTAATTTTTTGAATTTCCTCAAGTTCTAACGATGATTTAATAGCCACACTATAACTTGAAAGACCAAAAACACAGTCCAACACCTTACTGATTTCATGGTAATCTTCACCATTCAAATCAATAAATAAACGATCATGAGTTTTAACATATTTTAAATTTTTAAATGTTTTAAGCTGCTGCTTAATATTGTTTAATAACAAAGATATGAATACTCTACGATTCTTACCCTTAGTATTAAGTTCTGCATATCTGATAATAATATGACTATAATTTAATTTTTCCATAAAATTCTATTGCCTCTTTAATGTTTTCTACTAAATATTTAATATCATCAACTTCCATTTCTGGTAACAACGAAATGCGAATAGCTCGATTACCATCATAAGCTAAAGCCTTGGCGGTAACACTTTCTTCATCACTTCTGGTTCCACAGGTCGATTTTGAACTAACAAAAATATTTTTCTTGTTCAATGCATTTAACATCACTTCACTAGTTAGAGGTGTTGTTATTAACAGTAAATTATTGATATGATACTTCGGCAACACAATCTTGATGCCTTCAATATCACTCAAAGATCCTTCTAATTCTTTCATCAATAAATCAAGTTTATGATTATTTTCAACCATCTGATCATTACTGATGATTAATGCCTTCGCCATGGTCATGATACTAAGATAATCACTGGTCCCACCACGCATACCAAATTCTTGTTGGCCAGCAGTAATAAGTGTTTCCAAATGAATATGTTGTTTTTTAAATAGACCACCGCAGCCCTTAAGCCCATGGAATTTATGAGCGCTGAAAGATGCTAGATCAACATTACTCAAATCCAACTTAAGTTTACCTAACGCTTGAGTAATATCACTATGAAAATATGCTTTAGATCTTTTTTTCACCACTGCCGCAAGCTCATCAATATCATTAATAGCACCAACTTCATTATTTACCGTCATAATACTAACTAGTACCGTATTATCACGCAAGGCTTCTAATAGTAATTCTACGGTAATTTTGCCGCGATCATCAGGTTTTAGATAGGTTATTTCCACATTATCGAAAAGTCGCTCAAGCTGTTTACAATTATTAATAATTGATGAATGTTCATAGGCACTGGTAATAATATGGATTTTCTTTTTTAAATTAGCTAAAACTACACCCTTAAAAACAAAATTGTTGGCCTCACTGGCGCCACTTGTAAAAATCAATTCATTATCACGATAGCCGCAAATATCACAAATGCGTTTTCGTGCCTGTTCTAAAAGTTTATAAGCCTCAACTCCTATTTGATAAAGTGCATCGCTATTGGCATAATATTTATTGGATAATTTGTTATAAAGTTCTAAAACTTCAGGATAAGGCTTAGTGGTCGATACACTATCAAAATAATAATTAATATTCGCCACCAGCTTGCATCACTTCTTTACTTAAACTGTTAGGAAATAATTTTTCAATGGCAGCAATGGCGATGGTTAAAGCCTGTGTATATTCACCATTATGATAGGCAAGTTCCGCCCTTGTAAGTTCACTATCGACTTCTGGATAACTTGAGCGATACTTATTTCCGAACACTATGGTATTTTCGACCATACCAGCCATACCTACAACATTATTGACATTATTATATAGTTTATATATATAATCCAAAGTTTCATCAACTACACTTTTTAACTTGATACGATTTAAAGGTACCTCTTTTAACGCCTCATCAATATTATTGATATATTCATAGCCTCTTGCTAAATCATCTTTATAGGCATCAGAAATAGAAGGAAGCTTATGTGAAGCAATTTTAGTCTTCATCTCATTTAAAATTAATTGAAATTTCAATAATTGCGTATTGGCGCGTTCTTCATCAGCCTTAGCATTATCAATACGATTTTTAATTTCTTTTAATTCATTCTGTTTGGCATTTAATTCCTTCAATAATGAAATGGCTTGATCATTAAGTACTGATGAAGGTGTTTGATTATCATCTAACAAGCGTCTAATTTCACTACTGGTTTCATGATAATAATTAAGATATTTATCCTTAGAGATTATCAATTCATCAAAAGAACCTAATTCAAATTTATCCTTTTCCAGTTCATAACATTCTTGAATATAATTATAGTTATTATCAATTAAATTAATTTCCTCATTAATCAATTCAATAACACTTTTAACTCCAACAAAGGCCTCGTTTTCCTTATTAAAATTTCTTAACAATGTTCTTAAGTCAAGGGTAATAGCGTCTAATTCTTTACGGACTTCCTCAATCTTGCCAACTTGGATATTATGGGAAGCATCATTTAAACGCTCCTTAATTTGTTTTAAATTATTATCAACATTTAAATGACCCAAATATACCCCCCTTTGTCTTGTAAGGGCATATTGGCGTTTAGTTTCATCATATAGGACTGGAATAGCACCTTCAGCTATTTCTAATAATTCAGGAGAAATTTTAATGATATTATCAAGCTTATCCATAATTGCTTCAGCTTCTTCCAAACTCTCTTTAGCACGGATATAATCCGATGCATATACCCATTCTTCAAATGCTGAAAAAAGTTGTTCACAATCGGTAATTTCATTTTCAATGTTCTTCACGCTCTTACCAAGCAAGGGATAAGACTTTCTAAAAGTTTCTTTAAGATTGCTGAAACGATCTTTTAAGATATTGGCTTTAGCGCGTTCATGAGCTTCTCTTTCTAAGATGGTATCTAAAAAATCACTGATTTCATTTACTTTAATCTCACCAATCTTCAGCTTATCATCAATTTGTCCAAAAACATCATCAATCGTTTTATATTTATTGGCGCTGATTAAATCCTCTGATTCTTCAAATAGTTGTGATAATTCATTTAAGTTATTACTCGCAGCTTCATAATTAACTTGACATTCTTTTACCTTATTCATTATTTCACTATCAATTCTGGCAATTGACAAAGCTTTTTTAAGTTTAAAATCCAATGGTACTGATTTAATACTATTGTATCTGAATTGTAAAGAGTCAAATTTAGACTTTACTTTTTTCTTTCTATTTTTCAATTTAAAATAATAAAACAACAAAAGCAATATCGCCAGTGCCACTACAATAATAACTACAATTTGTTTCTTAGATAAGTTCCCCATATTAAGTATTTTACCCTCCTTTAACCGATATTTCAATTATATAAATGTAATATATTGACATCATTTGCATTAATTGATAGTATTAAAAAGCATTTATGGCAGCATGTAGATGATTTTTAAATGTGTTGATAGTAGGAAACTATCGAAGAGTAACTGGCTGCATTCAGTGAAAACTCTAATATCAACACCCTTGGAAATTGATTTACACCTGTTATTGTGTGCCGCAATAAGGAGGAAAATTATGGCAAGAAATACTGGTCCAGTATGGCGTATAAGTCGTCGTCTTAACTTCTCTATCCTAGAAACAGGAAAAGAATTAAGCAAAAGACCTTATATCCCAGGACAACACGGAAATCCTACTCGTCGAATTAAACAATCTAACTATGGCTTACAATTAGCTGAAAAACAAAAAATTCGTCATCTATACGGTTTAAGTGAAAAACAATTCTACAACACTTATTTAAAAGCTGTTAAAACTAAGGGTGTTACTGGTCATGAAATGTTGGTGTTATTGGAATCTCGTTTAGATAACATCGTTTATCGTATGGGATTTGCATTAACCAGAAGACAAGCAAGACAACTTGTAAATCATGGTCATATCTTAGTAAATGGTAAAAAAGTTGATATTCCAAGTTTCAATGTAAAACCAGGTTCAACTATTGAATTAAAAGAAAAATCACGCAGTTTGAACTTAGTTGGCGAAGCTTTAGAAGCCAACATCAGTTTAAAACCATTCGTAGAAGTAGATAAGGAAGCTCGCAAAGGTACTTATGTTCGTTTACCTGAACGCAGTGAACTAAATACTGAAGTAAACGAAGCCCTAGTGGTTGAATATTATAGTAGATAATAAATAGTTTAAGCGATTAGATTAATACTAATCGCTTTTTTAATACTCATCATAATAAAAAAATAATGCTTACTAAGCATTATTCATATTATCTAAAATAATTTTTTCAATTTCTTTAACAGCATCAATAACTGAGTCATTGCAAACAACATAGTCATATAATTCTGTTTCATTAATTTCAATTCGTGCCTTCGCCAATCTTTTGGCGATAGTTTTTTCATCTTCAGTTTTGCGATTACGAATACGATTTTCAAGTTCTTCTAAACTTGGTGGAACAATAAAAATACTCATCGCATCATCGCATTTCTTCATCACTTGTTTAGCACCTTCGACTTCAATTTCCAGAATAACATTATTCCCTTTTAAGCGTTCACTTTCAACAAACGACTTGGGAGTACCATAATAATTACCCACAAATTCCGCATACTCTAAAAATTCATCCTTGGCGATGGCTTTTTCAAATTCCTCATGTGTAACAAAAAAATAATTTTTTCCCTCAACCTCACCTTGACGAGGTTTTCTGGTTGTCATGCTTACCGAATAAACAAGATTAAGTCCTTTTTTGACCATCAACTCTTTTAAAACTGTTCCTTTACCAACACCACTGGGACCACTATAAATAATTAATAAACCCTTTTTCATATTAATAATAATGATAACACAATTAAGCGATAATGATAGATGGAATTTAAATTTCCTATAAAAGTAATGTCATCTGTTATAATTTTTTAAAAATTAAAATTAACTATTATTAAATAATGTATAATTTACTTATGAATATTGATGGAATTATCTTAAATAAAATTAATAAATTGTTTATTGAAAATTTACCGATGAAAATCAATAAAATTACTGGTATCAGCGATACCGATTTAGTGATTAATGTTCGTTGTCATGGTCAAAGAAAAAATATTTTCATCAGTACCCATTCAGTCAATAATCGCATCCATTTCACGAATAAAAATTATCTGGCGAGTGATTATCCTTCTAATTTTGTAATGGTGCTTAGAAAATATCTAAATAACGGAATCATCTATGATGTTGTTCAAAATGATTATGATCGTTATTTAATTTTTAAAATTAAAAGTATTGATGAATTATATGATGATATCTATTTAAGTCTATATATTGAATTGATGGGAAAATATGCCAATGCCATCTTAGTTAATGATCAAAGCAATAAAATAATCGATGCCTTAAAAAAGATTCCACCCTTTGAAAATACTAAAAGAACCATTCAAGTTGGTGCCAACTTCATCAATATCCCTCCACAAGAAAAGGTTAATCCCTTTAAAATTGATGAAGCCCCTGATAATTTAACTAAAAAATTGCAAGGGTTTTCACCATTACTGGAAAAAGAAGTTCTATATCGTATCGGCAACAATGAAAAATTTGTTCAAATTATGAATGATATTGAAACAAGTAAACAGATATATGTCAGTAAAAATAATTTCCATCTTATTGCATTAAACCATCTCGATGATAATCATCAATGTTATAAAATCGAAGAAGCCTTTGATATTATCTATGATCAAGCTACACAAAAGACCCTAATAAAAGCGATTGCTAATGATTTATTTAAAATTGTCAAACGCCAAATTAAGCATTTTCAAACCAAAATCATTAAACTTCAACAATCAATACTTGAGGCTGATGGTGCTGATAAATTTAAAGAAGCTGGTGATTATCTGTTTATGAGTGGTAAATTACAACTAAAGGGCATCGACAACATTGATGTATATGACTATGATGGTAAGATGATAAATATCTTATTAAACCCTAAATTAAATATTAAAGATAATGCAAATAAGTATTATCAGCGCTATCAAAAGCTTAAGAAAGGACTATCATACCAAGAAAAGGAATTGGATATTGCCAATAAAAATTTAGATTATTTCTTATCACTTAATGAACAATTAGAATTTTCTAACTATAATGATGCCTTGGAAATAAAGGATGAATTAATTAAATTAGGCTATTTAAAAGCTCAAAAACAAAAAAGAAATTCTAAGAAAAATCACAAAAACCCTAATATTTATAAAGTTATTTTCAATGATAAATTAATTATGTTTGGAAAAAATAATATTCAAAACAGTTTCCTAACCTTTAAAATTGCCACTAAAAAACAAACTTTTTTCCATGCCAAAGACTATCATGGGGCCCATGTTGTAATTGACAGCGATAATCCAAGTGAAGCTGAAATTCGCCTATGCGCACAAATTGCCGCCTACTTTAGTGGTGGAAGAAACAGTTCTTCTATTCCTGTTGATTATTGTTTAATTAAGGATGTTAAAAAAATTACTGGCGCTAAGGCAGCTATCACCAATCAAAAGACCATCTATATTGATGTTGATTTTGATTTATTAAGAGGTCTTGGGATCATTTAAAAATTTCTTAAGACTCAAAACTTCAAAGGGTTTTAACTTACGATATTCTCCAGGTTTTAGATTGCCAAGATGAATATTAGCCTCGCTAATGCGATGTAATTTAATAACCTTATAACCGAAAACTTCAAACATCTTTCTGATTTGACGATTATGACCTTCATAAATCGTAACTTCTAAAAAAGATGTTTTTTTATTTAAATTCTTTCTAATTAATTTAATTTTAGCTCGACCCGTCTTATATGTTCCATCAATAACCACACCCTTACACAATTTATTAATATCATCTTTACTAACTAAATTATCAACAGTTACTTCATAAACCTTAGGAATTTCAAAGCGTGGATGCAATATTTCGTTGGTAAGCTTGCCGTCGTTGCTCATTAAAACCAGCCCTGAAGAATCATAGTCTAATCTACCAATTGGAAACAAACGAAAATCTTCATCAAAATAATCATTAACACTGGCACGACCGCGATCATCACTGGTGCTGGTAATTACATTTTTAGGTTTGTTAAAAATAAAGACCACTTTTTCTTCCCTTTTAATTTCCATACCATCAACCGTTATTTTATCGTTATCACTGGCTTTAAAACCAAGACTATCAATAACAACACCATTGACTTTAACCTTACCTTCAACAATTAAAACTTCCGCCTTTCTTCTTGAACATATGCCACTAGCGGCGATAATTTTTTGTAATCTTTCCATTTTTATTCCTCTTTATTTCAATAATAACCGATATTGCTGCCAAAGATAAAGATATTATCGCCACACCACCAGTTAAAAACATCGTCATTTCATTATAATTCATTGAATGCTTATTAATATTTTCTAAATTATCCTTAAAATTATAATTATTAGCTGTATTCTTCTTAGCAATCAAATAACTACCGATATTCTTCGTTAAGAAGGTTAGATAATTTTTAGATCTGATTGTTTTAAGTTTTACTATATCATTATCAGCATCTAAACTAAAGACTGTATAAATCGCATTATCATCAATGCCGGATGGTGTAAGTGAAATCACCATCGGTGAATTAAGGACTATTTGATCATAATTATAATAAAATTCTGGTTTGAAACTATCAACTACGGTATAACCATTATTTTTAGCAAATTTTGATAAACGCGCATATTCGTTACCACTAATATTTTTATTCCTGACATCAATCGTATCTTTAATTAAAAAATTATCCTTATTAAAACTATCATAATCTAAGGCTAAGGCTAAACCCGATAAGTTTAAATTATAATTACTATTTTTAATATGTAAATTAACACGATTATCAAGATACTTAATTAATAAATCATCAATAAATCTTATTTCTTCAATGTTTAAAATAACCTCATGATCATTAATATATTTTTTAAGCTTTAATAATTTATCTTCAGCGGGTTTTTTACTATAATCATCGAGTAAATTTCTGACTTCTTTATTATTTTGGTCATATTGATCAATAATTGGTAATTGATAGTCAACTTCCACTCCGTTATAAGTGATGATACCTTTGCCTTCTTGATTAAATTTAAAGGTTTTAAGCATATCGGTACTAATAGCCATTTCTTTGTTGGTTCCATCTTCATAATCAATCATTAATTTATCACCGCTTAAATCAGGATAATTATTCTTTAATTTCTTACTATCACTGCCTTTAATAATTTTAATCGCTTTTATTTTAAGATACTTAGCCTTAAATTTTTCATTATCTTGATCATAGCCAATAAATTCATAACCCTTTTTATAAGGAATGACATTACCTGCACTACTACCTTTTTCAACATTATAAACAAGCTTATCATCACCATCATGATACTTACCGCCATCAGCATCAAATTCTATCTTAGTATATACCTTTGGTATTAATTCCTGTTCATCTAAACGATATTTAAGAGCGCTTTTTTTAATATAGCCAACCATTTTTTCAAAATCATAACGATAATCAGTAATTGCTGGAGCATCAATTTGAATTTTATAAAAATTATCGCCCTCTCCCAAAAGAATGACGGCATAATTATTAATATTTTTTATTTTATAAATAGATTCTTTTAATTCCTGATCCTGATAAATATTAAGCTCTTGATGTTTTAAAATTCCTAGGGCATAACGCTTAAAATCATTATTGCCCAATGCGGTATCAAGCTTATAATAATTACTGGCAACTTTTTCTCCCCAATAGGGATCATTGCTGTAATAAGTATTGATGCCACTTTCTTTGTTGCCAAAAAATGAACCATTGTATTTTTTACTTTCGTTATTAGCAAAGCTTCCACTCACAAAATATTTTGCATGGTTATAGATGGAATCGGCAACACTGTTAAAACGATTATTTTGTAGTTGAGTATCTTTTTCAAAGGCGATATGATCATAGACATTATTATCGGTTAAGGCTTTAAGACTACGACCATAATCGCTTTCTTCCATTGAGGTACTAATCAACATTAAGGCATTGGCCCCAAATAAATATTGATTACTAATAAAGTCATCACCCCTATTAAAGTATTGACTTTGATTTAAAATATCATTAAAACCATCTTGATCATAGTCCTGATATTTATTCAATAAATGATCAATATTTAAATTATTTTTAAAATAATTATTAAGTTGATTAGCATTATATCCCGTTAATGAACGATGAGGGAGATATTGATAATAATTATAATATACTTCTTGTGAATTAATGGCTTGATGATTATTTCCTTGTCGATAATCATCAGTCATTTTATAAAAATCATCATAAAAATAATGACCATCATAACTAAAATACGACTTATTTTTATCAATATAATTAGGACTTTTGCCCAAATTAATGACACTGGTGTAATGATCGGAATTAAATTGTGTTTTAATTTGATGATATAAATTACCATTGATATTGATATAGGTACTCGTTCTTAGTTTCAAATGTTCATAAGGAATAATGATGGCATCACTAAAGTTAACATCAGCCTTAATACCGCTGATTTTAATTTTTACCGTACTCAAATCACTAGCCGTATCCAAATATTGAGCATCAATACCTTTACAACCGTTAATACTACCATCTCTACCAAAATTATCCCGATATTTAATATCGTAGGTACAACCCTTTACCGTCTTAAGTTGTACCACTCCATATTTTGTTTTAAGATAGTTCTTACCTTTTTTAATTGCGATATTTTGATATTTATTAATATGTTGATTATATGCTGATAAAGCATCATCATAACTAGCATAACTACCAATTTTTTTATCTTCGTGATCAACCAATAAATATTCATCACTGGCACTGATATTGATTCCACCAATAAAAACAATTAATAACAATATTAACAATCTGATCAATTTCATATGTATATTCTACAATATTTTATCAATATTCTAAAATACAACTATTTCAACCCCATCAACAAGACCAATATCACCAACAAGCATTCCCTTATCCAAAAAGTCATCACTTTTTGATAAATATACCAAATAATCTTGATAATCAATTTTGAGAAGTTCAAAAATTAATTCCAGATTCTTTGCCAATGTCAAATAAGCAGATATATAGCATTCCTTATACAAATGATATTTTAATAAATTAATATTAACTAGATAACGGTGTTTCAACATATTTAATCCTCACTGTTTGGTGCTGATGATAATATATGGCCTCATCAGTTTTATTATCAACTCTGGTCTTAATATTAAATACATATTGTTTAAAAATTCCTGATCCTAAAAATAACACTGAATCTTTTAAGCCGATGGCTTTAAATTGCCCAATTTCCAAAAATTGAATATTTTTCATAAAGGGACAAAGGCTACTGATTAAAAGCTTTTTAAATACTTCAAGGCTTTCTTGATATTGTGATACAACAATTAAATTACCGATGCCAAAATCATGATAGACATCATCGAATAAAATTAGATCCTTACCTAGAAAAAGTTTTGTGGCAACTAATTTATATACGATGTTTTCAGGTAAATGTTTAAGATATGATTGTTGATAATTCTTATGATAAGTTAATTCCATATTCGGTTTAAAAATACTAAGTTTAAATACTGAATCTAATTTAATATACCCAAATTTATCATCATTATTGCTTAAATTAAAAACATTGAAGAAATTATTGGCGTCTTCTTTAGAAAACCTTCCTAAAATGATTTTTTGATTAAATAAGGATAACATAGATGATATTTGTGTATTATAAACACCTGTAAAAACCACAAACTTATATCTATACTCATAACTATGTTCTAAAATTTTTTTAAAGCGTTGATAATAATTTTCATTCCATTCAATAATTCTACCGATACTATCAATAATAATCATTAAAGGCTTCTTAATATTTAATGGGCGAAATTCTAAAAAATTAAATAAATAATCTAAACGATAATCACTATCAATAATTTCTAAAAGTCCTAAATTATCTCGATACTTAGCTAAGTGATCATTTAATGAATTAACATAAACTGCCTCAATATCATCATTTTTTAAATATAAACTATTCAAAAGGTTAATAATCAAATCCTGTTTTAACCGATGATTTTTATTATAAACCATAATATTATCATGGTATTTAAATTGGGCTAATTCATGTTTTTTCAAATAAAAATTATCATACTCACCGATTGGTAATTGATAAGCATTATTTTTAATATCTGAAATTTGAGGATAGGCTTTAACTTCCAATTCATCAAGCCAAACTGCATAATCTTTTCTATTAAAATTAAAATATTTTTGATGCAGGTATTCAATAACATAGGCCGCCTCACTAATAACTTCAGAATAACCGACTTTATTAATCAATATATCATTTAATTCACTATCAACTATTGAAACTTTATGCAATTCCTCACGATTTAAACCACCACCACCATAAATAGATTTACCTCGGATTTTACGGTTATTACTTGTCAACACAAATTCACCGACACTACGAAGATAAAAACTATCCGCTGTATTAATGATTTCTTTGGAATCGGCGATATTATTAACTTTTAAACAAATACGATAATTACTATTAGATTTTATCTGTTCATCAACAACGCCACCAACCTTTTGGGTTGATAATAATAGATTAATGCCTAAAGATCTACCAATTCTGGATATGGAAATAATCTCGGCGATAAAATTAGGATGTTCCTTCTTAACCTCTGCAAACTCATCAATAATCACTAGTATATGAGGTAAATTACATAGTCTTTGATTATTAACATGATGATAATCACTTAAATCATTAATGGGTTTACCAGAAATTCTAGCGAGTTCATTAAATAATTTTTGCCTTTTAAGACATTCGTTTTTTAAACCAATGATTATCCTATCAAAACCATTGTCATCAACATTGGATATTGACGAAACAAGATGGGGCAGAATGATATTCTTGTTTTTAAATGAATTAATTAAGCCGCCACCCTTAAAGTCAACAATCACAAAATTCAAATCATTAGGAGAATAATTAAGTGCCAACATCAAGCATATAGATACAATCAATTCACTCTTACCGCTACCAGTAGTACCCGCAATAATACCATGGGGTCCGTCATGGCGTTCATCAAGATTTAAATAAATAGGTAGGTCCTGTTGATCAATGCCGATAAGACATTTTATTCCTTCATGATGATCATCTTTAAAATATTTATAACCTTCTAAAAGCGTATAATTGTTTTCATCGATCTGTTGGTAATAATCCAACAATAAATCTTTTAAATCAACATTCAAGCATTCATAATAAAACAACTCATTGAGCTTAGCCGAAATAATTCTGGCATTACCATTGTTGGCTTTAATAATCGCCTGTATTTTAGGATTATCTTTGATACCGACATAAATATACTTTTTATCATCCTTAAATTCCGATACTAAATATTCATCAAAAACAAAAACAAGTGCTACATCATCAGGAATACTTGCGCATTTAGTAAAAATATAGCGTTTATTCGCCTTAATAAAATGTCCATCACTTAATAAATAATAATACTTATATAACTTTTCATCACTAATAAAACAAGCCATCTTAAATACTTTAGGGCTGATTTTAAAACTTAATTGACTATATATGTTTTTAAATAATGTTGAATAATCATCGCCTGTCAAAGCGATATATTGATATTTATTAAGATCAATATATAAGGGATGGTTTTTAACCTTAGAATACTTTAAATATTGCCTTTTAATCATATCTGAAAGTGGATCATCATCAAAATACTTAGGTTCTGGATATTCTAAAGACTTATCCAAACTTCCTAAATACAGCATATACAAACGATATTGATCCAAGGCACAAAAATATAGCTTATGATTACATTTAATATGAGTAAGTTCTAATGGAGTTATTGACAAACTACGATAATAATTATTTAAGTCATAACGATATTTAATCAAGTTTTTTTCGTGATTGATAATATTATTTTTTTGATCATCTATACGCTTTTTAACCTTATTTCGATAAGTCTTTTTATCATTGAAATAATTTAAAGTCTGCCAAATAAGCACCGACAAAATCATCAAGACCGGAAAAGCAATTGAAGGTATCATCATTTTAATACTACGATTATTATTTACTTTTAAATTGATAAAGGCTATTAATAATGTCGATAGAGAAATAGTGATACTTGGACCTAATTTTAATAAGAATTGATGATTAACATTATCAACAATAGGGCTTGGTATGGTTGGGGCTTTAGGAAACTCAGGACGGTCAACATCAGGTAAGAAACAAACATGCTTTTTTTCTAAGGGTATGGATACTTTTTGTTTTAAATGTAAACCTTCCAATTTATCTTCAATATTCACATGATATTTAGAAATCATAATCAAACGATGATGATAAATAATTCGACAGACTTCTATATCAATGCAATCACCATCATTAAGCTTAGAATTATTTGTCAGCTTATTATTTAAAAAACCTAGACCATCTACCTTTAAAATACCCTTATCAATTATTACATTCCTAAATTTAAAGTAGCCATTATTTACAATATAGTAATAATCATCATTAAAATCCTCAATAATTTTTAATTGTAATTCATAAAGTAATGACTGCTTTTTCAGTGTATAATCACCATCAACTATTTTTTGTTTATGAGAACCATCAATAAAATAGTAATCATCCTTAAGTACAATCTGCCTATGATCATAATCAATATCTAAATAAGGCAAAGAACAGCTTTGCCTTATGATGTATCGTTTTAAATAGCTACCTCCTCTAATTTCAATTAACATTATTTCCTCTAACAAAAATATTAATATATGTTGAATATTTATTATCTTTAGTTGTTATTCTGATTACTGTTGATCCACTTTTTTTGGCAGTTATTAAACCATTATCACTAACACTGGCAATCTCTTTATTATCAGAAGTAAAAGTCAAATCACTAAATTGATAAGTATTAGGATATGATAAAATTTCAAGTTTAAAACTATCATTAAGATTCAATGACCGATGATAATATTTCAATAATAATTTTTTATCATTTAATTTAATATCATCTTTTTTAACCGACTTCTTACTTACAATACATTTACTTACAGGGTGAAAATTCTCCATAATTATTTTATTTTTAAGCAGCTGTTTATCATCTTTAAAAATATCAATTGTTTTAGTAATGCCCATTTTATTCATCAGGGTATTAGATGAATTAAAGGTAATTTTTAACACCCAGAAAAGTGAAAGTTCTGTGCATAATTTTACATTGCCATTACCCTTGGCCATATTATTGATATAGTCAGATGGCAGATCAGTTTCAATTCTTTGATAATTGCCCTTATGATCGAAAACATTTAAAATATTATCCATTTGTCCTTTTAAACCAGTGTCAACTTTAATATCGGCTAAATTTTGACCCAAACTTCCAATTCCAAAGGATAGACCTAGGGTACTTCCGATTGAGGCCTCAATATTATAATCATGTTTTGATTTAAAATCATTAATCATTCTAAGTGAAGTACCATAATTTTCAAAACCAATTTTATGACCAGTGTCAAAACGCAGTTCTGCCTTTCCGCTGGCATAAATATAAACACTTAAAGTTATATTGATATCAGTAAGCGGAACATTGGGTATTGGAGTTTTAATTTTCATAATTGGAATAATCTTTTCAATCGTTTCTTGTTTTTTATCAAAAAGACTAGTGATATTACTGATGAAATCTTTGCCACTGAGCTGATCAAAATTACCATAGTATTGACGATGATGTTGTTTTTTAAAACCAAATTTTTCTGATGTTTTAAATTCTACCGTAAAGTAACGATAATCATCAGTGCTATTCTTTTTAAGTTTTATTTTAGGCTTAAAATCAAAGGCCTCAATATCAGCATACATAATGCCATGTTTTGTATTATTGGTAATAGAAATACCGATACTATTGGAATTTAATTTATAGCCAATATCATAACCATCAATTTTCATTAAATGATTTTTAGTGTCGGCTGAAATCATCTGAAAATCACCAACTCGATTATTAATGGTAATGTTGGGATTTAACGCTTCAATTTGAGCCTCATCAAAATTAAGTTCAAACTCATTTTCTAAATTAACCTCATCAAATATTTCTGCTAAATCAACATCAATCATTTTTAAACCATCGGCTTCTTTAACAATTTTCTTAATCATATATTGATGATGATCGTAATATTTAATAAATTCACCCTCGTGATAATCACCGATTAATTTACCGTTAATAATTGAAGGCTTTTCAACCTCTCTGATTTTATGTTTATATTTAATATCATAGATAGATTTAAATTGACGATTATCTTTAATTTTCTTTGCGTGTTCAATGACTGTTCTTATTTTTTCTTGATGACAGTCATTGTCAGCTATGATTAGATTATATTCGTTTGCGAGTTTTTGGTATTTCAAATAACTGTTATCTTTATTTATTTTTTCAGGGAGCATAATAAAGTTATATAATACATAATACGCAAAATTAGAATCTAAAGCTTTTGATAGATCATCATTTTGATCAATTATCTTAAAGGCAATAGGATCATCAATATTAAGCACCTCTTTCACATCGGTAATAAATTCTTTTCGTGTGTATGCCTTGATGGTTTGACAACCAAAGATACTAAATAAAATACATATTGATAGAATCTTTTTAATTAAAGTTGGTCGCATTTAGATTAATTGTTGTTTCCAAAGAATCATAGCTATTAGAAATACGCTCAAGAAAACTGGCGTAGCTATCAATAACATTTTTCATATCATCAAATTTTTGACTGAATAAATTAAATCTTTCTCTGATGGTATTTGATGATTCCGCCTCCCAAATTCCATCCAACTTATTCATTTCATTTTTTGATTCCATTAAATTTTCATGCATTTGATTACCGATTTGTCTTAAATTGGCAGCTAGGTCATTAACTTCCTGTAAACTAATATTAATTGTATTACTCATTTAACCTCCTATCCTTGCATCTTCAATGCTTCACTATAAAGTTCTTCTTGAGTTTGACTATACGCATTAGCACTATTCTTTAAAAAATCAGAATACTGTCCCAAAATCACCGAAATGGATTTAATAACATTTTGATAACTTTTTATTTGATTAGTAAATGCAATATTGTCTTTTCCTGACCAAGCCTGTTGCAGAGTGTTTACACCATCATCTAATTGATGTTGTAAAAGATTAAAATTTTGAATTTTATCATCAATAATATTGGATGATCTGATAATCGACTCTGGATCAACATTAATTTTTCTCATCTTTACCTCCTTTCTGCATAACTATTAATAGACGCAATTGATAAAATTCCTAAAATAAAAAGAGAATTTTTCAATGAAGTTGTAAGATAAAAGTGGACATAAAAAAAGATGTTCCACTTTTTTGTTTGTTATAACTAGGATAAGGAGATGATAAGATGGCTAGAAAAGGTCAAAAATATAAGAAATGGACTGCCGAAGAAAAATATAAAATAATA
>JAXFOQ010000011.1:0-3525 GCA_034180345.1 Erysipelotrichaceae bacterium | reverse complement strand
AGATATAGAACAAGAACAAACAATATAGCAAGAAGAGTGTTAGGTTTTAGAACACCCAATGAAATGGTAGAGAACTATTTCAAGAATGTAGCTTAGACTTAAACTGGATGGTTTGTGTCACATATGTTTGACAATCCTAGATAAATAAATGAGGAAATGTTTTTTTCCTCTTGAATTTATCTAGGTATATGTAGTAATATAATTAAGTATTGCGAGTGTGGCGAAACTGGTAGACGCGCTAGACTTAGAATCTAGTGTTTCGGCGTGGGGGTTCGAGTCCCTTCACTCGCACCAAAATATTTAATTAATCCTTGATAATCAAGGATTTTTTTAATTTTTATAATGTTTAATAAATAAAAAAGTTCAACATTGTTGAACTTGTAAATATATAATGGTGATTCCTCAGGGGATCGAACCCTGGACCCTCTGATTAAGAGTCAGATGCTCTGCCAGCTGAGCTAAGGAATCATTACTGCTATAACATTTTACTTTAAAATATTAAGAATGTAAATATGTTTTTGAAAAATGGACTTAAAGTTAAGGGATATTTTTGTCTTTTTTGAATCATATTGATTTATTTTTTGATTGAAAGGGATTACATTAGTTATTGTAAGGGCTTACTTGAAAAAAGCTATTGAAAAGCTTAATTATATGGAGTAAAGTTAAATTGTAATTAGTGAAAAAAATCACAAAGGGAGGAATATGACTGAAAAAGAAAAAACAACTGCTTATGATGCTAATGCTGAAGTGAATAAATTAGTATCTAATGCCAAGGTTGCACTGGATAAGTTTTTTGATTACGATCAAGAAAAAATTGATTATATCGTAGCTAAATGTTCTGTTGCAGCACTTGATAAGCACGGAGAGCTTGCGCGTCTTGCGATCGAAGAAACTAAAAGAGGTATTTTTGAAGACAAAGCAACTAAGAACTTATTTGCGTGTGAATATGTAGTTAATCATATGCGCCATCTTAAAACTGTCGGTATTGTTGATGAAGACCCAGTTGAAGAATTGTATTATGTTGCTGAACCATTGGGTGTGATTGCTGGACTTACCCCTGTAACCAATCCTACATCAACAGCTATCTTTAAATCGTTAATCGCTTTAAAGACAAGAAACCCAATTATTTTCGCCTTTCATCCAAATGCTCAAAAATCATCTGTAGCTGCTGCTAAAGTAGTTTATGAAACTGCGATTGCTGCTGGGGCACCTGAACACTGTGTTCAATGGATTGAACACCCATCTATGGAAGGTACTAATGCCTTGATGAATCATCCTGATATTGCATCAATTTTAGCTACTGGTGGTAATGCGATGGTTAAGGCTGCTTATAGTTGTGGTAAACCAGCTTTAGGCGTTGGTGCCGGTAATGTTCCTGCATATATTGAAACAACTGCAAATTTAAGACAGGCAGTTAATGATGTTGTGATGTCTAAGACCTTTGATAACGGTATGATTTGCGCCTCAGAACAAGCGGTAATTATTGATAAAGAAATTTATAATGATGCTTGTGAATTATTTAAAACTTATAAGGCTCATTTCTGTAATAAAAAAGAAAAAGAATTACTTGAAAAATATGCCTTTGGAGTTAAGGGCTTCAGTAAAGATGCTGTCAATGCTAAATTAAATCCTAATATCGTTGGTAAATCTGCATATTGGATTGCTGAACAAGCTGGATTTAAAGTTCCTGAAAATACTTCAATTTTAATGTGTGAATGTAAAGAAGTTAGTGTTGATGAACCACTTACTCGTGAAAAATTATCTCCAATTCTTGCAGTTTTAAAGGCTGATAGTGTTGAAGATGGTTTTGCTAAGGCTGAGGCTATGGTTGAATTTAATGGTCTAGGTCATACAGCTTGTATTCATACAAGAAATGAAGAATTGATCAAAGAATACGGTAAGTTATTAAAGGCATGTCGTATTTGCGTTAATTCTCCTACAACACTCGGTGGTATCGGTAATGTTTATAACAATATGATTCCATCATTAACACTTGGCTGTGGTTCTTATGGCCATAATGCGGTAAGTGATAATGTAAGTGCGGTTAATTTATTAAATATTAAGAAAATTGGTAAAAGGAGAAATAATATGCAATGGTTCAAAGTGCCTTCAAAGATTTACTTTGAAAAGAATGCTATCACATATCTACATGATATGAATGATGTTGAAAGAGTATTCATTGTAACCGATCGTTCAATGGTTGACCTTGGTTATGTAGATCGTATTACATCTCAACTTGCTAAAAGAAGAAATCAAGTAAAAATTCAATTATTCTGTGATGTTGAACCAGATCCGGATATCACTACTGTAAAACGCGGATTAAGTTTAATGGGTGCTTTTAAACCTGATACAATTATCGCCTTAGGTGGTGGTTCATCAATGGATGCTGCCAAGGGTATGTGGTTATTCTATGAACAACCTGAAGTTAATTTTGATGATTTAAAACAAAAATTTATGGATATTCGTAAGCGTGCCTTCAAATATCCTGAATTAGGAAAGAAATCTAAATTGGTATGTATCCCTACAACAAGCGGTACTGGTTCAGAAGTTACACCATTTGCGGTAATTAGTGATAAGGCCAATGGTAAGAAATATCCACTTACCGACTATTCATTGACTCCGACAGTTGCGATTGTTGATCCTGCTCTTGTTATGACATTGCCTAAAACAGTAACTGCCGATACTGGTATGGATGTTCTTACTCACGCTTTAGAAGCTTATGTAAGTGTGCTTGCTAGTGATTATACTGATGCTTTAGCACTTCAAGCGATCAAGATGGTATTTGAATACTTACCAAGAGCTGTGCATTTAGGTAAAAATGATGAAGAAGCACGCGAAAAGATGCACAATGCCTCAACTATGGCTGGTATGGCCTTCGCAAATGCCTTCCTAGGAATCTCTCACTCACTTGCTCATAAGATTGGTGCTGAATTCCACGGAGTACACGGAAGAATTAATGCGGTAGTGTTACCATTTGTTATTAAGTACAATGGAACTCAACCTTCAAAGGCGGGAATTTGGCCTAAGTATAAATTCTATAATGCCAATGAAAAATATGCTGAAGTTGCAAGAAGCATAGGTTTAAAATTCGATACTGTTGAAGAAGGTGTTGAAAAACTTGCTGAAGCTGTTTATAAATTGGGCCGTGATTGTGATGTGGCGATGTCGTTTAAGGAACATGGAATTGATCAAAAAATATGGATGGATTCAGTAGAAAAGATTGGTTATCTTGCATATGAGGACCAATGTTCTCCTGCCAACCCTCGCACACCGATTGTTAGTGAAATGATTGAACAAATTTTAATTCCAGCTTACTTAGGTTTTAAACCTGAAGATGCAAAATAAAATTAAGTAGATATGTTAAAGGTCAACATTATGTTGACCTTTAATGTGTGCTAGGCATGGCATATAACTAGAGGGTGAAAGTCCCTTACACGCGTACATATCAACGAAGTGTTAGTGAAGCACAAGGTTTCCATCGTGAGGTGTGAGCTAGAGGAAGTGTGAAACAAAATCGAGGTCTGA
>JAXFOQ010000010.1:0-5588 GCA_034180345.1 Erysipelotrichaceae bacterium | reverse complement strand
AGATATGTTGCCGGGTATTACTCTTATCACAAGCCAATTTGAATATGGAAGAAAATTTCTGAATTTAGCTGGAAAACTGAAAGGAAAAGCTCTGAACTTTGTTGATGATACTTATAAACTAGGAAAAACAAAGATTAGAGCTACATATAATACAGTAGTATCCAAGACTGATGATTTTGGAAGAGCGATAAGAAATCAGATTGACAATATATTTACAGGAAAACCTCAAATGGAATTTGCGTTTACAGGTGGATTTAGTGGCTATATTGATGATCTTGCTAGAAGCTCAGATGATCTAGTTGAGTTTGCAAGTCATGCGAAAAATGGAACAGATGATTTAGCGAGGATTTTATCAAGTCAAGCTGATGAAATGACAGAAGAACTTAGTGAGCAAGGCCTAAAAATTAGTGATGATTTAAAGCAAGCGGGTAATAAGCTTAATAAAAAACCAGATATAGAAAATATTGATAACCCATGGTACAATGATGGTAGAGAAGTTATCACCGATGGAAGTCATTTTAATGGTAAAAATCCTAAACCAGATATTATTTATACAACAGGTGAGCATGGATACATTTATAAAACTGATGATCAAGCTCGAATTATTAGAGGATCGACTGATCCAGACGGCTTAAAGTTGAAAATTCATGATAGTAGGTTGAATTATGTTAGAAAAACACCTGATAAACGCGTTGGTGATCATGCTGGACATATTTTTGGGGATGCATTTGGTGGATCTCCAAAACTTGATAACTTAGTCTCTCAATCCAAAGCACTCAACTCTGATGAATATTGGAGAATTGAACGAGAATGGGAAAAGAATCTCAAATCGATTCCTCCCAAAAAAGTAACAGTTGATATAGAAATAATTTATGAAGGATCATCAAAACGTCCAGATCAGTTTATAATAAATTATACTATTGAGGGAAAAGGGTATAGAGCAATTTTACATAATTAAAGATGGAGGATATATGGAGAATTTTGAAGAGGAATTAATGACTGTTCATAGAAACATTACGCTATCTTGTTTACAATATGTACAAGGGAAGGCGGACAAGATTTTTATTTATTTCATTACCGAGAGAAGTTTAACGACATTTGACGTGTTTTTTAAAATAGGAATAAATTATTGTTATGCTCACAAAGTGAATGATTTTTTAGCATCTGATCAAGCGATTGATACGTCAAATAAAGCTCAAAATAAAATGCTTGATGAAATTTTTGAGGATTTAGAAGCTTTTAGAGAAATTCATGAACATTATAATCGTGAGAGACCAACTGAAGCGAGGTTAGTCTATGATGTGAATGATGGAAACTTACAGTGGGAATATAGTTATGAAAAACGATATGAGAGGGATAAAAATCTTATTCCTTCAGAGGAAATGGAAAAATGGTTTGAAGAAGTAAGATCTAAAAATGTTTAATAATAATCTTAAAATTAGAATTGCTCAACTGTAAACTTAAATTCCACCTTAAAAGCTATAATAATATAAGTTGAATTAAGTTATACAAAATAAGGTCTTAAAAGAGAATAATAGATAAAAAGAATAAGTAAAATATAATTTAATATTGAAAATTAATAAAAATGATAAAATGAATATGTAAAGAAGAGTACACGAAAAAATATGAAATATAACTCTTTTTAAAAGTGAAAGAATAAATTCCATTTATAGACTTATAAGAAGCGAGTCAGTTCTTCGTGTAAACTTATTTATTAATCTAATTATAAATTAGATTTAAACAGATTATTTATTAAATGATGAATATCGAAGTGATAAAACTTTAAAAAAAAGATAATATAATATTGCGGGCTAATTTAACTAGAATTGCGATAATCTTACAGGCAACATTGCTTAACTTAGCAATTCAACCGATAGCTGAAACTGGGATTAAAAATTTTACAATTATTGTTTTAGTAATAAAATTATCATCATTACTCTTATCATCTTTATGGATGATACATAATCTAAAATATGAGAATAATATCATCCAATATAAAAAGAATGTTAAGATTGAACTTGCTTATTGCCTTATACAATTAATTGTTGCGCTTTTTGGTTTTTATAGTAAGAATTATTTCATAACAGCCACAATAATATTTATTGTCGCTATGTATTATATTTTGGTAATTAATCATAAATATATGAAGCGTCAGTTAGTAAGAAAAATAAACAAATAATAACATTTTCTACAAGAAATATAAGCGTATAAGTTGTAACAGTAAGTCTTAAAAGATTTACTGTTTTAATATTAATTTTTACATATAATAAGGTAGATTTTGAGTTTTAGATAATTAAATATTTTATTTGCCCTATTGATATATATATATATATTAAAATTACCAAAAGAGGTGATTTATAAATGAGTGATCAACAAGGAATAATTTCTCAACAAGATATGATGAATATTTTGGATTTTTGTTATGAAAAGTGTTTGGTCGGTGTTCCTAATGTAGTTCCCAATGTTAAAGATATGGCCGATGAATATTTACAAAAATACGAAAGTAAAGAACGGGCTTGTGAAGCGATGTTTGAAAATCAAATAATCAAATGCACAGCTTCAGGATTTATTTCAGGCTTTGGTGGTTTTGCCACGATGATTGTAGCTCTTCCTGCCAATGTTACCAGTGTTATCTATATTCAAATGCGGATGATTGCCTGTGCGGCATATATGGCTGGTTTTGAACTTGATAGCGATGAAACACAAACCTTTGTTTATGCTTGTCTTGCAGGGGTATCGGTAAATAAATTGGTAAAACAAGCGAGTATTAAATTTGGAGTTAAATTTTTTAATGGCTTAATAAAAAAGATTCCAGGTAAGGTATTGACTAAAATTAATCAGAAGGTAGGTTTTAGATTTGTTACAAAATTTGGAACTAAGGGTATTATTAACATTGGTAAGCTTATCCCTGTTATTGGAGCAGTTATTGGTGGCGGACTTGATCTTGTAGAAACTAGAGTTATTGCTGATCGTGCTTATAAATGGTTTTTTAAATATGATTTTTCAACAGATGAAAATAACGAAGAAGTTTTTGAAATACATGAAGATGATTTAGAAGAACATCCAATAACATCGGAATAGTTTTGATTAAAATATTCATTTGAAAATCAATCAGATATTAATGTTTGAATAAAAAGATAATCTTTTTAAAAGCTATTTATTTTGATTGATTATTAAGTTTTTAGTAAGAAAAGATAGTATAATATTGCTATGAAAGTAATAGTAGTAAAAGATTATAAAGAATTATCAGAAAAAGCTTTTGAAGTAATTAAGGAGGTTGTTACAACAGAAAAAAGGCCAGCTTTAGGACTTGCGACAGGATCTTCACCTGTTGGTTTATATAAATTGATGATTGAAGATCATAAGCTTAATAACACTGATTATTCAAATGTTAAAACATATAACTTAGATGAATATACAGGACTTAAGAAGGAACATAGTCAATCTTATTATAGTTTTATGCACGATAACTTATTCTATGGTTTAAATATTCCTGAAGAAAATATTCATATTCCTTTAGGTGATACCGATGATTTGGTTAAGGCTTGTAACGACTATAACGCTATACTTAAAGATGCAGTGGTTGATGTCCAAGTTTTGGGTATTGGTGCCAATGGTCATATCGGTTTTAATGAACCTGGTACATCCTTTGATTCATTGACACATATTGTGGAACTTAAAGAAAAGACTCGTCTTGATAATAAGCGTTTCTTTAATAGTCTTGATGAGGTTCCTACCCATGCGATAACCATGGGCATTGCAACTATTATGAATGCTAAGAAGGTATTGTTGGTAGCTAATGGCTTAAATAAAGCCAAGGCGGTTAAGGCGATGATTGAAGGAGAAATTACTGTCGATTGTCCTGCTTCAGCCCTACAAAAACATGATGATTGTATAGTTATTATTGATGAGGAAGCGGCATCATTATTAGATAAAAAATATTAATATGCGTAATAAAGTATCTTTGGTGCTGGAAGGCGGGGGTATGCGTGGAGCTTATACTGCTGGGTGCTTATCGTGGCTGATTGATCAAAATTTAGTTTTTGATGAGGCCTTTGCGATTAGCACAGGTGCCGTCCATTTGACTTCGTTCTTATTAAAGAATAAGGAAGCCCTATATAAATTTCCATGTGTATTATTAACTGATAAAAATTGTGTCGGTATTAGAGCCTTATTAAAAGAGGGTAGATATGTTGCTTATGACTATGTTTTTGACACTCTATTGGAACAACGAGAACATTTTGATGTCAGTCCGATTAAAAAACATCCTACTAAGATTCATATCGGTTTATATGAATTGAACAAGTGCCAATGCGAATATTTTTCTAATGATAAGATTCAGCTTAAACTTTTAAAGGCGGCCTGTTCGTTGCCGATAGTCAGCAAGATCGTTGAAGAAGCGGGTAATAAATATTTAGATGGTGGCATTACCAAAATGATTCCTATCGAAGAAAGCATTAATTGTGGTTTGGATAAACACTTGGTGATTAGCACTAAACATATTGGTTATGTTCGTAAAAGAAGTTCTAAAATTGTTGAATTTTTAATGAAGTTAATATATAGGAAATATCCCAAAATGTATGATGATTATCATATTAGAGCTGAAAATTTCCATCATCAAATGGATATTGTGGAAAATTTGGTCAAAGAGAAGAAGGCTTGTTTAATTAGACCGACAATAAAGTATAAGGTTAAGCGTTTTAGTGGTGATCCTGAAGCCTTGAAAAAATTATATGAATTGGGTTATCAAGATATGGAAGCAAAAAAAGCTGAAATTTTATCATTATTCAATTCTTAAGCATATTAATTGCATGATTTAACTATTATATAATAATATAACTATGACAGGAGGAAAATATATGTCATTAATTAATAAAAAAGTAAATGAATTTACAACTAAAGCCTTCCATAAGGGAGAATTAAAAGATGTTTCTTTAGATGATTTAAAAGGTCGTTGGTCAATTTTCTTTTTCTATCCTGCTGATTTTACCTTTGTATGTCCTACAGAGTTGGAAGATTTAGCTGATCATTATGAAGAATTTAAAAAATTAAATACTGAAATTTATAGTGTTTCTTGTGATACTGCCTTTGTGCATAAAGCATGGCATGATGCATCTGAATCAATTAGAAAAATTGATTATGTAATGTTGGCAGATCCAACAGGAAAGATTGCGAAGGACTTTGATGTTTACATCGAAAGTGATGGTCTTGCAGAACGCGGAACATTCATCGTTAATCCTGAGGGTGCTATTGTTGCCTACGAAGTAAATGCTGGAAATGTTGGGCGTAATGCTGAAGAATTATTACGCAAATTAGCTGCTTGCCAATTTGTTCATGAGCATGGTGATCAAGTTTGCCCAGCTAAATGGACCGAGGGTCAAAAAACATTAAAACCAAGTCTTGATTTGGTTGGTAAATTGTAATTTTTAATGGTAGCGATGCTACCATTTAATGTGTGCTAGGCATGGCATATAACTAGAGGGTGAAAGTCCCTTACACGCGTACATATCAACGAAGTGTTAGTGAAGCACAAGGTTTCCATCGTGAGGTGTGAGCTAGAGGAAGTGTGAAACAAAATCGAGGTCTGA
>JAXFOQ010000031.1:0-23971 GCA_034180345.1 Erysipelotrichaceae bacterium | reverse complement strand
AAAAAGGACTAGTGTTTCCACTAGATCATTATCTCGCAGTACATACTGCAATATAAATTGAACCGCTGTATACGAGAACCGTACGTACAGTGGTGTGAGAGGGATTAAATAAATTAATTATTTAATCTCTACTTAATTTATAAAAGTAAAGTTGATTTATATCACAAAAGGAGGATATATACATGGAATTTAATAATTTATACGATTTGATTGTAATTGGTGGTGGTCCTGCTGGACTTACTGCCGCTATCTATATGGCTCGTGCCAAATATAAAACCTTAATACTTGAAAAAGAACAAATTGGTGGCCAGATAGCTATTACGGAAGAAGTGGTTAATTTTCCTGGAGTATTTAAGACTGGTGGCTTTGAATTGACACAAGAAATGTTGAAACAAGCCAAGGCCTTTGGTGCTGAAGTTAAAATGAATGAAGTGCTTGAGGTTAAGCTGGATCAAGAGATTAAAGAAATTATAACTAGAAATGGTACATATAAAGCTCTGAGTGTTATTATTGCCACTGGTGCTAATCCAAGAAAACTTGGTTTTAAAGGTGAGGAAGAATATCGTGGTCGAGGTGTATCATATTGTGCAACTTGTGATGGTCATTTTTTTAATGGTAAAGATATTTTTGTAATTGGTGGTGGTTATGCTGCTGCTGAAGAAGCGATGTTTCTTACAAGGTATGGTAAGAGTGTTACGATGATTGTCAGAAAGGGACAGCTTGGTTGTGCTGCCTCAATTATTGAAAAAGTTGAAAATCATCAACCGAAAATTAATATTAATTATTTTACTGAAGTTCAAAGCATTGAAGGTGAAATGTTACCTAGTAAGATTACCTTTATTAACAATCAAACTAAAGAATTAAGTTATTATGAAAATAAAAATGAAAATTTCGGGATTTTTGTGTTTGCGGGTTATGCACCAAATACCGAACTTGTAAAAGATATTGTCGCATTGAATGAACAGGGTTATATTATTACTGATAAAAATCAAAAAACTAATCTTGATGGTGTTTTTGCAGCTGGTGATGTCTGTGTTAAAGATTTAAGACAGGTGGTTACTGCTACCAGTGATGGAGCTATTGCAGCTACAAACTGTGAAAAGGTGGTATCACAATTACATAAAACATTAAATATACCTTCACTGGTGGCTGATATTGACCATAAACCACAACCAGAAACAGTAGCGACTATTGAAGGGGACAACAAATATATTGATAATGAAATGATTGCACAGATCAAAATGTTATTTGGACAATTAGAAAGTGTTGTAACAATAAAGGCCCATCTTTTTAATAACGAATTATCTAAAGAAGAAAAGGCTTTTTTATCAGAATTAGCTGATATTGATGATCATGTTAAAATAGCATTCATTGAAGACTTAGGCACTGATTTAACACCTTATATTGAAATGAGTAGTGAAACATTTAAACCGCATTATCGTTATTATGGTGTACCAGGTGGCCATGAATTTACATCGTTTTTAGTAACTGTTCATCGATTATTTGGACCACTTAAAGAATTAAATGAAGCTTCAAAAAATCTTTTGAATAGTCTTGATGATGACTTTAAATTAGATGTTGTAATATCGTTGGAATGTACTAAGTGTCCAGCCTTGATTATGACTTTAGCTAGTATCTTAAGATATAATTCTCATTTTAAGTTAAATATCTATGATATTGCCTATGAAAAGGAATTACGGGATAAATATCAAATTATGAGTGTACCTGCTATGATTATCAATGATGAAAAGTTAATCTTTGGTGATAAGAGTATTGAAGAATTACTTGAAATATTTAGTAAATAAAAATAATATAGTGAACCTTTTAAGGGGTTCACTATTTTTTAAATAAAAGACACCTATAAGGTGTCTAAAATAAATTTTATTAGTTTTTCTTATTAGCGAATTTAATATAGGTTGCATAGTATTCTTCATAGCACATTTTTTCATTATATGCTTGAGTGGCTTCTTTAATTCCGACATACCTCAATAAGTTAGATTCGGCATCTTTGCCCGTTATTTTCTCTTTGCCTTCAGGGTATCTGATGATAAAGCCATACTTATGGGCATTTTCACTAATCCATTGATATTCTTTGGTGGTTTTGAATGAAGTCCCCTCAGAGCTGATTACCTGAACCGCAAGACCGGTGTTATGTTCTGAATGTCCTGGTCTTGAAACACCCTGTTCATCAGGTTTTGAGTAACTGTCGTATATTTCTTTTTGTGTATTAAAACTTCGATAGGCTTCAATGGCATAAATACTTAGATGATTAGTATTTAAAGCATCGCATAAATCAACAAAGTGTTGATAGGCTTCTTTCTCCATTTTAATACCTTCAGTAGCATAATTCACATCCATATCGACTAGATTTATTTTTACATTCTTATCAATACCGTTGTTTTGATTAATTAACATATTGGTTTTAAATTCGTTGTTGGTGATATTGTTGAAATATTTGATGTAGCTTCCTTCTATTTGAAATTTAGTTTCGTTATTAGTACTGTGTTTTAAGCAATCTTTGATATATTTATCAATACCATTATCGTCCTGTAAATCAAAGGTCAATAAAGGAGTGATATTATAATTTTTTAATGCTTTGAATAATTTTAAGGCAGCATCTTTTTTGTAACCCTTATTAATCAAGGCCTCATAAATTTTGAATGATTGTTCACTTACATTGGTAGTTACACCATATAAATCAATGTAATTTTTATTGAACCCTTCTTTTACCACTTCATCATTTAATAGCTTGCTGAAAATTTTATTTTTAGTAATATATGAGCCAATTTTATGTTTTTTAATGGCGGTAATGGCAGTTTCACTATATCCTAGGGCGACTAAATTTTGATGTTGGATAAAGCTAGGAACTTTAAAAGTGATGACCATCACCAATCCAATAACCGCAACAATAATTGGTACCTGTCTATTTAATGCTCTTTTTGTCTTTTTCATATTACCTCCTGAATTTATTAAATGGATATATATCATTGGGTTCAATTTTGAAAGTTAATAGTTCTTTGGTGGTTGGATGAGTAAAACTTAAACTGTGGCTAAATAGTGCTAGTTGTTGTCCAACCTTGGCATTTTTATTATAGCGTTGATCGCCGAATAGTGGATGGTTGCGACTTGAGAATTGAACTCTTATTTGATGTGAACGCCCTGTTTTTAAATTGATTAATACCTTTGCGAACTCATCTTTTCTTTCAATCAATGAATAGTCTAAAATGCTGAGTTTACCATTTTTATTAACGGTAGTGGTGTTGGTTTTTTTATCTTTAAGTAGATAATCTTCAAAATGATCTTGATTTTTTAGGCTTTGATTTTCATCGATGACAATGGCTAAATATTGTTTAGATATTTTATGTGTTCTTATGGCATCGCTAAGCCTTGAGGCTGCCTTTGATGTTTTCGCAAATACACATATACCACCAACTGGACGGTCCAGTCTATGAACCAGGCCCAAATATACATTACCTGTTTTGTGATACTTTTCCTTGATATATTTTTTACAACTATTCAATAGATCTTCATCATGGCTGCTGTCTTCAACAATAGGAACATTGATTGGTTTATTTACTACCAATAAATGATTATCTTCGTAGATGATGTCAATCATGATAAATAAACGATGTTGTTAAGCCACAAGGCAAAACCCTTTCATCGATTGGCAAACATAATTCATCACTTTGAATATCACCTGTTAAACCTTTGGTGTGATATTTCATTAAGTTATACATAACCATCGGCGAATATCCAGTGGTGTATGTATTTAAGATAACACCTAGGGGTTTGGCGCTGAGTAATGTTCTGGCAGCTTCCAGTAAATCATTGATTTGGTCTTCAAACTTAAATAGTTCGTTTTTTGGACCTCGTCCATATGATGGTGGATCCATAATGATTAAATCATAATGATGATTACGGCGAATTTCACGCTTCATATATTTAAGACAGTCATCTTCAATATATCGTATCGTCTTATGGTCTAGGTTATTTAACTTAACATTTTCTTTAGCCCAAGTTATCATCCCTTTAGAGGCATCAACATGGACAACCTCACTAGCCCCTGCCTTTAGGGCAGCAATACTGGCGCCTCCAGTATATCCAAACAGATTTAATACTTTGATATGTGGACGCTTTCCAATTAAGTCAGTGATTAAATCCCAATTATATGCCTGTTCAGGAAAAAGACCCGTATGTTTAAAACCAGTTGGAGAAATTTTAAATTTAAGTTTTTTATACTCGCAAATCCAAAATTCCTTAATATTATTTTTGTGTTCCCAAAAACCACCACCTTTTTTAGAACGGTGGTAGTAAGCATCGACATCATCCCAAAGTTCTGGCTTTGATTTGCGCCAAATAGCCATGGGGTCCGGTCTTCTTAAAATGGTACCATTCCAACTTTCCAGCTTTTCACCATCACCAGCATCAATAATTTGATAATCTTTCCAATCTTTACTTAATTTCATACTTAAATTGTAACCTTTTTAGATCTTTATTGCTATAAATTATGTGTGTAATAGGTAAAATTATTTAAGGTATTTTAAAGATAATCAATTTCAAAGTGCTTGGATAAACCTTTTTAAAAGTTGTTTATTATTGGTCGGTTTTAATGATAAAAATGAAATAAATGATATGTCCAAGCCAGATGATAATCATTACAATGACTCCAATTAAAGCAGGAATAGAGCCTTTATTTAGATAAGATTTAATCATGAAAAAACAAGATAGCATCATAATTATTGTAATGTAGGTTAAAGCCTTAAGCTTAGTTTTTAGCTTCATTGTTTTATTTTTGACATAGGTATTGAGGTGTGTTTGATAGAGTTTGGTCTGTTTAAACCAATTATTTAATTTTGTAGAGCTGTTCATAAAAAAGAATATTGCCACTAAAATAAAGGGGGTAGTTGGTAAAATTGGTAAGAATATTCCGATGGTACCGATACCGACAGCCACAATTCCTAGACTTGCATAGATAATCCTGATTAATTTATTATTTTTCATATTGATTAACACTCTTAATATTTTTGATAAACATAAATAGACTGGCGCCAAAGATTAAAGCAATTCCTATCAAGGCATTCAATTTGATAATTTCATTAAAAAATACAAAACCAAAAATAAAGTTAAATAAGATATTGGTGTAATCAAAGATTGAGATACGATTACTTGCAGCTAAACTATAGGCATTGGTAATACCATATTGTCCCAATGCCGCCCCAATTCCAGCAACAATTCCGAAAAAGAGAGTTTTATTATCCATGGGAGCGTAGTTTTGTATCGTTGGAATGATGGTTATTAGACAAGAAATTAATGAAAAACTAAAAATGACAATTGAGTTGCTGACATGTAAATTTTTAGTAACATGCCTTAAAGCGGTATAGGCGGCACCAGCACAAAAACCACCAAATAAGGCGATGATGTGATTGGTACTAAAACCAAGATTATTTGGACCACTCACAAGATATACTCCTATAAAGGCTATAAATAGCGAAATTGCCTGATAGGGTTTAATTTTTTCTTTTAGAAATATCGCTGATAAGATGATGATGAAAAAGGGCGACATTTTATTAAAGATGGCAGCATCAGCAAGGGCTAGATGGTCAATGCTATAAAAATTAGCTATAACACCAATGGTTCCTAAGATTGATCTTAATAGAACGAAGGTAATAGCACCTTTTTCAAATTTAAGTTCGGGTTTTTCTCTTATAATTACTATCGACGAAATTATTAAGGGAAATAGATTTCTAAATAGTGCTTTTTGGAAGGTTGGGACATCACCCATCATTCGCACTCCGTAATTCATAACCGCAAAGCAGAAGGCGGAAAAGATTAAATATAGACTGGCTTTTTTCATAGACATAATTTTACCACCGATGTCAAATTAATCAAAATTAATCTAGTACAAATTTTTACCCTACTTATAAAAAATCCTCAATTTTATTAGACTGGTTATTAATAAACAAGTATAATAAATTTGGTAAAGATATGATTAATTTAAATGATTTAACAAAAACACAAAAATCGGCTGTTACAAGCACATCTAAGGCCATTAGGATTGTGGCTGGTGCTGGATCTGGCAAAACTAGAGTTTTGACGATGAGAATTTCTTATTTGGTAAAAGAATTAGGGATTGATCCAAGAAATATTTTGGCGATTACTTTCACTAATAAGGCCGCCAATGAAATGAAGGTCCGTATTGAAGAAATGATCGGTATTGAAAGTGGTATCGCGACTATTAGCACCATTCATAGTTTATGCGCACGAATTTTAAGAAAAGAAATAGGAGTTTTAGACTATCCGCACAATTTTACAATCGCTGATAGCGAGGATCAAAAGTCAATTTTGAAAATGTGTTATAAAGAATATGGATTTAGTAAAAATGATTATTCTTATGCGAGTGTTTTATCGTACATTTCTAACAATAAGTGTGCGATGATTGATCCTGAAAAAGCCATGGACTATACTGGTGGTGATCAAAAGGAAATAGATTTAGTTACAATTTATCGTTACTATGATCGTTATTTAAATCATAATTATACTTTGGACTTTGATGATTTAATTATTAAAACAGTGATGATGTTTAAAAAGTTTCCAAAAGTATTGAATAAATATGCTGAGCTATATAGATATATTTTAGTTGATGAATTTCAAGATATTGATCCTTTGCAGTATGATTTAATTAAATTATTATCTTCATATCATCAAAATGTCTGTGTTGTTGGTGATCCTGATCAGACTATTTATTCTTGGCGAGGGGCTGATGTAAATATTATTCTTAATTTTGAAGCTGATTTTAAAAATGTTGAAACCATTGTACTAGATGAAAACTTTAGAAGTAGTGGTAATATTTTGGGGGGCTCCAACTGTATTATTAAAAATAATCACCAGCGTATTGATAAGAACTTATTTACCAATAAAGGAATGGGCGATAAAATTATTCATTCATCTTTTGCGAGTGAAATATATGAGGGAGATTATGTGGCTGAACAGATTGCAGCACTTAAAACTAAGGGTTGGAATTATCGTGATATTGCCATATTGTATCGGGCCAATTACCAATCGCGTTTCATTGAGAAATCATTGACCCATATGCATATACCTTACATCATTTATGGCGGCACAAGATTCTATGATCGTGCTGAAGTTAAGGATATTCTTTGCTATTTAAGAATGGTTGTCGGAGCTGATGATTTGGCTTTGATAAGAACGATTAATCAACCTAAGCGTGGCATTGGAGAAAAGAGTATTGATGCTTTAAGAAATGATGCTACATTTAACGAAATGACAATGTTTGAATTACTTAATAGCGATGGTTATGAGATTAAAAATAAGGGTATTAAAGATTATCTGCGAGTTATTAATAAGCTGCGAAACGATGCTAAAACTTTGACGATGGAACGCCTACTTGAGAATGTTTTAAATGATACTGGTTATCGGATTATGTTGGAAAAAAACGATGACAATGATCGTCTTGAAAATATTAAAGAATTGCTTAACGATATTGCTGATTATCAAAAAACTTATCCTGATTCTAATCTTGAAGAATATCTTCAAATGATTAGTTTATATACTGATAAAGAAAATAATTCTACGGGTGATTGTATTAAGATGATGACCATTCATTCGGCTAAGGGTTTGGAATTTGATGGTGTCTTTATTATCGGCATGAATGAGGGGGTTTTTCCTAGTGAACGCAGTCTTAGAGAAGGTCTTAAGGGTTTAGAAGAAGAACGGAGATTGGCATATGTGGCCTATACTAGGGCTCGTAAAAATTTATTTTTAACTGAATCTCGAGATTTTAGCTATGTAACAGGTCGTTCAAAAACTGCCTCACGCTTTATTGATGAAATTGCTGATGAATATATTATTCATAATACACCTGAAGATGAAGAACGCAATATTGTTAGCCATAGCTTATCAATCGGAAATGATGATCCTTATGCAAATGTTTCGGTTGGCAAGGTCGCAAGTGCTAAGAATATAAAGAAATTTAAAAAGGGGGACTTGGTTTTACACGCGCAGTTTGGCAAGGGTAAGGTTATTTTAAAAGATGGAGATATTTTATCGATTGCTTTTGAATATCCTTATGGGGTTAAAAAGATTTTAGCCAAGGCTGCGCCACTTGAAAAACTAAAAAATTAATATGAAAAGAAATATCACAATTTTAATTTCTGTCTTGGTGATGCTGCTTATGCCTTTTTTTTCATCACCATTAAGTCGGGAGGCGATGTTTGTTCTGGGTGTATTTTTGGGTACTTTAATTTTATGGTTAAACATCTCCATTGATTGGCCAAGTATTTTATGTTTGATGATGTTGGGTTTTGTCCCTAGCATCGGTATTAATAATGTGCTTAAATCATCGTTTGGGAATAATACCATTATGTTTTTGATGATGACTTTTATTTTGACCTATGCCCTGAGTAAGACTTCCTATATTAAAAGAGTTGCCTTATTTTTTATTGATGGGAAATTGGCTAAAAAGAGTCCTTGGTTTTTTGTATCATTGTTTTTCTTATCAATTATTGTGATTGGATGCTTTATCAGTCCGACTGTTCTTTTTATTGTTTACTTACCTATTTTAGAAACGATATTGGCCTTATTACAAGTTGAAAAGGGTGAAAAATTGGGTGGAATGTTGATGATGGGTTTAGTTTTCTGTTCGGCCATTTCATCAGGAATGACACCGATTGCCCATGTTTTCCCATTGATTTCTATGGGTTTGATTGAGAAGACACTAAAAATTAGTGTTTCCTATGCCACATATATGGGTTTTGCGATTCCAGTGGGAATACTTGTCTTTTTATTGATGTTGTTGATGTTTAGATATATTTATCGACCAGATATTGAAAAATTGCAGAATGTTAATGTGGATTTTTTGAGAAAGGAAGTATCGCAAAGTTCTACCCAAGAAAAGATAGTATTATTAATATTTGTCGGAGTGATTGTGCTATGGGTTTTACCAGGTTTTATCAAGCCCTTTGTTGGTGGTGGAATTTTAAGTTTAATAACTAGACTGGATAAAATGACGACTGCCTTTCCACCAATGCTTGGCGTATCGTTGTTGTTTATTATTCAAATTGATAATAAACCCTTATTGGAATTTAAAGAAGCGATGAGTAAAGGAGTATTGTGGTCGGCCATTATTATGTGTTCGGCAACCCTTGCCCTAGGTTCAGCTCTTACCAGCAAGGATATTGGAATAACAACTTATGTAACAACAACATTAATTCCTATTTTTAAAGGAATTAGCCCCTTACTGTTAATCTTGATTTTTGTTGCTTGGAGTGCTATTCAAACTAATTTAAGCTCCAATATGGTTACCGCTACACTGGTAACTGGTATTGTACTTACGGTGTTTGGGAATAATGATTTAGGGATCAATGTCGTAGCCTTATGTCTTTTGGTCGGAATGATGTCATCATATGCCTTTGCAACTCCTCCGGCAATGCCTAGTGTGGCGGTTGCGATAAGCAGTGGATATACCAAGACAAAAGAGATTATGTACTATGGTTTTTTATTGATGTTTATTGCGATTATTATCAGTGTTAGTGTTGGCTATTATTTGGCTAATCTTTTGGTTTAAACTTGTTGTTTGGTACAAAATCGATTGAAAATTATCTTATTTTATACAAGTTTATTAAAACATTTAAAAAAAGAGATTTACATCACTAGTCAATGATGATATTATATTAATGTTTGTATAGATTCTGTTAAGGAATCTATATATTATATAAATATGTGGCACACCTAAAAATGTGTGCAGAAAGGAGAATTAATGCCTACAATTAATCAACTTGTACGCAAAGGTCGTTCAGATAAAACTTATAAATCTAAATCACCAGCACTAAACCGTGGTTTCAATAGTTTAAAAAGACGTCCAATTACATTATCTTCACCTCAAAAGCGTGGGGTATGTACGCGTGTTGGTACAATGACACCTAAGAAACCGAACTCAGCTTTGCGTAAATATGCCCGTGTAAGATTGAGTAATGGTATGGAAGTAACTGCATACATTCCAGGTATCGGACACAATCTTCAAGAACATAGTGTTGTTCTTATCAGAGGAGGTCGTGTTAAGGACTTACCTGGTGTGCGTTATCATATTGTACGCGGTACATTAGACTGTGCTGGTGTCGATAAGCGTAAACAAGGCCGTTCTTTATACGGTACTAAAAAACCTAAGTAAACATTAAACATGAAAGGAGATTAAAATGCCAAGAAAAGGTTATATTGCTAAAAGAGACGTATTGTCAGATCCTATTTATAACTCTAAACTTGTAACTCGTTTGGTCAACAAAATCATGCTTGATGGTAAAAAAGGAGTTGCACAAAATATTTTATATAGTGCATTTGATATTGTTGAAAAGAAAACAGGAAAACAACCTATGGAAGTTTTTGAACAAGCATTGGACAATGTTATGCCTGAATTAGAGTTAAAAGTTAGACGAGTTGGTGGTGCAAACTACCAAGTTCCAGTTGAGGTTAGTGCTGAAAGGCGTTTAACATTGGGACTAAGATGGATCGTTAATTATTCTCGTCTTAGAAATGAAAAAACTATGGAATTAAGACTTGCGAATGAGATTATGGACGCAGCTAATGGCGTAGGAAATTCAGTTAAAAAGAAAGATGATACACACAAAATGGCAGAAGCTAATAAGGCTTTCGCTCATTATCGCTGGTAATAGGAAGGGAGAATTAAATGGCACGCGAATACCCATTAAATAGAGTTCGTAATATTGGTATTATGGCTCACATCGATGCTGGTAAAACAACATGTACCGAAAGAATTCTTTTCTATACCGGCAAAACCCACAAAATCGGCGAAACTCACGATGGTGCCAGTCAAATGGACTGGATGCAACAAGAACAGGAACGCGGTATCACTATTACTAGTGCGGCTACAACTGCACATTGGAAAGATTACCAAATCAATATTATTGATACTCCTGGGCATGTTGACTTCACTGTTGAAGTTGAGCGTTCATTAAGAGTACTTGATGGTGCGGTTACGGTTTTAGACTCAAAAGCAGGTGTAGAACCTCAAACAGAAACTGTTTGGCGTCAAGCTACCACTTATAAAGTTCCTCGTGTTGTGTTCTGTAATAAGATGGACGCAACTGGCGCTGACTTTATGATGGCGGTAAAAACAATTGGAGATCGTTTAGATGCTAAAGCTAGCCCTGTTCAATATCCAATCGGTGCTGAAAATACATTCAGAGGAATCATTGATATTATTGAAAGAAAACAATATATGTATCGTGATGACTTAGGAAAAGATGTTGAAATTGGTGAAATTGCTGATGAATATAAAGATACTGTTGAAGAATTAAGAGCTCAATTAATCGAAATGGTTGCTGACTATGACGATGAAATGATGATGAAGTATTTAGAAGGTGAAGAACCTACTATTGCTGAAATTAAAGCTGCCATCCGTAAGGGTGTTATTGCTTCTGACTTCTTCCCAGTATTATGTGGTAGTGCATATAAGAATAAAGGTATTCAATTATTATTGGATGCTGTACTTGATTATTTGCCAAGTCCACTTGATATTCCTGCAATTAAGGGAACACTTGAAGATGGAAGTGAAGCCGAAAGAAAGGCTGATGATAAAGAACCATTTGCTGCACTAGCATTCAAGGTTATGACTGATCCATTCGTAGGAAGACTTACATATTTCCGTGTTTATAGTGGTGTAGCAACAAGCGGTAGCTATGTTTTAAATGCTACTAAAGATAAACGTGAAAGATTTGGTCGTCTTGTATTGATGCACGCTAATCACCGTGCTGAAATCAGTGAAGTATATGCAGGTGATATTGCTGCTGCTGTAGGATTGAAAGATACTACAACCGGTGATACATTATGTGATGAAAAATCACCAATCATTCTTGAATCAATGGTTTTCCCTGAACCTGTTATTCAAATGAGTGTTGAACCTAAGACTAAGGCAGACTCAGATAAGATGGGTATTGCTTTAGGTAAGTTAGCAGAGGAAGATCCAACATTCAGAACATACACTGACGAAGAAACTGGTCAAACAATTATTGCAGGTATGGGTGAATTACACCTTGATATTATTGTTGATCGTATGCGTCGTGAATTTAAGGTTGAATGTAATGTTGGTGCTCCACAAGTTGCTTTCCGTGAAACAATCAGACAAACTGCTGAATGTGAAGGTAAGTTCGTAAGACAATCTGGTGGTCGTGGTCAATATGGTCATGTTTGGGTTAAATTTGAACCAAACGAAGAAGGGAAAGGCTTTGAATTTATTGATGCGATTGTTGGTGGCTCAGTTCCACGCGAATATATCAAACCTACCCAAGATGGTTTAATTGCTGCTTTAAACAATGGTTTAATCGCTGGTTATCCAGTAGTTGATATTAAAGCAACATTATTCGATGGTAGTTACCATGATGTCGATTCAAGTGAAATGGCATTTAAGGTAGCTGCAAGTTTGGCACTAAAAGAGGCTGCTAAAAAATGTAGTCCAGTATTACTAGAACCTATTATGTCAGTTGAAGTTACTGCACCAAATGAATATTTGGGTGCCGTAATGGGTGATGTTACTAAGCGTCGTGGTCAAATTAGAGATCAAGAAGAACGCGGTAATGCTATTGTGGTAAGGGCATTTGTACCATTGAGTGAAATGTTTGGCTATGCCACAGACTTACGCAGCTTTACCCAAGGACGCGGTAACTATGTAATGCAAATGGATCATTATTCAGAAGTACCTAAGAGTATTGCTGAAAATATCGCTAAGAAAAACGCTAAAGAATAACAATTTAATTGATTTATTATAGTGTTTGAATTAAAATATAAAATGTATAAATAGGAGGAAAATTGCAAAATGGCAAAGGAAAAATTCGATAGATCGAAACCCCATGTTAATATCGGTACAATTGGTCACGTTGACCACGGTAAAACTACTTTAACTGCCGCTATTACACTATACTTGTCAAAACAAGGAAAGGCTCAAGCAAGAGCTTACGACCAAATTGATGGTGCACCAGAAGAAAAGGCTCGTGGCATCACTATCAATACTGCCCATGTAGAATACGAAACAGATAAAAGACACTATGCTCATGTTGACTGCCCAGGACACGCTGACTATGTTAAAAACATGATTACTGGTGCTGCTCAAATGGATGGTGCTATTCTTGTTGTTGCTTCAACTGATGGTGCTATGCCTCAAACTCGTGAACACATCCTTCTTGCTCGCCAAGTTGGTGTTCCTCACATTGTTGTATTCTTAAATAAATGTGATGCAATCGCACCTGGTGATGAAGAATTAGTTGATTTAGTTGAAATGGAAGTTAGAGAATTATTAAGCGAATATGGATTTGACGGTGATAATACTCCTGTTATTCGTGGTTCAGCATTAAAATCATTAGAAGGTGATGCGACTTACGAAGCTAAGATTGGTGAATTAATGGATGCTGTTGATGCATATATTCCTGATCCAGTTCGTGATATTGATAAACCATTCTTAATGTCTGTAGAAGATGTATTGACTATTTCTGGTCGTGGTACAGTTGCTACTGGTCGTGTTGAACGCGGACAATTAAAACTTGGTGAAGAAGTTGAAATCGTAGGTTTAATGCCAACTAAGAAAACTGTTGTTACAGGTATCGAAATGTTCAAGAAAACTCTTGACTATGCTGAATCTGGAGATAATATCGGTGCATTACTTCGTGGTGTTAACCGTGATGAAGTTGAGCGTGGACAAGTTCTTGCTAAACCAGGAAGTGTTACTCCACACACTAATTTCAAAGCTCAAGTTATTATTTTAACTAAAGAAGAAGGTGGTCGTCATACACCATTTGTGTCTAACTACCGTCCTCAATTCTATTTCAGAACTACTGATGTTACTGGCGTTATCACTCTTCCTGAAGGAACTGATATGGTTATGCCAGGCGACCATGTTGAAATTACAGTTGAATTAATCGCTCCTATCGCAGTTGAAAATGGTACTAAATTCTCAATTCGTGAAGGTGGTAGAACTGTCGGTTCTGGTTCAGTTACTGAAATCATTAAGTAATAATTGTTTAATAAACTAAACATAAAAAAGCTACTTTAATAATTAAAGTAGCTTTTATTTTAATCAAAATAAGCAAAAATCAATTTATAATTTTTATCTAATTGATCCATTTTAATTAGTAGTGATAGTGAGTGTCTTAATCTAAAGGTGGACCGCTTATAATATTCCAATTCTTCTTCAATATTATTGAATGCCTTGATTTTACTGCCATCTTCTAATTGATAGGTCCCCTCGTATTCTTCTTTTAAACGATGTTTGATGAAAGTATCAATCAACATTTCAATTCGTTGCTCGCCTAGGGCAACTGGATCGACGCCTAAAATTTTAAACGCCTTATGCTTAGAATAACCGATTTCTTCAATGAGCTTGAGATAATGTTTTTCAAAATCTTGATTGAAAACAACTACTTTATGTCCAGCTCGAATGACAAATGGATTATTAAGCAAATCATTCACTTCATTATCTGTTAATTTTTTCATATATAATCTCCTTTAATTAATTATAGGATATGCTATGAAAATCATCAATTAATACGATTTTTGGTAAAAATAATTTATTTTTTATATAGTTCTTCAGCTTGCTTAATAACATCAGCTAAAGTTTCGATATTTGGTACAGCACCAGGTAATTTGGCGATTACTTTTCCATCAGGACCGATAAAAAAGATATTTGGAAATGAATGGATATTGAAATACTTCATCACCATGCCATCGGTATCATTCAAAATTGGTAGTCCTAATTTATCAGCATAGTCATTAATCGCATAGCGATTTTTTTCAGAAGTATTGCTCATAATGAGGATGATATTTTTTTCAGGATGTTCTTTTAAGTATTGTTTGACAATATTATTCTGCATTTTACAATAATTACACCAAGTTGCCCCAAAAATTATGGTTACATGTTTACCGCGGTAATCACTTAGCTTGTATATTTTATTATTTTGATCTTTAAGTTCAAAATCAATCACATCATCCGCAATACTTTTTTGGTTAGTGGTATTTTTACTCTGAGTATAGTTTTTAGCTTGATTATTAAAGACATCGTAAATCATTGATAATCCAACAATCAGTAAAATGATATTCATAAATTTAATAAGTTTATTGAATATTTTTTGATGTTTTCTAATTTTACCAATAATATTATTGCTTCCAATACCGATAATCAAAAATGGCAGACTAAATCCAATTCCATATATAATAATGTATATAAAACCAGTAATTTTTGATGAAGAAATAGTATAGGCAATAATTGATGCTAATATCGGTCCAACACAAGGCGACCAAGAAAAACTAAAGAGGAAGCCGAGCATAAATGATTTAAATACTCCTTTATGTTTAGGTAAAATATTTAAATTATGACTCCTATCCATGAATTTAATTTTGAAAAGACCTAGCGAATGTAGTGCCATCAGTGCAATGATTAAACCACCAATAACTTGGATAATGCTCTTATAGTTTACTAATAAGGCTGATAAATTCTTAATTCCAATTGATATTATAAAAAATACTGATAGTATGCCCAAGATAAAGGCTAGGGTATTGATAATGACAGTAAGTTTATTATTGTTTTCATTGTCTTGATTGATATGTGCTAAATATACCGGCAATAAAGGTATAATACATGGCGAAAAGAAAGATATTATCCCTGCGATAAAGATACTAATTATACTTATATTGTTCATAATGATTTATTTGATAAATGAGCTTGATAATAAAATGATAATTCCTAAAACGATACGATAGTAACCAAAAGGAATGAAGGTATGTTTCTTGATAAAGTCCATAAAGATTTTAATAACTATGACTGAAACGATAAAAGATACAATAGTTCCTACCATTAATACTGAAAAAGTTGTGAATGTTAAAGCAATCTTTAATTTGATAATTTTTAATAACGAAGCACCAAGCATAGTTGGAATTGCTAGGAAGAAACTAAATTTAGCGGCAGTTTCACGGTTAACACCAATAAAGCGTGAACCGACAATGGTTGAACCCGATCTACTAGTACCAGGAATTAGAGCCAATGTTTGAAAAAAACCAATTTTAACAGCATCCAACCATGAAAGACCGTTGGTGCTTTTAACTCTTTCGGAAATATTTGATTTTTCAACAACGATGAAGAAGATGCCGTAAACAATTAATGCGATTGCGATGATAATATTTCCGTGCAAGTGTTCATCGATAATATCATCAAAAAGTAAACCGATAATGGCCGCTGGAATTGTTGCGATAATAATCAGCACCCACAACCTAAAGGTGGCAACGGTTTCTTTCTTAGTCTTTTTAAAACCCCATGGGAATAAATCTTTAAAATATAGTAAAACAACTGCTAGAATTGAACCGAATTGAATAACAACTAAAAACATATTGAAAAATTCATCACCTAAATTTAGGGGAATAAAATTTTTTGCCAGTAATAAATGACCGGTGCTACTTATTGGTAACCATTCGGTAATACCTTGAATTATACCGTAAATGATCGCTTTCAAAATTTCCATCATAATTATTTAAACATCACCAATTCTTCGTTTGGTGTTTCTCCTTTCGTTAATTTATCAACATATAATACACAAGTCTTATTGCCTTGAGTATCATCTAATAAATGAATGATCCCAGATATTTTATAGTATTGATTTTCACTGATTGTGGCTTTATCAATACCCAAACAAGTAAGACCGATAGGGGCAATATCAGCAGCACAACATACCATTGCCTGTCTTCCAAAAACAGCCGCCTTTGAATACTCCTTAATATCTTGTAATAATTTCATATTTAAGGTTACTTTAATATTTTCATATTTCTTAGGATTATCTAAAGCATCCATATACCATAAACCATAATCTAAGTCATTGACATTAATTTCACCACTGGATAAGTCAAATATCTCATCAATTTTTTCAGGCATAATTTCACGATTCGTATTTTCATAAACAATTTGAACTTTAGGATTTACAGCCTTTAAGTTATTTCTTAGATAACGCTTATCTTGATCGGTATAACGATTGAAAATTACAACATCAGCAACCTTAATTTGATTATAAACTAATTGTTGCATATTGGTAAAATATAAATTAAATGTTTGGGAGTTGATGAAACACATTATTTCAGCTAATTCCCATTGCTTAATAAAACCATTATTCACAAATTCAAGAATATTATCCATACCATTAAATTCGATAATGATGCGGTCAAAATTATAATTTTTTTCAATTTCTTCCATTCGTTGATGATTGAAGTTAATTAAACTTTCATAAAGAATTTCAGAATTTGTATATTTTAAGAATTTTTCATCGTAACCAATTTCACCATCTTCAAAAGCAATTAATAAATTTTTTGTGCCATCATTAAAATATGGATCATACATTGATTCAATAATGGCACTTGTCTTACCAGCATCTAAAAAACCTTCAAAAATATATACTGGCTTAATCATTTAGTTTGAATATTCCCTTCAATTCATCTTTGTTTAAGGTTGTACCGATTATACTGATCAAACCAGTATAATTAACATCACCATCATTGATATAAATCTCACCTGGTGTATATTCAAAATGTATCCAGCCATCTTTACCAGCAACAATACCCTTGGCTCTAATAATTGTTTCTGGTAGTTTTTCCAACATTTCTTTAAGCTCATCTTTATCATAGATATTAGCTGTTTTAAAACCTAAAGAAACAAAGGTATCATCAGCATTGTGATGATGACAACAGCAGTGTTCATGATCATGATGCTCGTGGTGGCAACATTCCGAGTGTTCGTGTTCATCGTGGTGATGATGGCATTGGCATTCTTCATTATCATGGTGATGACATTCATCATGTTCGTGGTCATGGTGGCAACAGCAACAGCCTTCTTCTTCGTGGCAACTGCATTTATCAAAGGCCGCAACCAACAATTCATAGACAAAGTTATTTTCAAGTTGTTCGATTGGTGTTGATACAATGACCGCTTGTTCATTGAGGTCTTCGCAAAGATACATAGCTTTTTTTGTTACTTCATTATCAGCGACATCGCTTCTACTCAACACCACACAATCGGCATGATTGATTTGATCATCATAAAATTCACGGAAATTTTTATGATAATTATTAGCCTTAGTAACATCAACCATAGTAATTGAACTTGCAATACAGAAAACATGGTGCGTTCTGAAGGCCTCTTGGATTTCTGATAATTTCGCTACTCCACTTGGCTCAACAATAAGAGTATCAATATCATAGGTGGCAATTTCATCTAAGGCTTCTTCCAATTTCCCTTCTAACGAACAACAGATACATCCGTTATTTATTTCTTTTACAGAAATATTATTCTTGAGCAGTTGACCATCAATGCCGATTTCCCCAAATTCATTTTCCAACAACATCACTTTTCCTAGTCGTTCTTGACTGTTAAGGATTTTTTTGATTACGGTAGTTTTACCTGAACCTAAAAAACCAGATACAATTATTACATTAATCATTTATTTATACCTCCAATTTTTTGTAAATATTTATCAATATCGGTTATTTGGTCGTTATCCAAATATAAATAATAAGTGCGTCTTTTAACGGTGAATTTTAAAGTTACCTCTCCAAATTTCACCTCTTTTTCATAATTGCTTATATTCTTATATTTATGTAATCTACCAAGCATCAAAATACCTCGATCACTAAAGCCACTTGGACATATATTAAGAATAAAGCCAGCACTCGCAAAAGATATGAAATTAACTATCATGATGTAATTGGGATTTTTTAAGTACATTACAATTCCTAAAAATCCAAATAAAAAGGTTAAACCATAGGTTTTCATCGCTTTAAATTTAACTTTTACTTTAGTAGCTTGAAATCTTAGATAGCCTACAAAAGCCCAAAGAATAACATTTATCATCACAATAATTTTAATATCCATATGTAATAATTATACTATTATTAATAATAAAAACACTAATAAATGCTCACTGTGATAGAATAAAGATAATTGATAAAGGGGATTATAATGTTTAGAATTGGACAATCAAAAGATATACATCGTTTAGTGCCGAATAGAGATTTAATTATCGGTGGAGTTAAGATACCTTATGAATTAGGTTTATTAGGTCATTCGGATGCTGATGTATTAACACACGCAATAATCGAAAGTATTATCGGAGCCTTAGGACTTAAAGACATCGGCACTCACTTTAGTGATAGCGATCCTAAATATAAGGGTATAAGTTCCTTATTACTACTGAATCATACCTATGAAATGATGGTTAAATATGGCTATAAAATCGGTAATATTGATGCCATTATTATAATTGAAGAACCAAAGATGGCTCCATATATCAATCAAATGAAAACAAACATCGCCAGTGCTCTGCATTGTGAGGAAAATAAGATAAATATCAAGGCAACAAGAGGGGAAGGTTTGGGTTTTGTCGGAAAAAAAGAAGGCGCTGAAGCTTATAGCGTTTGCCTTCTTTATCGTGAAAATTTAAAGTAGTTCAATTCCTTGGGTTTTCAATTCATCAATCATTTCTTGTGGCCAAAGTGAGGCTTGAACTTCACCGATGTGCGCCTTATTAAGCATGACCATACAGATTCGTGATTGACCGATACCACCACCCATGGTAAGTGGCAACTCATCATTTAGTAAGGCTTGATGGAAGGGCAGCTTAACGCGGTCCAAACATGAGGCCTTTTCTAATTGCTCCATCAATTTTTCTTTATTAACTCTAATACCCATGGATGATAATTCCACAGCCTTGTTGAGTAGTGGATACCACACAAGCAAATCACCATTTAATGACCAATCATCATAATCAGGAGCTCTCAGGTCATGTTTTTTTCCAGAGTTTAATTGATCACCAATTTGCATAATAAATACCGTTTTATATTTTTTGCAGATTAGATCTTCGCGCTCTTTAGCATTTTTGTCAGGATACATATTCTCTAATTCTTGGGTGGTAATAAAATGTACCGTATCGGCAAAATGATTAATTAAGTTAGGATATTCCTGTTTTAAAACGACCACAGTTTTTTGTAGCGCCTCATTAATTCTGTTGATAGTACCCTTTAAGAATTCAATATTGCGATCTTCTTCAAAGATAACCTTCTCCCAATCCCATTGATCAACATAACATGAGTGTAAGTTATCAAGAGTTTCATCTCTTCTGATGGCATTCATATCGGTATATAGTCCCTTAAAACGAGCGATGCCATAACGCTTTAAGGCCTGTCTTTTCCATTTAGCAAGTGAGTGAATGACCTCAATGTCTTCCTTGGGCATTTCTTTTAAATCAAAGTTAACTGGTCTTTCAATTCCACTGAGATTATCATTTAAACCACTACTTTTAAGTACAAAAAGTGGAGCGCTGACCCTTGTTAGGTTCAATACTTCAGCAAGTTCTTTTTCAAATGTATCCTTAACCAACTTAATTGCCTTCTGTGTTTCTAAAATATCTAAACCGCCATCATATTGATTCGGTATAATGCAATGTTTATAAGCCATAAATATCTCCAATCATTAACCAATATTTAATAATTATATATTAAATACCTAAAAATACCAAATGTGAATTTAATGTGTAATTATAATAAAAATACTTGCATTATCCTTTTAAAATAGTAAACTATTTTTTAATTATGTATAAGAAAAAGCGTTTGATACTTACCGAAGGTAATATTTTTAAACAGTTAATGTTATTGATATATCCAATAGTGTTTACTGGATTTTTTCAAGCGCTTAAAAGTATTGCCGATAGCATTGTGGCAGGACATTATTTAGGTACAATCGGTCTTAGTGTTATCGGGGGTTCATCAGGTAGATTAATTAATTTATATGTAGGCTTTGTTGCGGGTATTATCGGTGGCAGTATGGTTAAAATTGCTTCAGCCATTGGTAGAAATGATGAGGAAAAAATTAAAAAAATAATCGCCAATTCCATTATTCTGGGAGTGATTATATCTTTTATCTTTTCGTTTGTTTATATCGTTTTTAGTTATCAATTATTAACAATATCTAATGTTCCAAAAGATACCCTCAAAGAATCAATGCTGTATCTGATTATATCTACAACAAGCTTTATTCCTTATTATATCTTTACATTGTTGGTATCAATATTAAAGGCTACTGGTGAAAATATTCGTCCTAATAAGTATATGATTTATTCGTATCTTATCAATTTTATCCTGATGTTTATATTGGTAGCTGTTTTTCATATTGGCTATATCGGTATAGCTTTATCGTTTGCCATTGTGCAATTTGTCATGATGGTTTATTTAATTATTTGCGTCAATAAAGAATTTCGATTGATAAATTATATTAAAAAATATGATTGGGAGCTATTGGTTGAATTATTAAAACTTGGTCTTCCCTATGGCCTACAATCAATTTTATTTAATTTTGCGATTATTGTCGTACAAGTTCGCATCAACGAATTAGGTAGTTTTATGGTTGCGGCCAACAGCATCAATGCTCAGATAGAAAATATTTTTTGGATTATTATGACTGGCATTGGCTTTGCGATTACGACCTTTGTGGCAGCAAATTATAGTGCTGGTAATATCAAAAGAATCAGGGTAGGAGTGCTTTATGCCTTTAAAATTAGTGCCTTAATCACCGTTTTTATCTCGATATTCAATGTTTTGTTTTGTCGTCAGCTAGCGAGTTTATTCAGTAGCGATATTACCACTATCAATGATACAGTAAAAATTATTAGGTTTATTTCTCCGTTATTGATTTTATATATATCGATAGAAATATTTAATGGGGTCTTAAGAGGTTTGGGCAAGTCGCTATTTTCAACTGTCATAACTCTTTTCCTACTATGTATTTTTAGAATTGTTTATCTTTTGTTTATCAAAGATCCAAGCATTGAAAATATTTTAATTATCTATCCCATATCTTGGTTTTTAGCTTCGGTGGCCTTTGCGTTTAATTATTTGCATTTAAAGCAGAGGGAATGGAAATAAAATTAGATTTTTTTCATAAATGTGAAATAATGTGATAAATTCTATTGCGGAATTTACTAAATTCAGTTATAATAACTGAGCAATGTCCTCGTAGCTCAGCTGGATAGAGCATGCGCCTTCTAAGCGTAAGGTCGGGGGTTCGAACCCCTCCGAGGACGCCATTAATTAGCCTGTTAAGGCTTTTTTTATTATTATTTTTTGTCAAAAAAATTTAATATTGATGACAAATATTTAAAAATGATAATATAATATATCTAATATCAAGATGGAGGAAATTATGAACAAGATTGAAAATGATTTAGTTAAAAGCATTACAGACATCATTTTAAAGAAATTTGAATATCAATGTGATGATGGCTTGGTAATGATCGAAATTCCAAAGGATAACAAAAATGGCGATTATTCTGCTAATATCGCTATGCGTTTAACTAAAATCTTGCGACGAAGACCTCAAGAAATTGCTCAAGTTATCGTTGAAGCTATTGCTGAAAATGTTGACTTTGTTGAAAAGGTTGAAATTGCTGGTCCTGGTTTCATCAATTTCTTTATTAAGAAAGACGAGCTTGCAGCATGTATTAATACTGTATTTGAGATGAATGATAAATATGGTGAAAATGAATCTGGTAATAAATTACCAATTTTAGTGGAGTATGTTTCAGCCAATCCAACAGGAATTTTACACTTGGGACATGCCCGTGGAGCTGTTTGGGGTGATTGTATTTGTCGATTATTAAACAAATCTGGATACAATTGCCTAAGAGAGTACTATGTTAATGACGCTGGTAACCAAATCAATATGCTTGGTGAATCAGTATTGGTTCGCTATAAAGAATTGTTTGGCATTGAAGGTGATATTCCAGAGGATGGTTATGCTGGAGAAGACATCAAAAATATCGCTGCCATTATTAAAGACAAGTATGGCGATAAATTCTTGGCTATGGAAAAAGCTGAGGCAGTGGAGTTTTTGAAAAAAGCAGGCAAGGAACTAGAGCTTAAACAAATCGAAGAAGACTTAGAATATTTTGGCTGTGAATTTGATTCTTGGGTTTCTGAACAATGGATTGTCGATGAGGGTCGTGTTGAAAAAGCGGTCGCTAAGATGGATGAAATGGGTCTTATCTACGAAGAAGATGATGCCCTATGGTTTAAATCTTCGGAGTATGGTGATGACAAAAACCGTGTACTTAAAAAGAGTACTGGCTTCTATACCTATTTAACCCCTGATATTGCCAACCATATTTATAAGTTTGAACGCGGTTATACAAAACTTGTTAATCTTTGGGGCGCCGATCACCACGGATATATTCCGCGTATGAAGGCAGCAATTGAGGCTTTAGGTTATGGTAAAGATGCCCTTGAAGTCGATCTTATTCAAATGGTTAGGCTTGTAGAAAATGGACAAGAAGTTAAAATGTCTAAGCGAACTGGCAATGCTGTTACGATTCGTGAACTTGTTGATGATATTGGTGTTGATGCTGCTCGTTACTTCTTTGTATCCAAGGCAGTGGATGTACATTTGGATTTTGATTTAGGTCTTGCGCGTTCAAAAACAAGTGATAACCCAGTCTTTTATGCTCAATATGCCCATGCCCGTATGTGTTCAATTTTAAGAAATTACGGCAAGGATGTTGAAAAATTGCCGAAGTATGATTTATTGACATCAGAAAAAGAGGTTGATTTATTAAAATATATCAATGAATTTGTTTCTGTGGTTGCTGATGCTGCTGCTACCAGAATGCCAAATAAGATTTGTAACTACATTCAAAAATTGGCAGGATATTTCCATTCGTTTTATGGATCAAATAAAATTATTAATCCTGATGATGAAAATTTAACCAAACAACGCATGGCTTTACTTTTGGCTACTAAGATTACCTTAGCCAATGCCCTAAATTTAATTGGAATATCAGCCCCAGAAAAAATGTAAAATTTTATATAACAACTATTTTAATGGCAATCAATGAAGATTGTCATTTTTAATGTGTGCTAGGCATGGCATATA
>JAXFOQ010000017.1:0-18956 GCA_034180345.1 Erysipelotrichaceae bacterium | reverse complement strand
ACAAAAAGGACTAGTGTTTCCACTAGATCATTATCTCGCAGTACATACTGCAATATAAATTGAACCGCTGTATACGAGAACCGTACGTACAGTGGTGTGAGAGGGATTAAATAAATTAATTATTTAATCTCTACTTAATTACACTAGAATAATTATTATTAATTATTAAATACTGCACTCTTAGATTAATTTGTTAAAATCACAATGATGTGAAATTAATCTTTCATTTGTTGATATCTACCACTGATAAGGGATAAATTATGAAAAAATGTAAAAATGTAACAAAAATGATAAAATTTTCATAAAAAATGAAAAATAATAGCAAGAATTATTGACTAGGCAGGAAAAGTTATATAAAATGATTTCAATAAGTTATAAAAAACTTATGGGAGGAAAAAAATGAAAAAACTTTTTGTGGCTATATTATCAGCTCTAATGGTTTTCACACTAGTTGGTTGTCAAAGTGGAACAGCCGATGGTGTTTATACCTATGTTTATGAAGCTGATATTGACAGTCTTAACTATCTAATTACAAACAAACATACAGACAGTCAGCATTTCGCTAACTTTATTGATGGTTTGTATGAAAATGATCCTACTGGAGCATTTGTTCCAGCACTTGCAGAAAGTTATACTAAGAACGATGATTCTACTAAATGGACTTTCAAAATTCGTCAAGGTGTTAAGTGGGTAACATCAACTGGTGATGAATATGCAGAAGTAACAGCTAAAGACTGGGTAACTGCAATTAAATACCAAGCTGATAAGAAGTCATCATTATTGGATCAAGTTCCTACTTATATCGCTAATATTAAAGAATATCAAAGCGGTAAAGTTGACTTTGATAAAGTTGGTGTAAAAGCCCTAGATGATTATACTTTGGAATTTACACTTTCTAAACCTGTGCCTTACTTCTTATCTATGACTACATATTCAGTATTGCTTCCACTTAATGAAGAGTTTCTTAAGTCAAAGGGTGATGCATTCGGTTCAGTAGATCCACAAAGCATCCTATATAACGGACCATTCATTTTATCTATAAATGATGCTAAATCAAAAATTCAATATACTAAGAACCTTAATTATTGGGATGTTAAAAATGTTCATTTAAGTGAAGTAAACTTCTTATTTGATGATGGTTCAGATACCTATTCAGTTATTAAAGGCTTTGAAAATGGTTCATATGTCGCAGCTGGTATCAGTGCAAGTTGGGAAAATTTCAAAGACTATGTTGAAAAATATAAAGATAACATTACTGTTAGCAATGTAAATTCAGCATCATTCGGTTTGAATTTAAACTTTAATCGTAAAGCTCACGCTTATACTAATAAAGATGAAGCTGCTTTAGAAGCAACTAAAAATGCAATTCAAAATGAAAACTTCCGTAAGGCATTTACTGCAGCATTTGATCGTTCAAAATATATGCAACAAAATATGCCTGAGGAAATCGCTAATGTTTCAATGCGTAATATGATTAACTATCCAGAAATCGTTAAGACATCTGATGGTACATCTTACCAAAAATTAGTTGAAGCAGCTTATAAAGAATTATCAGGAACAGAAATTGATTTATCAGATAGTGGCAATCCATTCTTCGGTAAAGATAAGGCCCTAGCATTTATTGAAAAAGCCAAGGCTGATGGTGTTCAATTCCCTGTTACTATCGACTATCCATATATTAGTAACACTGCTGAAATTTGGGTTAAGAGAGCTAACTCATTGAAGAGCAGTATTGAAGAAAATAGTGATAAGAATATCATTATCAATTTAGTACCTATTACTCAAGATGAATACCTAAAACATACTTATTTATTTGAATCTACATCACAAGCTGACTATGATTTGAATACTAATGCTGGTTGGTCGCCTGACTATGTAGATCCTAAGTCTTCTGCTGAGATTTATAACAATATCGATGGCGCAGCCTTAAAGAATATTGGTCTTGAATACAAGGGGACAAATGCTGAAGATGATGCTATAGCTGAAAAAACAGGTATTGCAGAATACACAAGATTATTACAAGAAGCAGATAAAGAAACTTCTAATTTAGATGAGCGTTATAAAAAATACGCTAAAGCAGAGGCATATCTACTTGAAAAAGCTTTCTATTCTCCATTCCAACAACAAGTACGCGGTTACCGTGTAACTAAAATTGTTCCATTTAGTGGTTCATTTGCAATCACAGGCTTAGGTGCAGATAGATTGAAATATACTCAAATTCAAAAGGATTTAGTAACTGTTGATCAATACAATAAAGCCAAAGAAGCTTGGTTGGAAGCTAGAAATAAAGCTAATTAATTAAAAAAATAGTTTAAATATCTAGAGATTAAAGATATAATTAGAATCAAGGGATTGTTGTCCCTTGATTCTTTCTAAGAAAGCATGGTGAAATAAATAAAATGAGAAATTACATAATTGGCCGATTAATACGGGCTATAGTATCATTATTTGTTGTTGTATCCATTGCTATTATTATGGTCTTCATGTTGATACCTCGTGATCGAGCCTTTTCTCAGGATTCGGCAGTTTCGAAGTTGGCAGGAAAGCCTGATGAATTAGCAATATATAAGAACAACAAACTTAAAGAATTGGGTTATTTAGATTTTAAAACTCAAGGTGATATTTGTTTGGAAAAAAACGGAACATCGTCGTGTGTTCTTGAAAATTCTGAAGAAATTACAAAATTTGTTAAAGAATACGAAGCAGATGGATACATTACCCATCGTTTTAAATCTGGATTGATTTATGTTATTAAGGATTATTCTCCAGTTGAATTGATCATGAACTTTTATAGTCATTTGATTTCATTTGACACCCCGAATTATGTTAATGATCCAATGAATAAAGATCTTGAACGCGGCATTAGTCTAGCGACTGATCACAATGGTATACCAGCGATTAAGTGCAGCGGTTGTCAAAATCGTTATTTATTGTATTTCGATGGTTCGTTTCCTTTCATTCACCAAAACTTTATTAAAATTAATTTTGGTAATTCATATCCAACATTCAGTGGTGTTAATACCTTTGATGTTATCTCTAGTGGTCAAGGTGAATTAAAGAAAAAATCTGTTACTTTTGAAAAAGGCTCTACATCAATGAGCGCTTTGAATCTACATAAGTGTAAGTATAAGATGACCGAATCATTAGATAGACTGGATAATTTAAAATTTACTAGTAATTATGCTAATTGTGATAGTATTCGTAAAGATCCTTCAATGATTAGTGTTTCATATTTCTTTGGTATTGTGGCCTTGATATTATCTTATATCCTTTCTATTCCTGCTGGTATTGTAATGGCTAGGAAGAAGGGCGATATTCAAGATAAAATTGGTACAATTTATATTAATTTCATGATTGCAGTACCTTCGCTAGCATTTATATATTTCTTTAAGAGCATTGGTCGTGGCTTTGGCTTGCCTGATAAATTTCCAGAGCTTGGCTTTGGAAATCCATTATCCTATGTTTTACCTGCAATAATCTTGGCTTTGATGTCAACTTCTGGTTTGATGATTTGGGTAAGAAGATATATGGTTGACCAATCTAGTTCTGATTATGTTAAATTCGCAAAGGCTAAGGGTCTGAGTGAGAAAGAGATTTTTAATCGCCATATTTTAAAGAATGCCATCATTCCTTTAATCAATGGTTTACCAGCTTCAATTATTTTAAGTATCAGTGGTGCAGTTATTACTGAAACGGTATTTGCGATTCCTGGTATGGGAAAAATGTTGCCTGATTCTATTAAGGCTGGCAACAATAGTATGATTATCACTTTAACTTTTATATTCACAGCCTTGTCGGTATTTTCGCTTGTTGCGGGTGATGTATTAATGGCTATTGTTGATCCGCGTATTAAATTGAGTTCTAAAGGAGGTTCAAGATAATGGATAATATGGATAATCGTTTTGTCTTTGTTGAACATAGCGATGCTGATTCTGAACATATCGCTGCTCCTACATATTCTTATTGGAAAAGTGTGTTTAAACGTTTCTTTAGTTCTAAAGTAGCTATCTTTATGTTGGTTGTTTCATTATTTGTAATTTTAATGGCAATTTTTCAACCAATCATTTCTCAATACAACCATGCCAGCATGGCCAATGTCAATAATTTTGAAACTCATAATATTAGACCTAATTTAACATATTTATTTGGTACTGATAATTCTGGTCGTAGTTTGTTTGATGCTGTTTGGGCAGGGACAAGAACCAGTTTGAAGATTTCTTTTACAGCAACCTTGATTGTTACTGTTGTTGGTGTTATCGTCGGAGCTTTTTGGGGATATTCTAAGAAAATTGATGTCTTTATGATTGAGCTTTACAATATCATTGCTAATGTTCCTTTTACCCTTATTGCGATGGTTATGATGTATATTTTAGGTCCAGGTGTATGGCAGTTGATTTTTGCCCTATCTTGTACAACCTGGCTTTCAACTGCATATTTTATTAGGGTTCAAGTAATGATTATTCGCGACCGTGAATATAATCTTGCCAGCAGATGTTTAGGAACTCCAGTATATAAGGTTATTTTACACAATGTATTACCGTTTTTAATTAGTGTAATTGTTACTGTTGTATCTCGTGATGTGCCTAGCTTTATCTCTTATGAGGTATTCTTATCTTACCTTGGAATCGGTTTGAATAAAAATGTTGCTTCACTAGGAGCTCTTATTCAAGATTATTCTCAATACATGGATTCAGCAGGATATTTATTTTGGATCCCAGTTGCTATTTCAGCCTTAATTTCAATTAGTTTATATATCGTTGGTCAAACACTTGCTGATGCTAGTGATCCACGCACACATATGATTTAGGAGGTATTATGATGGAAGAAAATAAAAATATAATCTTGTCCGCACATAATATCGAAGTTAAATTTAAAGTGCGCGATCGAGTTCTTACGGCAATTAGAAATGTATCACTTGATTTGTTTGAGGGCGAAACATTGGCGATTGTTGGTGAATCAGGTTCTGGCAAATCGGTATTTACTAAAACTTTTACTGGTATGTTAGAACAAAATGGTAAAGTAACTAACGGTGAAATTATTTTCGAAGGTAAGAACTTATTAGGTAATAAAACCGATAATGATTGGGTTAGCATCCGTGGTAAAAAAATTGCTACGGTATTCCAAGATCCGATGACTTCTTTAAATCCTGTTAAAACGATTGGTTCACAAATTATTGAAGTAATTATTAAACACCAAAACAAAACAAAGGAAGAAGCTAAAAAAATAGCTATTGAATTAATGGATAAAGTTGGCATCCCAGATGCTGCAAATCGTTTTGATGAGTATTCATTTATGTATTCTGGTGGTATGCGTCAACGTATTGTTATCGCGATAACCTTGGCTTGTCGACCTGATATTTTGATTTGTGATGAGCCGACAACAGCCTTAGATGTTACTATCCAAGCTCAAATTATTGAATTGATTAAGAGTTTACAAAAAGAATATGGTTTCACTACTATCTATATAACTCACGATTTAGGGGTTGTTGCCAATGTTGCCGATCGTGTAGCAGTAATGTATGCTGGTCAAATCGTTGAATATGGCAAGGTAGAAGAAATTTTCTATAATCCAGCCCACCCTTATACCTGGGGTCTATTGTCATCATTGCCACAGCTTGGTGAAAAGGGCAGTGATTTATATGCGATCACAGGAACTCCACCATCATTATTTGATGTGATTGTTGGTGATGCTTTTGCGCCTCGTAATCCATATGCGATGAAGATTGACTTTGAGGAAGAACCACCAATGTTTAAAGTAAGTGAAACACACTCAGCTAAAACTTGGCTATTAGACCCTAGAGCTCCAAAGGTTGAACCACCTGCAGCAATCAAAAATTTACATGAACGCCTATTAAAAATTACAAGCCCTGAAGGAGGTTACCATGGATAATAAAGAAGTTATTTTATCAGTAAAAAATGTTGAAATTGCTTTTAAAAATGGTAAAAAGAATTTTGTAGCTGTTAAAGATGCTAATTTCGATATTTATAAGGGTGAAACATTTGCTTTAGTTGGTGAATCAGGAAGTGGTAAAACAACCATTGCCAGATCGATAATTCGTATTAATCCTACCACTAAGGGTGAGATTATTTACAAAGGAAGGAAGATTAATGGTAAAGTATCCAAAGATACTGATCGTTGGATTATCAGGAATATTCAAATGGTTTTCCAAGATCCTGCAGCATCATTAAATGAGCGTGCTACTATTGATTATATTGTTTCAGAAGGTTTGAATAATTTTAAATTATTTAAAAACGAAGAAGATCGTAAGGCTAAAGTAGTTAAGGCCTTGACTGATGTTGGCCTACTTGAAGAACATATCAGTCGTTATCCTCATGAATTTTCAGGTGGTCAAAGACAACGCATCGGTATTGCCCGTGCAATGGTTATGGAACCTGAATTTCTAATTGCCGATGAACCTATTTCAGCACTTGATGTATCAATTCGTGCCCAAGTGCTTAATTTGTTGGAAAAATTCCAAAGGGAAAAAGATTTAACAATTATGTTTATTGCCCATGACTTATCAGTTGTACGCTTCTTCTCTGATCGTATCGCTGTAATTCATCATGGACGCATTGTTGAAATGGCAGAAACTGAAGAATTATTCCTTAATCCTCTACATCCGTATACTAAGTCATTACTCAGTGCGGTGCCAATGCCAGACCCTGAGATTGAAAAAAATAAAAAATTAGTGGTTTATAATGAAGATATTCACGATTATAGTGTCGATAAACCATCATGGCAAGAAATTAAAGATGGCCACTTTATTTGGGCTAACCAAAAAGAGATGGAAGAATATCGTAATAAAATTAAATAATAGTATTTAAGATGATTGTTTATAAAATAATCATCTTTTATTTTTGCCTTAATAAAATAAAATGCCCATATTTTATGGGCATAATCAGATTATAGAAAGACCATTCTATCGGCAATCAAATCACTTTTGAAGTATATTTCTTCTTCCTTGTCATAGTTGTTAGCTCTTAGATGACCATTTACTGCTACTAGTGCCTTTGATTTAATTTTGTTTTTATGAATTTCAATCAAACGATTCCACAGTGTTACTTGGAATAGCTCAGGCTTGTTTTCGTTATCTCCATAAAAGCTGTTTTCTGTTTCGATAGTTACATGACAAAGAGTGGAACCATTAGCAATGGTTTTGTATAGTGGTTCGCCTTTAATGCGACCAACAAGTAGTACTTGATTCATATCTTCCTTTCTGCTCCCTAGCACAATAGTATACTATTTATTTTAGAAATAAAGTTAATTTATTATTCTTTTTGACAAATATTATATATACATATTTGCATTTGAATGCAAATATAAAGGTAAATGAAAAATATATTTGTAATTATTCACGCTTGAACTTGTTTATGAATATTAAATATGTAATAATAATTGCATAGCGATGATAAAGACCTGCTTGTAATTTGGATTTAAGAGAGTTGATGTTTGGTGTGAATCAATATGATAAATTAACAAGATATCACTTTGGAGCTATGGTATTGAATTTTTAGATACCATCGTTACTCGCGTTAAGAGTTTAAGAAAGAAATTAGAGTGGTACCGCGCCCTTGCGCCTCTTGGTATCGCTTTTTATTTTATGGAGGAATTATGGATTTTAAAGACACTTTATTAATGCCGAAAACCGATTTTGAAATGCGTGGCAACCTTCCTGAAAAGGAACCTGATATTTTAAGAGAATGGGAAGCAGATGATCATTACAATAAAATATTGGCAGCGCATGCTGGTGAACCAACTTTTGTATTACATGATGGTCCACCGTATGCCAATGGTAATTTGCACGCTGGAACTGCTATGAATCGTATTATTAAGGATATTATTGTTCGTTCTAAGGCGATGAATGGTCATTATACACCTTATTTCCCAGGCTGGGATACCCATGGTTTACCGATTGAAAATGCTATTCAGAAATTAGGTATCAATCCTAAAGAAGTCGGGATTAAGGAATTTAGAGAAAAAGCCGATGAATATGCTAGAAATCAAATAAAGACACAAATGGCTACGATGAAAAGACTTGGTCAAGTGGCAGATTTTGAGCATCCATATATTTCTTTACAAAAGGAGTTTGAAGCCAGACAGATTAAATCTTTTGCGAAGATGGCGATGGATGGTTTGATTTACCAAGGTTTAAAACCTATTTACTGGTCGCCATATCAAGAAACTGCGATTGCTGATAGCGAGATTGTTTATATTGATCGTAAGGATCCGACTATTTTTGTGAAATTTGATGTTAAAGATGGTAAGGGTATATTGAGTGGTGATGATAGTTTTGTAATTTGGACAACCACACCATGGACTATTCCTGCCAATCTTGCTATATGTTTAAATGAAGGATATACCTATGCCTTGGTTAAGACTGAAAAGGGTAATTTAATAGTGCTTGAAAGTAAGGTTGATGAATTGATGGCTAAGTTTGAATTAAATAATTTAGGCATTATCAAAACCTTTAAAGGTCGTGAACTTGAAGGAATTACATGCACCCATGTATTAGATGCTTCAAGAGAGAGCGTAATTATTTTAGGCAACCATGTAACCGATGAGGATGGTACCGGTTGTGTTCATACTGCTCCAGGGCATGGTGCTGATGACTTTAATGTCGGTTTAAAATATGGACTTAAAGCTTTTTGTCCAGTAGATGAAAAAGGTTTATTAACTATTGAAGCTGGCCAAGAACTAGCTGGTAAGTTTGTCTTAGATGCGAATAAAGATGTATGCCAAATTTTAGATCGTAGTGGGCATTTACTTAAATTGGAGTTTATTACCCATAGTTATCCACATGATGAACGCCTTAAAAAACCAGTTATTTTTAGAGCTACTGTTCAATGGTTTGCCTCTATTTCTAAAATTAGAGAACAATTATTAAAAGAGATTCACAATGTTAATTGGTTGAATGAATGGGGAGAGGTTCGTCTTACAAATATGATTAAAGATCGTACTGATTGGTGTATCAGCAGACAAAGGTTGTGGGGTGTACCAATTCCGATTATTTACAATGAAGACAAGAGTCCGATAATGAATCAGGAGGTATTTGATCACATCGCTAGTCTTATTGCTGAGCATGGTTCAGGTATTTGGTTTGAAAAAGAGGCTAAAGAATTACTACCACTAGGTTATACCAATGAAAAATCTCCTAATGGTAATTTCACCAAAGAAAAAGATATTATGGATGTATGGTTTGATTCTGGATCTTCACATAATGAATTACTAGCTAGAGGTTTGAAACATCCTTGTGATTTATATTTTGAGGGCAGTGATCAATATCGTGGCTGGTTTAATTCTTCGTTGATTGTTTCTTTAGCGACATATGGCCATGCACCGTATAAATCGGTATTATCTCATGGCTATGTAGTTGATAGTGAAGGTAAGAAAATGAGTAAATCTGTCGGTAATGTTGTTAATCCGATTGATATTATTGAAAAATATGGTGCAGATATTTTAAGGCTATGGGCAGGAACGGTAAACTTTAAAGATGATATGCGTATTGGTGAAAGTAATCTTAAACAAGTTTCTGAACAATATCGTAAGATTCGTAACACCTTCCGCTTTATGCTTGGAAATATCAACCCAGAAGATTTCAATCCTAAAAAAGATATGCTTGAAATTGATACATTAAATGATATTGATAGTTATATTTTAGTTAAACTTAATGAATTGATTGTCGATGTTAAAAAAGCTTATGATAATTATAATTTCTTAGATGCCAGTCTAATGATGACTAATTTTATGACGAATACAGTTAGTGCCTATTATTTAGATTTTACTAAGGATATTCTTTATATTGAGGCCAAAAATAGCTTAAGACGCCGTGGTGTTCAAACAGTTATTTATAAATTGTGCGATAGTTTGGTTAAATTATGGGCGCCAATTCTTTCATATACTACATATGAGGTTTGGAAATATTTTAGTAATGATGAAGCTAAATCGGTTCATTATACTCATTTTCCGATGCCTATTGAAATTAATAGAGCTGAAGATTTAAAACAAAAATTTGAGCGATTATTTTTAATTCGTGCTGATATTTTTAAAGCCTTAGAAGAAGCTCGGAATGAAAAATTAATTGGTAAACCTTTAGAAGCTAGTGTTTGTCTAAATGTCAGTGAAGCAGATAAAAAGATGATGCTGGAAACTTTAGGTGAAAATATTGCTCAATGGTTGATTGTTTCAGAATTTAAATTTGTTGAAGAAGAATTAAAACAATATGAAACTTCACAAGTTCGTATTTCACCGATGAATGGCGAAAAATGTCCTCGTTGTTGGACGATGTATAAACACCTTAATAAAGATGGCATCTGCCAACGCTGTGAAAAAGCTTTAGCTGATAAATAAAAAAACTTAGCTTTTAAAACTAAGTTCAGCTATCAATCCATCATTAAGTAATTGATAGTGTTTAATACTCAAGAATTTATTACTCATAAGAATATTAATCTTTGTGGTAGTATTTACTTGAGTTTTTTTAATATTGTGTTCATTTAAGTGTGGAGCCAATTTAACTAAGTTAGCTTTATCGGTAAACATATTATATATTATTGGCAGTTCAATATTCCCAGAATATTCATTGATTTTATGGTTTAGATTAATGAATTTTTTGAGATTGTTATTTCTAAAAATACCTGTTCTTTTACATGAGGTAATAAAAAAGATTTGATTATTATAATTATCGATAATTTTAATAAAGTAATCTTTTTGGTAATGGTAGGCTTCAATAATGGTAAAGCGATTAACATCGTAAAATAATATTTTAGGTTTTTTGTTTTCTTCAATAAAGGGTTTAAATTTTGAAAATCCATTGATAACTTCATTGATAGTATTCTTATTTTTGGTTGAAACAAATACCAAATCATAACGATAGTTTTGATGATAATAATTAATTGTTGATTTTATATCCTTACATTTGTTTAAATTTAAATTGATAATATTGATACTTTGCATACTATTTTTTTAATTTATCTTTCAGAAATTCAGCAATCTTTTTAGGGGTTTCGATAGTTTCGTTTTCAAAGGTGATAATTTCACAACTGGCGAATTTTTTATCACTGATTGTAATTTTGCGAATGCGCTTATATTTAATTAATTTATTATTGATAATACATTCTTTTTCATTAAAGTATAGGGCATTGGTTATTGGTGATTTTAAGATTTCCATACAGGCAAAAGATACAATAATCAGACAGGCATAATAGAGAATAATATCTTTTTTTCTAAATGAAATAATTAATAGTAAAACTCCAGCAATTAAAGAAAAGATAAAATAAAGAAATGAAAACTTATTATAGTTTAAGCGTTCATAATGATTTTTTTGTAGGAGATCTTTTAAAATTTGATATTCTTTTAAAAAAGAATACACTCCATAACCCATATAACCCATGGGAATCATAATTCCTATTAAGTACAATTCCATTAAAATAAATCCTCTTCTAAATCTAAAACAACCTCTGTTACACCAGGGACTTCATCTAAAAGTAGGGCTTCTAAGCCATCTTTTAAGGTTATATCAATCAGTCCACAACCAACACAGGCACCAAGCATTCTGACTTTAACTACACCCTGATCGTCAACACTGACAAATTCAATATCCCCACCATCTCTTTGGATATAGGGCCTAATTTTATCAATAACTGCAATTACTTCTTTTTCCATGGTTAATAACCCCTGATGATAAATAAAATTATCGCTACCACAAAGCCAACGATAATTCCACCAAAAACTTCTGACCATTTATGACCTAAGACATCCTTGATTGGTGAATCATAGATTTCATCATTAAGTGTTATGGAATTATCATTTTTTAAATCTTTGATAATTTGTTTGGTGATTTGAATATTTTTTCCAGCATAGTATCTAACATTGGCAGCATCATATATTACAATAACCGCAAAAGCGATGGTTATCGCAAAAACGGTGCTGTTAAATTTTTCTTGTAGCCCCGTGGCCAACGATAGGGCTACAACTCCAGCGCTATGTGAGCTTGGGAAACCGCCAGCTGCAGTTATGAGTTTTAAGTTTAATTTCCGATATTTAATAAAGTAGCATAGTGGTTTTAAAAGTTGTGCTACGATTACCCCGGTTATGAATGCCCAGAAGGGATACATCGTATTTATCATGTGTCCTAATTGTTTAAACATATTAAAATTATAACACGCACTAACTATACATGCTATAATTTGTATATGGCAAAAATAGAAGAATATAAACCAGGCATGATTGTTTATGGCCAAGTTACTGGAATTAAGCCCTATGGTGCCTTTGTAAGTTTTGAAAATGGCATAACTGGTCTTATTCATATCAGTGAAATATCAAATGGTTATGTTAAGAATATTGACAGTATTATTAAATTACATTCTTATGTGATGAGTAAAATTATTGATGTCGATAGCGACAATAGACAGTTGCGCTTATCTTATAAGGCCCTAACACAAAATAAACGAGGTAGTGCTTATTTGAAATTTGAAGGTATGCCAGATAGTGAAAAAGGTTTTAAAAGTATTGTTGACCATATGGTGGAGTGGATTGATGAGTACGATTATCACCTTTAGGCACTTTAATGTTGAGAACTATTGAAATAGCAGTATTTATATTGTATAATAATTAAGTAAAGAGAGCGAAAGCTCTCTATTATTGTTATGGAGAATATGGAATTAAATGAATTATTAGCTCCGATTGTCGAAAAATGCGGAGCCAAAATGTATTGTGCCCATTTTGAAAAAGAGGAGGGCACCCTATTTCTGAGGATTGAAATTGACGGTAAGGTTGATTTGGATCTTTGTGAAAAAATCTCAAATCATGTCAGTGAGTATTTAGATAGTCATGACATTATTAAAGAAGAAGCCTATCTTTTGGATGTTTGTAGCATCGGTATTGAAAGACCTATTAAAACCAAAGAAGACTATCAGTTGGCTATTAATAACTATATTCATGTTGATTTGTTTAATGCTGTTGATAAGCTTAAAAGTTTAGAAGGCTATCTATTGGCTGTTAATGACTTGGGTATTGTGGTGGAAGTATTAATTAAGACCAAGAAAAAGAATATTACTATTGAATATGAAAATATTAAGGCATGCAGACATGCGATTAAATTTTAAGGAGAAATAATATGTTAGAACCAATTAGAATTAAAGATTTATTAGCAGTTTTTAAAGATGTTGATGATGACCGTCAAGTTGATGAAGAAATAATTACTGGGGCTTTAAAAGAAGCATTTGCCAAGGCTTATATCAGGCAAATTGATGCCCCTGATGCTGTTGTGAGAGTTGAAATTGATGATACTTATCTTCGCATGTACCATGATTTATTGGTAGTTGAAGAAGATAGTGGTTACGAAGAATTGGAAATTTCTTTGGCAGAGGCTAAAAAAATTAACGAAAATATTAAGATTGGTGAGTATATTGCCAATGAGATTGATATTAAGAGTTTGAATCGTTCATCGGTATTGCATGTTAAATCAATTATTAAACAAAAGATTCGTGAAGCTGAAAAACAATTAATCTTTGAAGAATTTATTGATAGCAAGGGTGAATTGATGATTGGTAATATTACCTCAGTTGAAGAAAATGCCATCCATATTAAGATTGGTAAGGGCTATGCGGTGCTTCCACGCTCTCAACAAATTCCAGGGGAAATTCACTATCCTGGTGAAAAGATTCGTGTATTAATTTCTGATGTTAAAAAGGAAACCAAGGGCGCTCAAATTATTGCTAGTCGCTCTGATGCTACTTTTGTGAAGAGATTATTTGAACGCGAAGTTCCTGAAATTTTTCAAGGTAGTGTTGAAATTAAAGCTATTGCCCGTGATGCTGGTGAAAGAACCAAGATGGCAGTTTATAGTAAAGATGATAATATTGATCCTATTGGAGCTTGTATTGGTCCACGCGGTAGTCGTATTCAAGCGATTATCAGCGAAATTAAGGGTGAAAAGATCGATGTCTTCCAATGGTCTGATAATGAAATGGAATTAATCAAGAATGCTTTTGCTCCTGCTAATATTATTGGCTGTTATTATGGTGAGGATCAACGAGAAATTATTGTAGTTGTTGATGAAAATCAACTATCACTAGCAATCGGTAAAAAAGGTAAGAATGTTAAATTAGCTACCAAACTTATTAATTGTAAGATTGATATTAAAACAATGCCTGATGTTATGGAATTGGGTATTGATTTTGAAACCAAGGTTAATGAATTTAATGAAATTCAAGCTGAAAAACGCCGTCTTAAAGAAGAAAAAGCCTTCCGAGAATTACAGGCTGAAATGGCTCGTAAGTTAGAGGCACTTGAAGCAGTTGAGGCTGAAAATCCATTCGAAGCCTTTGAGGATGAAGAATTAATTGAGGATTTAGAAGCTCATCAAGAATTAGAAAATAATAATGATGAACTTGAAACAACTAATCAAGACCAAGAAGTTCTTGAAGAAGATGAAGTTGAATTAGAACCATTAATTCTTAGACCTAGAAGCGAAAAGGTTGAAACGAAGAATGTATATGTATCTAAATTTGAAGAATTAGCCGATGCTTCATCAATTATCAAGCGCAAAGAAGAAACCAAGAAAAAACGCCGTAAGAAGGATGATGAAGATCGTAAATTGCGTCCGAATGAAATTAATCGTGATAAGGACTATGATTTCAAGGTTGAATATAGTGAAGATGAACTTGAAGAAATTGAAGCTATGCAAGAAGAAGAACAAGCTAATTCTTGGATTGAAGATGATGATATTGATTTTGATGAGTATGATGAATACTATGACGAGGACATCAAATAATGAAAAAAATACCGATGCGAAAATGTATCGCTACCAATGAATCTTTACCAAAAAAAGAATTACTTAGAATTGTAAGAACCCCTGAAATGGAAGTTAAGGTAGATCCAAGTGGTAAATTAAATGGTAAAGGTGCATATATCAAAAAAGATTTAACAGTCATTCCAATTTTAAAAAAAAGGAATTTGTTAAAGCGAACATTAAATTTAGATACTGAAATTAGTGATGAAATATATTTGGAAATTGAAAGAGTAATTAATGAAGGATAAATTATTGCAGGTTTGCGGTTTAGCAAAAAGAGCTGGAAAAATTTGTTTTGGAGAAACTTTATTTAAAAAGTTTTCTGTTAATCAAGTACATTATTTGATTATCTGCGAAGATATTAGTGAGCGTTCGTTTAAACAACTTACAAACAAGGCTTTCTATTATCAAGTGGAGTATATTCAAATTTTAACCAGTAGTGAGTTGTCTTATGCTATTGGTAAACGCAATATTAAAGCTATCGGGATTACTGATATTAATTTCAAGCAATTAATTAAAAAAGTTTTGCAGAAGGAGGAAAATGATGGCTAATAAGAAAGTTAAAAAACATAGTAACAACACTAACAATAGTCGGCGTAAGAACTTTAAAAGAAATGATGTTAAGGTAAATCACCAACATCAAGAAAAGGTTACCGCTATTACTTATAGAGAGGGTATTACTGTAAATGATCTTGCATTGAAGCTACATTGCAACTCCAGCGATATTATTAAATTACTATTTATGTTATCGAAAATGGTAACTATTAATAGTCAATTAGATGATGAAACAGTTGAGCTTGTATGTTTGGAATATGGCGTAGAAGCAACTAAGGTTGATGAGGAAGAAGGAGAATCATTGGTTGATGAAGAATATGATGATCCAGCTTTATTAAAAGATCGTCCACCGATTGTTACAATCATGGGTCATGTTGACCATGGTAAAACAACTTTATTGGATGCAATTAGAAAAACTAAGGTTGTTGAAGGTGAGTTTGGTGGTATCACTCAACATATTGGTGCCTATCAGGTTAAGGTTAATGATCGACCTGTTACCTTTTTAGATACCCCAGGACATGAGGCTTTTACCGCCATGAGGGCGCGTGGTGCTAAGGTTACCGATGTCAGCATTATTGTTGTTGCTGCTGATGATGGGGTAATGCCTCAGACAAAGGAGGCTGTTGATCATTCTAAGGCTGCCGATGTTCCAATTATTGTTGCTGTTAATAAAATGGACAAACCTGATGCTAATCCTGAACGCGTAAAAAGTGAAATGTCTGAACTTGGTTTAATTCCAGAAGATTGGGGCGGTGATACTATTTATGTTGAATGTAGCGCTAAAAAAGGTGAGGGTATTAAGGATATTTTAGAAACGATTTTGGTTGTTTCTGAAGTTAAAGAATTAAAGGCCAACCCTGATAAAATGGCTAGTGGAAGTGTCATTGAAGCACGCCTTGATAAGGGTAGGGGTCCTGTTGTTACCTTGTTAATTCAAAATGGTACCTTAAAACAGGGTGATGCCATCGTTTGTGGTGCATGCTTTGGTCGTATTCGTAAAATGGTCAATGATATGGGTGAAGAACTTAAAGAGGCCAGCCCTAGTACCCCTGTAGAAATTATCGGTTTACAAGAAGTTCCAGTTGCTGGTGATTTGTTCAAGGCCTTTGAAAGTGAAAAAGAAGCCCGTATTATCGGAGAAAGAAGACTGCGTGCTAAAATAGAGCGTGAGCGTCATAAGAGCAGTGCGATGTCGCTTGATGATCTATCTTCTCAAATCGAAAGTGGTGAAGTTAAAGAAATACCTGTTATCGTTAAGACTGATGTTGCAGGTACTGCTGAAGCTGTTGCATCTTCACTTGCTAAAATTGATGTTGATGGTGTAAAAGTTAATGTTATTCGCGCTCAAGCTGGGGCCATCTCAGAATCTGATGTTATGTTGGCAAGTGCTTCAAAAGCTGTTATTTATGGTTTTAATGTTAGACCTGATGGCAATGTGCGTAAGAAGGCTAGTGAAGAGGGTGTAGATATTCGTCTTCATAATATTATCTATAAGGCTGTTGAAGAAATGGAAGCTGCGATGAAGGGTATGTTGGAACCGGTTTATGAAGAACAGGTTATCGGTCAGGCAGAAGTTAGAAAGATTTATAAAGTTTCTAAGGTTGGCACAATTGCTGGTTGTATGGTTACTGATGGAAAATTGGTAAGAGAATGCAAGGTTCGCTTAATCCGCAATGGTATTGTTGTTTATGAAGGACGCTTAAATTCATTGAAGCGTTTTGAAAATGATGCCAAAGAAGTAGCTAATGGCTTTGAATGTGGTCTAACTATCGAAAATTATAACGATATTAAAGAAAATGATATTATTGAAGGCTATGAAGATGTTGAGGTAAAACAAGATTGATGAATGTAAAAACTAAGAAATTAAATGCTTTATTTGTTAGAGAGATAAATAATATTGTGATGTTTGATGTCAAGGATCCTAATTTAAACTTAGTTAGTGTAACTGAAGTTGAAGTTGCAAATGATTTAAGCATGGCAAAGGTTTATGTTTCAATTATTAATCAAAAAAATCGTTCACATAGCCTTGAAGCCTTAAAGAAAGCCAAGGGTTTTATTAAAAGTGAACTCGCCAAGCGAATGACAATTCGTAAAATACCTGATTTAGTGTTTATTTACGATGATACCTTGGATAAGGCTCAAAGAATTGAAAATATTATTAATAAAATAAATATGGGGGAATAAATATGGTAAATATTGATTTAAGTTATCTTTTACACGATTATCATTTAGAAGATTATCAAGATGAAATTAATAAAATTCATCATGAATTGATGAATAAACAAGGACAGGGCGCTGATTTTACTGGATGGGTAGAATGGCCTGCTCATATTGATGGGCATGAAATTATTAGAATTAAAGAATGTGCCAAGCGTTTAAGAAAAATCAGTGATGTTATTTTGGTTTGTGGAATTGGCGGTTCTTATCTTGGGGCCAAATGTGCTATTGATATGTTGAAGGGTCCTTATTATCAAGATGATGTGGAAATAATTTTTTGTGGCAATACTTTCTCAAGTATTGAAATTACCAGATTATTAAAATATTTAGATGGTAAAGAAGTAAGTATTAACTGCATATCTAAATCAGGAAGTACAACCGAAACATCACTTGCGTTTAGAATTTTTAGACAATATCTTGAAAAAAGATACGGTAAGAAGGAAAGTGTTGAAAGGATTGTAGTTACCACCGATGCCCAAAGAGGGTTATTAAAGCCGATGTGTGATAAATATGGCTATGAATCATTTGTGATTCCTGATGATATTGGTGGAAGATTCAGTATTATTACACCGGTTGGTTTATTGCCGATGGCATGTGCTGGTATTGATATTGATGAATTTATCAAGGGTCTATCAAGTGCTTATAAACATTATCAAAATCCTGATCTTAAGGAAAATAATGCCTATAAATACGCCTTATTACGCTATTTATTAAATCAAAAATACAGTGTTGAAATGTTCGTTTCTTATGAACCATCAATTAAAATGTTTGGTGAATGGTTAAAACAATTATTTGGTGAGTCTGAAGGTAAAGAAAATAAGGGTTTATTACCAGATTCTGTTATTAATAGTACCGACTTGCATTCATTGGGTCAATTTGTGCAAGAGGGTAGTAAGATATTATTTGAAACAATTATCAATGTTGAAAAACCGATGGAAGATATGAATTTTCCAACCGATGAAGATGATATTGATAAGATGAACTATCTTGCAGGTAAATCTTTAGATTGGGTTAATAAGCAAGCTCAATTAGGAACTATTAAAGCCCATACTGAAAGTGGCAAGGTTCCTAATATAATCATCAGCATTGATGAAGTTAATGAATATAATTTTGGTGAATTGATTTACTTCTTCTTTATGGCGGTTGCGATGAGTGGTTATCTATTGAAGGTTAATCCTTTCAATCAGCCAGGAGTTGAGATTTATAAACAAAATATGTTTAAACTTTTAGGTAAGTAATTAAGAGAATTGAAAAATGAACTTGTCAATAAAAAGTAGACACTAAAAAAGAGTTATTTGAAACCTAGCTGAGTTCTAAATTCAACTGGGTTTTTATATTTTAAAGCGTAGCTTGGTCGATAATTGTTATTATCCCAAATTATATCATTAATAAATTC
>JAXFOQ010000016.1:0-28841 GCA_034180345.1 Erysipelotrichaceae bacterium | reverse complement strand
TGCAGATGTTTGTGAATTATATGCTGCTGCATAGGTTGAGGATACATTACTACTGCTTCCAGCATCTGAGACATGGGATAAGGATTGTCTTGTCTGATTCCAGTTAGACTTCTCCAGTACGACATCTTTCATTTTCATGATCCATTGCCACCCTGCATTCCTTCCAGTATCTCAACATTACTTGCAAGTTTACTGCCATTATTAATGCAGTTAGCAATTTTGCTGGCAAGAGCTTCATCTGTTTGAATCCATGTTGCAATCATTTCTGAAATATCTTGCGTGGCACGATAGTAAAGATCCTTTATTTCTAATGTCTTGTTCAGCATACCAGTATATGCACTCATCGCCTTACCGGCTTCTCCTCCAACATAATATGTCGTTGCATTCAATTCATTAACTAAAGGAATTAACTCCGTCTCAAAAATTACTTGTAAACTTGTAATACGAGTTAAAAGTTCCTCTATTTCAACATAATCCAAACGAATTTCACTACTACTAGAAATGCCACTGGCTGCTATCGCTGTTTTCATGTCCTTGACTAACCTCCTTCTTAAATGGAATATTCAGCCATGTATAAATTCTTTCAAAGAAATAATACTGGCTAAACAAAAATGCAATTTCCTTATGCACATCTAATGCAAAAATCTTATTGTCGTGAATTGAAAATATCCACGAATCATATTTGATATTTTTATCTGCCTTTAATTCTTTAATGGGGTAATGCTGAACAAACAATGCACTGTCAGAAACAAATATTTCTTTCAATTCATCTGTGAGTGTGACTTCTTTCTTTAGAAAAGTTTTCTCTTCTTCGTTTGGAATACGATGAGCATAAGAAGGTATTTTTTCCGAAAAGAACTGTAGCATCATCACAAAATCGATCTTAAACACAAAATATTTGTCTTCTTTATTTAAGGAGATAACAATTGAATAGTCTTTATCTTCACACGCAGCAATAAGAAAATTATTCATTATGGTAAGGGAATCTGATTTTGAGTACTCCTCAAGCATTGAGATAACAATCGCTCCCTCTTTTGTTAATTTCCCGTCGCTATCCAATAGTTCTTTTTCGATTAATGATGAACGCACTGTTTTCCATGTTTCATCCGGTACAATCTTGAGATTTTGAAGTTCTGGAAGTCCAAATATACACTGGCAATCAAATGCACTGGATAAAAAATATAATTCATGTATTGAAAAAGATTTTAATGTATCCATACTTATAGCCCCCTAATATTGTTCACCATATCAGATGACTGGTACTGTTCAATACTCTCTTTCAACCTTTTTAAAACTTTTGCATGCTCGTCCATTATGCCATTCAGTTCTTCATGATATTGCACGATTAGGCTCAAATATGTATAAAATGCATCTCTTGTTTTACCACTCCATTTAGCTTGTTCAAGAAATGCTTTCATCTCATTTGCTTCAGTCAATGCGTCTGAAAGATGATTATATATTTTGTCAGATAAATCTATTGCCTTTTCCAGTTCATTTTTTTTAATTATCAATTCTGCCATATAGATCAACCAAAAAACTTCCTTACACTGTTTTCAAATTCTTCTCTTCTACTTCTTTCTTCCTCTTCTCGCTGACGTCTTTCTTCCTCAACAAGTCTTGAATAGTATTCATATCTTTGTCGTGCAGAAAAAATCGCATTTGGAATTTTGTTAAAGTCGGATATTTGATTTTGTTCAATAACCATTACTTGATTTCTAACACTTTTTTGACTTGATTCAAACTCATCTTCAGGAATGGAAAAAGAATCTAGGCTAATCATACTAGATGAATAATTATCTACATTATTCGAGGTGACTCTTATTTTTTCACCCATTTTTTCATAGAGATTTTCTAGTTTTGAATATAGCCTCTCATACAAGTCCCTCTTCCTTTCATTTTCAGTCCCACCAAAAATCCAAAACATTATTATCACTCTCCCTGCTATGTTTAAGAAAATTTTATCAAAATTGCTTAAATTTTTCCATCGTAACACTCAATATATTGTAATTTATGCAAAAATAGAACCCAGAAGGCTAATCTGGGTTCTAAGTTAAAAACATTTAATTTGTGGCTATTTCATCATTCATTAACTTCACAAATTCATATCCATCTTCATTTACAATATATCCTTCATCAAACTTTACATTTGGCTCATTAGGTATAAATCTAAATCGAATGTAATCTTGATCACTTATTCTCATACCAACAAACGCTTGTTTTATCAGTTGCTTTACTAATTTCGCATTACTATCATAACTTGAAATAATATCTTGATACATAATAATAAATATCGGTGTGATGCCCACCTTACCAGCTTCCGTTAATATTGTTCTTAATTCTGTTTCTTTAATCTGTGAAGCAGATGCGAAAGCTGCTACATCAGGAATTACAACCAACCATTTTTGATAATCCCCATCTGGCTTCTCCATTCGCTCTTTAATTTCTCCTAGCAACGTTTTCATCACATTATCTACATCGATATTCCGATTAAAGACAGTAATGTTTTCAAACATGGAGGTTGGGAATTTTGATGAAGTGTCAAAAACTACAACTTTATATGAAGAAAGGCTATTCTTTAAGTTATATGACAGAATCCGGAAATAATGTGTCAATGCGTTTGGCATATCTGAAGTAAATAAAATTGCTTGATTTAACTTAAAGCCAGCCATCTCAACACTTTCTTTCAACAGACCGAATGGATAAATGTTACCTAAATTAGATTTTTCATACGTAATTCTTGAAGTAACTTTTTCCGGCAACATTGGAATTGGACTTGGCAATTTTCCATTCCATGAGTTTCGCATATTTGTTGCTTCCTCTTTCATATTAGATATGTAATCTATGTGAGTTTCAGTCAAATAAGGAACAACAACTTGAAAAAATGTTATATCTTCAGTTTTTATTACCGCTCTTCCTCTAATTTCCTCCATATTCAGGTTACTTTTTCCAACGATACCTGATAAGTCACTTTTATCAAAGAGATATAAAGCGATTTTTGTCTTAAAGTTAGCCTGAAGTTGCATTCTTATCGCATTTAGACGTAGTGCTGTAACAACCAAATAAATTCCAAGTGAAACACCTTCTCTTGCAATACTATTGATTGTATCTAAAAATGCATCACTTAAGTCGCTATCGGCAATAGAATCGTATCCGTCAATCTCCACAAAAATATAAGGAAGAGGATCGGAAGAAGTTGTATTATACTGTGCTAAAGTAGACATTCTTGCATCAGCAAGTAATTTTTTTCGTTTCTTTAATTCTTTTTGAAATAATCGTAGTGACTTCAAGACTTTCTCTAATTCATCTAAAGCAAAATAATCTGCAACATGTGGAAAGTCGGCCAAAGAAATCAATCCACTTGTACCAAAATCATATAGATATAAATGAATGTTCTCTGGGGAATACTTTCTCATTAAGTCAATTGAAAAATTTTGAAGGAAAGTTGATTTTCCATATCCTGGACTACCAATAATCATAATATGTCCAGTTTCACTCATTCTAAAAATGAACGGTTGTTGCAATTGCTTCTCTGGAATATCTTGATAACCCACTAATACATTAATATCATCTTCTCTTTTCTTCCATTGTTCTATAAAGTCAACCTTTTGCAACTCTTCAGCTGAAATTTTTTCTTTCAATGGCGGTAACCACGGGCTTTTTACCTTTGGCAAATTTAAAGAATCAAAGATCTCTTTTGTCGCAGATATAACGGCATCTAGTTCTGTCGGTAATGATTTTACCTGACTTGACTTATCCAATCCACTTAAATCTTGATTGATTGCCTCATATTGTCCATTTTCCCTAATAGCGTAGATAGTCCTACTCTTTTGTCTTGCTTCTTTACCATCCGGATAGTAATCAGCTCCACTCCACGCACTTTGGAATAACTCATACAATTCATTATTACCAACCTGCAAATAAGCTCTTCCCGGTAAAGTGATATCCGCTGCATCAGATGTTTTAATTACTTCTTTGGAATCTGCTGCATCCTGCACTTTAAGAGCAATCTTAAATTTCGAGTTTGACCAAATCTGATCATCAACAACACCACTTGGCTTCTGTGTTGCTAATATTAAATGAATGCCAAGAGAACGTCCGATTCTGGCAGTCGAAACAAGCTCTTTCATAAAATCAGGTTGCTCTGACTTTAATTCAGCAAATTCATCTGAAATTAGGAATAAATGCGGCAATGGTTCCGACACTTTTCCCTGCTTGAATAGCTTTGAATACTGATTGATATGGTTTACATCACACTCTGCGAACATTCTTTGTCTACGTTTAAGTTCTGCCTTAATGGAAACCAATGCTCTCTGTGACTGGTTAGCATCCAAGTTTGTAATCGTTCCTACTAAGTGCGGAAGCTGTGCGAAAAGATTGGCCATTCCTCCGCCTTTGTAGTCAATCAATAGGAATGCAACCTCATACGGATGATGATTTACTGCCAAAGATAAAATATACGACTGAATCAGCTCAGATTTACCTGAACCCGTTGTACCAGCAATCAATCCATGAGGGCCATGAGCTTTTTCATGTAAGTTCAAATATAAAAGTTCATCTCTTCCTCTAACGCCCAAAGGAACAGCCATTGTTTTATATGTATCATTCTGATGCCACCGTTTTAATATATTTAGTTCTTCCACTTTTTCAGCATGGTACATTTCCAAAAAAGTTATAGAATTAGGAATTGAATTTCTCAATGTTTGCACATGATTTACGGCCTTTAAAGAGGTAGAGAACATCTCTTTTTCGCTTAAACGAATACGTTCGAGCGGAATAAATTCTTTGTTAAGGTATTCGCCGTTTTGTAGAATTAGGACACCCTTTTTCTCACTCTTATAGTCAACTACAGTCTTAACATGCTCAGGTAAACTTTCGATTACTTCTTCAATGAATACATAGTTTATGCCAAGACTGGATAAGTCCTCATTTATATATTCCATGATATTGTGATCCATCAACAATGACAAATCAGTTATCAAGAAGATAAAATGAGGTGAATAAATCTGTTCTTTACTACTATTTTGTTGGGCATTCATCTTTCTATCTTTAATCATCTGATAGATTGAAGTTAGTATCTGATCCCTCGTCTTTTGATTATAAATAAAGCTACGAGTGTTTAATGCTTGGATTATGGTATGTGGTAACCAACGGCTCCAATTCCAGAGTGGCAATTCTTCTTCTCGAAAGATTGGGATAAACGTGACATCGTGATAACTATGAAAAGCTGCTATTTGAATCATCATCTGCTGGATCTGTTCAATAACAATCTTTCGACTACCAATATATCCAACAGGAGCGGTTCTAAGATCAGTACAAAGGGGGAGATCTTTCAAAAAACGATAATGCTTTAATATTTCATCAACTTTATTTCCGGCTTCCTCATTGTATTTCGTCATATCGGCTTGATTGAAGTCAATCACAAAACTTGGCTTTATCACTGCCTTTCCAAGCTGATAGTCTAAGAAATCAAAATGATGAGGTGTTTTTTCATAAATTCGACGATTAACATCCTTCGCCATTTCAATAATATTTTTTGGCTCTGGGTAGTGATAATCTAATGCTGCTTTTTGTTCATCAGCAAGTCCATGCAATTCTTCTGATTTCTCATCAAGATAAGCTATGTACTCTGCTAATTTTTTAGCTGCTCTTTCTTTACTTCTCTTTTTCTCTGCAAAATACGACTGGATCGACATGATGATTGTCACAGAAGACATACCAACCATCATTAAAATCATTCCACCGCCAGCAGATAAAATATACATTAGCACCGTCATTGCAATCATTGACAATGGCATGATAATCATTTTGAGTAAAGATTGCTTATTCGATTCTTCTTCTGTCGGAGGAGGCAGAATCGTCACTTTATCATCTGGTTGTCTTAATATAATTCTTGGACTTCGATGAAAATCATCCGTTCTATTTTCTTCTTTTTCAATTTCATCCAATAAGATATACTTACTTTCAATTGGTTCTAAGGAATCGATCATTAAAACTTGTTTGATCTTTACAAAAGCATATCCTTGCGGAAGTACAATCTCATCATAGTCTTTAATTGCAACAGAACCGTTCCTTCGTTTACCGTTTATGAAAAAAGGTACGCTACTAAAAAAATTATTCTCTTTCAGCGTAACTTCCACTTCACTGTTTTGGATAATAATGTCACTATATTGCTTTGATGAAGCATAAACCGAAGAAAAATCACAAACAGCATACTTTCTGTTCTGAATTAAAAGTAATTCAAATGATTTTTCTTCACATAAAATGGAGTGTCTTCCGTTAGAATACTCATTACCTGCAAAGATTATAGATGTTTCTTGCGTGGTTAGCTCATATATTCCTAACACATCTAAGCGAATATCGGATTGGTATTCTGATCCTATTTTATATTTTCGATTTGGCTGCAAATGATAAGCTTCATTTTCGGTTATTATATAAAACATCATCTTTACCACCTCCTACTCTTGTTTTCCTTCAGGTAGTAAATACTTCTTCTTTAATTCATCCAATTTATTTTTTAAATCATTGATTGTTGATGTTCTTTCTTCTGCACTTAAACTTGGATCACGCTGTACATCATCAATTTTCTTAGTTAATCCATACATCATAAGCTGAGGATCATCTAAATAACTGGCAATATTAATTGCTTCGTCAATATTTTGTTGCCCTATCATAATCCAGTAACGTAAATAAGCTTCTGAAGATTGTGTTGAAATTTTACTTAATTCGGTTTTCTGAGCAGCAGTTAATGGCTCAGTCATAATGGTAGAGTATGCAATTAAATATTTATCATCTTGGCTGATCTTCTTGGAATCAACCTTTTTAGCCAATGTAATTACATCGGAATAATTATTATTGATAAAAGCTTGACGTATATTACTGATATTTCTTTCTTTAGGAAGCGTGTCTAAGAGAATATACCCACTGATTGCACATCCAAGAATTGTCATGAAAGATCCGATAGCTGTAACAGCCTTCAAAAGAGTAACAAATTTTTTAGGCACAACTGTTAGATATGTGACCGAATTCTGCTTTTCTTTTTTATACTCCTCTTCTAGTAAGACCTTTATTTCATCAAGTGTAGTTGCTTTTATGATTTTTTCAGCAAACAAGGTACTCTTATAAAAGTCAAGTTGTCCATCCATCAATTCCTGAAAAGATTTTTTCTTATCTACTAATGCAACAATCATTGCCTTATATAACGTAATAAACTCTCCTTCCATTATTGGTTCATATGGTGGAACTTGATTTTGAATGCCCTTAGAAAGTAAGCGTGGTAGTCCATTACGATCAAAAAGTAAATTTTCAGGTTTCATCTCATACGTAAAGAAAGTTTGTTTTAAATCTGGGAAAATATTCCAAATGTTCAAGAGAAGACGGATTCGCTCATCCTTCCCCATTTCCATGGCATCATCCCAAGTGAAATATTGTTCTTCTTCGTATGTAAAAATGAGACTAACCCCTTCTTCCGTTTTTACAATGTTGCTATTGATAAAATAGGAATTATCACCTTTCAATAAGGTCAATGCCACTTCATGATTGCCATGTATTTCCTCTAAAGTAAATTCTATTATTTTCTCTTTCATATCTATCTTTCCTCAACAAATAATGTTAAGCCGTTCTTAGCTTCGCCGGCTTCTTGTAAAGTTGTTAAACTTTGAATAACCTTTCCCGTTTGTAAGACTCTAGCTACTGGATTTACAAGATCCAATTTAACTTGCAGAGCCTCCTCAATGATCTGTAGAATCTCTTTCAGAGTTAAATATACTGGAACCCTTACATCAAACTTCCCTTTAGAGAATTTACTAAAGTCAATGTTAATGTTCACGTATTTATCTTCACTCATCTTGTTCCCTCCTTTTTTTCAATGTAAAGCCCAACGATAATGCCATTACAATTAAACCCATAAGTCCAAGAACAATTGTAATGATTGATATTTGTTTCTTTGGTGCTTCTAAATGAACCGTATCCCCTTCACTATTTTTAATTGCTTGATTGGCTTGAAACAATAAACTGCGATACTCTTGTTCATTTTTGCCAGAAGTATGTTTCTGCTGAAAAATCGATTCTTTTTCCTGCTTATATGTAGATACTTCTTCTTGCTGTATCATTCTGACCTTATTATCTGTCTCCGGAACAAACAGGTTATATAAATCTGTTTCTTCAACATAAGATGACTTCTGACTGTTAGACGTTGAATTTAATTCGGTGTCAATTTTCAACGAACCATTTCCGTTTTGATCACCTGGATTCTCATTTTCTCCCTCTGCCTTTACAGGCATAATCAATACAGCAACAATAAAGAGCAGACTAATTATTTTTAACAATCTCATCATACTGTATCCTCTATATCTTTGCTCTACGATATGTAAATAGGTTACACACAAGAGAAATCAATAACATTACACCTAAAACCAACACCGGAATTACTGTGGTGGTACTTGAATTGATCCACTGTGTAATTATTTGTTCTCCATAAGTTAAAGGGGTGAAATAAGAAATGGTTTGACTCATCTTTTCATAAGCAACATCGAAAAATTGACTATTGGTAATGATAAACAGTAATAGGAAACAAACACTGAACATCATTCCCAGAGTTTTCAAATGCTTAAATAGTAAATTATTCAGCAGAACAAAACCGATTGATATATAGGACATAAGGCCAATCAATAACAGAATAGACAAATAATCCACTTTTAGTTTCAGTCCTAAAACCAAACCTGAAACACCACCTATCAAGAAGCCAAACAACAAGAGAATGCTTATTGGCAAAACGGCATTCCTTACACTAACTCTTGAAATAACCCTCTTTTTACGCAGCTTTTCGACATTTACTGATTGCATGAAGTAGCCTACAATCATACTTGCCATATAACTAATTAACACAATTACAAGCCCAGAACGGAAATCTGATTTTTGTTGTTGATTTGATGTAAGAGTTGTATTTAGATTTTGAGAATTAATTGGATTAGATAAGTATTGATAAACTGTCTCATTCTTCGAGTTTCCAGTTTTTGTATTACTCAAAACATTTGTGAAATTATCGAGGAATGCCTTGTTCGTACTATATTCTTTGGATAAAACATTTTCTAGATCTGTTACCTGCTGTGCAAGAGCAGTCCCCTCCGATTCAAGTTTCTTTACTTTTTGATCCAACTCTTTAAAGCTGGCTAGAATATATTCAGATGTTGATTGATTCGATTCTGTGTTCCGCATTAACGTTGCACTGGCATTCATTAGTTTGATTAAATCAGAATTTATATCCATGGCAACTGTTACCATGTCAGTATTATCTCTTACTTCATTTTCAATCCATTCTGGTTTGTCTAATAAAGTTTGCTTTACTTTTTGTGTTTCTTCAATGATTCTAGCAGTTTCAGAATTAGTTGATTCTACAATGGAATCAAACTGATTAACTTGCTCATTCAATTTATTTATATCCTCTTGTAAAGTGGAAACTTCATTTTCCATTGTTTCGAGTTTTAAACTGTTTTTAACATCGTCTATTAATGTACCAGATACAATATCTACCAGAATTTCAGATAAACCATTTAAACTAAGCTTACTATAATAAGAATCATTAGTAGGTATGATTTCTGCTTTATTTGCATATTCATTGTTCTTTATGTCTAACCCGTAGAAAAACTTTATTTTATCTGCAAAGCTGTTATACATTTCATTATATGTCGCAACATCAGATATATCTTTTGATAGATTTTCGTAACCTTCACCTAGAGAATAACTTTTTGAAAAGTGATAGGTTAATGTATAACTTTGTGTAGTTCCATCTGTAGAAATTTCTACCTTCGGAATAGAAAGAGCTTTGAACTCATCAAGTGTTGATGCGTCATTCGATTGTAAATTACGGAGTGCATCAATTTGCATGTTCGTTTCTTCTATTGAAGCAGGATTATAATTTTCTCCAGTGTTCAATGTAGATTGTACTTGAACGTCTACAGTTGGATTCTCAAAGACCCCAAAATTTTCTGAAGAAATATCCTCTCTCATCTTTAAGATATAATTGATACTACTTTCAAAGGGTGGGTTCAATGTAATCTCATTTTTCTTTTCAGTTTGTTCATTGCCTTGAACATTGCTAAAATAATAATTCTCTGGTGCAGAAATCACTACACTTGAAATATCTCCAGTCACATTATCAAACGTAATCTGGTCTTCAATTTGTTTTGATCTCATATATTCTTTAATGCCTTCATAACCAGCACTACGGATATTAACTTTTCCATTGCTCGTATCTATTCCAGCGAAAGCTCTTAAAAAACTATTTATCTTTCTCATCGGATATACTCCGAATCCAAACTTAAAAAATGTAATTTGAGAGTCTGAAACAACTGGTAGTTTATTTGCTTCTTTAAGTAAATATTTATCAATATCGTTTTTTAGATCTTTTACAAAATATGCCAGTGTGCCTGAAGTATCAATTTTATTTGAATCTAACGATTCTCTTACCGCATTGCGAATTTTATCTTTATATTCACCATCCAAATAAGTTGCTACTTTTGTGTTCTTTTCATCAATATCAGTATTAAGTTGCAGGATTTTTTCTTTTAGGGCAACAGTATCACTGACAAGGGTTCGCCATGAAGGATTAGCCAACATACTGTTTAGCTGCTGTTCTTTAATTTCTGAAATCTGTTCTAGCGGATCATCGACTGTAAGTTTAGAAAAGTCTTCATCATACTTTCTGATGGAATCTTCTCTTTCTTCAATCGAGCTTTTCCACTCATCTTGTGCCTTATTTACCTCATCTACCTGTGGGCCATAATCTTTATCAACACTTGCAATATCTGTAAATGCTTGGTTGGTGTTATGAATTTGTTCATTAAAAAGATCAAATACAGTTAAAGCTGATTGGGAATCGTTTGAAATACCATTGAATTTATCAGAATGATTTTTCAGAGGTGAAGATAGAGAATTCTGGTAATAGAGTAATGAATCATTTTCACTTTCAACTATACCAGCAACATGATTTTGAGCTTCTTGTAAATTTCCAACAATACTTGTGAAGTAGATATGAATAATATCTCTATTTAAACTTGTCTTGAAGTCAAGCACAGCTTGCTCCGCTTGTTTCAATAGGACTTGTTTATTTGACTTGATTTTATATTGAAATATTGCCTGTTTTGGTGAACTGGATTCAAGTTCTAATGAATCCTTAGAAAATGTACTTGGAAGGACAATCATCAACTGATAATAATTATTATCTAATCCCCGTTCCGCAGTGGTTCTTGATACAGTTTCCATATCATAGCTTTCGGAGGCACTAAAAGAACGTACTAAGACGTTCCCCATATCTAAATGTTCTCCATTATATTCAGTGCCGGAATCTTCATTTACAATGGCGATTTTTATATCTCCGGATGTAATTAGCTGCTCCTTTTGGTTTACAATTTGTTTAGGCTTCACAATTCCTACGGACGAGAGCAACCCAGCAACTGCTAAAAGAATTATCGCAAAAACAAAAAGTCGTTTCTTCCCCATAACATATCACAAACTCCTCACCTAAAAATGAGGTGAGGCATATAACCTCACCTCAGTAATATCATACAATGATTTTAAATTACTTGAAACCAAAATTCTTTTGTAAATCAAGATCTTGTTGCATCATAGCATCAGCTGTCTTATCCAATTGCACGTTAATCTGCTGCATTAACTCAGCAAACTTTTGAACCTTTGGACGTAGTTCTTGGAATTGAGCATCAAACCCTTGGAAAGCTTGACCTTCCCACTCACTACGTAGTTGATCTTGAAGTCTGGTTAGATTTCCTAAAATTGTGTTGACATCATTGGATGCCTGCCCGTAACTACGAGCTCTTTCTTTTAAAGTTTCTGGTGAAACACGAATTTGTCCTGCCATATTATTTTCCTCCTATTGACTAAGTACTACTTCTTATGGCTATATATTATCATGAAAAATTAAAATAATGCAATTATTCAATTATTAAGCACAATAATCAATATATTTTAGTTTTTATAAAATTTTATGTTTTAACATGCTTATATTTCACAATTTTTTGCAATATTTTTTTATGCGCAAGTTTATACTATCATATTATAGTTTTATGTTTTTTACATGTGATTTTTATCCCTCATTCAATTTCATTGATTCATCTTTCATTATCTGAGCATTAGAAAATCGGTTAATCTATCATGATTAACCGCTCAATTAATTGTTGATTTAGATAAATTGAATTTTATTATACCAACGAGAAATGCGAAGTAAATCGTAGAGAGTATTTGTTTTCATTTCTCCTATTAGTGTTTGAACACGTGTATTAAGTGTGAAATTCATCAAATAAATACACTATACACTATTAATTATCTCCATTGAACTCGGTACTTGTAGTCCTATCTAGAAATAGCCTGTCTTGAAACATTTAATTTTTCAGCTAAATCCTCTTGAGATAAACCTTCTATTTTTCTTAAAAAATAATTTTATCTTCAAGCTTCATCATATAATCCTCCTTTTTGATAACTCTATTTTAAGATTACGAAGCTTATTAATACACCACTCCTAATTTACATCTCAGCAATTAAATGTTACAGCCGATAATTTAAAGATTATTTATGTTTAAAATTATAATATTCAAAGTCCTTTTCAATATCTATTTGAGCACCTTTTACTTCATAAAGATAAAATATTTCATATCTATATAAGGTAATAAAATCTTCAATACTCAAACGATATTTACTTCCATTATCATAAATGGTTAAAGTTTCTTGATGATATTTAACTATTTTATTATTACTTACCAAGATTTCTCCCTCTTTAAGAAGGAATAAAACCTGATTAAAATTATCAATCTTTTCCATAATCAAAATAATGGCGAAAAGATATTAGCTATCATCATCGCAACCCTCATAAATACATTAATTTTCTTATATTCATGTTCCACAACTTCTTCGCAAACCTTAAGCGTATCAATAAAATCATCTCTAATATCATCAATAGCCTGTTTATTAGTAAATAATGTTGCACATTCATAATTAAGATAATAAGAACGATAATCAATGTTTATCGTTCCAACAGTTGCCAACAAGTCATCACAAATAATCACCTTAGAATGAATAAAACCTGGTGTATATTCATATATTTTAATGCCATTTTTAAGTAATAGACGGTAGTTATATCTAGTTACTAAATAAACCAATTTCTTATCAGGTATGCCTGGGGTAGTAATAATAACTTCAACACCACTTTTAGCAGCATTAATTAAGGCATTAGTCATATCGTAGTCCAGAATTAAATAAGGTGTTTGAATATATAAATACCTTTTAGCATTTCTAATCATTGCCATATGAATACTTCTACCGACCAAATCATCATCAGTTGGGGTATCGCTAAAAGCTAAGACAAAGTCTTTGGCTTCATTAGCATCATAAGCTAATTTATAATCATTGTAGTTATAAGAACTCTTTGATGAGGCATTAAAGAATTGCATAAACATAACAGTACAATTAAAAACTGCCTCACCCTTAATCTTGATTGCACAATCCTTCCATTTACCAAAACGCTTCTTAACATTAATATATTCATCAGCCAAGTTAACCCCACCCATAAAGGCTACCTTATTATCAATTACGGTAATTTTACGATGATCACGATTATTGATGGTACTTGAAAGTTTTAGTGTTATAGGATTAAAAATAGTAGCTTTAATACCATAATTACATAATTTTTTATAGTAATGATAGTCTATAGTTTTAACACAACCCCCATCATCATACATAAAATAAACATCAACCCCATCAGCAACTTTCTTCCTCAATAATTCAATAATACTATCAAGCATATATCCTTCATCAATGATAAAGTATTCCATAAAAATAAACTTCTGAGCCTTATTGAGTTCACTCATTAATTCTTGATAAAATATTTCCCCATTTTTTAAATATGAAACACTACTATTTTGACAATATGGATAATCCGATATTGCCTGACCTAAATTAAAAATATGTTTAACATTATCATCAACATTAATTAAATTATCCTTATATTCCTGTTTCTGAATTAAAACTCCATTAGCCTCATCATATTCACTTAAAATACGCTTGGATAACTTTTTTGGAACCTTTTTCCCACCGAATAGCAGATATATTAGACCACCAATATAAGGAACAATCAAAATGATAATACACCACGCAATTTTATATGAGGGATTATCATGTTTATTCAATAAATAGATAATAATGACAATACTAAGAATAAGTGATAGGGTATAGGCAATACGACTGATATTAGTAAAGGCATAGAAACCAAAAAACCACAATAAAAATTGTGCTAACAAAATAATAGCCGTAATAAAAAAGCGACTATTTAAAATGCGTTTTGTTTGTTTATAAACCCTATTAATATTTTTAATCATACTTTAATTCTATATATCCTTTTTATCCCTTCTCCTCTTAGTGATAATTCATGTAAAAATGGTAATTTAATTGTTTCAAGATACTCAGCCTTTAAAGCTTCGATGGTCTTAATACTGGCAATATTATGAGGTGAAGCAGTAATGATTACTTCACTAAGTAAGTTATTTTCAGCAATAATTTTCAATAATTGTTCGCAAGCTTGTCTAGCATAATGATGACCGCGAAAATCTTCAAAAATCGCATAACCGATATGTCCATAACAATAATCTTCTGCTTTGAGTGATAAACTTAAATCAATATATCCGATAACCGTATCATCTAAGATGATATTATAATTAATCATCGGACTACCATCAACACTTCCGAAACTATCAAGCCGATATTTTTCAATAAGTTTTAAGGTCATTTTGTTCTTAAGGATTCAAATAATTTTTGGTAATGGTCTTTTAATTCCTGAATTTGTTGATCATTTAATTCTCCATCTGCTTGTGGAATGCCTGAATGATGATCGACAATTTCCCCATTTTTAATCGCAATAACCTCAGGTGTAAACAAGGCCGGTTTCTTATCCTCGCCCAAACTCAAAATCTTACCAATTTTTTCTATTATTTGCTCATACTTCGGTTGGAAGGGATAAACCTTGCTATAACAATCGATATAATAAACTTTAAGATCATAAGTCTTAGCAACTTCATTCAGATTGCTGACAGCCTTTTGACAGGCGTGGCAACGATTAAAACCAAACATAAAAATGCCTGTCGCCTTAACATCCTCAACTTTTAAAAATTCATCAGGACTAAGACCTAAGAATTGATGATTATAAGCAGTCATATTATTATAAGCGCTCATATCAATATCATAGGTACTAATTTGTGTACTTAATTCAATATTTAATTTCTCTATCGGTTTAGTAATATCTTTATTTTTAGCACAACCAACAAGAAACATAACAACCATTAAAAATTTTAAAATCTTTTTCATAAATTCTCCATTTCAACAATATTATAATACTTTTCAACCATTTCACGACTAGCTAATTCTTGACTATTTACTGTTGCCAGTGATGAAGCCACGCTATATTTAAAAGCTTCTAATTGATTGCCTCCTCTAATGATTGAAAAAATATAACCAGCTACCATTGAATCACCAGCTCCTGTAGTATTATTAACTTCACTTTTAATACCCACAGCTTTAAATTGATGATCCTTGCTGATGAATATCGAACCTTCAGCTCCCTTAGAAATAATTATATGCTGAGCCCCTTCATCAAGCAAAATTTTTGCCTTTGAATAAATATCATCATCACTAATTTCTTCATCAAACATCGATTTAAATTCTTCAAAATTCGGTTTAATCAATAAGGGGTGATACTTTAATAACTTGCGCATCAAAGTAGGATTAGTATCTAAAACAATCGAAACTTTACGCTTAAATAGATCAATCAAAAGTTCCATAACCTTATCCTCCAGTGTTGCTTGAACATTACCGCTAAACACAAAAATATCTTGTTCATCAATCTTTGAAGTTCGCTTTAAAAACTTTTCCCATTCACCATCGTTTATCTTTGGTCCCTTGGCATTAATATCAATGGCCTTATCACCACTTATCTTAACATTTATTCTAGTATCATTATTGATATTGGTAAATAAGGGTTCTAAAAAATGATGTTGATTAAGACAATCTAAATATTTATCTTTGATAAAGCCACCCAAAAAACCCAGCGCTGTTGAAGGTATTAATAAATTACTTAACATAATTGAAACATTAACACCCTTACCACCAGCTTTAAATGTTTCCTCATAAGAACGATTAAGTTCCTGACTTTTCATTTCCTCAACAAACATATAATAATCCAAACTAGGATTTAGTGTGCATGTATATATCATTTCCCACCTCTACTTGCTAAATAAATTCTTAATTCCCTTAATTATAGTCTTTCCAATTTCTCTGGAAACCACACTCGTCATACCAGAAATTGCCCGATTTAAATGGCGTTCATTGCGAATCCTTTGTCTTTCCAATTGCTTAATATGAGCTTTTTCTTTCTTTTCCAATAATTTTTGTTGTTCCTTTTTAAGTTTTTCAGCCTCTTTTTGAAGCTTTTGTTGTTCCTGCTCTAAAATCTTTTGGTTATTTAGATCTTCTGTTTCTTTAGTTAAATGCTCATGAGCTGTCATTCTTTCAAGACGCTCCTCATATTTACCATAGATAAACGAAATTTTAATACAGTTATTTCTGTTTGTATCATCAATAGCATCCAAGCTAGAAGATGGTGGACAAATCTTAGTTTTTTGAACAATAATCGGCGCCCCTTGTTCATCTAAGGTCGATACCAGAGCCTGACCTGTTTTAAGAGTAATGATGGCCTCGCCGGTATCAAATTCAGTGTTGGCTCTAAAACTATGGGCAGCCAATTTAACCGCTTTGATTTCATTGGGTGTATAGGCCCTTAAAGCGTGTTGAATGCGATTTGAGAGTTGAGCTAAAACATTATCATTAATATCTCTAGGATTTTGAGTACAGAAATAAATGCCTACACCCTTAGAACGAATTAATTTGATAACCTGTTCAAATTTTTCTAACAACAACTTAGAACTATTAGAAAAAATTAAATGAGCCTCATCAAAAAAGAAAATCATTTTAGGGCGTTCAAGATCACCAACCTCAGGTAAAGAATTATATAAACTATCTAATAACCAAATTAAAAAGACGGTATATAATTTTGGTCGTTGAAATAATTTTTGACAATCTAAAATATTAATAATTCCATTGACACCATCAAATCTAATTAAGTCATTAATATTAAAAGCTGGTTCACCAAAAAAAATACTTCCACCTTCCTGTTCTAAAACAAGAATATTTCTGATTAAAGTGGCTACTGATTGCTTGGTAATATTTCCATATTTCAGGATTAATTCATCAGTGTGGTCATTAATATATCTAAGTGTTGTTTTAAGATCTTCCAAGTCAATTAAATCTAGAGCCTTTTCTTCTGCAATCTTAAAAACAATATTTAATATCCCTGTTTGTGAATCTGATAATTCTAAAATATTCGCCAGCATCATCGGACCCATATCCTTAACAGTGGCACGAATAGGATGGCCATTTTTACCATAGACATCAAAAAATTCTACTGGATAAGCCTTAAGTTTAAAATTAGACAAGGCCATTTCTGAAGCTCGATTTAAAACAAAATCACTACCAGAAACACATAGTCCACTAACATCACCCTTAATATCCGCAATAAATACTGGAACCCCTAAATCACTAAAACCCTCAGCCAAAACCTTTAGAGTTACAGTCTTACCAGTACCAGTAGCACCAGCAATCAATCCATGACGATTAGCCATCTTAGGTAATAAATAAATTTCCTGATCGTCAGCCTTACCAATCAAAATCTTGTTATCTTTAATCATTTCAACCTCTTATTTCTGCCGATAATTTTTTCTTCAAGCTTTCTAAAATACTTTCATGAGCCTTTTGAAGTTCATCATCACTTAGGGTGTGGTCTTTGGCATTATAAGTTAAACTGATCGCTACTGATTTATAACCCTTTTCAATATGATCGCCTTGATAAATATCGAATATTTCTAAATCTTGAACCAGTTTACTGGTATTTTTAATCGTTTTAATAATATCTTTTGCTAAAATATCTTCCTTAACCACAATGGCTAAATCACGAATTGAGCTAGGGAAGCGATCCAAGGCTTTAAATGCCACCTTCTCCTTAGCTACCTCAAATACTGTATCCATTAAAAATTCACCGTATAAACTTTCTTCAAGATTATACTTATTTAAGACATTTGGGTGGATATAACCGAATAAACCAAATACTTTTCCATCAATTAAACATTTCGCACTCTTATGAGGATAAAAATGTTCCGTATCTAAATCATTAATTTCAAAATGAAGGCGTTTTTCTTTAATACCAAGTCTTCCTAAATATTCAATAATCATCCCTTTAAAAGTATAGAAATTACTTTCAAGATGGTAATTTAAAAGTCGAGATTCATTTAAATTACCTGATAAATAAAGACCTAATTTACTATAATTGCCATTTTGATTTGAAAATTTACTAAATTCAAAAATATTAATATTCTTAACCTTTCTGGCACGATTATAAGATCCACATTCCAAGATTGAACCCATCATCGACTCACGAAGATAACGGCGTTTTTCACTCATTGGTGATAATAATTCATAATTAGCACTGTCGGCTAAGATTTCATCATTCTTTAATTCTTCATCAATTAAAGTATAGGTAATTACTTCTTCCAAACCAAAGCCCACCAAAATATCCTTAGTTTTCCTAATTAATGATTGCTCACTTGTCAATGATCCATATGTTTCTAAACCATCAGCATCTTTAGTCTTCAAGCGATCAAAACCCATTAAACGAATAACTTCTTCATCAATATCTTGGGCAATTTTAATATCCTGTCTAAAACTAGGTATTTGTAAGGTAAAAATATCATTTTCAAATTTAGGATTAAAATCCAAATATTCAAAAATCGGTAATACCTCATGTGCTTGGTAATCTGTTCCTAACAACATATTCATATGAGTTAGACTTTCGCAAACCTCACTAATTTCAGGAGCCTTATTACCAAGGGAGATATTTTCTTCAAAACCGCTGGCATTGGCATAGGTTGTTAAAAGTTCAACAGCACGATCAACGGCTTTAAAAGGATTTAAAGCTTCAATACCCTTTGAAAAACGCACTGAAGCTTCGGTAATCAGATTTAAACGACGGGCCGTATTTCTAATGCTGGCACCATCAAAAATAGCAGCCTCAATAAAAATACCCTTGGTGTTTTCATCAATCTTACTATTATCTCCACCCATAACACCAGCAATACCGACAACCTTGCCATTTTCAGTAATCACCAGATCTTCTTTTTCAATCTTATACTCTTGATTATCAAGGGTGGTAAATACTTCATCACGACCCTCTTCAACCGCTATACTATGACTGCTAATTTTATCTAAATCATAAAAATGTAGTGGTTGTCCCAATTCCAACATTACATAATTGCTAATATCAATTACATTATTAAGCGAATGAATACCACTATTAATTAAACGCTCACGCATAAAGGCTGGTGTTTCAAATACCTCCACATGATTTACCACCTTACCATTAAATAATTTACACTTATCAGTCTTACTTTGTAGATTAAATGAAGTTTTAACGCCAATATCAGCCTTATGACGATAATCAGGAAGTTTAACTTCACGCCTAAGTACCGCTCCAACCTCTTTGGCCACTCCAAAAACACTCAACAAATCAGGGCGATTAGGTGTTGGTTTGGCGTCTAAAATCACATCATCAAGACCTAAATATTCAAAGACATTATCAATCCCAAGTGGAGCATCATCAGCCAATATTTCAATCCCACCAATTTGTTCTTCGGTAAGACGCTTAGGATCAACACCAAGTTCCCTTAAACTACAAAGCATACCATTAGATATCACTCCACGAACCTTAGATGATTTAATTTCACCATTTGGAAGTTTTGCCCCTACCTTTGCCACGATGGTCTTAATTCCTGCTCGACAATTTTTAGCACCACAAACAATATCCAATATCTCATCCTTAATATCTACTTTAGTAATTTGTAGATGATCACTATCAGGATGGGCCTTACATTCAATAACCTTACCTATCGTAAGATTACTACCTCTTGCAAGAGGATAAACCTCCTCAATTTCAAGTCCAGCATTTGTCAATAATTCCTGTAATTGATAAGGATTAACATCATCTAAATTCACAAAATCCTTTAACCATTTATAACTTATCTTCATTCTTGTATCTCCTTATTCAAAACGATCGAAATTGCGATTAAAACGCAAATCATTAATATAAAAATTACGAATATCATCAATACCATATTTAAGCATGGCCACACGCTCAATACCGACACCAAAGGCAAAACCACTATATTTTTCAGGATCAAAACCAGCATCTTTTAAAACATTAGGATGGACCATACCACTACCTAAAACTTCAATATATCCAGTTTGTTTACAGACATTACAACCACTTCCTTGGCACATATGACAACTGACATCAACTTCAAAAGATGGTTCTGTAAAAGGAAAGTATGAGGGTCTAAAACGAATTTTTCTCCCACTGCCAAACATCTTATCCGCCAGTGTTTGCAAGGTAGCCTTTAAGTCTGCAAGTGAAACCCCTTCACCAACCACAAGACCTTCCATCTGCATAAATTGGTGCGAATGTGTCGCATCATCATCATCACGGCGATAAACCTTACCAGGACATATTACCTTAATTGGTAATTTATCAGTACTATCCAAGACCCTAGTTTGAATAGCGGTTGTATGTGTTCTCAACAACAACTCTTTATTGATATAAAAGGTATCCTGCATATCACGAGCTGGATGATCCTTTGGAGTATTGGCGCGTTCAAAATTAAAGAAATCCAATTCCACTTCAGGTCCCTCAGCAATCTTATAACCCATTGAAATAAATAAATCTTCAAGCTCTTTTTGAATGATATACAAAGGATGTAAATGACCGATCTTAGGACGATAAGCATCTAAGGTAATATCAATTTTTTCTTGGTTAATCTTATCGTTCAAAGCCCTATTCTTTAGTGCTTCATTTTTTTCTTCAATCAATGTTGTAATTTCATTCTTTAATTGATTTACTTTTTGTCCAAAAAGAGGCTTTTCTTCCTTGGATAAATTCTTCATTTCAAGCATCAGTGCCTGAATACTTCCTTTTTTAGCTAGATATTTAATTCTTAAACTGTTTAAACTTTCTAAATCATCAACCTGCAACAACTCTTGATCAAACTCTGTTTTAATACTGTCGATTTTCATAATCCCTCCTATAAAATAAAAAAGCGATACAAAGGGCGTAATACGCGGTACCACCTTAATTTATAACTTAAAACTTTAACGCAGTTATACGGGTTTCCCAGCAATCTAATTGAATTCATTAATACTTTAATAGAAATCTTGCACCATCATTTCTTCGCTAAATTAAATGTTATTAATTACTACTTTTAAATTATTGCTTTGTATTAATTATAGTTTAGAATACTAACTATTTCAATTATCAAAACCAATGTTTAAACCAATAATCATCAACTTCAGCACTTTTTAAGAGCTTATTAATCTCAAAATCACAACCCCTTAAAATATCAATACCGTTTAATCTAAAATAAGATGAATTAATGTTTTTAATCATAAAATAGTAATATCGAAAATCATTGCTGTAGATAGATATTTTCTTATGATCCAACATTAAATAATTATCTCTAATATTATTTAAAATAATCAATTTATAAACTACCATTTTAAAATCCATCTTCGTAATTTCATCATACAAAGACAAATTCTTCATCACTATTGGAGTATAACCTCCATTATGGACCTTACCACCTATTTCATAGTGTTCATTTAAACTTGAAAATTTCCATAATAATTGTTGTTGAATATTTTCAACATTATATAATTTGACATCTTTAATCGCTGTTTTAAGCTCAGTCAAAAGAACTTTTTGATTTTGTTGATCAACAATAAAATTAAAATTAGTTTTGATAATTTCATCAAATTGATAGTGTCCTTTAAAATCAATTAAAGTATATATATCATCGGCTGTTTGGTAATTATTACCAATTAAATATATCAAATCATATTCAGCATTCAAACATTCTTTTTCTGAAATATAATCACCATTTAATAAACTTATCTTAGCATCATCAAAATAACCAAAAATCAACTTCAATACGCTTGATGTATTGGGAATATTATTTGGTAATCTAATAATTAATGAATTGCCACAAATTAAATTTTCAAATATCACCTTAATAAAATTATGACTATCAAATCCATCAATAAAACCAATAAATACCACCCCTAGTGGTTTATTAAATGAATAGCTATTTTTAATATAATTAAGTCTTTTCAAACAACGATATTTAACAATATTCTTTAATTTACCCTTAGCAGTTTTCACCATATTTTTAAGTTCTTTTTTAGTAATAAAATTATTGCCCTGATCATTATAAAGGGCTGTGTTCAAATCGACTAAATACCTATCAAATAATCTTCCAACCTTAGTAATAAGATGCCTAGTTTTAAAATAATTAATTCGATCATTCTTATCAAGATAATTTTTCTGTTTAGTAATAATATCAGCTAAAAAAATATTTAACATAAGATAATTTTAACATATAAAAGGTAGGTCAATGCCTACCTAATAGTATTGTGTTAATTCAATTAAACTGCCTGTTGCCTTAGTTTTTTTAATATCAATAATTCTTTGATTGGAACTACCGCGAAATTTTAATCTTAAATCTAATAATTTTAAAATAAATTTACCATCAATAAGAACATCGAAATATTCCAACAATGAAGCCATTTTTTGATCAGCGATGATTTCTTCATAAGTATAACCACTATATACCCACATATCCTTATGAAAATTATAACCAACATCATTTTGATGTTTGAGATTATATTCATCAATAAAATTTCTAATTTTCTTCATCGCCTCCAACAAGCCATCAACATTCTGGAAGGGCTCACCACCTAAGACGGTTATCCCTTTGATATTATCTTTATCTAAATTTTCAATTAATTGTCTTGTCTGAGCATCGGTATATTCATCACCAAAACAAGGATTTTGATAATCACCATTAAAACAACCGGGGCAGGCGTGGGTACAACCTGTTACAAATAATGTCGTTCTAATTCCAGGACCATTCGCAATATCGAGCGATCTAATTTGACCATAATTCATAATTAAATATGTAATACACGGGCATTTATCTCTTTGGTACGACCTTTATTCCAGAAATTTTCACCCAAATATCCGCATGTACGACGAATAACCGTTAAGTGTTCACGCGATTGATTATGACATTGTGGACATTCCCAATCACCCTTTTCATTTACCTTGATTTCACCATCAAATCCACATTCATGACAATAATCCGATTTAGTATTAAATTCTCCATACATAATATTATCGTACATAAATTTAATAATTGAAATAATTGCCTCGATATTGTTAGCCATATTAGGTATTTCAACATAACTGATCATACCACCTGTGGACTTCTTTTGAAATTCTTGTTCAAATGAAAATTTAGAGAAGACATCAATATTTTCACGAACATCAACATGATAACTATTGGTGTAATAACCCTTGTCAGTTACATCTTTAATGGCACCAAAACGATTAAAATCAATAGCACAGAAACGATGGGTAAGTGATTCAGCCGGTGTACCATATACCGCAAAAGAAATATTGTATTCTTTAGTCCACTCTTCCTTTTTAGCATTTAAACGATCCATAATTTTAAGGGCAAATTCCTTACCTACCGGGGTTGTATGAGATACACCCTTTACCAACATACTAGCTTCATAAATACCAATATAACCAATAGTAATTGTTGAATAACCACCAAATAAATACTTGGTAATTGGTTCGTGAGGTTTTAATCTGGCAATGGCTCCATGTTGCCAATGTACTGGAGAAACATCACTAGTTATTCCCTTAAGTAAATTATGACGCACCAACAAGGCTTTCTTAACCAATTCTAAACGCTTATCTAAAAGTTCAAAGAATGATGCTTCATCATTTTTGGTTAAAATTCCAATCTGAGGGAGATTGATTGTACATACACCTTGATTAAAACGACCATCAAATTTATAAGCACCGCTTTCTTCTTTATACGGAGTTAAAAAGGCACGACAGCCCATAGGTCCAAAAATATTGCCCTCATACATTTCGCGCATCTTTTTAGCACTGATATAATCAGGATACATTCTTTTAGCTGTGCACTTTGCTGCAAGTTCAGTCAAATAGTAATATTCGCTATCTTCATGAATATTATGTTCATCAATGACATAGATTAATTTCGGAAAGGCTGGTGTTACATAGACATTGGCCTCATTCTTAATACCTTGCATTCTTTGAAGCAAGATTTCTTCATCAATCATTGCGGCTTCTTTGGCATATTCACTATTAGGATCAAAGTGCATAAACAGGGTTACAAATGGGCTTTGTCCATTGGTAGTCATAAGGGTATTAATTTGATATTGAACAGTTTGAACACCATCCCTTACTTCCTTACGAGTTCTTTTTAAGGCAATCTTTTTAGCAGCCTCAAGGTTGGCTTCAATACCATAGATTTCCTTTTGTTCCTCAAGCACCTGTGCCAAATATTTATCATATGATTTTCTAACATAAGGAGCCAAAATACGGTCAATGCCATTAATTGTTTGACCTCCGTATTGGGCACTAGCAACCTGGGCAATGATTTGAGTCGTAACCGTACAAGCAACTTGGAAAGACTTAGGGCTATCAATCTTCTTACCGTTAATCACCGTGCCATTATCAAGCATATCTTTAAGATTAACTAAACAACAATTAAACATCGGTTGAATTAAATAATCAAGATCATGAATATGAATAGCACCAGTTTCATGTGCTTGTAAAACATCGGCAGGTAATAATTTACGCTTTGAAATATCCTTAGAAATTTCCCCTGCAATTAAATCCCGTTGAGTAGAAACGATGTGAGCATTTTTATTAGAATTTTCATCTTGAAGTTCAGGATTTGATTGTGCCAACAAGCTCAAGATACTGTCATCAGTAGTATTTACCTGTCTTTTATATGTTTGAACCGCCTTATAACTTTCATAAGCCTTGGCAGTTTGGGCATTATTAAAATCAATTAACGCATAGTAAACATCATCTTCAATTTGATAAATGGAAACAATATCACGATCACGCTTCTTGTAATTATCAGTAATAATATTGGCAATCTCCAGTGCCTGACCAGGGACAAATCTTCCCTGAGGAGAACTCATTGCTTTTTCAATCGCAATAATAATTTTATCTATTTCAAAATCAACAATTCTTCCATCACGCTTTCTTACTTGCATAGTCTTTTCTCCTCTTTTAATATTTCCGTAAGTATATTATAGACATCTTAAAATGCTATTTCAATACAAATGCACTAAAATAGTTGACTATTCAACTATTTTTTAATGTAAGAGATTTTCATTCATATTTCACATAAAAAATCAACTCTAAATTTAATATTTTTAACCACTATGTTGGTAGTGAATAAAATAAACAAAAACCCTTGTAATACAAGGGTTTATTTAATCAATGGTGGTTCCGGCCGGAATTGAACCGGCGACACATGGATTTTCAGTCCATTGCTCTACCGACTGAGCTACAGAACCATTGGTTGCGAGGGAAGGATTTGAACCAACGACCTCCGGGTTATGAGCCCGACGAGCTACCAGACTGCTCTACCTCGCGATATAGATAAACAAATCAGTTTTTAAATAAAATGGCGGAGAAAGTAGGATTCGAACCCACGCGCCGCTCACACGACCTTTCGGTTTTCAAGACCGACCCCTTCAACCACTTGGGTATTTCTCCAAATATATTAAACTAATGGTGGACCCTGTAGGACTCGAACCTACGACCAACCGGTTATGAGCCGGTAGCTCTGACCAACTGAGCTAAGGGTCCGTTGCCCTAAAACATGGTAGCGAGGGTGGGACTCGAACCCACGACCCTCCGGGTATGAACCGAATGCTCTAGCCAACTGAGCCACCTCGCCATAAATATAAATAATGGTCGGGATGGCAGGATTTGAACCTGTGACCCCTTGATCCCAAATCAAGTGCACTACCAAGCTGTGCTACATCCCGAATTTCGCAATATTAGAACTGATTCTCTAAATATAAATGGTGGGGATGAAGGGACTTGAACCCTTACGATATTGCTATCGCCGGATTTTAAGTCCGACGCGTCTACCATTCCGCCACATCCCCAAGTATAATTTGGAGGTTCCTATCAGATTCGAACTGATGATCACAGAGTTGCAGTCTATTGCCTTACCACTTGGCTAAGGAACCAGAATTCCCTAACATTGCTATAACATAATATCAAATACATACATAAAATGCAATATCCAATTTTATTTTTTTGGGATAATCGGATAATTAAATCTCAGCTACATATCAATTGATAGAAAATTGAGTTTCAATCATCTACTCAATTTTCTATCGTTAATATCTAAACTATTCTGGGGTGGTCCCACTTATCGGATTCTTAACCACAATAGTACCATCTAAGGCATTAGGGAAATTTACCTTAAATCCCTCCCAGCTCTTAAGGTTGTTGTTTGTAAGCATCAGACCCAATACCGATGGAGCTGGTTCATCAATCATAAAAGTTGAAATCATATTCCCGACAAACGAAGCTATCTCAAGTTGTTTTTGTTTTTGAATACCATTTAAATCACTTAAGCCTGAACGATCCAAGGCCAATTGTTTAAGATTTGGATAGATAGGTAGATCATTCAATGATGTAAAATATCCACCAGAAATATTTAAACCTTCAAGTTTTGGTAAGTTATCAGGTAAGCCATTTGCAGTTAATTGATAGTCAGAATCCGAAGCATCTAATTGTCTTAATTTATCATTGCCACTTAAAGCACTTAAATCCGTAAGTTTACACTTTTTCATCAATAAGGTATCAATGTTGGTATCATTCACAAAACTGATGTCCACCTGTTTGCCACTGGTTGTAGTTGTACCATCTAAGGTTAATTTAGTTAATTTCGAACAATTACGCAAATTACTTAGGTCATCAATTTTGTTGTTGGCCAGTGTTAATTCTTTTAATTCACCCAAATTTGCAATCGCACCAATATCATGAATATTGGTTTTAGATAGCTTGAGTTTTTGCAATGCTGGAAACTTACTTAAAAAGCTAATATCCTCAAGGTCAACATCAGTTATATACAGCTTCCATATCTGCGATAATTTTTCAACATCAATACGATCAAAATTAATCGCTTGTTTATCAAGACCATCTAATTCTAGTTGTTGCAAATGTCGTAATTGATTAATAAAATCTAAATTTTCAATCGCCGTTTTATTTAATGACAAATAACTAAGATTAGTTTTGAGATATTGATTATTGTCAATTAAATCTTTAAGTTCAACAGCACTAATATTATCACTAAAACTTAAACCCTGAATATTCCTGATATATTTAAAAATATTATCATTTTTTGGATTTTCAATGCCTTCTAAATTTAAATAGATAACTTGATTTAAAAATTGTAGTAATTCATTTTTATCAGAGGTATCAAATGGAAATTTAATATTTCCAGCTGTTTTAAATTTATATTCAGATTCAAATAAGGCAGCAATCTTTTCATTAATGCCTAAGTCATTGATTAAAATGTGTTTGGCACTTTCGCTATTGGTATCAATTTCTTTTTTAACACTTATCGTTAATGTTGCTGTATCAAGCACCTTAGCATTTTTATCAAGGGCCTGTGCCTTAATTTTAGCTTGATCATAAGTTAAATCAACAGGCATCGATAAGGTATTTTCTTGTTTGCCTTCAATAATATCAAAATTCTTAGCACCCTGTTTTTTAATTAGCCATCGATATGTTTTAATACCGGCAACCGAGCTATGGGCGTAAAGCCTTAATTCCTCGCCTGCTAAATATTTATTAGTGCCGTGAAAATGCATATTAACATGTATATCATCATGTTCAGCATCAATGATGCTGTCATCTTTAGCTATTTCAATGGGTGGCAATTTTTTAATACTTTGTTTAAGCTTAGCAAGATCTTTTTCATACATTATTTCTTCAACACCATTGATAGTAACATGGTAATGATCGCCGTGTTTTACAATTTTACTAACCACTCTAGTATCGTTATTAGATGATATAGAGATAATTTGATTAATGTTACTCTTACCATTGGGATCGGAATAAACCACATATTCTTTTCCATCAGCAGTTTTTACATGCCAATGATCACCATGCTTAAAACTTTCGACAATTACTTTACCATTTAATTCTTCACTTGAAATAACGGTTATTATCTCATTTGAGTATGTATCATAATCTGACGATCTAGGATCCTTGTAACTTATATATTCCTGACCATCTTTTGTAAACACATGATAATGGTCGCCATGCTTAATAACCTTAACAATATTATCTTGTTTAAAATTTTCATGATCAACTAAAATTTGAGTTGTTAAGTCTTTGGCATACTTAGTTTCTTTAACTTCAAAAGGTTTAACCGCCACCTCTTGTTTAACAGTATGACTACAGCCACTAGTAATCACAGCCACAATCAATAATATATTAAAATACTTATGTTTCATCTTTTCTCCACCCAATATATTCATTATCCAATATGATAATGGTTTTCAATTTAATCCAATAAAAATTTTAACATAAGTGATGATGTTGTCAATAAATTAGCTATTTTTTAATTTATTAATAATTAAGTAGAGATTAAATAATTAATTTATTTAATCCCTCTCACACCACTGTACGTACGGTTCTCGTATACAGCGGTTCAATTTATATTGCAGTATGTACTGCGAGATAATGATCTAGTGGAAACACTAGTCCTTTTTGT
>JAXFOQ010000019.1:0-3328 GCA_034180345.1 Erysipelotrichaceae bacterium | reverse complement strand
GTAGTTTTTATCATGCCTACAATAATCCAATATTCACAATTTCAAAGAACAAATATACATTTATAAGCTAACAAATCAAATAACTTAACATTTTCAAACTTTTTCATCATAATTACTTGATTTTTATATAGTTAGCTTTCTGTTACTTTATTATTAAAATAAATAACTTTGTGCCTTATAATAACACTCATATATATTTTAATAATACAGATACATACACCTCAATGCAATTAAAATATAAAAAAACAAATATGCTCAAAAAACAAAAACCCCTGTCATACAAGGGTTTATTTAATAACTGGTGCCGCGGGTGGGACTCGAACCCACAAGGTTTCCCGTACGATTTTGAGTCGTATGCGTTTACCAATTTCGCCACTGCGGCATAGATATATTTTATCATATTTCTTATTTAAAAATAAAGATAAAATATACTATAAACATTATTTTGTGAAATATTCTCTGATGCGATCCAAACCCTTTGTCAAAGTGCTTCTAGGGCATGCTACATTGATTCTTGCGTATGTTTTAGTATCTTCACTATAATTAACTCCAGCATTTAAAAAAACACGAGCTTCTTTAGTTAAAATGCTACAGAAATCCTCTTTTACACCATATTCGCCAAAATCAACCCACGCAAGATAGGTTCCCTCTGGTTTTAAATAATGACACTTAGGTAAATATTTTTGTAGGTATTCTTTAAGATAGTCAAAATTGCCTTCAATATATTCAAGCGCTTCATCAAGCCAAACTTGACCATGATTATATGCTGCGATAATGGCTTCATAACCGAAAATATTAATAGCACTAATGCCACAATTTTTTGCCTCGTGGGCAAACCTTTCCTGTAACTTAATATCTTTAATCATTGTGTAAGCTATTTTAATTCCAGCGATATTAAATGTTTTTGTAGGCGATGACATCACGATAATTCGATTATTATATTTTTCATCAACATTATAAATAGATGTTAATTTATGGTTTTTCATCATTAAATCACCATGGATCTCATCACAAATCAAAAATATTTGATAACGATCTAAAATAGTTAATAAATCATTAAGCTCCTTTTTAGTCCATACTCGTCCTACAGGATTATGAGGATTACACAACAGCATAACTTTAATATCGGGGTCATTTTTAAGTTTATCTTCAAGCCCGACTAAATCCATAGTATAATAACCATCAGTATTTATTAAAGGATTAAAAACACACTCACGCTGTAATTCTTTAGGAGTATTGATAAATGGTGGATAAATGGGTGTTTGAATAATGATTTTATCCTTTTTAGTAGTTAATAGCTTTATAGCTAAATAAATACCTTGCATTACCCCGACATTAAAAACTAAATTATTCTTATTTAATTTAATACCGTTGTGATCATACTGCCATTTAATTATCGCTTCATATACAGCCTCAGGCACATTTGTATAGCCATAAATCGAATGTTTAGCACGATTGATAATTTGTTCAGTAATTTCATTGGCACAAGGAAAATCCATATCAGCAATCCATAACGGAATAATGCCATCACAGTTGTTCCATTTAATACTATTACTTTTAGATCTATCTATCACTTTATCAAAATTATACATTTTATTCATTATACTCCTTACAATATCTATTAATTAATGGTGAAATGTCAGCACAGCTCATAAATAAAATAACACTATTATGATGTTTTAATAAATCCTTAAAATTATTTTCATTCAATAATAAAGCATTATTAATGCTAGAAACTAATTTATCACTGGTAATTCCTGGGTAATCATTTTCTTTTTCACGATTGGAATTAATTGGGGTAATATAGGCAATATCACTCAAAGCAAGCGCATCAACGAAGTCATCAAATAAATCTTTAGTACGCGAATAAGTGTTGGGCATAAATACTGAAATTATCTTTTGATTATTAAATCGTTGTTTGGCTGCAGCGATTGTAGCTTTAATTTCACTCGGATGGTGGGCATAATCATCAATTAAATAATTATCGTTTAATTTAGTAACTTTAAAACGGCGATGAGCTCCTTGGAATGTTTTAAGTTTTGAAATCAGAATATCAAATTTAATATTCAATTCTAATGCTAACGAAATAATCGCAAGGCTATTATATAACATATGTTTACCATAAAACGGTAATTCGAAATGCCCATAAAAATTTCCATGATTAAAGCAATCAAAAACAATACCCTCATTATTCATTTGGAAATTCTGAGCATATACATCATTTTTTTCATCAAGACCAAAGGTAATATAACGATGTTTGAGATTCATGGATCTAATATTATGATCATCACCATTCACTATAGATAATTCAGCCTTATTATTAAATATTTCAAAAGTATCAATAATTTCATCCAAACCATTTTTATAACATTCTAAATGATCGGCTTCGATATTAGAAGTAATACTGATAGTTGGATGATAAGCTAAAAAGTGTTTATTATATTCATCAGCTTCAATAACTAAAAATTCATTATTCTTATCAACCATAGCCGTGCCATCACCAATATAATAATTTAATTTAATTAATTCCGAAAAAGTATGAGCAATCATCGCAGTAATAGTTGTTTTACCATGTGTCCCATTAATCGCAATAGTTTTAAATTTTTCAGTTATTTGTCCAACAACCATATTATAATCAACGATATTGTAGCCTAAATCATGCATCCGTTTAATTTCAGGATGACTTTCGCTAAAGGCCTTACTATAAGTTACAATCGCATTTTTAGGAATATCACTAGGTCCATAATTAATTTTAATGTTTCGCTTAATTAGACCTTCTTCGGTAAACTTATATTCTTGGTGGTCATCATAGCCAATTACTTCATTGCCTAAATCATTTAAACAATTCGCCAGGGTGGACATACCAGCCCCTTTTATTCCAATACAATAATAAATCATATAATAATTATAATACATTATTGAAAGTATTTAAAAATTAGTGTAATATTAATAAGCAACTAAGCAATGGCTCGTTGGTGAAACGGTTAACACACCGCCCTTTCACGGCGGCACTCATGGGTTCGAATCCCATACGAGTCACCATTAGGGGTGTAGTACAATGGTAGTATAATGGTCTCCAAAACCACGGACGCGGGTTCAATTCCTGCCACCCCTGCCAATAAAGCTTCTATTTCTATTCATTTAATAGTATTAATAGATAAATAAGGATTGTTAAAGCAATCTTTTTTTATACCCCTTTTAATCCGACATTTAAACATAAAAAAAGATACCCTTAGGTATCTTTTACCTGGCGATGCGCTTGATTCACTACTAATAGTAGCTATGCTCACCGATGAAGTGCTTAACTTCTGTGTTCGAGATGGGAACA
>JAXFOQ010000018.1:0-15454 GCA_034180345.1 Erysipelotrichaceae bacterium | reverse complement strand
TTTATTACTTTTTTTCATATTTGTTTCCTTTCCTTTATTTATTTATTTCTAGTATTATATAGCCAATATATATAACTAGAAATTAAGTTTACTATATATATATATATATCAATAATAATGATTAAAAGGATTGACAAATATGGGGGGGTAAGAAAAAAACTATTTATTTACTATGGCGCTTAAATATTGGCACCATATGATAATAAGCCATAACTACAATAAGAGCATTTAAACCACCCTTAATTAAATTAAAGGGTATGGTACATATCCATATTAAATTCCATAATGAATTAACATTGGCATTGATCGCATGACCAATACTGATAATAGTTTCTAATTTAAGTTTCATAACTGAAACATACATCGGAATAATAATGAAATAATTAGTTAGGGCTGCAATAAGTGTAAAAGATATTATTCCAACTATTAAAGCCATTATTAAGTTCTTATATGTTTTATTCTGTTTATATATAATTGCTACAGGTATTATCAAGGCTAAATTAACCATTAAACCACTAAATTCACCGATGAAAAAGGTTGAGGTTGGAATGAAGATTAATTTTAATAAAAAACGCAATAATTCAACTCCAATCCCAACATAAGGTCCTAAAAATATCGCTCCAAATAGAGTTGGGATATTCGCAAAATCCATTTCATAAAATGATGGAGCGATTGGTAATGGGAAGCGGACATACATCAAAAGATAAGAAAGTACCGATAAAATACTAATAATACAAATTTTTTGTACAGTTTTAAGATTATGGTTCATAATTCCTCCAAAATAAAAAAGGTTTATAAACCTCAGGACAAAAATAAAGCAACATCTTCATTCTAGACTATACTATCGCCTCTTGAATTACACAAGATCATGTATCAATGATACTCGCGGGGTATACCGCCGGTCGGGAATCTAACCCTGCCCTAATGTTTACAAGTAGATAATAACATAAATTAAAAAGTCCTCGCAATAAAAAAACTCCTAACGGAGTTTAAGCGCGTGATGAATATTTACCATCAGCAGTAGAAACAAGGACGCGTTCTTCGTTTTCAATGAATAATGGTACTCTGATTTCAAGTCCTGTTTCACATACAGCATTTTTCATTGCTGAAGTTGCAGTATCACCCTTTACTGCTGGTTCACATTCAATTAATTGTAGTTCAACCTTATCAGGTAATATCAAGCCTAGAATTTCACTCTCATACATAATGATATCTACTTCTTGGTTTGGAGTTAAGAATTTCATTTCCCATTCTAATTTATTCTTGGCAATTTCAATTTGGTCATATGTTTCGTTATCCATAAATACTAAGAAATCACCTGAATCATATAGGTATTGCATCTTCTTCTTTTCGATCATAGCTTGTTCAACCTTATCGCCACCAGTAAATGAAATTTCATTTATTACACCAGTACGAAGATTTTTAACTTTTACCTTAACAATCATTTGACGCATAGCCGTTTTATTTCGATCGACATCCAATACTGTAAAGATATTATTTTCATGTTGGAAGGTTACTCCAGATCGCAAATCATTAACAATAATCATTTTATTTATTACTCCCTTTATTATTTAACACTACTATATTTTATAAGATAATCACAATTTGTCAATTTTTAATCATTAGCAATGTAATAATCTTCAATCATTTTATTGGCAATAATCACCACAAAATCATGATTATTTAAGGAAAAAAATATTTTATTTTGACTATAACTATAAAAATATTTAAGATCATCTATCATAAATTCTTCAGTTAATTGATCATGTTCTTTTAAATATCTTTTAAGATTTTTAATCGCCTTAAATTCATGCTGATATTCACGATTAAATTCCATAATATTTTCATATATTTGATAACCTTGATAGCATTTACTAACGGTATATTCTCCAAAGGCTAAGACCAAGATAAAAAGCATTAGCACTACAACACTTAAATTACCCCTATTTTTCATAAATCACCTTTTTAAATTGATGATTATTACGATAATAAACCACATAGTAGTATTGTTCATCGACTTCAAAAAATAAGTCATCGACATTTTCAATAATAATCATTGTCCCTGGTGTTAAAATTAAGTGCCTATTAACAAGATATAATTCATGGTCTTTACCAGCGATATTAAATTTTAAACTATGACCATTAATTGATAAGTCCTCAGCAATAGCGATACTTCTTTTTAATTGGGCAATTCTAAGTTCATCTTGAGGATAGTCGTTACTATGATTATATTTAGCAAGCGTTAATAGGACATTGATCACTACTACAAGGACTAAAGAGGCAATTATTAACCAAATCATCAATTCAATTAAGATAAAACCCTCTTGTCGATAAGATAGATATTTTTTGACTTCCAAAATGTTTGATACCTTCTTTCACATTCAAATAAATTAACCAGCAGCATCACAATAACCAACAAAATAATCAAAGACATCAGTGCATCAATTAATAAATAGCCCCTATTCATATCTGATACTTCCATTTCCAATTCTAATATATACTTTATGATTATTGATATTAAGTGTTCTGGCATGATTGACATTACCAAAGCCATTAAAATATATACCGTTTTGATAATACACTCGATGATATTCTTTTAATGCCATACTTTGAGATAGTAGATAGGCATTGACATAGTTTTGGTGTTGATACTTATTTTGGTAATGGTAATTAAAAGATACAGGCATCATGAGTGAAAGTGCTGTTAAGGTAATTAATAATTCAATAATCATTGACTTACCGCATGTCCATCAGCATCAATGTATATACCATTACCATTGCTACATTTGGTTTGTTTATCAGTCAAATAACCACTAGCCACTAATTGATCGATGCTGGTAGGAAATTCATCATTATCAAGTTTATATTCGATAATAGCCGTATCAACAACCTTGGTAAGTGATTCACAGCCCTTATCCTCAATACTTTTCATCACTTTTCCAACATTGGGAATACTTAATAAAAACAATATCGCCATAATAGCTACAACCACAATCATTTCAAGTAAAGTAAAACCTAAATTTCTATTCATTTAATCCTCCTTTTAAAAATTATTAATCATATTCATCGGTAGCAATAACAATCTATAAATATAAAAGACCCCTAATAAAATAACAGTATATGAACATATCTGCATACGATTGCTGAATTGCTTAATTTTTTTATTTAACAATTGATTATTAAAATCTAAGTATTTCGCCAGCATTTTCTCGGTAGTATTGGTTTGATAAGCGATGTTAATAAAGCGTTTTAAGCGTTGATCAATTATCTTAATATCCATAACTTTATCAAAGGCCATACCCTTTAAATAATTTTTATCAATTACATAGGCAAGATTTTTAATAATTGGGCTATCATCAAATGATTTAATGGTCATCAATGTTTCTTCAGTATTAAGACCCGCCTTATAACATTGTAGATAATAATTAATAAAGACATCGGTAATATAGACATTTAATAAGGTATTAGGGAATAAATTACTGATGTAGTGATAATAATAGACAATATGTTTACTTTTAGATAAAAACCACACCCCAATCATCACCAGCAACAAAATAATCAATAAGGTATTTATACCTAAATTAATCAACAATCTAATCAATTGATAATTTGATATATCCAATTTAAAACTACTGGCTAAAGTTTCAATTAAATTAAAGGCATAAACATTAAATAAATATACTCCCATAATAGTTATCAACATCATTGCAATGGGATAGGCTGTCTTTTTAACTATTCGCTTGATAAATTCTTGACGACGCTCATACATTTTGATAGTAATAGCCAATGATTTTTCAAATGGTAAATAATTTAAAAATGAACCTAAATATCTAAGCTTGTTTGAATTGATAAAATCACCATATATTTCTTCAATAACCAAACCCTTTTTTAATTTATCAATAATCTTTTCAATGATATTGTGAATTTTATCATTATCAATAATCATCAAGGCGCTTTTTAAGTCCATGCCTATTTCTAACAACATTGATAAATCCTTTAAATCTTCAATTGGTAATTTCAATCTGTCGTTGTTTAAGTGCAATTTTAATCTTTTCATTAAGCGTAATATTCCTTGTTGCATTTTCTCTACCCTCTAAATAATTTCTTATCTCCTTATTTTCCATAATTTCATAGACGCCAACCTTTTCCTGATGATTATGATATCTGAAAAATAAGCGCTGATTATACACCTGTCTTAAGACCATTTTTAAATTATCTCTATCAACCCCCAGATCTAAAAGACGATTAATCGCAATCTCAGCACTTTGAGCATGGATGCTGGTTAAAACCAAATGACCAGTATTGGCAGCTCTAATTGCCGCTTTTGCTGCTTTTTCATCGCGTATCTCACCAATCATAATGACGTCAGGATCATGTCTTAATACCTGTTTGAGCGCCTGGCTATAATCCCAATTAATATGTTCGTTTAATTGAATTTGGAGGTAATTATCTTTAAATATTTCAATTGGATCTTCAATGGTTATGATCTTTTTATTTTTAATGTTATCTAAAATAGTATAAAGGGTTGTCGTCTTGCCACTGCCAGTCGGACCACTAAAGACAATAAGACCATCTTGCATATTGATTAATTCTTCAAAATATTTATTCTCTATTTGGTTGATGTTTAATTTTTCTAATCTAATATCAGTATTTAGATTAAGAATCCTAATGACTCCATTAGTGATATTCATATCATGCATATACGCAAAACGAACTGCATATTTATAATCATCAATTTCAATTTCAAATTGGCCTGTTTGTGGTGCGAGGTTATTCCCAACATCAAGTTTTGAAATGTACTGTAAATACCTTATTAAACGCAGATCAGTTTGGGTAGCTTTAATCCTCTTAAGCCTTTGACCAATTCTCAATTCGATAATTACCGTATCATCTTTAAGAGTTAAATGAATATCACTGGCGTGATCTTTAATGGCTATTCTAAATATTTCAATCAATCTATCTTCCATGACTATTAATAGTCATTAAAAGCTTATTTCCTAAAATAAAAAGAGCTTTGATCACTCAAAACTCAGAATAAATATTTTAGAAAAGGATTATTTTGAAGTTCATAGGCAACATTTGTAATATCACCATGACCTGGATAAACGGTAATAAAAGGATCAAGAGCGGTAAATTTCCTCAATGAATCCTTCATCTTCCTTTCATCACCACTATATAAATCAGTTCTTCCAACTGACTCTTTAAAGACTACATCGCCCACAAAGGCATGCTTACCAATAATCAACATCGTACTACCCTCGGTATGACCTGGTGCATATATAGCTTCAAAAGTAAAATTATCAATCACCAATTCACCCTCTTTGATATGTTTGATTGGGCATTTAATCGTAGCACTGATGCCCATCAAAGAATTGTATATTTTAGAACGCGCAAGTTTTTCATCAGCCTGATTAAGATAAACATCAACCCCATATAATGCCACCAAATCATCAACAGCTTTAATATGATCAAAATGACCATGGGTTAAAATGATCGCAATTAATTTTTTATCCCCCAATTCTTTTTGTATCCTTACTAAAGATCCAGCCGGATCAATTAAAATGGTCTTGTTTTCTTTGGTTAAAATATAGGTATTGGTTTCAAAAGCCCCAGTAATAATTCTTTTAATTTCCATATAAAGAAAAAAGCCTGATTAGGCCTATTTTTTCTCCTTATGAACGGTTACTTTTCTTAATTTTGGGCAGTATTTTTTGATTTCCATTTTTTCAGGGTGTTTCTTTTTATTACGAGTACCAATATAATTTTCTTCACCGCATTCAGTACATACGAAAATGATGTTCTCTCTCATTAATATAATCTCCTTATCAAATGCTATCTTATATTAACATAAATATTTAAAATAAAAAAGCACATATTCATCAATTTTTCAAAATTCTAGCTACTTATTGAAAAAAACAATAACCACAGTAGATATATATCAAATATATGATATAACCATTAAATCCGACAAAGTCAAAGAAATTTTTTAATTGAGGAATCATAATATAATCAAGCTCCCAAACCAAGAAGAAAATTACCACAAAGGAAATGATAATTTTAGATAACCATGCTTGATTTTTCTTTCCATTCTTAAAAGAAAGGCTAATTCCAAAATAAAATAACAGGAAGCATCTAGCAATAATAATTAAAAAATTAAAATTATCAGGAGTTATTGAAGCAATCCAATTTAAAACAAAGGCTAAAATAAAGATAATTAATAATGGTTTAAGATACCGATTAAACATAACTCACCTCTTATTTAACAGTTCGCAAATGCCGACGACGCTCAACATTTGTTAAGTATTTCTTTCGTAATCTAATGTCAGTTGGAGTAATTTCCACCAATTCATCTTCTTCAACAAAATCAAGGGCTTCCTCAAGACTTAAAATTTTTGGTGGCACTAATTTCATCGCTTCATCATTGCCTGTAGATCTAACTGCCGACATAGTTTTATTTTTGGTTGGATTAACTTCCATATCCATATTTTTCGATGCGATACCAACAATCATACCCTCATAAACTTCTGTTTGAGCACCAATGAATAATTGTCCTCTTTCTTGGATATTCCAAAGAGCATATGTCATCGCTTTTCCAGTATCACAAGAGATTAAAACGCCATTGTTTCTGGTAGGAATTTCACCTCTAAATGGACGATAATCAACAAATTTCCTAACAAGGATACCCTCACCCTTGGTATCGTTAATAAATTCGCTACGATAGCCTAAAAGCCCTCTGGTTGGCAGATTATAGATGACTTTGGTATAACTTCCCTCATCTTGAATATCAACCATAATACCCTTCCTAAGATTAAATTTATTGATAACTGTGCCACTATATTCATTAGGAACACTGGCCACAACCTCCTCAAAAGGTTCGCAAAGTTCATTATCAATAGTCTTCATGATTACCTGTGGTTTACTTACTGCTACCTCATATCCTTCACGGCGCATATTTTCAAGTAGGATAGATAGATGTAATTCGCCACGACCACTAACCTTAAAACAGTCAGTACGATCGGTTTCTTCAACCTTTAAACCAACATTTACTTCCAACTCTTTCTCTAAGCGCTCTTTAATATTTCTGGAAGTAACATACTTACCGCTTCTTCCTTGGAATGGTGAATTATTTACTAAAAAATTCATTGAAAGCGTTGGTTCTTCAATCGAAATAGATGGCATCGGTTCATTGGTTCCAAAACTACACAGTGTATCACCGATATTTATATCAGGAATGCCTGAAATTAAGACAATATCACCAGCTTGAGCTTCATCAATGCTTGTTCTTCTAAGTCCGACATAATTAAATAAATTAGCAATCTTGGCATTTTTAAACTTTCCATCAACATTGCAAACTGAAACCATTGAATTATTTTTAATTACCCCAGCATATACACGACCAATACCAATACGACCAAGATAATCATCATAGGCAAGCGCAGATACTTGCATTTTTAATTTTTCAGCTAAAAGATCAGGGTAATGACCTGTATGTTTAGCAATGGTAGTAAATAGTGGTTCAATATCATTATTGGTATCTTCCAACTTCTTTCTAACAATACCATCACGAGCAATACCATATAAAATTGGAAAGTCCAATTGTTCATCATTGGCATTTAAGTCTAAAAATAACTCATAAACCTCATCAATAACTTCATTGATACGAGCGTCTTTTTTGTCGATCTTATTAATTAAAAGGATTGGTTTTAAACCCTCTTCTAAAGATTTCTTTAAGACAAAACGCGTTTGTGGCATCGGTCCTTCAGCTGAATCCACCAATAAAATAACCGTATCAACTGTTTTAATGATACGCTCTACCTCACTACTAAAATCAGCGTGTCCTGGTGTGTCAACGATGTTGATCTTTAATTCACCATAATTTACACTACAATTTTTACTATAAATAGTAATGCCTCGTTCTTTTTCAAGGGCATTAGAGTCCATAACACAAGTCGCAACTTCTTCATGATCTGAAAAAACATGTGATTGATTTAAAAAGGCATCAACCAAGGTGCTCTTACCAGCATCAACATGAGCAATTACTGCTACATTAATAATTTTTCTAAATTCCATACTAATCAATTATAAACTCCTAAGCCTTGACATTCAAGATTTATCTAAAATTAAGCTATTTAGAGAACTCTTCCTCTTCTTCCATGGCTAATTCCCATTTTTGCATTTCTGCATGAATTAAATTATGAAGATCATCAATTTCATCATTAAGGATATTCATTTTATGACTATCCTGATAGTATTCTTCCTCAAATCTTAATGACCGCTTTTCTTCCAATAAATCTTCAAGTCTTACAATTTCCGCTTCAATCTTTTTTAGATTATATTTTTGTTTCGGTTTTATCTTAGCTTTAACTTCATTTATCGATTCTTTAGCTTCCTCAGATACTTTAGGTTTATCAAGATATTCACTATAACCATATTCATAAAGTTTGGTCTTGCCATCTTCAATCAACAATATCTTATTGGCAATTTCCTTGATAAAATAACGATCATGGGAAACAAAAATAATCGTTCCATCATAATTTTTAAGCGATGCTTCTAAAGCCTCTTTGCCAGGAATATCCAAGTGATTGGTCGGCTCATCCAAGACTAGAAAATTAGCCCCCTTAAGCATTAGTTTCACAAAGGCCAGCCTAACCTTCTCGCCACCAGATAATACCCTAATATCCTTAAATACTTCTTCAGTCCTAAATAAGAACGAACCTAAAATTGTGCGGATTTGTGTATGTTCTAAATCTGGATATTCATCCCAAATTTCCTCGATAACGGTTTTATTACCAGAAAAATTTAAAAGTTGTTGATCAAAGTAGCCAATCTCAATTTGATGACCTAGTAATTTATATCCTGATAAGGGCTTAATTAAATCAACAATAGTTTTAAGGAGTGTCGACTTGCCTGTACCATTATCACCCATAATACAGATTCGATCATTCCTCATAATATTCAAGTTAACACTAGCCAATGGTTTATCATAGCCAAAGGACAAATTATCCAATGCCAAAACATTGTTTCCACCGCGAATTTTAGATTTAAAATTAGCCTTAAAACTTTTAATATCTGCCTCAGGTAATTTTTCAATCTTATCCATACGATCAAGATATTTAATTTTACTCTGTGCAAATGAAGCCTTACTGGCCTTATATCTAAATTTTTCAATCTGAGCTTCCAGTTGTTTAATTTCTTTTTGTTGGCGATTATAGGCTTCGATGTTCTTTTCTAAACGATTTTTTTTACTTTCAACAAATTGATCGTAGTTACCAGCGTATTTGACTAATTTACCATATTCAAAATCATAGATAGTATTAACGATTTTATTAATAAACATTCGATCGTGCGATACTAAAATCATTGCTCGTTTGTACTTAATTAAATAATTCTCCAGCCATTCGATTGTCTTTAAATCTAAGTGGTTGGTCGGTTCATCAAGCAATAATAAATCTGGTTTCTCTAGCAACATCTTCGCAAAATAAATCTTAGTCTGCTGACCACCAGAAAAAGTTGATAATTTACGACCAAGATCTTCTTCTTTAAAGCCAAAACCATAAAATACCGCCTTAAGTTCATTCTTATAAGAATAACCACCAAGGGCATCGAATTTTTCAAGTAACTCACTATGTTTGATGATATTTGTTTCCGAATAATCGGTTAAAAGCAATTTATTCGATTCATCAATAATCTTTTCTAAAGCTATTAATTCTTTAAAACTCTGTAACAATTCATCTTCCACACTATTTTCAAGAGATTCAAAATGACTTTGTGATAAATAACCAATTTTAAGATTCCCACTATAAAAAATCTTACCAGAACTTAATTCTTCAAGGCCCGCAATCACCTTTAAAAGTGTTGTTTTACCACAACCATTTCTTCCAACAATCGCAATCTTTTCGTTTTCATTAATTGTAAAATCCAGCTGTTCAAAAATATCATTAAGTCCATAATGAACGCTACCCTTACTAACCTGTACCAACATTATAATTTAATATCCTTTGTATGTTTCGCAAAGCGATGTTTTTCATCAGGGAGTTCACGATAATTAGGTCCTATTTCAATCTCTAAAAATTGTTCGATGTTCTTAGGACAACAAAATTCCGTATCCTCAAAAGTCATCTTTTTAACAGGAAAAATATCATCTTTTCTATATATATAAGGTTTGAAAATACTCCTAAAAGTCCAGCATAAATCTAAACCGATTAAACTACTATTACGATTTTTAATACCGTATTGATGAGCATTATTCACAAATAAATTTTTAATAAAGATAGGATTAATGCCCATATTTTCAAAAAAAACAATAATCGGCATTAATAAATAATTTAACAAGCGAGGAAAAAAATCAATAATTCTATTTTCATTTACATAGTCATAGACAAAAACATCAATGAAAATTCCATTACAATCATCAATTTTATTTTTTAATAAACTATTAGTTTCTTCGATATATGTACCCTTTTTACGAATTTTCATTGCAGGAATTAAGACATTGTAGGCTTTGTTTTTTTCATAACAATGATAAACATACTTATCTTGATCTAAGTGTTTATCTAAAATAGTAATAAAACGCAAATAGTCCTCGCGCATCATCGCTAAATCAAAATCATCATCCCATGGAATATATCCTTGATGGCGATAAGCACCAAGAGCGCTACCACCAATAAGCCAATAAGTAATTTTATATTCATCGCAAAGGGCAATAATATCTTTAGTCATGCTGTGAATTGCCATTTGAACATCTCTAACAGTAATAATTCCCTCACTGTTATTTTTAATGATATATTCTTGATGCATACTAATTAATCAAATTCTTAGGTGTACGCGCAAAAGGAATGACATCCCTAATATTTTCCATACCCGTGATATACATAAGTAATCTTTCAAATCCAATGCCAAAGCCCGCGTGTTTACAACCGCCATATCTTCTAAGATCTAAATACCATTCATAGCCTTTTAAATCCATTTTTAACTCATTCATTCGCCCAATCAAAACATCAATGCGTTCTTCGCGTTGTGAACCACCAACTAATTCTCCGACATTAGGCACTAGTAAATCGCATGCTGCAACAGTCTTAGCATCATCATTTTGACGCATATAAAATGCCTTTATCTCTTTAGGATAGTCAGTAATAAATACTGGCCCGCCAACTAATTTTTCACAAAGATACCTCTCGTGTTCAGTGTTTAGATCAATTCCCCAAGATACTTTGTTTTCAAATTTAACATCAGCCTTTAATAACGCTTCAATTGCTTCGGTGTATGATAGGCGTTTAAATTCAGAGGCCTTGACCATATTCAGTCTTTCCAATAAAGTCTTATCAATCATTGAATTAAAAAAGTTAAGTTCTTCAGGACAATTTTCCATACAATAATCAATACAATATTTAATACAATCTTCAATCAAATTCATATTATCATTCAAATCTGCGAATGCAATTTCTGGCTCAATCATCCAAAATTCTGCTGCATGCGTTTTGGTATTTGAATTTTCAGCTCTAAATGTTGGGCCAAAGGTATAAACATCCCTAAAAGCCATACAATAAGATTCAGCGTGCAATTGACCACTAACAGTAAGAAAGGCCTCTTTACCAAAAAAATCATCCTCAAAATTATTACCATCAATTGTAGTAGCTTTAAACATATTGCCCGCGCCTTCACCATCATTTCCGGTAATGATTGGTGTATGCACATAGACAAAGCCTTGATTTTGGAAAAATTCATGAATAGCCATCGAAAGAACACTTCTTACTCTGAATACTGCATTAAAGGTATTGGCACGCATTCTAAGATGAGGTATCTCGCGCAAATATTCAAAAGAATGTCTTTTCTTTTGCATTGGATAACTAGCATCACATGAGCCTAATAATTTAATTGCTGTAACTTCGATTTCAAATGGTTGTTGCATATCTGGCGTATATTTGAACTTACCCGTTACATTAACACTGGTGCCAGTTAAATACTTATCAATATCCTTAAAATTTTGAAGGTCGCTAGTATAGACGATTTGAGCATTTTTAAAATAAGAACCATCATTTAATTCAATAAAACCTACTTTACCATTGTTGCGATTGGTACGAATCCAACCATCAAGTTCAACATATTCTATTTGATCGATTTCAACTTGATTTTTGCCATAAACAACTTCATATAATTCTCTTACTGTATAAAACTCAAACATCTATTTTCCCTCCTTGATATTTGTTTCAAAAACTAATTCTTGTATTGTGCTAACGACATCCACATGTCTAACCTTCACAAAATCAGGCACCATATAATGTTCATTACTAAAATCAGCAATCCCTCTAATACCACATTCAACTAAACGATTAACAGTTTCTTGAATATTTTCTTTACCAGTGATAATCGCAATATGAGCATTTTTAGGAATATACTTCTCCAAATCATCGATGTGATAACATTTAATACCCAAATCTTTAGCTTTATCAGGGTATAAATCAAAGGCACAAACAATTTCACCCACAACATTGTCCCAGTGATTATAGTTGATTAATGCTCGTCCCAAGTTACCAAGACCAATTAAAATAATTTGTTCATCGACAGTAACGCCTAAGGTATCTGAAAAAATACTAATTAAATGATCAATATCATAACCATAACCCTGCTTACCTAGACTACCAAGTAAACTAAAATCACGCCTGATTGTTGTAGGTTTAATCGAAATATAAGAACCTAATTCAGAAGACATGATTCTATTAATATTCATATTTTTTAATTTTCTTAATGTTTTAAGATATAAAGTATAGCGTTGTAATGTTGCTTTAGATATTTTGTTTTTCATAACAGCCCTATTATACAACACTTGTTAAGAAAATTAAATATATCACAATTATTCATCAATAGGCATTGAAGGCATACTCATCTTATCAAGACCAACAAAATGCTGATGTTTAAGTTCATTTACAGCCGCGCAGCCTATCATTACAGCATTGTCGGTAGTAAATTTCATCGGTGGTACCATCACATGACAGTATTTAGCTATTTCATTTTGAGCTAGTTCACGAAGTCTAGAATTGCAGGCTACCCCACCAGCCAAAACAACCAGTTCAATATTATATTCCTGAACAGCCTTAATGGTCTTGCTAACTAAAATATTCAAGGCTGTTTCTTGAAAGGCATAGGCTAAATCATCTTTATTAATCTCTTGGTTATTACGTTCTAATTTATTAACCAATTGAATTGTTGCGTTTTTAAGCCCACTAAAACTGAAATTATAGCCATCAACTTTAGGAGTTGGTAAGGAATAATTAGGTTTACCCCTACTTGCCGCTTGGTCGATTTTAGGACCTCCAGGATACTCCATACCCAAGACTCTTGCAACTTTATCATAGGCTTCACCAATCGCATCATCTAAGGTGGTACCAATAATCTCATAACTATCAGAATCCTTCATTAAAACAAGTTCAGTATGACCACCACTTACAACCATTGCAATTAAAGGAAATTTTAATGGTTCAACAAGCTGATTAACAAAAATATGACCCTTTAAATGATGAACACCAATTAATGGTTTATCATAAAAAAACGATAAAGTCTTGGCAGCGATAGCTCCGATATGTAGCGAACCAATAAGACCAGGTCCAACAGTATAGGCAACATAATCAATATCCTTCATTGTAAGTGAGGCATTATTAAGACATTCGGATACAATGGTGGAAATTTGTTCCACATGCATTCTACTTGCAACTTCTGGTATTACCCCACCAAAACGGCGATGAACATCAATTTGACTAGTTACTACACCACTTAAAACATTATATCCTTCATCAACAATGGCACAAGCAGTTTCATCACAACTAGATTCGATTGCGATAATTTTTTTCATTTTCTTCACCTTCTTTAACATTTCATAAGCATCATCTTGATTATCATAATAGGCATTACGCTTTCTAATGATTTGAAAATCATTTTTTTGATAAAAAGATAAGGCTTTACTATTTTTTACATTAACTTCAAGTCTTATAAACAATAAATCTTTTTCAATGCTAAGCATATAATCAAATAATTTTTGACCATAACCCAGTCTTCGACGATCATTAACCACCGCAATAACTTCAATCTCAATCTCATCAAATATTCTTTGATAGATCAAGACGGCGATTAATTGTTGTTTTTGATAATAACCAATAGCTTTTAAAAATTGATTATCAAAAAAACCTTTAATAATCTTTTTTGCATATTTTTGATCAAAGATGACACTAAGCATCTCTTCAACAAAAATAAGTTCATTATTATTTATTAGTTTTAGCACTTAAATAAGCATCACTTTCTTTAAGATAACTTGGCACAAGGTAGGCAATTTCTTCAACTTCTTCAAAAGAGTTAAAACAATTTTTAAAGCATTCACTAATTGGATAATATTTATCTTCCCTACCAAATAAGCTTAAATCACCTATAAGTTCATAGTCTTCAAAATTAATTTGATCATTATTAACAATACAATCATTAATGACTGTTTGACATTTATCATATACACCAAGATAAGCACGATTAGCTCTGGCATCCATGATAACCAAGGCATTAGGACGATTGTTGGAATAAAGTTTCAATGTACTAATGGTATATAACTTTATTTTAGGTTCAATGGCACAGATAGTTTTAGCCATACTCATGGCGATGCGGACGCCAGTATATGAACCTGGGCCCTTGCTGATGCAAATGGCATCAATATCAAGTGGATTCATATTTACAGCCTTAAATAATTCTTGCATTTTTATAAATAGCATTTCGCTTTGATGTTTAAAACAAAATTCATCATATGCTTTAATAATTTCACCATCTTTCAACAATGATATAGATAAAGCCTTATAAGAAGTATCAACACATAGCACTAGCATAATATTCCTCCAGTAATTGTTCGTATTTTTTTCCATGGGCAAGCATTTTGATGCTGCGGGTGTTTTCGTCGATATGTTCAAACTCCAACTCCAAGTATTCATCACCTAACATATTCGACATATAATCATACCATTCAACAACCACAACACCATCATCACTGAGTAATTCTTCAAAACCTAAATCATAATCATTATCTAGCAAACGATAAGCATCAATATGAAACAATGGCATTTGACCATGATAAATCTTTAAAATTGTAAAAGTTGGGCTATTAATAACAGTAGTTACCCCGATTCCCATTCCTATCCCTTTAGTAAAAGTCGTCTTGCCGCAAGCCAAATCACCACGCATACAAATTAAACTATTCGGCTTTAATAACAATCCAAGTTTTCTGCCATATTCTATAGTATCAGAAAAAGATTTAGTTAATATTTTATATTCCATAACCACTTTATTATACCCCTTTTAATCCGACATTTAAACATAAAAAAAGATACCCTTAGGTATCTTTTACCTGGCGATGCGCTTGATTCACTACTAATAGTAGCTATGCTCACCGATGAAGTGCTTAACTTCTGTGTTCGAGATGGGAACA
>JAXFOQ010000037.1:0-7334 GCA_034180345.1 Erysipelotrichaceae bacterium | reverse complement strand
GAAATAGTTCTCTACCATTTCATTGGGTGTTCTAAAACCTAACACTCTTCTTGCTATATTGTTTGTTCTTGTTCTATATCTTTCAAATGATTTGTACATCTCTTCTTCACTTCTAAATCTTCTTCTGCCGTAGAATAGTTCATTATCTATTTTAGATGTCTTTATTTATTATTTTGATTCTAATCTTTTTTCTTATCTTTATCTTTCTTGTCTTTATCCTTAAACTCTTTAGAACTTACATCTTCTATGAGTTTCCCAAAATCAATGGCATTTTTTGAAGTTATGACAGACTTTCCGGTTTCCTGTTCAATCTCTTTTCTAGCATTACCCGCTATACTTCCTCCACGTTTTGCGACTTTTTTATTTTCTTCAAGTCCCTGAGGGTGAGTGGTATTAGTAAGTTCTGTGGTTGTAGCCTCTGCCAGCATATTTAAGACAAGTTCTAAGGTACTCATATTATCTCTTAGGTTTTGTTTCTTTAAGCCTTTTAAGTCTTTATACTCTCTTGTTGTCATACCGGACCAAGCTTTTGTGATTTCATTTGTAAGTATGGCATACTCTTTACCTTTTTCTACACCGTGGTCTTGCCAAGTATCTGTAAGTTCTTTTCTAACTTGTATGGCTTGTAGCCTTTGATTAATCCATTCTCTGCTATAGCCTTTTTTAAGATAGGTTTCTAAGGCTCTATCAATAGTAAGCTCAGGATCGATTATTTCGTCAATTCTTTCTTTTCCAACCTCAGCAAGCCACATCTTAAATGGTTCTGCCTTTGGTGATGGTACAGATTGTATAATACGGAAGATTCCTTGCATATCTGCGACATCGGTTAGACGCATTTTCCCATCTGCTGCTTTCATTTTCAAACCGTTCCAATTTGTAACGGTTTCGTTTCCTTCCTCTTTTAATCTCTTTTTTAGCACTCTCCAGTATACTTGTGGATCTTTACTTTCTGTAAGTACCGCCACTACATCTACTACTGAAAAATACCATTCTTCTTTTTCGTTGTCCCAAATACTTCTTATTTTATAACCTTCAAATATTTTGATTTGATTATCCAATGCTATCTCTCCTTTTTTCTTCTATGTACTTTTTACAATTATTTAAACTTTAAATAACTCTAAACAGTACATAGATTTTTAATTTTTCTAGTTTTTAACTTTGGTAGAAGCTTCAAAACCCTTGATTTAACTGTACTATTTGCCACTGTCATTATTATGACACAAGACCCACCGCAAGGATAACGAACGCTTTTATGCAACACATACTTTCCACTCCTTTGAGGACTTCTATAAACAGCTCAACATCTATAACAAAAGAGATTACAATCGCTTTCCTATGCGACCTCTTGGATGGAAATCACCTCAAACTGTCCTTACTGAGTTTATTCAAAGGGTGTAACATATGTTTGACAAAACAACATAAAGCACCTAAAGGTGCTTTAAAATTATTGTTTATCAGTGATATTTTCTTTAATTTCAACCAAACGATTATTAACTTCATTTTCAATACGACGAAGTTCCATGGTAGCTTGAGCGCGTTTTTCGCGTCCTTCATGTTGGATTCTTGTTACTTCTTCTAAGGTTGACAATAAATCAGCATTAGTTTGCTTAAGAGTTTCGATATCAATAATTCCGCGTTCAGACTCTTTAGCCACCCCAATTGTAGCCTGTTTAAGATTTTTAGCATTTTCTTTAAGCATCTTATTGGTCATATCGCTGACTTCACTTTGTACTCTTAGGGCATCTTTAGAATGGGCAAGACCTAGGGCAATCAACATTTGTGATTTCCAAATTGGAATGGTATTAACTAAGGTACTTTGAATTTTTTCAGTCATCAAAATATCATTATTTTGAACTAATCTAATTTGTGGCGACATTTGTACCGCTACAACTCTAGTTAATTCTAAATCATGGATCTTCTTTTCAAAACGATTAATGGCATTTTCCAAATCATTTGCCACTTGCGCATCTTCAGGAGCCCCACTTTGCTTAGCCTTTTCCAAAGCCTTTGGTAGTTCTTCGTTTTTAATACGGTCAAGAGCTTTTTTACCAGCCATAATATACATACTCAACTCTTTATAATTGGTTAAGTTTTTTTCATACAATTGATCTAAAAGCTCAATATCTTTAAGCAAGGTTATTTGATGTTCTTCTAAAATCTTAATGATTTTATCAACATTATCACTGGCTTTAGCATAGCGGTTTTTTAAATTATCAACTTTATTAACCGTCTTTTTAAACCATGCCACAATCCCTTTTTCTTCTTCATCAATTTTAAAACCCTTTAGTTCCCCAACTAAATCCGCCATAGTTTGACCAACGGTATCTAAGTCTTTAGTTCTAACATTCTTAAGGGCGGTATCGCTGAAATCAGCAATCTTTTGTTGCGAGTTGGCCCCATATTGTAAAACGGTAGCTGCTTCAGTAATATCAATCTTTTTTGCAAACTCGTTAACCATCTTCAATTCTTCAGGATTGAGATCTTCCTCGCTAAAGGCTTCTTTAACATCAACTTCCTTAAGTTTTTCTTCAACAACAGGTTTTTCTTCAACAACCTCTTCGATTGTTGGCTCTAAAGTTAGAGTAATCTTTTCTTCTTTGATTTCCATATCTTCCCTTTCTTAATTTCTCTTTGAAACTTCAATCGCTTTTAAAATTTCACTTCTTAATATTGCACTGGACATTCCACTATATATAATTATACCTTCACTAGTTTCAGCAATTTTAGAGAAGTTTAATTTTTTAATTTTTTCAAAATCAATCAACTGTTGGTCTTTGACCACAATCGCCAATCTGAATGGATTGCTGTAAATATCACCGATATTATCACAACCACCGATTGAATCGATAATATTAATCGCATAGTGTTCTTTCTTACCTGATGAAATCGCATCAAAGGCCAAATACTTAATATATATTCTGGTGATAAAATAATAGATTAAAGCAAAAATTAAACCGATGAACACAATTTTTAATAATGTTTTTTGATAATCTGGATTCCGTAATAAAATAATATAATCTAAAAATGAACCAGGTGATGCAAAGGTAGTATTCCCAGCATAACTAAAGCCTAGAAAAATATCTAAATATTCCAATAAGCCAAAAAGTAAGCCTGAAAATAATACATGAATGCCAAATAACAATGGGGCACTAAACAACAAAAACATTTCAATCGGTAAAGCATTGCCATTCACAAATAAGAAAAATACTAACAATAATACTGGCACAAAGAATTTAGAACGGTTGCTTTTACGATTTTCTGATCTAAACAAGGCCAAGATCATCGCCGGCATCACAAACATATTCACAATATAGTAGGGAGTAATAAAACGACCATAGCCCGAGGTTGATAAATTAAGTTCCTGTAACTTTGAAAAAATACCAACATCACCCAAAATAGTTTCTCCAGTAATAGTATTAATACTACCACCAGCCGAACCAAACCAAAACGGTTGTCTGATAAGTTCTCCCAGTCCTAAGACATTCAATACCTTCTCTAAAGCCCCATAAACAAACATTCGTTTAGGATCATTGATATTACTTGAGATTACAACAATTATTTTTTGTAGAAAATTTAATAAATATGGCCAAAAAATCGCCACCGCAATACCTGCAAGTCCACAAAAGATAATATTATAAATGTAGCCAACTGTATCTTTATCTAAAAAGGCAAAAATAGAATAAGGATTGCGCCTACGACTTCTAACATAGCTATATCTAGTGATAAAACCAACCACCAAGGCCCCTAACAAGCCTGTTTGTATTGGCAAGATCAAGCTCTGAGAACCATCACTGGCAACCCTAGCCATTTGAATACCAAAGACCTCATATGTTGCATATGGTGATAAAATTCCATACTGAAAAATCATCGTAAATACTAAAAATGATATATAGCCAATAATTCCAATCATCACTGGCGTACCGCTCTTATTTCTCCGTGAAGCAATACGCACAATAACAATTAAGGGAAAATTAGAGATAACCGCCTGTCCAATTTGAATAAGCGACTGTGATAAAAACTTGATATATACATTATCTAATGAATAAAAAATATTAACACTCTTGTCGGTAATTATCTTCCCAAATTCCACAAAAATAAAAGCCAATAACAATAATTTTATTGGGAATCTCATAATATCAAATATCGAATTCCATCTTTTCATGTAATTATTTTAACATTTAACAATTCTATAAACAACGATTTAATAATGTCGGTAATTATGTTAATATTCAAATATGAAAGCACATATTGAGAAAGAATACAAAATGATGATTGATGAAAATGATTTCAATCGCATCGTTGAAAAAGAAAACATGGAATTAATTATCCAAGAAAATTATTATTATGATCTTAATAGTTCTAAAATGGCAATGAGAATTAGAAATATTGAAGACCTATATATCTTAACAATCAAAGTGAAAGATGGGGACCACCAATTAGAATATGAATATCGTGTTGATGATCATAACATTGATACGCCAGCTATAAAAGCCCTACTAAAAAAACTGAATATTTATGGTGAGCCTAAATATATCGGTTCACTCCTAACATCTCGCTATAAGTTAAACCTTGCTAAGGGTGAGATTGTCCTAGACTTAAATAAATACTTAAATAAGATTGATTATGAAATTGAATATGAATTATTTGATTATCAAACTAATTCTAACCAAGAATTAATTGATTTCTTAAAAAAATATCAAATAACTTTTATTGAAAATAAAAAGACTAAATTTCAACGCTTTAAGGAGGTTTTAAATGAAAAAAATTAAAATTCTATGTGCTGATGGTTTAGAAGAATGCGAAGCTCTAATCATCTATGACCTACTTACCAGGGCTAATATTGATGTTAAGCTAGTAAATATCCACAATAAAGAAAATATCATCAGCAGTCATAATCTAAACTTTAAGACCCAAGAAAATATCGATGATCTCAAGGAATATGATGGCATTGTTCTTCCAGGTGGTCTTAAGGGTGTTGAAAACCTTAGAAGCAACAATAAAGTACTTAACTTAATCAAGCAGGCATCAAATACCAATAAATTAATCGCCAGCATTTGTGCAGCCCCAGATATTTTAAAAGAAGTGAATCTTGTTGGTGATGGACAATTTACCTGTTATCCAGGTTGTGATTATCATGGCAAGGCCAAAAAAGATGATCTGGTGATTAAAGATAATATTATTACCGCCAAAGCCCTAGGCGCTAGCTTTAAATTGGCTTTTGAAATAATTAAATACTTAAGTAACAAAGAAGATGCTCAAAATATTTTTAATCAAATTTATTACCACTAAAATAAGTCTTCAGGAAAGGTAATTTTATTATTTTGGTGATCTCCTTCAACAATATGAACTGAAATACCCATCTTTTCCATTAAAACACTTTCATCGCTAGCCTCAAAGCTAGCGTTTTTATATGCTTTCTTTAATAAATCAGTATTAAAAGCCTGTGGTGTTTGAGCATGATAAATATGATTTCGATCAATAGTATCTATAATAATGCCATTATCGACAAGTTTAATGGTATCTTTAGCTTTAACTGCCATGATGACTGCCTTATATTCAACTACTGCAACCTTAATTTTTTCTAAATGTACTTTTTTAAGATAGGGTCTGGCCCCATCATGAATTAAAACATATTCACTTTTAACTTTTTTAAGACCATTAAAGACCGAATCCATCCGCAGATCTCCACCACGCACAAATTCAACCTTTTCACTATTAAAATTAACTCTTTCAATTTCATCATTACCAACAACAATAAGTCGTTCACAATCAACATCATCAATAAATAATCTCGCAGCATTTTCAACAATTGATAAACCATTATTCATTTTATAGAGAACTTTATTATAACCAAGCCCCAAACGCTCACCTTTTCCAGATGCCATCAACAAACATGTATATTTCATAAATATATTTTAGCTTAAAATAAATATTTTTTAAATCATGACAATTACCATAGCATAATAAAACCCAACCTTTAAGGTTGGGTAATATCTTTAATCTTCTTGTTTCTTGTTATATACAAATAGGGATAATAAAGCAATTAAGACAGTAATTACTAAAGAATAATATAATTGCATATTATTACTTCCAGTATTAGGTAGTACCTTATTAACTTTAGTAGGTTTATCAGGAAGATTAGGTTTATTAGGAACTACAACAGGTTTAATGTCCTTGTTGTATTGGGCAGTATAGCTAAGATCCTTATTGATGATGGTATTATCATTTAAGGCAAGGTTTTGATCATCCTTAAAGTTTGGAGTTGCGACAGTATAACCGGTATCAGCCTTAATACCAGGTTTTGTAAGTTCTGATAACTTATGACCTGCAGTTTTTAAGACAAAGTATTTAGTAATACCAGTAAGGCTTCCATGATCGCCTTTTTTAAATAATACCGTTACATATTGATCATTTGGTTTTTCAACATCATCATCAGGTGTTGGATCTGGAATAATTGTATCTAAGTCATCAATAACAGTTATTCTTACTGTTTTTTGTGCTGTTTTAGCAGAATGTGGATGCGTTATGGTTAGTGTAATATCAGTAAAATCACCAACTTTATTTAACGCTTTGACATTATTGAAATATTCATCAGCTAATACAATGTGTTTATTAAGATCAGCATTTATTTCATCAGTAGCCTTAGCATTAACAAGTTTTAATACTGCTTCTTTAGAAGTTAAAGAAGGGAGTTTACTTAATTTAATAGTAGCATCATTACCATCAATTACTGGTATTCCAATATCATCAATAACAATACTATAATCTCTTACTGAGCCAGAGCTATGTGTTCCTTTAAAGGTAAAGGTAGCATTTTTATCTACTTGATATAAGTAATTGCTTAGATCTTTTGGCCAATTGTTAGCACCAACATTGATGATTGTACCATCAGGTAGTTCAATCTTTTGAATTAAAGCATTACTATTATCTTCAATAAAGGCTTTAATATTAATATTGCGTTTATATTCATGAGGAACCTTATCAACAGTATGGTTAAAACTTACAAATTCACCTAGATAATATACCTTAGTAGTATCTGGCCCACCCCATGGTTGGCTCATACTGGCAGGGAAGTTTTGACGAGATTTATTAATGAATACTGTTTTAAGATTTGAAGATCTTAATACTAGGTTAATGGCAGTTCCATGGGTTCCAAATGTAGTTACATTTTCAGGCACATAGAATGTTTCGATTTTTGTATTCGAAAAAGCATATTCGCCAATCTTTTCGAGTTTACTATCAGCCGAGAAGGTTACTGAGGTTAATTCATTGCAATTTGATAAAGCACTGGTACCAATAGTTTTTACTGAATCAGGAATGGCTATTGATAATAG
>JAXFOQ010000013.1:0-54348 GCA_034180345.1 Erysipelotrichaceae bacterium | reverse complement strand
TTTTTGTTGTGCCTAAAATAAGCTAAAAATCCCATTTAAATTAAGGATATTAATTTGTTATGTATAATATGGATAAAATTCATGTATTTTTGCATATATTTTTTATAAATGTAACAATTTTCATAAATATTTAAAAAAAATAAAAAAAATATGCACTTATTATTGCAATTTAGAAATTTCACAAATAGCGAAAATATCCTTTGTATTCGCTTACATTTTCTTATATAATTATATTTACGGAGGGGAATATATATTTATGAATTATGCAATAGAAATGCAAAATATTACAAAAGAATTTCCTGGTATTCGTGCAAATGATAATATTAATTTGCAAGTAGAAGAAAAATCTATTCATGCACTTTTAGGGGAGAATGGTGCAGGAAAATCAACATTGATGTCAATCCTTTTTGGATTGTATCAACCAACCAGTGGAATTATTAAAGTTAGAGGCAAGGAAGTTAAAATCAGTGATCCTAATGTTGCGAATGAACTTGGGATAGGAATGGTTCATCAACATTTTAAGTTGATTGACAGCTTTACTGTTACTGAGAATATTATTTTAGGTATGGAACCAACCACCAAATTTAAGACAGTAAATATTAAAGAAGCAGCTAGAAAGGTTGCGATATTGTCAAAATTATATGGCTTGGATGTTGATCCGAATGCGAAGATTGAAAGCATTAGCGTAGGTATGCAACAACGCGTTGAAATATTAAAAATGTTGTATCGTAATAATGATATTTTAATCTTTGATGAACCTACTGCTGTTTTAACACCTCAAGAAATTCAAGATTTAATTAGAATTATGAAAAATTTAATCAAGGAAGGTAAAACTATTCTTTTGATTACTCATAAACTTAAGGAAATCAAGGCTGTTGCTGATAAGTGCACAATTATTCGTAAGGGTGTTGGTATTGGTACGGTTGATGTTAAGGATACTACCGAGGCTCAGATGGCTGAAATGATGGTTGGTCGTCATGTTAGTTTTGGAACCGAAAAGAAAGAGGCTGAGCCTAAAGAAGTTATTTTAAGCATTAAAGATTTATGCGTTAAAAATACCAAGGGTTTAAATGCGGTAAATAATTTTTCATTAGATGTCAGGGCTGGAGAAATTGTTGGTCTTGCAGGTATTGATGGCAATGGTCAAACAGAGCTTGTCTATGCACTTACTGGTATGCAGGCTGTTGATAGCGGAAAAGTTTTATACAAGGGTAAAGATATTACCAGCAGTTCTATTTTTGAGCGTTTTGAAGCTGGTATTAGTCATGTTCCTGAAGATCGTCATAAACATGGCTTAGTACTTGATTTTAGTTTGAAAGAAAACTTTGTGTTACATAAATATCATTGTCAACCATTTTCAAAAAACGGTTTTATTAATTTTGGTGCCATTGATAAATATGCGGATAAATTAATTGGTGAATTTGATGTTCGTAGTGGTCGTGGTAAGGATTCACTGACTCGATCAATGTCAGGCGGTAACCAACAAAAAGCCATTATCGCTCGTGAGATTGATGAGGCTGGTGATTTATTGATTATTGTTCAACCTACTAGAGGTCTTGATGTTGGGGCAATCGAATATATCCACAGTCGTATTGTTCAAGAACGCGATAAGGGTAAGGCAGTTTTATTGGTGTCGTTAGAACTTGATGAAGTAATGAATTTGAGCGATCGTATTGCAGTTATTCATAATGGGGAATTGAGTGGTCTTGTCGATCGTCAAGATACAAATGAAAATGAATTAGGTTTGATGATGTCGGGCGCTTTAATTAAGTTTGGGGGTGTAACTAATGAAAAAGACTAATCCATTTAAGGCTTCGCTAGTGGCGGTAGTTTTAGGTATATTAATTGGTTTCTTTGCTGTTTGGATAACGGGCAGAAATCCTTATAATATGTTTGTGGCACTTTTTAGGTCAATGACAGGTTTCAATCTGGCTAAGCCTGGAAGTCAACCAAATATAATGTTTGTTTTAAATTGGTTTTTGGAAACATTGCCAATTATTTTAACGGGTTTAAGTGTAGCATTCGCTTTTAGAACAGGCTTATTTAATATCGGTGGTGAAGGACAGTATTTTGTTGGTTCTACCGCCGCTGCCTTTGTAGCTTTAGCGATTAAATTACCACCAATTATTCATCCGATAGTAAGTTTGTTGGCAGGAATGCTGGCAGGTGCTATTTGGGGATTTTTACCAGGTTTTTTAAAGGCATATCGTAAAGTTAATGAGGTTGTTATCTGTATTATGCTCAATTATGTTGGTTGGTACTTCAGTGCGTGGTTTGTGAGAAGTTTTTTACCTATTGATCCAAATACCAACGCTAGAACTATCGATTTCCAAAAAACAGCAATATTTGGAACGCTTGGTTTTGGGACTTCAAGTCAGTTTAACTGGTCATTTATAGTTGTGATTATCTGCTTAATTATTTATCACATCCTTATTGAAAAAACAACCTTCGGTTATAGTTTAAGAGCGACTGGTTTTAACTCTGAAGCAGCCAGATATGCAGGAATGAAAACAAAGCGTAACATAGTTTATTCAATGATGATTTCAGGAGCTTTCAGTGGTGCTGCTGGTGCAATTACTATTTTAGGTGTTTACAAGTATGGTCGTATCTTTACTGGCTTTGACAACTATGGATTTGATGGTATTTCAGTTGCGCTTGTTGGTGCAGTAAATTCAGTAGGTATTATTTTTAGTGGTTTATTATTTGGTTTACTTAAGGCGTGTAGTAATAATTTACAATTATTCAATATCCCTAAGGAAATTAGTGAAATTATTCAATCAATTATTATTTTCATTGTTGCGATTCAATATATCATCACATGGTATGAAAATAAGGTGGCAATGAAAAAGAAAGAGGTATTGACTGATGGCAATAATTAATAAAATTTTAGAAATGTCGCCGATTGCATTGATGTTGGCAACACCACTCATCATTGCGGGTCTTGGTGGTTTGTATTCAGAAAGAAGTGGAGTTGTTAATATCGCATTAGAGGCATGTATGTTGATTGGTGCCTTTATTTCAGCTACTTCACTATACTACTTATCTAGTGCCAATGTTCCAGGTGCAGTATGGATTACCTTGTTGTTGGCAATGATTGCAGGCATGGCTTTTATATCATTGCATGCTTGGGCATCAATTCATCTGCGTGCTGATCAAACAATTAGCGGTACAGCCTTAAATGTTATGGCTGGTGGTATTACTGTCTATGCTTGTGAAATTTTATTTAAGGGTAAAAGTTCAACACCGTTTTCAGTTGCTTCTACCTTCCAATATATGAATGTTGCTGGTCTTAAAGATATTCCGATTATTGGTCCGTTATTATTTGGCAATGTTTACCCAACTACATATCTTGCTATTGTATTTGTAGTTATTACTTGGTTTTTACTTTATAAGACACCATTTGGCTTGCGTTTACGAAGCTGTGGTGAATTTCCACAAGCCAGTGCTTCAATGGGAATTAATGTAGTTAAAATGCGCTGGATTGCAGTGCTGATTAGTGGAGCTTTAGCAGGTCTTGGTGGAGGAGTTTTATTACTCACAACTCAAACATTCTTTTACGGAGGTTCGGTCCATGGTTTGGGCTTTGTGGCGATTGCTACATTAATTTTCGGCCGTTGGAACCCTTGGGGTGTACTTGGTGCTGGAATCTTCTTTGGTTTTTCACAAGCTTTAGGATTGTATAGCACAAGTATTAAGGCCTTGAGTTTTATTCCACAAATGTTTTTCTCGATGTTCCCATATATCATTACAATTATCGCCATCGTTTCATTTAGTGGAAAATCAGCTGGACCTAAGGCTAGTGGAGAAATATACGATGCCAGCAAGCGTTAATTTTCATCTATCTAAGAGTAAGAAATTTAAAAGTATCATCTATTCATTTAAAAGTGTTGAACAATATCAATCTAATACTTATTTAATGAAGCTTATTTTAGCCAACATTATTGGTGAATATTCTGAAAAATATAAAACTAAACAAAGTATGACAGCCATAAAGGATTATCTTTATGGCTTAAATATTGTTGCCCACAGTAAGGTTGTTGATAAATATGAAATATTTACGGTTAATTGCTTATTTGTCGATCCTAAATATTCTGATATAAATATTGATGAATATCACAATTTTATTAAAGAAGTGATGGCTAATATTTATTTTGATGAACATATTTTTAATGAAATTAAATTATTAACCATTGATCGAGTAAATAGAATATTAGAAAATCCCACTACATTAGCATATGATAAATCATTGGGTTATTTTGAAGGGGATATTTTTAAAAAATATCGTATTATCGATATTATTGAACAATTATCGACATATTCTTATGAAGAATTTGTAAGTAGTTTTAATTCGTTTATCAAGGAGTGTTCATTTGATTTATATGTTAATGGTGATATCGATATTGATAAAATTAGTGAGTTATCAGCATATTTAAAAATCAAACAAAGTATCACGACTGATAAAACAGCGCCGATAAAACTTAATTGCATAAATGATATTTGTGATGAAATGGCAATGTCACAGTCAGTGATTGTAATGTATTTTAATACAACATATAATAAATTTCATGATGATTATATCAAATGGATTGTAGCTAATGCTGTTTTTGGCAAGGGACCATCTTCATTATTGTTTGGTGAAAATCGTGAAAAATATAGTTTGTGTTATAGTGTTAGCGCTCATGAGATGATCTATGAAGGAGTGGTTAGGGTTGTAGCTTTAATTGATGCTGATAACTATGAGCAGTTTAAGTCTTTGACTCTTAAACAAATAGAGCGTTTAAAAGTAGGGGATGTTGATAGTGGGGATTTTGACCGTAGTAAAAATCTTTTAAAGCAATCATTATTATCTGAAGATGATCAAATACAAAGTAACATTGATCGAAGATTTAATGATTATTTCTTTCAAAATAAACTGAGTATTGAAGAAGTTTTGGTGAAAATTGATGAAGTGAAAATTGATGATCTTAAAGATATTTTCAATAATTATGAACTATGTTTTACATATCTATTAAAAGGAGTTAGTGATGAATAAAGTAAGTAATTCCGTTTTAAACGAAGCCTATTATCATTCTAAATTACCTAATGGAATTGATTTATTTGTAATAGAAAAGCCAGAATATAAAACTAGTGTTTGTTGCTTTGGTACTCCCTATGGTGCTCTTAATTTAAGACAACAATACGGTGATGATAAACATTGTTTTCATTCGGGCTTAGCACATTTTCTTGAACATAAATTATTTGAGTCCGATGAATGTGATGTGATGAAAAAATTTAGTGATTTAGGAGCTAATGTCAATGCCTTTACTTCTTTTACTGAAACAGTTTATTATTTTTCAACTATTACCGATAATTTAAGTCCTTGTTTAAATCTTTTATTAGATTTTGTCCAAGATTTGAATATTAATTATGAAAATGTTGAAAAGGAAAAGGGCATCATTAAACAAGAAGTTTTAATGTATCGAAATATGCCTATTTCTAGATTGTTTAGAGAAGTTTTTGCATCGTTATACTCAAAATATCCACTTAAATATGATATTGGTGGTAGTCTTGAAGATATTGAAAAAATAAGTGTTGATGAACTCTATACCGCTTATAATCTAAATTATCACCCATCAAATATGAAATTAATTGTTGTATCACCTTATGCCCACAAAGATATTTTAGCTATGGTCTTAACTAATCAGAGTCGCAAACAATTTAGTGAAAGCATAAAATTAAATACTATTTTTGATGATGAACCAAAAGAGGTTGCGCGCAAGGAATATGTTTTAGCAATGTCGGTTAATGAAACTAAAAATGCCTATGCAATTAAACTTGGTCCTAGTGCCTATGATATTAAGGGCTTATTTAAGAAGGAATGGTCAATTAGAATTTTGTTAGAAATGATATTTTCACCAATCAATCCTGAATATCAACAGTGGCTGGATCAAGAAATTATCAATGATTTCTTTGGCTATGAGATTGAAATTGATAAGGATCATGGTGAATTGATATTTTATTGTGAAAAGCACGATCCTAAATATTTAAAGGAATTTATTGATAATAAATTAAAGGGTTATCAAATTAATCTTGAAAATTTCGAAATATTAAAACGCCGTTATTTAAGTTTATTTTTTAATAATCTTAATGATATTGAAGAATATGCGATTGATTTTGCTAGAGGAATTTTAAATAATCATGTTTTATTTGATGAGATTGAAATTATTAAATCAATAACAATCGAGGATCTAAAGAAATATTTTAGTGAATTATCTTTTGAAAATTATAGTTTAGTTAGTATAATTAATGACAAGGAGTGTTGATATGGCGTTTGACAATTTACAAGATAAAATTACAAAAACAATCAGAAATCTACAAGGTAAGGGTAAATTATCTGAAAATAACATGGAGGAAACTCTTAAAGATATTCGTGTAGCCTTACTGGAAGCTGATGTTAATTATAAAGTTGTTAAGGATTTTTTGAATAAAATTAAAGATCAGGCACTTGGTCAAGATGTTTTAAATGCGGTTGAACCAGGACAGATGCTGGTCAAGATTGTTAATGATGAATTAATCAACTTACTAGGTGATACCAATGTCGGTATTAATTATCAAGAAGATGATTTAACAGTCTTAATGATGATTGGTTTACAGGGTACAGGTAAGACTACTACCTTGGGAAAAATTGCTAAATTAATCAAAATTAAACAAAATCGTAAACCATTGCTGGTGGCCTGTGATTTACAACGACCTGCTGCGGTTGAACAATTAAAAACACTAGGAAAGAGTATTGGTGTTGAAGTATTTAGTCTTGGACTTGAAATCAGTACACTTGAAACAGCGCTAAGGGCGAAAGACTATGCTCTTGCAAATGGCTATGATACCTTGCTTATTGATACTGCTGGTCGTCTTCAAATTGATCAGCTATTAATGGAAGAATTAAAGCAATTAAAAGCCAATCTTAATCCTCATGATATTTTATTAACTGTTGATGCTTTAACTGGGCAAGATATTATCAATGTTGCTAAAACATTTAATGATGATTTAAAGATCAGCGGTTTAGTTGTTACGAAATTTGATGGTGATGCCAAGGGTGGTGGACTGTTATCAGTTAAAAGTATTGCTGATGTACCAGTTAAATTTGTTGGTACTGGTGAAAAAATTGACGATATTGAAATTTTTTATCCTGATCGTTATGCTTCAAGAATTTTGGGCATGGGGGATATTGTTAGCTTGGTTGAAAAAGCCCAGGAAGAAGTTGATATTAAACAGGCTGAAAAGGATGCGGAAAAATTTATCAAAGGTCAATTTACCCTTGATGATTTATTAAGACAAATTGAACAAACACAAAAAATGGGTCCTTTGCAATCGTTGATAAAGATGATTCCTGGAATGGGTGATATGGCAAAGGCATTGGATGGTGTTGATACCGAAGCACAATTTAAAAAAACTAAAGCCATTATTCAATCAATGACAGCCTATGAAAAAACCTATCCTGAAGAATTAAGAAATTCTCATAAGCGTCGGATTAGTGCTGGAAGTGGTACAACTGTTAATGATGTTAATAAGTTAATTAATCAATTTACGCGTACTAAAAAAATGATGAAATCTATGGGCGGTATTTTGAGTAATAAATTTAATGATGATGAATAACAAAAATATAGCCAAGTAAAGCAAAAATACTTGACACTATGATTGACATACGATAATATTACTAAGGTAAATGGAGGTAATTAACAATGGCTGTAAAATTAAGATTAAAAAGAATGGGCGCAAAGAAGGCTCCTTTCTATCGTATCGTTGCTGCTGATAGTCGTTTTCCAAGAGATGGACGCGATATTGAGGTAATTGGTACTTATAATCCAACTAAGGAACCAGCAATCATTAATTTAAAAGAAGAAGAAACTTTAAAATGGTTGGCTCAAGGTGCACAACCATCTGATACAGTTCGTGATATCTTATCTAAGCATGGTATTATGAAAAAATTTCACGATTCTAAAAAGGTTAGTAAATAATGATTGATTACGAAAAAGTACTACTTGATATAGTTAAACCGATGTGCAATGACAAAGATAATGTCATGGTTAAAAAGATGAATAGTTTAGATAGTAATGAAATACTATTATTTGTCTATGCGTCATCTGAAGATATTGGGCGTTTAATTGGTCGTAAAGGTACTATGGCTAGTGCTATTCGTTCAATGCTTCAAGTTGCTGCTAAAATCAGCAATCAAAAAGTTAGCGTTAAATTTGAAGCTTTATAGGGTATATAACCCTATTTTTAATATTATGGAAAAAATAAAAATCGCAAAAATTATTAACACTCACGCCTTAAAGGGTGAATTAAAATTAGATTTATATACTGATTTTCCTTTTGAACGCTTTAAAAAAGGGAATGTTTTGAGCATATTTTTTAATAACCAACATCAAGAAGTAATAGTGGAAAAATTTAGAATATTTAAGAATTTTGGCTATATCATATTTAAGGGATACGAAGACATTAATAGGGTATTACCTTTTAAAAATCATGATATTTATATTGATGATGATCAAGTTGATGAACTTGATGATGGATATTATTTTCACGAATTAATCGGACTTGAGGTCTTTGATGAAACAAACAATAGTTTGGGTATTGTCAATGAGGTTGTTGAAGGTGTTACCCATAATAATATTAGGGTTATATCGTCCCAACATCAATTTTTAGTGCCGTTTATTGATGAATTTATTATTGATGTTGATTTAAATGCTCAAAAAATTGTGATTAAATTAATTGAAGGTTTATTATGAAAATTACATTTTTAACTTTATTTCCAGAATTTTATCAATCTTTTTTAAAAAACAAAATAATTTCACGAGCTATTGATAATAAGCTAGTTGAAATTGAAATCGTTAATATTAGAGATTATTCAAATGATAAACATCGTCATGTTGATGATACACCCTATGGCGGTGGTGCTGGGATGATTATGAGGGTTGATGTGGTAAGCAACTGCATTAAAGCGGTGAAAAACGCTAATTCAAAAGTTTATCTGATGAGTCCTAAGGGTCTTCCTTATAATCAAAAACTCGCTCATAAATTAAAAAATGAAGAACATTTAATTTTACTAGCAGGTCATTATGAGGGGATTGACGACCGTATTAAATTTGATCTTGATGGAGAAATTAGCATTGGTGATTATATTTTAACTGGTGGAGAATTATCAAGTCAGGTAATTGCAGATAGCATTATCCGTCTTTTAGATGGGGCGATAAGTGATCATTCTATCATTGAAGAATCATTTGAAAATGATTTATTAGAATATCCACAATATACAAGACCTGTAGAATTTAATGGGCATAAAGTTCCTGAGATATTACTGTCTGGCAATCATAAATTAATTGATAAATACCGTTTAAAAGCAGCGATAAGAGATACATATAAATATCGACCAGATTTATTAGAAAAACATATTTTTACAACCACAGAAAAAGAATTGTTATTAGAGGTAATTGATGAAGAAAACAATAATTGAAATGGATTTAGATAATACTATTTTTAGAAAGACTCAAAATTTTAGTGAAAAAACAATCAATTCATTAAAAAGATTGCATCGTAAAGGATTTTTTTTGATTCTTAATAGCGGTAGGCCCATCAGCCAATTAAAAATGATTCTTAATGATTATGATATGCTGGACCTTTTTGAATATTTAATCGGTTCCAATGGCGCTGAGTGTTATGATGTAAAAAATGATCAATATCAATTGTTTAATTATTTATGTCCTGATATTATCAAAAAAATTTATAACAAGTATCAAAACGAAGATATGTCTTTATGTTTATATGATGATGATTTTTTAACTAATAAGTATTTAGATAAGTATTTAGCTAGGGTTAAACAATTGAAAATGAAGCCATCACTCTATGATTTTAATTTAATTACTAAGCCATATCCAAAGATGCTGGCAATTATTGAACCTGAAGATCGTGAATATTTTAAAATGATAATTGATAAGGATAATGATGATGACTACGATAGTTACTTTAGTGGTGAATATATCATTGAATTTGTACCTAAAAATTCATCTAAAGCTACTGGTATTAATAAATTAATTGATGCCTTATCACTTAATGACTACGAATTATATTCTTTTGGCGATAATGAAAATGACTATGAAATGCTTAAATATTCAAAGGGTGTGATGATGGGTTATGATAATGAATTTTTAAAAGATGTTGCCAAATATGCCACTGATACCTGCGATGAAGATGGCTTTAGTAATTTTGTTGATGAATATTTTAAATAATTAATAATGATGGAATATAAGAAACAAACACCCGTTGAGGTGTTTATTTAGTTAAAAGATTTTTTAGCTTAATTTATCAATCGCTTTTTTAATACGATTAATTGTTTCTTCTTTATCGAATAATTCTGCAAGTTCAATGGCTCCTCCAGGTGTAAAGGCCTTGCCACTTAGTGCAACTCTAATCGGAAATAACAATTGACCATTTTTTATACCTAATTTTTGCGCAAATGATATTAAAGTATCATGTAATGTGTCGTGAGTAAAGGTATTTAATGATTCTAATATTGGCAATACATCCTTGAGCGAATTTAAAGCTATTTCAGGTGTAGTTTTCATTTTCTTGTTAGTAAATAATTCAATATCATATTCAGGAAGTACATCAATAAAATCTAACATTTCCGTAATCTCATTTAATAAACTTACGCGTTCTTTAAGAATTTTCGCAATTAAATGTTTATCATAATCTTTTTTAACAGCTTGATTTATATAAGGTAATACCAAATTGTAATATTGTGCTGTTTCCATATTTCGAAGATAAACACCATTTAGCCATTTAAGCTTTTCAATATCGAAGATAGCACCGCTAGTACCGATGCGTTTAACATCAAAGGCTTCACAGAGTTCAGCTAATGAATAAATTTCTCGTTCGGTACTTGGCGACCAGCCAAGAAGGGCGATGTAATTTAAAATAGCCTCTGGCAAATACCCCTTGGCAACTAAATCTTGGAATGAAGCATCACCATTGCGTTTAGATAATTTTTGGTGTTCATCCTTCATTACTGGTGGACAATGAATATATCTTGGAATTTTCCAACCTAAGGCCTCATAGATAAGATTATACTTAGGAGTACTAGAAAGATATTCATTACCTCTTACAACATCGGTAATGCCCATTAGATGATCGTCGATGACATTGGCAAAATTATAGGTAGGGTAACCATCCGATTTTAATAAAATCATTTCATCTAAAGTGGCATTATCCACGGTAATCGTTCCATAAACTTCATCATTAAATGATGTGGTTTTGGTAGGATCGATATTTTGTCTAACTACATACTTTTCACCAGCTGCAATTCTTTTATCAATTTCTTCATTGCTTAATTTTTTACAAGGATCATGATAAATAAATGATTCTCCCTTGGCTTCAGCAACTTCTTTTTGACTTTGAATATCACATTCTTGGCAAAAACAAATATGGGCATGACCATTTTTAACTAATTCTAAGGCGTATTTTTTATATATGCCACTAGCCATTCTTTCACTTTGGACATATGAACCAAATAAGCCACCAACATCAGGTCCTTCATCATGATATAATTTACAAGTTTTTAATGTATCATAAATAATATCAACAGCTCCTTCAACTTGGCGATTTTGATCAGTATCCTCAATTCTTAAAATAAAGACTCCATCCTTATGTTTTTTTGCGACTAAATAAGCATATAATGCCGTTCTTAAATTTCCGATATGCATATATCCTGTAGGACTTGGCGCAAAACGCGTTCTAATTTTTTCCATCATTTACACCTCTTTTATCTTATTAATATTAGCTTAATAAAATAGATATTTCAATTTATTTTTAAAGTGCTATAATACATTTATGCGCAAAATTATTTCAAATATTAACGATAGCTACCTTAGAAAAATGTCGATACCGAAATTATTGGTTTTGAGTTTTTTGTCGGTTATCACTGTAGGAACGATTTTGTTGATGCTGCCGATTGCTGTTGTGGGTAAAACGACCAGTTTTATTGATGCACTTTTTACTGCTACCAGCGCCACTTGTGTAACTGGGCTTGTTACTGTTAATGTAGCCAGTAAATATTCAACTTTCGGTCATATCGTAATCTTATTATTGATTCAAATTGGTGGTTTGGGATTGATGACTTTTATTTCAATAACCTTACTTTTTATTAGAGGTAAATTAGATTTTAAGGAGCGTTTATTATTGAGGGATTCACTCAATAAGGATAATCTTCAAAATCTTAATGACTACATTAAAAAAATTATTATTTATAGTTTCGGATTTGAAACACTTGGAGCATTACTGTTGATGTTGTCGTTTATACCGATGTTTGGAGTGATTGGTGGTATTAAGAAATCAATATTTTTAAGTGTAAGTGCCTTTTGTAATGCTGGTATTGATGTTTTAGGTGCTAATTCCTTAATTCCATATAGTGGTGATTTAATTATTAACATCACCATAGCCTTTTTAATTATTGCGGGTGGACTTGGCTATGCGGTTTGGTTTGATATTCATAATCATTTGGCTATTTTTAAAAGGGTAGGTAAATATAAAGAACGCTTTAAAATTCATACAAAATTAGTTATTCGTTTAACTCTGTCTTTAATTGTGATTGGTATGGTTATGATTTTTATCTTTGAATATAACAACGCTTTAAAGGGCATGAGTCTTGGCCATAAAATATTAACTTCATTTTTTAATAGCGTTACTTTAAGAACAGCTGGTTTTGCCTCAATTGACTACAGTGTTATTTTAAATCCAACCAAATTGATCATGATTTTATTTATGTTGATTGGTGGTTCTCCTGGTGGTACTGCTGGTGGTATTAAGACCACGACATTCTTCTTGATATTTTTAACTATTTATTATGAATTTACTGGTAATGAAGAAACAATGGCATTTAATCGCCACATTAAAAAAATTAATTTTATTAAGGCTTATACAATATTTGGTTTTTATTTCTTCTGTTTATTTGTGGCGATGTTGATACTAGGTTTCACCAATAGTAATTTTTTATTCATCGACCTATTATTTGAAGCTGTCAGCGCCATTGGTACTGTTGGTCTATCCATTGGTATTACCACTGGTTTGAGTTTATTGAGTAAAATAATTATAATTATTTTGATGTTTATTGGTCGTTTAGGACCGATAACAATCGCATATTCGATTATGTCTAAAAGAAAGAAGGAGCGCAAAATCAAGCATCCTTCGGTAGAAATTATTGTGGGGTAAATTAAAATGAGAGAGAAAAGAACATTTTTAGTATTGGGACTTGGAATTTTTGGTTCGACAATCGCCAGAGAATTGAGTCGTTATGGTCAGGATGTTATTGCGATTGATCGTGATATGTCTTGTATTGAAAGACTTGCCGACTATGTAACCCATGCTGCGTGTTGTGATTTTAATGATATTGAACAATTAAAGGCAGTTGGGGCTGAAAATATCGACTGTGCTATTATCGCTACGGGTTCACACTTGGAGGAATCAGTGATGGCAGCCATGAATTTACAAGAACTTAAGGTTCCAATGATTATTGCCAAGGCTAAAAACCGTAAATACAGCCAAATTTTATTGAAAATTGGCTGCGATAGAGTGGTAACACCAGAAAAAGAAATTGGCTTTAAAACAGCCAAATACCTTGTTTCTAAGAATATTGTTGATTTGATTGAGATTGATAAAGAATATAATATTGTCGAACTTAAAGCTCCGACTAAATGGATCGGAAAGTCATTAATCGATTTAGAGCTTCGTAATAAATACAACATCAATGTCCTAGGAACAAGAGCTTGTGGAGGAGAACATTTAGAACTTTCTTTAGATCCTAATCAACCTATTACCGAAAATTCACGCTTATTGATGATCATTGGTAATGATGTATTTGCGAATTTCAGTAAGTTTGAAGATGTTGAATAATATATGCAGATTTTTTTAAATAAATATTTAACAAACTTAAAATTTAAACTATTTTTATCATTAATTTTTAGCATTGTTTTTGCGATGTTAAGTTTATTTTCAACCTTAATTTTTTCTTTTGTGATTGACTATGTTATTAGTGGTAATGTTAAAGAAACATTTATTCTCAAAATAATTAAAGCCTTTATTAATGGTCCGAGTATTTTAAGAAATAAATTATTCTTAGTTTCAATCATGATTATTGTAATTGAACTGTTTTGTTTAATCGCTATTTATTTGCGTGATTATTTAAAGAGTGTGGTTGCTGAAAATATGGCGATGAAAATTAGAAATGATTTTTTTGTTCATATTTCAAGACTTGAATATCAGTCAATTTCTAAGATTAAGACTGGGGATTTAATTCAAAGAGCTACCACCGATATTGAGATGATCCATGATTTTTTTAATAACCAAATTCAAGAAATTGTTTATGCAGTCTTTAACTCTTTGATTGCTATCGGTATTTTATTTACTATCAATATCAAAATGTCATTGATTAGCTTTATTGGAATCGTGATTATTTTCTTTTATTCATATAAATTTAATATTAAAATTCAACAACAATTTTTAAAGTCTGACGAAGCTGAGGGCGCTATGGGTGATTTTGTTTCAGAGGCACTTGGTGGTGAGCGAATTATCAAGGCTTATAATATGGAAAAATATGAGATTAATAAATTTGATCGGTTAAATAAAAAATATCATGATATTACCAAGGTGTGTATATACTATCTAGGTAATTATTGGTCATTTTCTTATTGCTTGATTTTAGCGATTAACTTATTAATTATTTTAGTTGGTTTAATCGAAGCGAAAAATAATAATATCAGTATCGGTAATTTATTTGTGTTTATGGCTTATCAAATGTATATGTTATTTCCGATAAGAAATTTAGGTAAAATATTAAGTGATGCTGGTAAAATGAGTGTATCAATAAATCGTCTTAATGAAATTTTCAATCTCCCAATCGAAGATTATTATAGTGGCCAAAAATTTTCCTTTAATCGTGAAATTGAATTTAAAGATGTTAGTTTTACCTATGATCATCATCAAAAAATTCTTGATAATCTTTCTTTCAAACTGGAAAAGGGTAAAAAACTGGCGATTTTCGGTAAGGTTGGTAGTGGTAAGTCAACCATCGCCTATCTTTTAAATGGTCTATTAAAAGCTGATGAAGGTCAAATCTTAATTGATGATATTGATATTAAAAATATCAATATTTCTGAACTAAGAACAAATATTTCCCTAGTGCTACAAGAACCCTTCTTATTTTCTAAAACAATTAAAGAAAATGTTATGATTGCAGGCGATGAAACCAACATCGAACATATGCATAAAGTTTTAGAAACAGTGATGATGGCAAGGACGATTAATGAATTTAAAAATGCCCATGATACCCTTATCGGTGAAAAAGGCATTACTTTAAGTGGTGGTCAAAAACAACGCCTAGCTATTTCTAGAAATTTATTGACTAATCCTAAAATTGTAATCTTTGATGACAGTTTTAATGCCTTAGATAATAAAACGGAAATATCAATTAGGAATAATTTAGCTAAAATTAATGATTTAACCACAATAATCATTACCCAAAGAATCAACATTGCCAAAGAGTGTGATCAGATAATGGTAATAGAAGATGGGAAGATTAGTGCTTTTGGTAGCCATGATGAATTAATTAAACAAGATGGATTGTATCGCAATATCTATCATTTACAATCACAGGTGGTCAAGGATGTCTAAAAGATTAGAAGATAAAAAATATTTGAATGATAAATTCGATATTAAGGTTTGGCTTAAGTTGTGGCCTTTTATTAAAAAACATCGTAAATTAATTATCGTTTCTTCGATACTTAATTTTTTGATTGCGATTAGTGATGTAATTTTCCCATATTTGGATAAGATTGCTATTGATAGTTTTATCGCCGATAGTTATGATATTGCATCTTTAATTATTTATATTGCAGTATATTTAGGCATTATTATTTCGGTTTATATTATTTTTAAAATTTATTTTAAAAAATTAGCTGAAATTGAAATGGGGATTGCCTATTATTTACGAAAAACATTATTTGAAAAATTTCAACGGTTGAATATCGGTTTCTATGATCGTAATAGCAGCGGTTTTCTATTGGCGAGAATAACTAGTGATGTTACTAAACTTTCTGAAATTTTAAGTTGGTCATTTATTGATATTTCTTGGGGTTTACCAAAAATGGTTTTAACATTTATAGTGATGGTTAATATCAATGTTAAGCTAACCTTGGGTCTTTTGGTATTGAGTCCTATTATTTTATTGGTTTCGTATTTTTTTGATGTAATACTATTTAGAAATTATCGCAATGTGCGCAAGATAAATTCTCAGATTACTAATAATTTTTCTGAATCTATTGCTGGTTTAAAAACGATTAAAACTCTGGCTATTGAAGATAAAAACAATAAAGAATTTAAAGTAAACACTTTAAGTATGAAACAAAAGCTTATTAGCACAGGTCAGATTAATGCACTTTTTAGACCTATTATTGAATTTTTAAGTTCATTTGCAATTGCAGCAGTTATTTGGATAGGAGGGGAAAGTGCCTTAAAGGGTCATATTACCTTAGGTACCTTGGCGATGTTTATTAATTATTCAAAAACATTCTTTGATCCCTTAAGAACTTTTGCATGGAACCTTGGACAATTTCAAATGGCCAATGCGAATGCTGAAAGAATTGTTGATTTATTGGAATCTGATGATGTTATCAAGGAATCTGATGATGTATTTAATAAATACGGAGATAATCTTGACTATGATAAAATTGACCATCATTTTAAAGGAGATATTGAATTTAAAAATGTTAATTTTAGTTATATTGAAAATGAACCAATCTTAAATAATTTTAATTTAACAATTAAACATGGAGAAACAATAGCCTTGGTCGGACCAACGGGTTCGGGTAAAAGCACCATTGTAAATCTACTTTGTCGATTTTATGAACCCAATAGTGGTGAAATACTAATTGATAATTGTGATTATCGTAAATATTCGATGCCTTTTCTGTTAAATCATATTGGCTATGTTTTACAATCACCTCATTTATTTAATGATAGTATCTATGAAAATATTATATGTGGTGATTGTCGTCTTGATAAGAAGATTGTTATTGATATTTGTAAAAAATTAAATGCTCATGAATTTATCATCAAACAAGAAAATGCTTATGATACCAATGTTGGTGAAGGCGGAATGTTGCTTAGTGGTGGTCAAAGACAATTGATAAGTTTTGCTAGAGCGCTTGTTAAAAATCCTGATATTTTCGTTTTAGATGAGGCCACTTCATCAATTGATACTGAAACCGAACGCATTATTCAAAAGACTATTGATAATTCCATCGATAATAAGACTTTTATTATGGTAGCTCATCGCTTAAGTACTATTGTTAATGTTGATCGAATTTTATTCATTGAAAAAGGTCAAATTATTGAAGAGGGCAATCATCAAGAATTGATGGCTAAAAAGGGTAGATATTATGAGCTATATCTTGAAGAATATCGCGAAAAGCAAATAAGTGAACTGATTTAAAATTATATATTTATCGGTTATAATATATCTATGTTTAAAAATAAAAAAGAAAAATATAGCTTAGCTTTTATTATCATAATACTGAGTTTTATCTTTGATCAGCTTAGTAAAAAGGCCATTATCAATCATTTTGATTTAGATCAATCGATGAAATTAATCGGTAATTTCTTGTCTTTTACCTATGTTAGAAACGATGGTGCTGGTTTCAGTATTTTAAAAGGTCAACAGACATTCTTTATCTTTATCACAATTGTTGCCTTAGTTGCGATATTTTATCTATTTTATAAGGAAAAAAGTAGGTTGTTAGGGCTTGCTTATTTGCTTATTTTGGGTGGGACTTTGGGTAATTTTGCCGATCGTCTTAGCTATGGCTTTGTTATTGATTTTATTCACTTTAATTTCTGGGGCTATCATTTTCCAATCTTTAATGTTGCGGATAGTTTTATCACTATCGGCGCAATCTTGATTTTATTTACATATATATTTAAGCGAGGTGAAGTCTATGAATGAATTGTCATTTGTGATTGATAAGGAAGATGTTGGAAGTAGAATTGATAAATTTCTGTGTGAACATACCGATTTCTCAAGAAGTCATATCAATAAATTAATCAAGGATGAACTTGTAAGGGTCAATGGAATTAAAACCAAGGCCAGTTATAAACTATCATTGGATGATAATTTACTTCTTAGTTATGAAATTCCTGAGCCATTGGCAGTAGAGGCTGAAGACATCCCACTTAATATAGTATATGAAGATAATGATATTATTGTTATTAACAAGCCAAAGCATCTTGTAGTCCATCCTGGTAGTGGGAATATGAGTCATACACTTGTAAATGCTTTGTTGTATCATTGTAAGGACTTGAGTGGAATCAATGGTATTTTAAGACCTGGTATTGTGCATCGGATCGATAAAGATACCAGTGGTCTTTTGGTTTGTGCTAAAAATGATAATGCCCATCTTAAATTAAGTGAACAATTGGCTGATAAAAGTTGTTTTAGAAAATATTATGCCCTATTAAATGGTGTTGTGGAACATGATCAATTTGTGGTTGATGCCCCAATTGGCAGAAGTGAAAAAGATCGTCAAAAGATGTGTGTTACCAATAAGAATGCCAAGGAAGCAATTACTCATTTTAAGGTATTAAAGCGTTTTTCAAAGAGTACCCTTGTAGAATGTAGATTAGAAACAGGTAGAACTCATCAAATCAGAGTTCATAGTTCATACATTAAACATGCTGTTGTTAATGATGGTAAATATTCACGAAGGGTCGTTGATGAAAACGGTCAAATATTACATGCCTATTATTTAAGTTTTATTCATCCAAAAACTGGTGAAAGGGTAGAATTTGAAACTGCTATGCCTGAGTATTTTAATGATTATATCAAGGAGATTAATGAATGACTAATGATTATCGAATTTTTCAATTAACATCATTTTTAACTACTAAATTTAATTATAAATTGATTAATATTCAAGGTGGTAGAGCTGAGGATGTTTATCTTTATAATGAGAATGATGTAAAATTTTCTGTTATTAGATTAACCACTGAATCAAGTGGTGTACTATGTTATAATCGTCAGAATATTTTAAATATCTTTAATTTAATTGCTGATAACTTAAAATTAAATCGCAATTACTTGAACATTTCAATTACTCATGAAGAAATTGACAACAATGAAATATTTAAATGTTCAAGTTTATTCAGTAATCATTTTCATAGCGGGGAAGCCCTTGAAAATGTTTATCCTGGAATATTGGATGTTATTGTTGAGGTTGAAAATCCTGAAAATGAAATTAATAAACAAATCAGAAAAATTAATGAAGTTGCTAAATCGCAATTAATTAATCGTTTTAAAAAATACCAAAAAAACAATATGCCTATTGTAACTATGATTATGGCCATCATATCTATTGTGATATTTGTTGCTATTAATTTATTAGGTGGTGATAAGGTAGTGGCTGCAATTGTCTTTGGAGCAAACTATAAAGCCTTTGTGGTGGGAGCTAGCCAATATTATCGTTTGTTTACTTCGACATTTGTTCATATTGATATACTACATCTTTTTACCAATCTTTTATCCTTATATTATTTAGGGGTAATGTTTGAGAAACAAATGGGACATTTAAAATATTTTATCGCCTTTATCATTTCAGCAATTATCGGCAATGCTTTATGGATTATCTTTAATCCTAATGGTGTTTCATTGGGACTTAGTGGTGGACTTTACGGGCTATTTGCAATGGTGATAATATTGTTTTATGAGCGAAAAATGTTATTTAAAAATTATGGTCTATTAATGATTATCTTATTTAATATTATGTTAAGTTTTAGTAGTGGTATCGCTATGATGGCACATTTTGGTGGGGCCTTTGGCGGTTTCTTTATGTATTATCTTCTATATAAAAATGATGTTGATAAAACATTTAAACAAACTGCAACCATTTCCCTTGTGGTCTTAATTTTATCACTAGGTGTTAAAATATTCGGTATCACCAATGTTGAACCAAAATATAGTCCAACCGATATAAAAGTTATTGAAAAATATCGTGAATTTGGTTTAAAATCATATGCTGATAATATTGAATTTAAACTTAGTAAATTTTACTCAGGAGGAAGATGATGAATAAGGCAATTTCTTGGCAAGACTATTTTATGGGACTTGCCCATTTAAGCAGTTTAAGATCAAAGGATCCCAATACTAAAGTTGGTGCCTGTATTGTTGATAGCGACAATAAGGTTGTTTCAATTGGCTATAATGGTTTTCCTATCGGCTGTGATGACGAAGTATTCCCTTGGAATAGAGAGGGTAGTGCTGTTGATACAAAGTATCCATATGTAGTTCATGCTGAATTAAATGCCATTTTAAATAGTCCTAGAAGCTTAAAAGGAACTACTCTATATGTTTCACTTTTTCCTTGTAACGAATGTGCCAAGGCAATTATTCAAGCAGGAATTAAAAAAATCATCTATGAAGATGATAAATATGCAAATACTGATAGTGTTATTGCTAGTAAGCGTATGCTTAAGGCCGCAAAAATTGAATTAATAAAAACTAAAAAAAAGGTAGTCCTCTCACTTAAACACGAGGATTAAGTAAGTCATTACCCTTTTTATATTCTTTATAAAGATATTTACAATATTTTAAAGTGGCGATTTCGCCATTTTCTTTTAAATAGTTTAATAAATAATAAATATTCTCTGTAGTCTTGGGATGCATATAATTTTGATCTGTCCCTTTACTAAAATATTCATATGATATAGCATCACGATAGTTACTCTTATTATAGACTTTAGCAGCAGCGATACGATCTAAAATGGTTTCAATTAGATAGGGAGTGGGCATATTGAGTACCCTTAAGGTTCCGGTTTTATCAATCCAATATTCCCAATGATGTTTATTAGCTCCCTTGTGATGTAACCAGGCATAAGACATGCCTAATTCTTCTTTTTCAGCATCAATAGGTGAGCGATAACCCTGAAAATATTTAACACCAGCCCAAAATTCAGTTGGTGAATATTTTGACCAATCATGGGCTAAACCTTGTCGATATAAACCACATTTAAAGCATAGTATTCCGACAGTTATTTTATGTGTAGTAATTGTTAAAAAGTGTTTATATAATCTTTCGATAAATGATTTTTTCTTGTGCATATAATAATTTTAACCAAGATAATAATAAGAAGCAATTATAATTGCTTCTTATTTTAAACTATTTAACTAAGGCTAGAGCACCCATTGGATCCCATGGTTCAAGCTCAATAACTTCAGTATTTAATATATCCAATATTTCTTTATCAACATATTTTTTATCAACCATAATTTGATAATTGTATTCATCAAACCAATTATCACTCATTGAGAAGATACCCTTATCACCAACTTTATCACCCCAAGAGTTTTCGACCTGCCATTTTAATGGTTTACCATCTTGGTCTAAGTCAACCCCAGTAAATACCATAGCATGTGTTAATAATGATTCACCATAGTCAAGTTTTAATCCCTTACTTAAATGACAATCACTGCCTAAAGTTTTTTCATAATCAAAGGTATGTAAATCCATAATGCCAATTAGACGATTAGATTGTTTGCCGACATCACAACCAAACCAAACTGGTTGATTGTCTTTAATTGAGGCAATAGCCGCTTTTTTAAGTACATCAATTGGTACATTGATATATCTAATCGGGCGTCCTTCTTTAACAGTACCTAAAAATTTAACTGTATATACATGATTGTATGGTTTAGATTCTGAAGGGGCATTGATCAATGATATTTTATCATCTAAGTTCCAAGCAACATATTCTTTGAAAAAGCTTTGAGGAGTAAGATCCTTAATAACATGATATTTTTCATCTTTATCTTGGTATTCAAAGTCAAATTTTTCAGGTATTGGCCCCAAACATTTAACAAGAATATTATAAATATGCGCCAACATTTCTTCTTTAGTGTCTTGAATTTCTTTAGCGGTTTTCTTTTCAGCAACCATCTTACGCAATATATATGCATCTTCACGAAGTTTTGAAGTAATAACGGTATTCATTACACTGGTATTAGAAGAGTGGAAGGTTTCGGGCATGATATATTTAGGTACTGAACCATATTTTTCAAGAATACCTGAAAACATATCCCATTGACCACCATCTTGGATAGGGGCAGTTAATAAGTGCATTACTACGCGTGAATCGTGGGCTTCATCGGCTGTTTCTAAAATTGATTCTAAAAAATAATTAGATTTTTCAAGCTTATCAAAAAATAAAGTGTAATTTTGCGAAAACTCAAAAGTCTTCATATTTAATTTATTCATTGTATTTACACGAGCGGTATTAAGGGCGCTGAACATCCAGCAACGGCCACTTGCTTTTTGGTTGGTGATTTCACCCTTGGTGGTAGTGTTGCTGAAAATAAAGTTATGACGACGGCCTAAGCAATTATTTTCAGAAGCTTCATTAATACCAACTTTAGCAATTGCGTTTTGAATGGTTAAGTTACAATCATTTTGACTGTATTGGTCTTTAAATTTATTCAATAATTCATTTGTTATATTCATATTTTTCCTTCTTTCTTTTAACATTATAGTTATATTGAATAACTAAGTCAATGATATTAGTTATAACTAACAATTTATCTGATTATTTTATGGTTAGTTAGTGAATATTTTGATTTCAACTTATATTAATATTGATAAAATTATGTTAAAATTATTCATATGAACAGACATGAATATCGTATAAAAGTAGTGGAAATTGTGTATCAACATCTATTACTGAAGAAAACTTTTAATGAATTAGCAAGAATTAATTTAAAGGATATTCCTGTTGATGATTACTTTAAGAAAATCATTAATTATTGTCGGCGTAATATTGATAATATGATCATTGAAATATCTCCTTTATTGAATAAGTGGGAGTTTGATCGTTTAAATTTTGTTAGTCAAGCGATTTTGCTTGTAGCTTGTAGTGAAATTAAGTTAGCAGTTGAGGATAAGGCTGTTATTATTGATGAAGCCATTGAAATTGCTAAAACATATTCTGACGAAGATGATTACAAGTTTATCAATGGTGTTTTAGATAGCTATGTCAAATAATGTCTATAAAGTATCACAATTAAACACATATATTAAAAAATATTTAGATATTAACCATAATATTCAAAATATCTTAATTGAAGGTGAAATCTCTAATTTTGTGCGTTCTAAAAATGGACATTTTTACTTTACCTTAAAAGATGATAAAGCCAGGATTTCTTGCGTAATGTTTAGGAATAATGGTTTTAACCTTGATAATTTTAATGATGGCGACCAGGTTATTGTAACTGGTAATGTTTCGATGTATGAGGCTTCAGGTCAAATTCAATTATATGTTAGTAAAATTCAAATGGCTGGGGTTGGTGCCTTGTTGCAACAGTTGGAAAAGCTGAAAAATGAATTGAGTGCTAAGGGTTATTTTGATCAAAATCATAAAATAAATCCCCTTAAATATCCAATGAATATTGCCGTTGTCATCGGTAGAGATAGTGCTGCATATAGTGATGTTAATAGTTGCTTAAAACGGCGTTGGCCAATAGCTAATGTTGATTATCATTATACTTTAGTTCAAGGAGCAAGTGCTTCCAAAGAGATAATTGCTAAGCTAAAATTTGTTGATGATAAGGGTTATGATGCCATTGTTTTAGCAAGAGGAGGAGGATCAATTGAAGATTTATGGTGTTTTAATGACTATGATCTAGCTTTGACAATCTTTGATTTAAAGACTTTTATCATCACTGGTATCGGTCATGAACAAGATTATACAATTGTTGATTTTGTAGCTGATATGCGTGCTCCGACACCTACTGGGGCAATTGAATTATTAGTGCCTAATTACCGGGATGTTCTTTTGGACTTATCACTTAAACAAAGGCGCATATCCAATAATTTAAGTTTTAAAATTAAAAGTTATCAATTACAATTAAACAGTTATCAAAATCATTTAAAAGAATTTAAAAATGAATTAATCAATAAAAAACATCAATTACAAATATTGAATACCAACCTAAATTTTTCAATTAAAAAAGTATATAATAAATTTGTCATTAATCATTCACAACTCGATAAGAAATTAAATAACTATCACAATAATATCTTGGCTTTGATTAGTGATCTTAAACACAAAAATAAGCTGTTAAATATTTATTGTAAAAAAACAATCGTAAATTATCGCTATCAAATGAACAATATAAATAAAAATTTGTTAGTGGCTACATCAAATAAGATTAAAGAATCTCGATTGCATAATAACCGTCTAGCGATATTACTAGATGCTTACAATCCTCACAAATTATTAGATAGGGGTTATAGTTTGGTATATCAAGAAGACAAACTAATCAATACTATTAATAACATCAATAAGCAGGAAGATTTAAAAATTAAATTAAGTGATGGAATAATCATCGCAACTGTAAAGGAGAAACAACATGGCTGATAATAATTTTAACAAACAATATAAAAGACTCGAGGAGATTGTCGATTTATTGGAAAAAAATGAAGTAAATCTTGATGAAGCTTTAAAACTTTATCAGGAAGGTTTAAAAATTTCTAAAAAACTGGAAAAAGATTTAAAAGATATTAGTGATAAGTTGGAAGGTGAACTTGATGAACAGTAATTTTGAATATTACTTAAGTAATCGCTTATCATCAATTACCGATTCTAAAATTAAAGAGGCGATTTTTTATGCCTTGAAAAATGGTAAAAGATTTCGTCCTGAATTAATTTTTAGTATTGTTAAAGGCTTTTATCATCAAGAAATGATCGCCTATCCCTATGCTCTGGCTTTAGAAATGATTCATAGCTATTCATTGATTCACGATGATCTTCCTTGCATGGATAATGATGATTATCGCCGTGGGCGTCTTGCTGTGCATAAACAATTTGATGAAGCCATTGCCATCTTAACAGGTGATGCACTATTGACCAATGCCTTTGTGGTTGCTGCTAATGCTGTTGATGATGAACATACAAAATTAGCAATCATTAAGGAATTGAGCCATTATGCTGGAGTTGAGGGTATGATTTATGGTCAGTTATTAGATATTGAAAACGAAAATAAAACTGATATTGAATTGGAAACCCTACAAAAAATCAACGATTATAAAACAGGTGCCTTATTTAAGTGTGCTTTATTTATTGGCATGCACATTTGTAAAGATGAAAAAAATTATCAATTTTATGATAGATTAGGAGCCTTAATTGGTAGGATTTTTCAAATTCAAGATGATTTATTTGATAAAACTAAATCACTTGCTGAAATGGGCAAACTCGGCAATAGTGATGAAAAAAACAATAAAAAAACCATCGTTGATATTTTGGGTATTGATGAAACAAAGAAAATTTTAAAAAATGAATTTTATAATGTTTATAAGTTATTAAATGATCAAGCCTTTGATACAACTTATCTTAGAACAATTATTGAGAAAATGGAAAATAGATAGATGAAAATAGAAGATATTAATAATATAGAAATTTTTAAAATGTTAAATATTGATACTCTTAATATGCTTGCGAAAGATATTAGAGCCTTTAATTTATCAATCATCAGCAAGCACGGTGGATATTTGAATGAAATTCTTGCAACAGTCGAAACCTTGATAGCGATGTATTCTTCTATTGATATTAATAATTCTTATGTATTTTTTCACAACGATCATTTGCTGTTGAATCAACTGATTCTTGAAGGCAATGTTAAAACAATCAATAATGACTATGATTCTTATTATTGTCATAAAAATATTGATAAAGCCTACTTTTTAAAGGGTGATTTAATGACCAATTTAGCATATATCAATGAATTTAGTTTAATGAATAAATTGGATGTGTATTATATTATCTGTGATTATAATTATAACGATGAAGAAATAAGCTATTTAAAATATTTAGCTGAAAATAATCATCAAATTAAAATAATCAATCTCACTTATAATAAAAAACATACTAGTAATAGCATTGATTTGGCTTTTGCAAATGTTAGAAATACTAATATTTATCTTAAATTCAAACACCATTTCAGCAATAGTTTCGTCAGTAATGTTAATTATGCACATTATCACCATCAAAAATTAAATAATAAATTAAAGAATAGATTAAGCGATAGAAATTTATTGAATGACTCTAAGATAGCGTATTTTTTATGTAATTACGGTCATGATTTTAAATATTTAATTAAAGCTTTTAAAATGTTAAAAAATAATCGTTTCAGTTTTTTAAATGTAATGATAAATAAAGGAGAAGGGTATCACTTTGCCTATAATGAATTGACTGATAAATATGATTATATTAATAGTTTTGACTTAAATACAGGAAAAAATAAACTTGATGATTCAATTATTGATAAAGAAATTATTAATTTTATTAGTCAATTTTCAAATGGCGATATTAGCGTTATTAGTGATGACATTGTTATCAACAATCCAGCAATTAAAAGTATGGAGATTTTTGAATTGATTGGCTATATTAAAGCCCATATTAACAGTAAAATTATCTGCATTATCAAAGCCTCGAATACTGCTAAATTTATCCAATTATTTGAAACGAATATTGATACTGACGTTGATTTAAAGTTAATCATCGACAATTCTTTAGAATTAGAACTGGCTAAAAAACATGAAGTTGATGATTTACGGGCAATATTTAATGCCAATCGTGGTATTATTGCCATACCTAAGGATTACGAAGAATTTATTAATATCTTTAATAAAAATGTAAATATTAATAATTTTATTGCGATTAGATTTAATAATATTCATAAATCACATAATATTAATGTTAATAACAATATTTGGGATTTAATAAATCATCATAATAATGCTGTGGCTACCATTATTAGTTATGGTGATAATATTAATTTAATTAACAATATTATTAAGATTAATAACTATCCTATTAATTTAATAAATGCTAAATATATCAATTTAGTTGATGATGAAATAATGGATATGTTATTGGAGATTGATAAACCAGTGTATATTTATACCCACGATTACAATAATAGCGGTTTATATTTGACCTTTATTAATTATTTAGTTAATAAGGATAAAAAAATTGAATTATATAACTATGGAATTAGTTTATGTCGCGATATTTCGAATCGTCAAATGATTAAAAACAACAAATTGAAATTATCACAACTATTTGAAAGGATTGTTAAATAATGCTTGAAAAATTATATATTAAAAATTTTGTCATAATAGATGAATTAGAAATTGATTTTAATAAGGGTTTTAATGTTTTTACTGGCGAAACTGGTGCTGGAAAATCAATTATTGTTGATGCCTTAAGTTATATAGCTGGTAATCGAATTGATAAAAATATTGTTAAAAAGGGGCAGGATAAGTGTAAGATTGAAGCATACTTTACTCTTAATGAAACTTTTATCCAACTTTTAAGTGATGAAGACATTGAATATGATGATTATTTAATTGTCAGTAGAGTTATCAATTCTGATAATAAGTCGATAAATAAAGTTAATGGCACCAATGTAACTTTAAATTTTTTAAAATCATTATTTGAATCATACCTAGATATTCATTCACAAAAAGATAGTCAATATTTATTAAATAGTAAAAATCATATGATCTTATTGGATAATTATGCCAATAACAAAGAACTTTTAAAACAACTTGATTATACATATAATGAATATCATTCATTGATTAATGAAAAAGAAAGAGCTTTAAATGAACAATTCAACAAAGATGATCTAGAACTCTTAGAACACGAGATTGATGAAATAATTAAGGCGGATTTATCCGAGGATGAAGAAAATAATTTATTGAAAGAAGAAAAAAGCTTTAAAAATGCTCAAAAAATTATTGAAAATCTCACCAATGCGATTGAATTATTCGATAAAGAAGGGGGTATTGATGAACTTTTGCATCAATATCTTCAAGCCTTAAGAATTGAAGATGAATATATTAAAGGTTATTATCATAAAATTAAGGATACCTATTACAATTTGATTGAAGATGCTTCAGATATTAAAAAGTATTTTAACAAGTTAGATTTTAGCGAGGCTAAAATCAATGAAGTTGAGGAAAGACTTTTTATCTATAATAAGATCAAAAGGAAATATGGGGGTAGTATTTTAGCTGTTAATAAATATCTTCGTAATGGTCAAAATAAATTGAATATTGCCTTAAATCGTCAAAATTTTATCGATGAAATTGATGGAAAGATTGCAATTGCCTATGATAAATATTTGAAGGTTGCAGATAATATTTCACGCATTAGAATCGCAAAAGCCCAACAACTCGAAACGCTAATAATTAAAGAATTAAGAGATTTAGAATTACCAAATGCCTTATTTAAGATTGCTATCAACAAAGCTGACGATAGTAGATTTGGTTACGATAATATCGAATTTATGATCTCAATGAATAAGGGTGAAAACTTAAATCCATTAATTAAAGTAGCATCAGGAGGGGAACTTTCTCGTATTCTTTTGGGTTTAAAAACTATTTTTACTAAATTAATGGGCATTCAAACTGTTATTTTTGATGAAATAGATATTGGTGTAAGTGGTAAGGCAAGCTCGGCAATCGGGCTTAAAATGGCTAGTATTGCCAAAGATTCGCAAATATTTTCAATTACTCATAGTGCTCAGGTGGCATCATTTGCCAGCAATCATTACTTAGTTAAAAAAAATATTATCGATGGCAGAACTTGTTCAAATATTTCATTATTAAACGATGAAGAACGCATAAATGAACTAGCAATTATGCAATCGAGTATGATTAATGACATTAGTATCAAGGCAGCTAAACAATTATTAGAGGAATCAAGGCGTATTTATGGAAGTAAGTAAGGCTATTGATGCTTATTTAATTAATTTAAAGATTAATGAGGGCAAGTCTGAAAGAACATATACATCATATAGACATGATTTGCTGCTGTATAGAGATTTTTTATCTGTTAACAATATTGATAATATTGAAGATATTGATTTTGATATTATTAATAAATTTTTAAATTCTCTTAATGATTATTATAAAGTAGATACTATCAATCATATTAAAACAGCTATTAAGGTATTTCATCGCTTTTTGGCATTTAAATATGACTATAATTCGGTTGCGGATAAAATTGAGGTTCATAAGGCTGAAAAAAGACTACCAGTTTATTGCACAATTGGTGAAATAAATCAAATAATGAATTATTTTAATGATGATGATCATAATGACTTATACAATCATACTATTATTGAAACTATTTATGGCCTAGGTTTAAGAGTATCTGAATGTGCCAATCTGAGAATTAGTGATATTAATTTAACAGATAAATTAGCAAGAATTATTGGGAAGGGAAACAAAGAACGACTAATACCAATACCTGAAAATACCCACAAATATTTAAAGTTATACTTCAATAATATCCGTCCAATCTTCTTAAGATCACATAGCAAAGACTATTTCTTTATTAATCATTTAGGTAATAAACTAACTTCTAAATATGTAGAAATTTTATTAAAAAGGATATGCGTTGACTTAAATATCAAAAAACATATAACTCCTCATAAATTAAGACACTCTTATGCAACTCATCTTTTAAATGGGGGAGCTGATCTGCGTATTATCCAAGAATTACTTGGTCATTCAGATATTAAGACTACTGAAATATATACCCATATCGAAAATAATGAATTAAAAAATAAATACATCAACACTCATCCATTCGCAAAGACTAAGTTATAAAAATCGCATAAGATACATTATACGAAGTAATTAAGATAATAGAAAATATCTCAATTAAGAGATATTTTTATAATAATTTAACTATTTACCTTTAACAGCATCTTTTAATGCTTTAGAAGCTTTGAAACTAGCTACTTTAGTAGCGGGAATTTTAACAGTTTCTTTTGTTTTTGGATTTAATCCTGTACGAGCACTTCTTTCCTTAACTTCGAATTTACCGAAACCGTACAATTCAACAGTATTTCCTGCTTTTAATGCTTCAGTAATTGTGTCAATGATGACATTTAATGATTCGGTTGAATCTTTAATAGTTAAACCTGTTTTTTCTGCTAAAGCTGAAGCTAAAGCCTTCTTATTTAGAACTTTTTCCATCTAATAAATTCCTCCTTTATTTATGGTAAATTTCCATTTTTATTATATCATATCATATATATAAATTTATAGATATTTTTTAAATATCTTTAGTTAATAATTCGTACTTCTTAATTTTTGTTATCAGTGATTGATTTTTTTAAAATTGTAATTAATTCTTTGACATCCTTATTAGAAAGATTATCGACACCAGCAGCATTAAGATGACCACCACCGCCATAATGTTCCGCAATCCTATTAACATGAATTTTTTTTGATCTTAGAGTAGCGCGATAATGCCCTTCTTTTTCTTGGGTTATTATGACCCAAATTTGAAATTCTTTAACATTGCCTAATTCTGATATTTGGTTTCTGATAGTTGCACCATCAACCCCTAATATTTTAATAGCGTTATTATCAAAGATGGCATAGGCTAATCCATTTTCAAAATTAACATTACTACGAATGTAATTAGCCAATTTAAAAATTTGGAAACTCTTGATAAACATTCTTAAATTTATTTCTGAAGGATTAATATCCTTATTAACTAAATAACTAGCACATTCCAAGGTCTTGGCACTAACATTAGTGGTTTTAAAAGAAAGTGTATCGGTCAACAAGCCTGAATAAAGATATTCAGCACATTCTGTGGTAAACAATGAATTGTATGAATTTTCATATTCCTTGAAGATTTGAGTCAAAATCTCGCATGTTGCTGCAGCATATTTATCAACATAATTGATATTTCCATAATCATCAACAAAATCATGGTGATCAATTTTGATTATTTCCTTAGCTAATTTATATCTTTGATCATCGATGCGTTCACGATTAGAACAATCTAGTGATATGGCTAATGATTTTTTAATAGTTTCATCGTCCAAATAGTCATGGTAAGGATAAATATCAAATAAATCATCACCTAAAACATATACCTTTTTATCTTTGAAGTTATCATTGATCCAAGTTTTAAAAGCCATTTGCGAACCTACTGCATCACCATCGGGTCTGATATGACGAAAAATAGTTATAATATCATAGGCTTTAATTTTTTCAAATATTTTTTCAAACATTTTAAAAACCTAAAATTCTATATGTATCTTCAGCAATTACTAATTCTTCATTGGTTGGAATTACAAAGACTGAAATCTTAGAATGATTCTTACTAATTTTAACCTCTTTACCACGAGCGTTACTATTTAATTCATAATCAATATCTAAACCTAGTGCCTCTTCAAGTCCTTTTAAAATCATCGATCTTAATGTGCAATCATTTTCACCAACACCAGCAGTAAAGGTTATAGCATCAACATGACCCAATTGAACAAAATAACCACCAATCACATTAATAATACGGTTTACATATAACTTTTGAGTTAAAATAGCTCTTTCATTGCCTTCATCTGCAGCCTTTTGAATATCACGGGCATCACTTGAAATTCCTGAAACACCTAACATACCAGATTTTTTATTTAGGTATAAGTCCATATCTTCAGGTGTAGCCTTTAATTTCTTTTCCATAAAAAATACAACAGTTGGATCTAAATCACCAGATCTAGTACCCATCATAATACCACCAAGAGGTGTAAGACCCATTGAAGTATTGATACATTTACCACCTTTGACAGCCGTAATTGATGCCCCATTTCCCAAATGACAGGTAATGGTATTGATATCCTCGATATTTTTATTAAGTAATTTAGCAGTTTCTTTAGCAACAAATTGATGGCTGGTACCGTGTGCACCGTATCTTCTTACCTTATGTTCGGTATACCATTCATAAGGTACAGGAAATAAAAATGATTCAGCTTCCATTGTTTGGTGGAAGGCGGTATCGAATACAAAAATATGTTTAACATTGGCTGGTAAAACATTTTTAAATGCTCGATAACAAGTTAGACTTGCAGGATTGTGCAAAGGAGCTAAATCGCACAGCTCTTCAACTTTGCTTTCCACATATTCATCAACTAGTGCTGATTGATCGAAATATGGCCCACCCTGCACAATGCGATGACCTAAACCTTCAATTTCATTTAAATTTTCAATAATATGGTGCTCTAATAAAGCATTCATTAATAGTTCAACCGCAATTTGATGATCTTTAATTGGTAATATTTTTTCAATTTTTTCTTCACCAACTTTAATTGAAAATGCCCCTTCTTTTAAACCTATTCTTTCAGCAAGACCGCTGGTCAAAACTTTAGCTTCTGGCATTTCGAATAATTTGAATTTAAGTGATGAACTACCAGCATTTACAGAAATAATTTTTGTCATTTTATTCACTCTCCTTTAATTTATTGACAATAACATCGATGATTGGGTTATTTAATGCAGCGAGTTGATCATAAAGGGCCAAACGCTTTTGAAACAATTGATAATTATGTAATTTATGTTCATAATTATGAAGTTGTTTAATTGTTCTTCTGACTAAATCACTTACTGCTGATTTACTGATTTTAAATTCTTCAGCAATTTCATTCATTGAAAAATCTTTACGATAATATAAATCTAAAATTTCAAGTTGTCTTTTAGTTAATAAATTTTCATAAAAATCCAATAAAATATTAATATATATTTTATCATCGATCACTGTTTTAAATCTCCTAAAATACTATATAAATACAGCTCTAGATAGAAGTCGCTTAAATCTTCAACGCCCTCACCAAGACCGATATATCTTACAGGAACTTTAATTAAGTCATTGATACCAAGGATGATACCCCCCTTAGAAGTTCCATCCATTTTTGTTAAGATGATGCCTGATAATTTAGCGACTTCATTAAATAATTTAGCCTGACTTAAACCGTTTTGACCAGTATTGGCATCAATCACCAACAGTGTTTCGTGTGGGGCATTGGGAATTTCTTTATTTAAAACTCGATACATTTTGTCCAATTCATTCATTAGATTGACTTTATTTTGTAGTCGCCCAGCAGTATCACAGATAATTAAATCAATATTATTTTCCTTAGCATAGCGACAACCCTTAACTAACACTGAACTTGGGTCTTCTTGATCGTTTCCAGCAACAACATCAATTTCAAGTCTTTTGCCCCATTCTCTTAATTGTTCAATCGCCCCTGCCCTGAAGGTATCGGCAGCAACCAATGCCACTTTAAGACCCTGCGACTTGAATTTATAGGCTAATTTAGCACTGGAGGTAGTTTTTCCAGAACCATTGACACCAATCATCATAAAGACCGTTGGGCCATTTTGACTGAAATTTAATGGTGGTAATTCTTCTCTGCTATATATTTCATAGATAACTTCATATAGATTGTATTTCAAATCTCTTTGATTTAAATAGTTGATATTTTTAATTTTATTATAGAAATGATCGCAAATCTTATCACTGGTTTCATATCCAACATCAGCTTCTAAAAGACTGACCATCAATTCTTCCATAAAAACTTCTTGTTTATCCTTGGTTAAACCATTGACATTTTTAAGGGTGGCATCAATTTTAGAATTAGTTTTATTAAAACCAGAAAGATACTTAGAACTATCATTATTTTTAATAAATTTTTCTTTTATTTTTTCAAAAAAGCCCATAATCAATTATTCTCCATCTTTGTTTTATCACCAAGTTCAACAGCATCTACCAATTTAACCTTCAACATTTGTGATACACCTTGGTGCTGCATGGTAACGCCATATAAAACATCGCATTCTGCCATTGTTCCTGGTCTATGGGTAATGATGATGAATTGGGTATCCTCGCTAAAATCATTTACATATTTCGCAAAGCGTTCAACATTGGCTTGGTCAAGAGCTGCTTCCACTTCATCAAATACCACAAGTGGTACTGGTTTTACTTTTAAAATAGTAAATAAAACACATATCGCAATTAGTGTTTTTTCACCACCAGAAAAAAGTCTAATTGATTTAACTGACTTACCAGGAGGTTGGACATCAATATCAATACCTGTATTTAAAATATCATCAGGATCTTCTAAGACAAGTTTGGCTTTTCCGCCACCAAAAAGCACTTGGAAAGTATTGTTTAGTTCGTTGTTAATTTTATCAAATGTTTCCTTGAATTGATGTTTCATTATTTGATCCATCTCATCAATAGCCTTTAAAATTCGATCTCTTGAACTTACTAAATCATCATAATTTTTCTTAATAAATTCATAGCGTTGATTTATTTCAGCATATTCTTCTTGAGCGTTCATATTAATATTGCCCAAGGCTTCAATATCACTTCTTAATTTATTAACCTCGTCTTTGGCATTGTCCATAAGTTCAATACTAATATTATTGGCAGCATATTCATAAGTCATTTGATATTCAGAAGCCAATCTTTCTAATGAAGTTTCAAGTTTTATTTCAGTTTGAGCCTTAGAGCTATAAATGTTGCGTTCTTTATTTTGGTCATCATTTAATTCTTTGCGAATTTGACGAACCTGTTGTTCCTTGCGTTCGATTTCATTATTAAGACGCATTCGCAATTCTCGAGATGTTTTAATGTTTAATGTTACTTCATCACGCCTAGAATAATATTCGTTTAAATCAATGATAATTTTATCGCTGAAATTATCATCATTATTATTTGAATTATTAGGTTTGATTATTTCTAATTCCGAAACAATCTTTTCGTACTTAGCCCTTTTCACTTCTAAGATAGGCTCTAATGTAGCATAGGCGATGCGATGCTCGGTTATTTTATTTTCAATATCATTCTTTTTGTTGTAGTTATTATTATAATCTTTAATAATTAATTCTTTTTTAGCATTAAGAATTTCAAGTTCCTCATCAATGCGTTTCAATTCAGCGGTCGCAGTAACAATAGAAGTTTCATTTTTAACCTTGCCACCAGTCATACTACCACCCTTATTGATAATATCTCCATCCAATGTAACAATTTTATATTGATTAGATAACAGATTACCTAGTATATTGGCATTTTCTAAATTATCACAAACTAAAACATTGGCTAAAAGTGAATCCACAACATCATCATATATCTCCTCGTTTTCAACAAAATCACTCATTAAACCAAGATAACCCTTAACACTCTTAGCAATCACTTCGTGATTTTCACTAAGATAATGAGGTTTTAAGACAGTTAACGGCAAAAAAGTCGCACGACCAGAACGATTTTTCTTTAAAAAATTTATTGCATTTCGAGCGGCATTTTCGTTATTGGTAATTATATGATAGGCAGCATTTGCCAAAGAACTTTTTAAAGCTTCTTCGTAATTGTTTAATGCCGATATTTCCTGACCCACAACTCCCATAATTCCAAATAAAGAATTTTTATTCTCCATTATCGATTTAACACCATTCAAAGATTGCGAATTAAAAGGATCCTTAATTAAATTTTGTAATAATTCTCGACGATTCTCCAACCTTCTAACCGTATTTAAAACCTCCTCTTTTTTAGAGGTTATTTCAGTGTTGTCATCATTTGTTTTAATTAAATCATCAGTCAAAAGTTCGAGTTCAACCTTAATTTTTTCAATTCTTTTTAAACGATCTTCATATTCAAATTTGGCTTCATTAAGCATTGATTCAAGATGTGATATTTTTGTAGAATCATTGCCAACTTCCATTTCATATTTACGCTTCTCATCTATTTCAACCTTACGCTTTTCAAGAATTTGAATTTCATTAATTATCTTCATTAATTCATCTTGTAATTTGTTAATTTGATAATCATGATGCTTTAATTTATCCTTAGCATCATTAATGTTATTCTCATGAATTAAAATTGTTGCTTCGTTGGTTGTTATCTTGGTTTCTAAATCAAAAAGTTCCTTTTCAATTTCATTTTTAACACTTGAATATTTCTTAATATCTTCAACTAAAACGGCAATCTCAATTTCTTGTAAGCGTTGTTTAAGTTTGTTATATTTTTCAGCCTTAATAGCCTGTCTTTTTAAGGGATTAACTTGTCTTTCTAATTCATTGATAATATCAAAGGCGCGGTCAAGATTTTCCTTTGTCCGTTCTAAACGATTTAAAGATTCAATTTTGCGTTTTTTATATTTACCAACCCCAGCAGCATCTTCGAATAGTCCCCTTCTTTCAATAGGTTTGGCTTCAGCGAAAGTATTGATATTACCTTGAGAGATTAAACAAAGTGAGTCCTTACCAAGACCACTATCAAGGATTAAATCTGTAATATCTTTGAGTCTGACACGATTACGATTAATTAAATATTCGGCTTCTTGATCATTTGAATATATTTTTCTAGTGATTTCAATCTCATTAGCTCCGTTGTTTAATTGTTTTTTAGAATTATCAAATACCAAGGTAACTTCAGCCATGCTTTGAGCTCTGCGATTAGCTGAACCACTAAAAATAATATCACTCATTTTTTCGCCTCTGAGTGATTTTACACTTTGTTCACCCAAGACCCATCTAATTGCATCACTAATATTTGATTTACCACAGCCATTTGGACCAACAACCCCAGTAATATTATTATCAAAATTGATTACTATTCTATCTGCAAAGCTTTTAAAACCCTGCATTTCAATTCTTTTTAGAAACATTAATCCTCCAATTTATCTTACTAATTATAACAAAATATGCCTATTAATAGTTAATATATTAAACAAAATCTTACGATGTCTAAATATTTAATTTTATAACAGTATATAAAAACCCTTATAAATATCATAAATACTTTAAAGGGTTTGTTATAGTTAGATTGATTTTATAGATGTTTAATTGTTGCTATATTTTTTATAACTATTATTCAAGACTAATAAAGTACTACCAAGGCTGATTATTATTGTACCAATCAATACAACACTTCCACTTCCAGTCTTCGGTAAAATTTTATTATCGATAATTTTTGATTTACTGTTAGCTTTAACAACAGGTAAAACTTCAACGGTTGCAATTTTAGTGGTCATAGCCCCATCTTTGTCGATGGCTGTGAAGGTTATTTCGTATTTTCCTGCTACTTCATAATTAAATCCACCAGCATCAATTACAACACCATTAAGTATATTTCCATCTTCAATATCGTGTGCCTCATCAATGAGTGTAGTTAAATCTAATTTTGTACCAGCCTTAATTTGAGCATCACGAACATTAAGTGTTGGGGCATTATTAGCTTCACTAAATAAGATAAAGTCTTTGTGGATTGTTAAGTGTTTAAAGTCCTTTGACACGGAAGCGCTAGTTTTAACATCATTAATTTTTGCTACGACTTTATCGGCGAAAATATAACCATCATTTGACTCTAAGGTTATGACTTGTCGATATAATTTACCACCTAAAATCGTTTCGACATTATGTTCTTGAGTGTCAATAATTTTATTTTCAACAACTTTGTAATTAACATTTTCAGGAATTTGAATACCTAAATCTGTAGCATTATTAGCTGTTTGATTAGGAACAACAGCAGCGACTTCCTTAATTCTTTCAGAAAATTCAACAACAATCTTATGCGGTTTAACTACTTTTGTGAAATTTTGTGTGTAATTAAATGGATTAGTAATATTAGCTACTTTAGTATCATCAACGGTAATACTTTCAATTACATATCCATTTGCAGCATTAATTGCATATGATTTATCTTGACCATATTCAGCCTCAATAACTTCAGTTGTTTTATTATTATTTATAACTTTCTCAATTTTAATTGTCGGGTTAAATTTAGCATAAACATTATAAGTGAGTTTATTGAAAAAGATTTCACCACGAGTAATCAGTCTATTAACAGAAATTGTATCACCGCTTTCATCATAGGCAATTGTTCAAATTTCCAAGCTTTAAAACCCAATCAGTGCTTGGAACAGCTCTAAATACACGAAAACCTGTAGCTTGTGGGAATGTTCCCTTAACTGGATTATGACTAACGAGTTCAATAAAACCAGCATTTTTAGTTAAGAAAACATTGATTGAAGAATCGTACAAAACTTCGATATATTCATAGGCCTCAAGAAATTCATCAGGATTTTCAATGGCTTCAACTTTGCTCATAGGAATGATGAGTGATGAAAAAAACCAACAACATAACTAAAATATTTATAATTTTTTTCATATTTATAACCCCTTCATAAAAATTACTAACAAAGTAACGCTTTAATACTAAAGATATTTCAAATAAATATCAAGAAAAAATTATATTATTTTTTAATAGTAAATAAACGGACTAAAATAGTAATAATAAATATACTAAAGCCTGATATAATAATGATATTACTTAAAGATTTTGATCCAGTTTTAGGTAATTTTTTAGATGGAATATCACTTTTATCATTTGAAAAATGTACCGTGATATTTTCACCATCATCACCCCTCAATGAAATATTATTTTCTTGGTTTTTAAGCATATATCCTTTAGGGGCGATGACCTCTTTGTATATAATCATACTTCCTTCGGCGAGATTTTTAATCATTATACCCCCTTCAATTACATCAAACGACAATAAATGATTATCAATCAGGGTAAAATATTGATCGGGTTTTAAATTTCTAATAACAACTTTATCGTTTGATGGTTGATATTTACCTACACTCTTAGTTAATTTAGGATCACTATATAATTGAATGTCATTTTTTGTTTCGATAATCAATCCACCAGTAATATAGGTGCCTAATTTAGTTTTGACATTATTTTTAGTAAGATAAACCTCAAAAATAGCATCATTTAATAATTTTTTAGTTTTAGCATCATATTTATATAAGCTAAAATTAACTTTTTTAATTTCGTTTTCAAAAATAATTCGATATTTGACCTGTTTGGAATTATCAATAAGTAATTCCTTAGTACTATCATCAGGTTTTATTACATAGGGGCTAGGAACACTCTTTTCCACGACATTATACTTACCATTTTCAAGGTAAGATACCTTTGCAATACCTTCGGAATTGGTTTTAACAGTGGTTATAAGCTGATCTTTATGATAAATATCAAAGATTGTATCAGGAATAGGTTTTTTAGTATCCCTATCATATTTTTCAATCAATATTTCTTGTTTATCATTTTCAAATATAAGTTCATAATAACCTTTGTGATTATTTTCAATCTCGATACTTTGGACTGCCTGAGCTTTATTTATTACATAGGGTTTGGGAACCGCAATTTCTTCAATATGGTATTTTCCTTGATTTAGATTATTAATTTCTGCATAACCATCATTATTGGTTAATAGACTTTTAATGATATTGTTTTCACTATCTAAGATATTAAATTTAGTATTGGGTATTGCTAAACCGCTATGCTTATCCTTTTTGATAATTCTTAAATCAGATTTAATATCATTAATGAATTTAACTGTAGTGATTTTATTAGCTATAAGTTTAATCTTTTTAATATTATTATCTAAAACCAAGTGTTTGGGGACTGCAATTTCTTGAATTGATAACTCCTTACCGGCTAATAGATGCGGTATTTCCACCTCACCTTGGTCATCTGTTGTATAATTCCAAGATTTTTCTTCTTGGTCGCTATACCATATTTTAAAGGTAACACCAACCACCTTGTTGCCAAACTTATCTTCCTTGGCAATTTTTAAACTTCCTTGATTGATGACTTTGAAATTGGCAGTGGCAGATTTTGGTTCATGTTGATACATAATCCCGACTTTTTGACTATGGCCATCACTAGCGAATATTGATGTTCCAAGCTCATTATAACCATTTTTAATAAGTGATAATTTTGCATCTTCTGTCAATATTTGAATACCTAAGGAATTACTTTTTTTATCAAGAATTTTAATTCCTTTAGTTTTATTTTTATCAACAGCATACTGCCAGATATTCTGGTCATTTAACCATAATTTATCATTAATTTTTACAGTATATTGCTTATTATCCCAAGATAATTTTAAATTATGATCATTAATTAATTTATTGATCACCTTCATTTCAGCACCAGGTTTTCCCAGTGTTCCGTAATCATCGATCACCCAGCCGATCTCTTGCCAGATTAAAATCTGTGTTGCCCACTTATATTTCTTGGTGCTATGCCCTGGATAACCATATCCATAATTAGCGATTAAATTGATTTTATCACGCTGTTTTTTCGAAAGATTGGTAAGCAATGTTCCATCAGGCATTATTCTTATATCGGACTTATTATTAAAATTGGTAATTTTCGCTGAAGATGTAATAACATCATTAACCGAAGGCTCAAGGCAGTATCCAATCTTACCGTTAAGTTTATGTTCGTATTGATGAAAATCCTTCCAATAATAACTATCATTAGCTGCCCAATGAAAGGCAGTATGTTCAGACAATAATTCACCATATGTAATTTTATTGTTGTTATGTAAAGCTCTCCTAGCTCTTACTTTATTTTCTAACTTTGAAACAATATAGGTTTTATTAACATCCTGTTGATAAACAGCATATTGATTGGCTTTTAACAATTTATTTAATTCTTTTTCTTTTGGTAATCCTACCACATAATTAGTCTTGACATCATCGACATTAACCTCAAATTCAAATTCCTTTTCTTCTCCTTGCTTAGAATAATTAACCTTAAAAGGATAGGTGCCATTTTCATATATATCTACACCATAAAGACCATTATCACCTTCAATGTAATTATCCTCCAACTTAAAACTATTGATTTTAAGATTGTTGTAATTAAAATAAAAATTTAATGATGTTTTACCATCTTGACTGATTCTTGATAAAACAACATTAATATCCTCATTGTGATATTCTTCCCTTTCTAAAGCCTTAGTTTTAATCGGTATAATTAAAAACATCATCACTAACAATACCGATATGATAATTTTATTTTTTAAGCTATTAATCATTGATATTTTCCTCCCTTTTCACATCATTAATAGCTTGGCAAATAATAATTCCTAAAATAAAAGTCTAAACTTAGACTTTTAGATATTTATTTTTAATGTATTAGATAAATGTTTAATCTGATAATTTAATGATAATTGAAAATCACTATAGATATTCAAATAGCCATTGGCATCAAAATGTAATTTAAAAATCCGATTTTTTAAATCAACCAATGCAAATTGATCGTCTTTATTCATTAGAGGTGGATGATATTTAAGGTGCATCACAATAACAGGACCTTTATTTTGATAACCAAAGTTAGGTTCAATATGATACCTATCAATAAAGTTATCAATGATTTTTATAATATGTTGTTCATCTAATTCTAAGGAAAGATAAACTGTATTAACCTGATGTTGGTATAAAAATGCTGCCGCATAACTATTAGTAATGTTAAGACTAGGTAATGAAATGCCCAAATCATTAAGTCGGTATAAATCACCTATTTCTTTGATAAATCGTGAATTAAGATTATTATCACATTCTTTGATTAATGCTGGTATTCTTTCGGTTTGATCAAGCTGAAATTCTGAAATATTAGTAAGGCTTTCATCAAAAAAATCAAGATCATTAATCTCATTCAAATGATATGCTGTTGGAATTATTTCTTTGATATTGTGAATATAGTTTTTCTTACCCAAACGCTTAAAAGATAATCTTAAGTCATTTAATTTTTCTAAAGCCTCGCGCCTTATTTTCTTAACGATGCTCATCGGAATAAAGGCATCATCATCAATGATAAAAATTATATCTTGAAATTTATAAACAGTATCTTGAATTTGATTTAGGGAATTTCGGACTTTATCAAGATCCAATTTATACTTGGCTTGTTCAACAATATAATCGCTCTTAACATCCACTTTATAATTATCATTTTTTATTGTTATTGAAAGTGTTTTGCCTTTTTTGGCCTTTAAAAAAGCTGTGATTGCTACCCTTCTTTTGATTATCTTAGCATCAGTAGCTAATTCATTCAATAAATTATTATCACTGGTTAAAAATACCTTTGATCCAACAGGTGTATATTTATCAACTCTAACTGAGGCAACTTCGTTTTCATTAACCTTATTAGTAAGTATTTTATTATGATATAACATATTAACAATCATTCCATGATCATCTTTATCATTAATAAATCTAATTCCATCAAATTGATTTAGTTGGTGTTTAAGTTTAATGTCGATTAAACCATCCCTATATCCGATGACCTCACCAAGATAAATACCCAAATGATTAGGTCGGTATGTATTTACTAATTCATTATTTGAAGCATCTCCAACAAAACCCTTAGTATATTCACGATTAAAAAGCTTGTTTAATTGATTATTGATATTGGCATCTAAGCTAAATTCTTTATTATCATAGTAATCATCAATAGCCTTACGATATAGCTTAGTGATCAAGGCAACATATTCAGGTTTTTTCATTCTACCTTCAATTTTAAGCGACCTTACTCCAGCCTTGATAAAATCTTTGACCATGGTAATCGTTCTTAAATCCTTCATTGAAAGGCTATATTCGTAGTCAGTTAAATATTTATTGGTGCTAAGATTTTTTAAACGATATAACATTCGACAATACTGAGCGCATACTCCCTTATTTGCTGAACGCTTACTATAAAAAGAGCTGATTAGACATTGCCCACTATAAGACACACATAAGGCACCATAGGTAAATACTTCAACTTCAATACCAGCTTTACAAATATCCTCAATAACTTTTAGGGGTGTTTCCCTTGCGATAACTACGCGTTTGATACCAGCATCAGTTATGAATTTAGCACCATTTAAATTATGGATATGCATTTGTGTTGAGGCGTGTAATTCAAAGTCTGGATATACCTTGCTTATATACTCTAAAAGACCTAAATCTTGAATGATTAGGGCATCGACATTTTGATAATATAAAAAATCAATCAATTCTATAGCTTTATTAAATTGACTCTCATCAATCAGTGTGTTTAAGGTTACATATACTTTTACATTTAAAAGATGGGCATAATTAATTCCTTCAATTAAATCCTCACGACTAAAATTATTCGCAAAGGCACGGGCACTAAATCTATTCATACCCAAGTATATGGCATCAGCACCATTATTACAGGCATATTTTAATGTTTCTAAATTACCTGCAGGCATTAATAGTTCAATTTTATTCATCGATTACCACTTCTTTTGCTAGACCACCCAATGATGTTTCTTTTAATTCGTATGGTAGTTTAGAACCTGTATATTTCATTGTCTTAACAACTGCATCAAAAGAAACGGTATTGTTGCGAAATTTATGAATGGTCTTAGCAATCTTGGCAGCATTAAAAGCTCTGCTGGCTGCTACAGCATTGCGTTCAATACAAGGGATAATTACATAACCTTTAACCGGATCACAGGTAAGCCCTAAAAAGTGTTCAATACCAATTTCTGCAGCATATGAGCAAGTATTAAGACTTTCGCCATTAAGCCAAGTAACCATCGCACTTGCCATTGCAGTGGCTGTTCCTACCTCTGCCTGACATCCCCCGATCGCCCCTGATATTGAGGCGTTTTTTTTGATGATGTTTCCAAATAAACCTCCAACGGCCATCGCATCCAATAATTTATCTTTGGCTACCTTAAGGTCGTGATGAAAGTAATATAAAATCGCTGCCACAACCCCACAAGCCCCTAATGTTGGTGCTGTAACGACAATATGACCTTTGGCATTTTCTTCGTTGGCTGCATAGCTATAAGCCATTAATTTTAATTCATCATCATTGTTGATTATTGATTCATTAAAAATATTTTTAGCTACACAATTAAGTTTTAATTCCTTACAAAGCACCCCTTCATCACTAAGACCTCGTTCTACTTCGTCGATAATTACATCAAATGACTTTGATAAGTATGCCTTTAAATCTGGCTCACGATTATAAATATAGGTTAATACATCAATATTATTTTCATGAATATATTTATTTATTTCATCAAACCAGTTCTCTTGGTAATAATCCACCTCATCATTAGAATTATATTTATCAATTCTGATTGATCCACCACCTAGCGATAGACAATTCCAAGTATCAATAAGTTCTCCATTCTTATATCCTTTAATAATGATATATGATTCTCCTTCTTGGAGCTTAAAATCAATATCAGTCTTAATCGGTGCCATAGTTTCGATGACAATGCGATCAGTATAATGCCCTCTTGCAGTAAGCGCTAAAGAACCCTCTAATCTAATTTTGACATAATCAACATCAGGATGTTGAGCTTTAAAAAAAGCGCAGGCACGACTTGGTGCTATGGTGTGTGATGAGCTAGGACCGTGTCCTATACGATAAATATCTTTTATTGAGTTCATTTTAATTCACCTATAATTTTAGTAATATATAATTCCATTAAATCGTTAATATCTATTTCAGTTGTCGATTTACTAAGTTGATCGACAAAGGATAATTCACCTAAGGCTTTAAGATAATTAAACTTATTAGTACGTACTATTGTTTCAATGGCTTGTTCAATTCTGAAACCTTTAGCCTTAGTAATTTCAACAATCTCCGGAAAAGAATAATTGTTTTTATGTAGATATGAAACAATATTTAAAAAACGAAATTGTCCAGCGATGACGGCAATAATCTGTTGCACAGCAACACCTAAATCAATTAATTCACGAAATTTAATTATTGATGCCTTAGTGTTACCATCAATAATATAATTAATTAGATTAAAAACATTTTCATCTAAATTTCTAGTTATTAAAGTACCGATTACTCTTTCATCAATGCCACCATTAAAAAGTAAAAGTTTTTCAGCTTCGTTATGATATATTTCTAAATCATTGGGTATAGATTCTAATAATAAATTAATGCAGTTATTACTTAGTTTTAAATTTTTATTTTTTAAATCTTTGATGATATAATTTCTAAAATCATATTTTTTTAATTGTTCAAACTTAAATTCTTGTGCATATTTTTTAATTAATTTATATAATCTCAATGTCCCATTAAATTGTAAGTCAACTCCAATGAAAATAATTGTGCAATTATCATTTGGATTATCAAGATAATTTTTCATTGCTTCATATTCAGTATCACTTATCTTGATATTTAAAAACATCGGATTCTTAATTAAAATAATCTTATGTTCATCAAAAATACTATAACTACTGGCTTCAATTAATAAATCTTCAATACTAGCATTTGTCTTTAAGTCAACAATCTCCTCATTATGACCCTTTAAGATCTCGTTAAGTTTTTCTTTAACTAAATAGTATTCTTGACCGTGGATAAGATATATCATGGATTTATTATAACAAAATTACCATCATTTAATTTGATGATGTTATGAAATTTTGAAAATATAAATTCAATATTATGGTTTTTGGTTGCATATTTTTTTATTGTATATTCTTCAAATAATTCTTGTTGCTTGGGACTGATGATTATCTTAGGATCTAAGGTCTTAATAACTTCTTCATAATATTGGTCATACTTATCGTTGATGTCTACTAATATATCGATTTTTAAATTATAATTTTGAAGTAAATCTTTAAGTGTATTTTTATTATTAATGATAAAAATATTAAGATTGTTAACTACTAAATATTGATAATCAAAAGAATGATTGTCAGTTATTTTATCAATCTTAAAATCATTATATAGACGGTGAAGATTATTTTGATTATTTGATTTAATAATCAGTTGATCAATCTTATTAACACCCTTGGCATACATAAATCTTTTTAAGCGCTCATAATTATAAATGTTGCTGTTATCAATTAAAACTGTGCGAGAATTAAAATGATCCTTAATTAAAATTGATTGATTTTTACCAGAATTAATAATTGAAATACTAGGATATAAATTTCCAATATTTAAAAAGATAATCATAATTATTAGAATTGATGATTGATAAAATTTAAACTTCTTAAATATCAAGGTTATAATAATGAAAACAACAATACCTAAACCACCAATATTACCTCTGATAATAAATAAATCTAAATAATGATTAAATATACGATAATATTTAATCAACCATCCATATATACCTTCGTGATCGATTAAAATAAATGATAAAAAATACATCAACCCTTTAAGAGATTGGTGAAATTGAAAGAAGATTATTTTAATTATATTAACTTGATAAAAAAATAATGATGAAAAAAGCGTTACAATCAACCACTTATTAAATATTTTATTTCTGAATATTGAAACAAGACCAAGGATAAATGGCAAAATGAAACTCAAACTAAAAACTTTATACGGTAACAGTAACATTAAAATAATATTCGCAACCGCAAAAGACAATTTATAGTCTTTAATAAATAGAGATATCAAACGGTAAATAATCAGTCTAAATAAACCATAACTATTATCAAAAATGGCAATTAACGCCAAAAATAATATCGAATATCTTTTCGTCTTATGCTCATTTAAGAAAATTCGTAATACTTTGTTAACTACAAACAATAAACCATAATAACCTAAACCACTTTCGTATAGTAAATCATCATCAATATTTTGATCCTTGATATTAAAAATAAAGTATTTATAATAATTATTTTTATTAATTATTTTATTATAAATAATCTTTTTTAAATCAAAATGTTCTTTGACCATTAAATCATCAGTAATTAATTTATATTTAATATTATAACTTCGATAATAATTTTCATCATCAAAGCCGAATAAATCATCAGTTATTGTCATATGATCCAGTAATTTTTCATTAAAACTAATTTGATCACCAAAATTTAATTTCTTTTTAGTTATCACAAGAATATTGTAGTGATATGTCTGGGCAATGTATGATTTAGCATTAATCTTAACAATTTTAGCTGTACTAACCCTATTATAGTTATGTGGTATATGACTAATAATAATTAAACCAAGAAATATTATTAGTGATAATTTATTTACTCTAAAAAATAAATAAATAATTGCCACAACTAACAATATAACAAGATATTTATCAAAATATAAACTTATAAAAAACAATATCGCTAGCAATAATAAATCATTACTTATAAGGTCAAATATTTCTTTAATATTTCTAATTTTGAAGCACCTAAACCCTTCACCTTCAACAATTCTTCAAACGAAGTATAAAAACCATTATCATTGCGATACTTAACAATTTCAATAGCTAATTTATTGTTGATGTAAGGAATATTTTCAAGTTCCTTGCTGGTAGCGTAATTAATTGATAATAATTTTTTATTAATAGTGATAGTATCATTGTTTTTAAGAATATATTGTAGATTATAATTAGTATTTGATAAATCAATGTCATTATCCTTGGCTAGTTCAAATAAGGTGGTTCCCTTTAAACATTTAAGTACGCTGATATGATTATTATCTATTAAATTAATCGTAAATTCTTTTCGCTGAAAATCAGATAAATTAACACTTGTTATCTTGATATTACCTAAATAGCAGATAAAGATTAGAATTAAAATTAAAATTATCTTAATAATCATAATAAATCATTCCGATAGTTTTTCAACATAAAATAGTTTATATCATAAATATTTTTAAAGTATTTTTCTTTATTTATATTGATTAATTTAATAATTTTATCATCGCTATAATGGTAAACATATTTGTATAAAAAAATAATTTGTTTTATATGATCATCAAACAATTGATTAATATGTTCACCAATATAACTGCTAGTATTAGTTTTGAGATACTGATGAATTAAATAATCACTAAAGCCAGAATTGATAAGTAGATTCTCATTCATAATTTTCCTCCAATTAAAAAAGTAGATATATATATCTACTCTATTAATAAACAAGAAAATATTAATTCCTACTATTTAACTGAAATAATTTTTACTTTATATGGTTCATCAACATCAACTTCAACAACGGTTCCCACTTTTTTATCTAATATCGCTTCAGCAAGTGGAGTCATATTGCTCAATTTACCATTTAAAGGATCAGCCTCAACAGAACCCACTATCTTATAAGTGTTTACTTCGTTTGTGTCTAATTCTTCAATTGTTACTGTTGAACCAAGACGAACATATTTAGTACTTTTAGCTTCATTAATAACTTCAGCATTTTGAATCATATGTTCTAATTGACTGATTCTTGCTTCAACCTGTGCTTGACGATCGCGAGCTGCATCATAGTCGGCATTTTCGCTTAAATCCCCCTGCGCTCTTGCGGCCTTTAAATCTTCGATATATTCAGCACGATCAATATTGATTAAATGGTCTAATTCAGCTTGTAATTCAATTAAACCCTTTTCAGTTACTATTACTTTTTCGTCAATCATAAATTCCTCCAAATTAATGCTTAATGATTATAACATTTTTTCAACTATTATACTATCTATTTTAGTGCATAATAGATCAATACCAACCTTATTACTGCCACCTTCAGGAATAATAACATCAGCATACTTCTTACTAGGTTCAATAAATTGTTCATGCATAATTCTTACTGTTGAAGTATATTGATCAATAACACTTTCCATAGTACGACCACGCTCTTCAACATCACGAATAAGTCTTCTGATAAAGCGTAAATCAGCTGCGGTATCCACAAATACTTTGATGTCCAATAAATCCCTAACTTCTTTATTATCTAAGACAAATAAACCTTCCAAAACAATAACATCAGCTGCTTTGATTAACTCATATTGATTGCTTCGGGTATGATTTGTATAATCGTATGTAGGTTTATTGATGTCACATCGTTGTAATAAATCTTTAAGGTGATTGATTAGTAAGTCATGGTCAAAGGCAAAGGGATGATCATAATTGGTTTTAAGTCTTTCCTCAAAAGGCATATGGCTTTGATCTTTGTAATAATCATCTTCTTTGATGATGGCAATAGAATTAGAGCGGTTAAAAATCTCTTGAATGTGTCTAGCGATGGAAGTCTTACCACTAGCACTACCGCCTGCAATACCGATAATAATTGGTTTCATATTATTCACAGTCCTTTGTTAAATATTTACAAATATTTTTTTCATGTTCTTCAAATGTCTTAGCGAAATATGTATTATTGTTCAAATCGCCAATAAAATACAAATATTCAGTAGCTTCAGGATCCAAAACTGCTTCAATCGCATCAACTCCAGGATTGGAAATCGGACCTGGTGGTAGACCTTCAACCTGATAAGTGTCATAGGCATTGTATTCTTTTAGATTAATTTCACAATCACTCCAATTAAAGTCCTCTTTATCTTGACCGATAATATAACACCTGGTCGGCGATGATTGTAACATCATCCCTTCATTTAAACGGTTAAAAAATACTCCAGCAATTAATCGATTATCTTTTTTGGCACCACTTTCATATTGAACTATTGATGCCAAAGTAAAAATTTCATGAGGATTAAGTTTAGAAGCCTTAATCTTTTCTTGGCGTTCATTAAATATTTTTTGAGTTTGATCCAATAATTTTTCAGTTACTTCTTCAACACTGCTGTTATATCTGACCTCGTAAGTATCAGGAGCTAAATATCCCTCTAAATAAACATAGGGTTTATTGTCTTTGATATTTTTAGTTAAAAAAGTATATTTCTTACTAAGCTCATCAAAAACCTTGGCATCCTTCCAATAATTCATCAAATCATCGCTGTTGATGCTGGTGTTTTCAGCAATGGTTTTAGCGATGTGTTTACACCAATCACCAGGGATAATTGTAATGCTTGTGATTGTGTTTTTAGTAGAATTTTCAGGATTTCCTAAATGGTCTAATATTGAATTTAGACCCATACCGTCTTTTATGGTGTAAATACCCTTATTAAAATGTTTATTAGCCTTAAATATTTTTAAATAGTAATAGGCAAAGGTTCGATTTCTAATTAAATTGTTATTCGCAAGTTCGTTAATTAATTCCTGCTTATTGCCTGTTACTTCAATCTCAATATCATGACCATTTTTAATAGGTGCCATAAAATAAATGGCAACCAATAAAAATAAACTTATACACAAAGCAAGCGATAGCATCACTATCGCTTTTACCTTATTGTTTCTCTTTTTGTTTTTATTCATTGACTTCTCCATCATCAACACAATTCAAACTTTGAAGTAACTCATCAGCCATATTAATAATGTTTTCATCATCAACAATTTCGATTGAACCATCATCTTCAAAATATTCAAATACTGCACCCTGATCATCATTTTCTGCAAGTACATAGTGATGTTTGCCATCTTCACTATCAAAAGTAAAAACTATTTCAAATTCATATTCGATGTTATTATCATCGGTAATTATCAATTTATTATTATCCATTGTTTAAATTCCTCTTTTTATCTAAATAAGATTGCAGTATTTCCATAGCCGCCATACTATCGACTTGTTGTTTGCGCTTTTTTCGAGAAGTATCAAGTGAAATCATCATCTTTTCTGCCTGAACAGAGGTTAAGCGCTCATCTATTAATTCAACAACAACCCCAGGTCTTTCTTTTTCAATAATTTCTTTAAATGTTATTGATAATTCACCTCGAATACCTAAGTCGCCATTCATGTGTCTTGGCAAACCCAAGGCAATTTCTTTAAGTTGATACTCATCAATATATTCGATAATTTTATCAACAGCATAATCGTATTCTTCACTAGGAAAGCGATATGTTTCACGCATTGTGGCCAATTTTTCATTGGTATCACTTATAGCAATACCTAGAGTTTTACTGCCTAAATCAAGTCCTAAAATACGCATTATTTATTAAGATATGTGCGTACTAATTCTTCGATTATTTCATAACGCTCAATTGAGCGAATAGTAGTACGAGCATTTTTATGACTAGATATGTATGCTGGATCATTAGAAATAAGATAACCAGTTAATTGATTAACAGAATTATATCCCCTTTCTTCAAGGGCATTGGCAACATATTTTAAAGTTTCTTTAATGTGTTCATGTTTTAATTCATCTTTACTAAAAGATAAAGTGCTATTGTCGTTAGGTTTCATAGTTACCTCCATATAAACTATTTTAACATAAGCAGAGAAGATAATTAATGTTCAATGATAATTTTAGCAATTTCCTTAAAGATCTCATCGATTTCAGTAATATTTTTACCACCACTCATAGCCAAGTCGTCTTTTCCGCCACCCTTACCATCACACATTGAAGCAGCATGTCTTACCAATTGACCCGCTCTAATACCACCTTCGATAGCCTTTTTGCCACAGGCAGCAGCAAAGGTAATTTTTTCACCATCAATCATCGCAAGGAAAATTACAGCATCCTGAACTTTCGATTTAATAATATTCGCAAAATCTTTTAAATTAACTCCAGCCTCAACGGTTGTGAGTAAATATTTAATCTTCTTGTGCTCTTGGATTTTACCAATCAATAAATCAGCTTGAATATTTAGCATCTTCGCTTCAAGATCGCGGTATTTTTTCATTAATTCATTATTTGAATTAACTAAACTATCAATTTTATCTACAACCCCGTTTAAACCCTTTAATTTAAGTGTTTCACTGATATTGATTAGTGTATCCTCATAATTTTTAAATTCCTCATAGGCAGCAATTTTGGTCTTACATTCAATTCTGCGAATACCAGAGCCAATCGATTCTTCATTGATGATTTTAAAAATACCTAAATCTTTGGTATTGGCAGCATGTGTTCCGCCACAAAATTCTTTAGATGCTGTACCCATTGTTACAATTCGAACCAAATCTTCGTATTTCTCATCAAATAAAGCGATTGCATCTTCTTTTTTGGCCTCATCTAAAGCTAAAACTTTAGTAGTTATCGGATAACCTTGAGTAATAAAATCATTAACTTGTCTTTCAATCTTGTTTAAAGTTTCATAATCAATTTTTTCAAAATGTGAAAAATCAAAACGGGCATAATCTTCACATACATAAGAGCCTGCTTGAGCAACATGTGTTCCTAATATATTTCTTAATGCGCTATGAAGTAAATGAAGCGATGAGTGATTTGCCATAATTTTAATGCGGCGCTCTTCATCGATTGCTAATTTAACTTTAAGACCTTCAATAATTTCGCCCTTAATAACTTCAACAAAGTGAATAAATTGTCCGTGTGGCGCCTTTTTAACATCGACAACCTTAAGTTCAATTTCATCATTAAAAATTCTTCCTGTATCCGCAATTTGACCACCACTTTCAGCATAAAAACAAGATTGATCAAGGATTATCGCACCCTTATCTTTGATTGTTTCTACAAAATTACCATCTTTAATAAGCTTTAAAACAGTGGCTTCGCCTCGATAATTTTGATAACCAGTAAATTTAAAATCATCTTCATAAGATAATAAATCCTGTGATTGATTATGCATTGATTCTTGGGCAGATCTGGAATTTCTTGCAAGCTCCTTTTGTTTTGTCATACAAGCTTCAAAACCCTCATAATCGATCTTCAGACCAGCATCGCTAGCGACCTCAAAAGTTATTTCTTTAGGATAACCATAGGTATCATAAAGTTTAAAAATAACCTCACCCTTAAGTATCTTGGTATCTTTGGCAGCCTCAATGGCTTCATTTAATAATTTTTCACCATGTTTAAGTGTTTGATAGAATGTTTCTTCTTCTTTTTTAATTTGATTCTTAACAAAATCAATCTTCTCAACTAAATAAGGATAAAACTCTTTCATATTTTCAACAACAACATCCGTTAATTTATATATACAAGGTTCGTTAACTCCTAGTTTAATATTGTATCGAATAGCACGCCTTAAAACCCGTCTTAAAACATAGCCCCTACCTTCATTGCTAAAGGATGCCCCATCACTTAAGGCGAAGGTAACTGTTCTAATGTGGTCAGCAATAACACGATACGCCATCTTATATTCACCATCATATGAATATTTGGCAATCTTTTCCATTTCGTTAATTATTGGTAAGAATAAATCAGTATCAAAGTTAGTTTCTCCATCTTGAATAAGCGCCACTAATCTTTCTAAACCCATACCGGTATCAATATTTTTTTGAGGTAATTCTTTAAAATCTTTGCGGTCAACACCCTCTTTAGCATCGTATTGAGAAAAGACTACATTCCAAACTTCAATATAACGATCGTTTTCCATTTCTTCAAAAAATAATTTTTCACCTAAACCTTGAGGATCGTATTTTGGACCTCGATCATAAAATATTTCTGAATCCGGACCACTAGGACCTTCGCCTATTTGCCAAAAGTTATCATAAGTTTTAAGAATATGCGTCGGATCGATGCCGATTTTCTTAGTCCAAATATCATAGGCTTCAACATCATCGGGATATACAGTTACATAAATGCGTTTAGGATCAAAACCAATCCATTTAGGATCAGTTAAAAATCCCCAGGCAAATTTTAAAGCTTCTTCTTTAAAATAATCACCGATACTAAAATTACCCAACATTTCAAAAAAAGTATGATGGCGAGCGGTCTTACCAACATTTTCAATATCATTGGTTCTAATTGATTTTTGAGCATTGCAGATGCGATTACACCTTGGCTTTTCACGACCATCAAAATACTTTTTAAGTGCAGCTACCCCAGCATTAATCCAAAGCAATGTTGGATCATTGATAGGCACAAGACTAGCACCAGGTTCAATCATATGACCGTTTTCAGCAAAATAGTCTAGAAACATTTGTCGCACTTGATTACCAGTTAATTTTTTCATTTTTCCTCCTAAAATAAAAAATGATACCTTTAGGGCGTAAAAACGCGGTACCACCTAATTTTATAACTCAAAGCTTTAACGCAGCCATACGTTGAGTATTAATCAATCTCTTATCGGAGCTTCAAATAAAGATTATCTTGAGCTTGCACCATTCCTCAATTCGCTGACATAACTACTTTATTTTACTTATCGATAATTACGAACACATTTATACTATCATAATGCTACATATTTTTAAATAAAAATATAATTATAATGAATTAATCTTAATAAAATATATGCTTAATATCAATGTTATTTTAATATACTATATAAATTTATGTTCGAGGTTAATCATAAAACCATAAATCACCATTAAAATCACAAAAATAACCAGAATATTCATTATTATAGACATTAAATATTTCATCAAATATTTCATCTTGGGCAGCAATACAAGCGTGAATATCTTTATACTTTCTTATAAAAACATGAGTAACACCATATTCGTCCACCCAAGTATCGTGATCAAAATAAATATTATCAAAATTAATTTCTTCAGCTATCGCATAGCAATTACCATTTTCATCTTCTTTGAAAGGTAGGCGACATTTACCCGATCCACCACCTGAGTTATTATCACTTCCTGAATTATGAGATATATTACTATTTGAATTATCATAGCTACTATCATAATCATTATCTTCATAATAATCATCAGTATTATTATTGTTATTGGTGTTTGATTGGTTATTAGTGGTAGTGGTGGTTATTACTTTCTTATCCTTTACAACCACTTGGTATTTTGAAATGGTTTCAAGGTTGTTTTTATCTTTGGCAGATACCATAATTTCATATTTACCAGCTTTGGTATAGTCGATGTTTTCTTTGATATCTACCTTAAGACTTCCATCTACTAT
>JAXFOQ010000025.1:0-14852 GCA_034180345.1 Erysipelotrichaceae bacterium | reverse complement strand
AATCCACATTCACACATTTCAATTCTACAAAGTTTAATAACAGTTAACCAATCACTGTTTAATAAAAGATTGGTAGAAAAGGAGAATGTATATTCATTAATCAACATTAATTAGATGAGTTAATTAGAATATACCAGGAAAAATAGTTATGATTAAGTTCAAAAAAGCAATAACCTTGATGTTGTCATTGGCAATGCTTATTCAAGTATCTTTAGGCTTTTCAGCAACTAAGGTTGTTAGGGCTAGAGAATTTGTTGATTATGCTTCTCATACTTGGGAACAAGATAATCCTAAAAATCCTATAACTGGACAAACAACAGACATTGTCAAAATTCCTACTAACGATGGAAAAGCTCAAGTTTGGCGTAATTTTAAGTCTGGTCTTGCTAACAACAACGGAAATAATCCCGCAATCTATGTCGATAAGAGTGTAACGGCTTTTAAGGATGGCGAATTTGATTTTACTTTTAAACCATTGTCTGAGCCTACTAAAACTAGATTTGGTTTTTATTTCAGATATACATCAATGAGTAATGCGATTTTTGTCGGTTATGACAGCAGTGGCTGGTTTTGGCAAATTTATGATGGCAAAAATAATCCATATTATACCGCCAATCCAAGAGTGGTCCCAGCACCTGAAGCTAATGCAGAGGTTAATCTTAAAGTCAGCCTAGCTGGTGATAATATGACTGTGCTTGTTGATGGTGTTGATGCCTTTAATGGTTCTGTTGATATTTCAGGAATTAAAAACGAGGGTAATTTAGCTGTAAAGTTAGCTACATTTAATCGTGATCTTTCTGAAATTCAATTAAAGGGTGGGGTTGAAGATATCGAAAAATTCACCTTGACTGGTCGTGTTGTGGCTAAAGATAGTACAACACCAATCGATGGAGTTACTGTTACTAGTAATACTGGAGCTAAGACTACAACTACTTCAAACGGTGAGTATCAATTAGAAACTCCTAAAATCAATCAAAGACTGACCTTTACTAAGGATGGCTTTGAAAATAAAGTTGTTTCTTATACTTATTCTACAAACGAACAACCCTTAAATGTTGAACTTATAAAAGAGGCTGTGGTTGGGGTTGAAACCTTAGTCAATGAAGATATGAAGGTTCGTTTAGATAATTCCTTCCCTAGAATCATTGACTATACCATGCTTAAATTGGACAACAAGGTTTTTAAAGGAAGTAATCAATTATTAAAGCATATTACTATCAATGGTAAGGAGTATGCTCCGAAAGTTGAATTTACTAAAGATAGTGCTACTCAAGCTACTTATGTATTATCAAATGATGAAGGATTGAGTTTTAGAATTACTGTTGTGGTTAAAATCGACAAGCACACTTTAGAAATGAAATTTGCTAAAGTTGAAAGTTTGAATGAAAAGAATAGTGATAATGACATTGTTAGAACTATTGATATTCCGGGACATTCTTTAATTTCTGTTGATACCACTCAGGAAAATCCTAATTTCATGGGTGGTCGTGTAGTCTGCAATACCGTTGATGCCAGTGGTGATGAAAAGCTATATCTAACCAATGCTGAAAGAGCTGGTACTAAAGCTTATACAATGGCTGTTATTTCTAATAATGAATTATCAGCTACCCTATATACCAATACTGAAACAAATGCCTATGGCAATTGGAATAATACCATTAGAGAAATCGTGGCAGATGGTGCTAAGCGTATAATGAGCTTAAGATCTGCTCCATGGGTATATCAAAAAGGTTTAAAATATCGTCCAGCAGTTGAAGAAGGTATCTTAAATGCCTTACCACTTGTTAGAGTAGCCATTACTGGTGATGCTAACGGTGATAAGCAAATAAATTGGAATGATGGAGCTATTGTTCAACGCGATATTAATTATGATCGCTTAGGTGGTGATGTGATTGCGGATAAGGTTGCAACAAGAATTGCCATGAACTTTGGTTCACAAGCCCAAAATCCATTCTTAACAACCTTAGATAATGTTAAAAAAGTTTATTTAAATACTGATGGTTTAGGTCAAAGTATATTATTAAAGGGTTATGGTTCTGAGGGCCATGATTCAGGACACTTAAACTATGCTGATATCGGTAAGCGCATTGGTGGTGCTGAAGATATGAAATTCTTATTAGATGAGGGTGAAAAATATGGGGCTATTTTTGGTATCCATGTCAATGCTTCAGAAACATATCCTGAATCTAAGTATTTTGAAGATGCTCGTCTGGCTAAAAATGGCGGAAGTTGGAATTATGGCTGGCGTTGGTTAGACCAAGGTATTAATATCAATCCTGATTATGATATGCTTCATGGTCGTGATAATCGTTTCAAAGATCTTGCGAAAGCCTTAGATCGTGGTGATGGTACTAATGGTCTTGACTATATCTATGTCGATGTTTGGGGAAATGGTCAAAATGGTGATAATGGTACTTGGATGTCGCAACAACTTTCAAAAGAAATTCTCGCTAATGGTTGGGCGGTAGCTGGTGAATGGGGGCATGCTAATGCCTATACTGCTATTTTGCAACATTGGGCTGCCGATTGGAACTATGGTGGTTATAAAAATCAAGGTATCAATTCTAAACTGATTAGATTTGTTCAAAATCATCAGCGTGATTCTTGGGTAGCAAACAATCCTGCTTACTCAGGTGCTGCAATGAACCCATTGCTTGGTGGTTTTGATATGACCAAAGACTTTGAAGGTTGGCAAGGTCGCAATAGTTATAAAGACAATATTGAAAAATTATTCTCAGTAAACTTAGCTACTAAGTTTGCACAACACTTTGAAGTTAACGAATGGGTTGATGGTCGTCCTACTTCACTTCGTCATCCTGAAACAGGACGACAAATTTCTTGGACTCCTGAGATAAAGGTTGGTTTGATCAATAATGATTTATCAAAGAAATTGGTCATCACCAGAGATGAAGCAAATGCTAGTAGTCATAAGTACTTATCTAGGACGATGACTTTAGATGGAAAAGTAGTATTGAAGGAAGGCAGTAATAATGTTAAATATTTACTACCTTGGTATTGGGATGCTAATGGTAAACGATTGACTGATGATAATCAAAAATTATATCACTATAATAGTTATACCGAACAAAGTACTTGGGAGCTTCCTGACGAATTTAAAGATTTAGCCAATGTGGTTGTTTATGAATTAACCGATACTGGTAAAACCAATAAAGAAGTGGTGCCTGTTAAAAATGGAAGCATAACTTTGTTTGCCGAGGCTAGAACACCTTATGTCATTTATAAGGGTGAAAGGACTCAAGAAAAAGTAACATGGTCTGAAAAGGCACATATTGTTGATACTGGCTTTAATGCTAGAAATTTAGATGCTTGGAAACAAGATGGAATAACTGCTGATGAAGCTAAGATTTTTGATACTGAAACCGGAACACAAGTATTAGAAATTTCTAATAATGCAAAAACAGTAAAATTATCTCAAACTCTTACTGATTTAAAGGCAGGTCAAAGATATGCGGTTTATGTTGGCGTTGAGAACAGATCTGATGCCAAGGCATTTATTGAATTGACCGATGCCAAAGGTCAACAAATTGATTATAACTACACTAATAAATCAATTGCTTTAAACTATATTAAAGCATATTCTCATAACACCAATAGACAGTCATATACTGTTAATGGCACTAGTTATTTCCAAAATATGTATGTATTCTTCAATGCTCCTGAAGATGGTTCTAAGGTTACCCTTACCATCGGTAGGGAACCAGCTAAGGAAGCTACCTACTTTGATGATGTTCGTGTAGTTGAAACCACAATGAATAATAAGTCGGCAGATGGTAAGGTATTTACTCAAGATTTTGAAGATATGCCACAAGGATTATATCCATTTATTATCGGTGGTATAGATAATGTTGAAGATAATCATATTCATTTATCAGAAAGACATGAACCATATACGCAAAGAGGTTGGGATATTAAGAAAATTTCAGAGGTTATTGATGGTGATTGGTCGGTTAAACGCCTAGGGGTTGATACAGATAATACTCAAAAATTAATTGTTCAAACCATTCCTCAAAACTATCGTTTTGAACCAGGAAAAACCTACGAAGTATCTATTGATTATTTAACTGGTACCAGCGATAAATATGAATTTGTAGTTGGTGATGCGCCATATGACAGCAAGCCTAATCAATTTGTGGGTAGTTATAAATTGAAGGAAACCTATTCAAATAAGGATATTGAAAAAAATACCTTGAAGATTGAATTTACTGTTCCTGAGAATAGTGATGGTAATTACTGGATTGGCTTCTACAACAATGGTAAAGCATCCGATACTAAAAATTTGGCAGCTTATCAAAAACCGGCAGTTTTAGCTGGCTACTATGATTTGGTATTTGATAACCTTAAGATTGTTGAAAAGGATGCCAAGACCGAATTAAATCTTAACGAATTAAATAAGGTACTTGAAAAAGCTGATGAAGAACTCAATAAGATTAAGCGTTATACTCAAGATACTTATAATGAATTGAAAAAGGCCACTGCCAAGGGTAAAGAGCTATTAACAAACACTATCGCTACCCAAGATTATATTGATGAGGCGGTTAAAGCGATTGAAAAGGCTCTTGAAAATTTAGAAATTTATATTGCCAGTAAAGTTGAACTGCAAAAATCTATTGATCTTGCTAATGCAATTGTTAAATCAGATAAGTATAGTGAGGAAGCTAAAACGATATTAAATGATCCACTTGCTGCTGCTAATAAGATTAATGAAAAATTTGATGCCAATGAAGATGAAATTGCTGAGGCTAAGATATTATTGGATCAAGCTATTGCGAATGCCAAACGCAATGATGGCTTCCTTGTTGAAAAGGAAAGTAAGAAAGCTTTAAATCACAATAGAATTGAAGCTATCCATGCTTCAAGTGAAGCCCCATATGATGGAAATGCTACAAAGGATAAGCTGGTTGATGGTAGTGTTGATACTATGTGGCATAATGATTGGCAAAAACAAAACGGTATGCCTCAATGGGTGATGTTGAAATTTGATAAACCAGTTAAACTTACCGATGGTAATTACATCGCTAGACATTCAAATACCAATGGTATGGTCAGAACCTATAAGATTTATACCGCAAGTGAAGATACTGTTGATCGTAGTAAGTGGACAGAGGTTAAGAGTGGCGAATTTAAACATAACGGCACACAGTTAAATGATAGGAACTATAATGCCTTTGATCTAACCGATGTAAATACTCAATATCTAATCTTTGAAGTAACAAGCTCGTTTGGAAATCCTAATGATGCATTTGCATCTGGTGCTGAACTTCAATTTAATTATCTTGAAAAAGAGGAAATTGATTCGCCAACAGCTCCAACACTTGAAGTTGTTGATAAATCTATGTTGTCAGAATTAATTAATCTTGTTGAATCAGTTAATAGAAAATTATTTGCTAAAGAAAGTGTTGAAGCTTTAGATAAGGCTTATGAAGAAGCTATTAAGGTCATTAAGAATGTTGATGCTAGCAAACAGGATGTGCAAGATGCGAGTGAAAAATTAAGTGATGCCTTTGATAACTTATTAATTTTTGCCATCGGTGAATTTGATCTTTCAGGAATTGTTTTGAAAGATGAAACTAAGGCTTTATTTAAAGATAAGGATGTTGTTGTGAAAAACTTGTATTTCCACTATCAAAATTCTAATGATCCAGTTGATATTTCAAGTCCAATGGAAGTAAGTGTTAATATTGATAAGACTAGAAATTTAGCTGTATATCACCTTAATGCTGATGGCAGTGCAACACAAATCAAAGATATTACTATCAATGGTAATAAAGTTAGCTTTGTGGCTGATAAATTCTCACCTTATGCCTTTGTAACAACAAAAGCTGCTGGTAAAGATCAACTTCAAGCCGAATATAAGAAGGCGATGGTAATTGAAAGAACGCAATTGACCGATCAATCAAGAGAGTTATTGGAAAATACCTTGAATGAAGTTAAGGAACTATTGGCTGATGATAATGCAACACAAGATGCTGTTGATGCTATGCTAGCTAAGTTAAAAGCTGTGGTTACTAATTTAAAGAAGAAACCAAATGATCCGATAGTTCCTGATCCTAATCAAGAACCGACACCAAATGGCGATAGACCAATAAATCCTCAATCTGACAACAAGCTTCCAAACTTAGGAAGTGGTGATATGTCAGGAGTACTTGCATTTGGTACAGTGGCCTTGGCACTTATATTGCTTGTTATGGCTAAGAAGAGGAAATATAACTAAAATTGATTAAAGACTCGATTTATATCGAGTCTTTTTATATAATTAAGCATATGAATAAGCGTAATTTAGGCATTATTTATACGGTATCTTCAGCACTTATTTATGGTTTTGTGCCGATTATTTGTGCACTTAGTTATTATTATGGCAATAATGCTTTTTCGCTAACTTTTTTTAGAAGTTTTATTACATTACCGATTTTTGGTTTGATTTGTCTGAGAAAAAATATCAATCTTAAAATAAGCTTGAGTGATTTTATCCATTTATTGATGGTTAGTTTTTTTGGTATTGTCATCGCAGTATTTTTATTGTATTTAAGTTATAACTATATCGGAGTAGGTAGTGCTACAACCCTACATTTTTTATATCCATTATTTGTGATGATGATTGCTCATCTTATATATCATGATAAGATTAGCGCTAAACAGAAGAAGGCTTTATTTTTAGCGATGATTGGCATAGCCTTCTTTTTTGATTATCGTGATTTAAATAAATTGTTAGGGGTAGTGATTGCCCTTTTGAGTGGTGTTTGTTTTTCGATTTATATTATCGGTTTAGATAAATTTAGATTATCCAAGATGGATAACTATAAACTATCTTTTTATCTATCTTTAAATGTGGTTGTTATAATGGGAGTGATCAATCTTTTTGTTAAACAGATTATTTTTAATCAGCCATTAAATAGCTACATTTATATTTTAATTGTGGCATTGCTGGCCCAATTTATTGGTTTGATTATGTTTAAAATGGGCGTTGATTATTTGGGTGGTGCTGAAGCGGCGATACTATCTTTATTTGAACCGGTATCGGCAGTAATCTTTGGGGTTTTATTTTTAGGTGAAAGGGTATCATTGCCACAAATAGTTGGCTGTCTTTTTATTATTGTTGGAGTTTTATTATTGGTAAGAAAAAAGGTTTAGGGGGTATTGTAATGAAAATAATGTGTGGTAGGTGTCATAAAGATATTAGTAATAAAGTCAATGATCGTTTAAATGGTTATAATATCGGTAAGGTTGTGTGTCCTTATTGTAATCATCATAATAAGCGTTATTTGAGTGAATTTGATAATATCTTATACTTTATTGTTACATCAATCATTTATTCTTTGGCTATTTTTACAATTTTTTTATGCTTTAGAATTTTTAAAGATTATATGTTGTATCTTGTTATTGCTTTGATTTTTATTGGGGTTTATTTTTTATTAAAAAATATCGGCTTATATATTTATCATTATGCCTTTTTCAAAAATGGGTATAAGGATATTGATTTAAAACAAGATGCATCAAGGATAAAGTCATTAAGAATCCAAAGTATTGCATTTGTAGCTATATCTTTTATGTATGGAATATATCCGAATATGTTGATTTATTATTTTATTTTATTGTTAGGATTTATTGGAATATCCATAGTTAAGGCATATTTCGCTTTAAAAAGTGAATATCGTGATAAATAAAAAATAATTATTTTTTATTTGGCATTATTATTGTAATCGCTTTCAAATTTCAATATAATTAAGTCAGGTAAAAAATATAGGAGGAAATATGAAAAAATTTTTATCTATCTTGACAGCTATTGTCATTATGCTTTCTCTTGTTGCTTGTAATAAGCCAGCAACTCCAAGTGAGAAAAAAGTAGTTAATGTCGGTGTGGCGATTTATAAGTTTGATGATAATTTCATGACTTTATATCGTGAAGAATTGGAAAATTATTTTAAATCTAAAAACACTGATCAAGTAGAATATAAGGTTACTATTGCCGATGGTAAGAATGACCAAGCTGAACAAACAGTTCAAATTGATAACTTTATTTCACAAGGTGTTGATGTATTAATTCTTAATTTAGTGCAATCATCGGGTGCTTTAAGTATTATTGAAAAAGTTAAAGCAGCTAAAATTCCTACTATTTTCATTAATCGTGAACCATCTGAAGCTGATATGAAATCAATCGTTGGTAGTGAATTTGAAGGCAAAATGTCTTATGTAGGTGCTGATGCTCGTCAATCTGGTAAATACCAAGGTGAAATTATCGCTGATTTACCTAACAAGGGCGATATCAATGGTGATGGAACATTATCATATGTAATGATTATGGGCGATCCTGAAAATGTTGATGCTAAATATCGTACAGAATTTTCAATTTCACAATATACTGAAAAATCTGGTTTAAAAGTTGAAAAATTATTAGAAAATCGTGGTGATTGGGACCAAAAACGCGGTCAAGAAATCGCTGCTGATGCTTTAACACAATTTGGTGATAAAATTGAAGTTATTTTCTGTAATAATGACGGTATGGCATTAGGTGCCCTTCAAGCAATCAAGGCTGCTGGCAGAACTGTTGGAAAAGATATTTACTTAGTTGGTGTTGATGCTCTTAGTGAAGTTAAAGACTTAGTTAAGAAGGGTGAATTTACTGGTACAGTATTAAATGACCACATTAACCAATCACACAAGGCTGCTGATTTAGCTATTAATGCTGTTAATGGCGAAAAGATTGATCTTTATAATTGGATTGACTATGTTAAGGTCGTTAAAGAAGCTCAATAATCGATTATTAAATACTTATTGACAATTTATAATTAATTTAAAAGGTTTAGTGATCTGATGATTGCTAAACCTTTATTAAAAGAAAAAGGAAGGACGAATATGAGCGAATATATTTTGGAAATGAAAGACATTTGTAAAAGTTTTCCAGGTGTTAAAGCTTTAGATCATGTATCGTTGATGGTTAAGCCCGCCAGTGTTCATGCACTGATGGGAGAAAATGGCGCTGGTAAGAGTACATTGATGAAATGCCTGTTCGGTATTTATCAAAAAGATGAAGGGGAAGTACTTTTTAATGGCGATACTTTGAATGTAAAAAATGCGCATGATGCTCTAACACGTGGGATTGCTATGGTTCATCAGGAATTACAACCAATTTTGGATCGTTCTATTGCTGAAAATATTTTTAATGGTCGTTTCCCAACTAAACAGATTGGACCTATTAAATTTGTTGATCATAATAAGATGAATAATGAAGCTAAAGAAATATTGAAACAAGTTAATCTTGAAGGCTTCGACCCTAAGATGTTGCTTAGGAATTTATCTGTTTCACAAATGCAATTAGTGGAAATAGCCAAGGCAGTTTCAGTTAATGCTAAAGTTATTATTATGGATGAACCTACTTCATCACTTACCGAAAATGAGGTAAATAATTTGTTTGAAATAATTGAAAGACTAAAAAAACGCGGTTGTTCAATTATTTATATTTCACATAAGATGGAAGAAATTTTAAAAATTAGTGATGATGTAACGATAATGCGTGATGGTACCTATGTTGGCACATGGGAAGCCAAGGAACTTACTACCGATATAATTATTAAAAAGATGGTTGGTAGAGAACTTGTTAATCGTTTTCCTGCTAGGGAAAGTAATCCTGGTGATGTGGTTTTAGAAGTTGAGAATTTTACCAGTGTAAATCCCAAGTCATTTAAGAATGTAAGCTTTAATTTGCGCAAGGGTGAGATACTAGGTATTGGTGGCTTAGTTGGTGCACAACGCACAGAATTATTTGAGGCACTGTTTGGTATTAGGGAAATTATTTCTGGAACTATAAAATATAAAAATCACCCCTTAAAAATTACCAGACCCAAAGATGCGATTGTTGAAGGTATTGCCTTATTGACAGAAGATCGTCGTTCTAGTGGTATTTTTGGAGTATTGAGTATTAGGGATAATGTGGCGGTATCCTCATTAGATAAGTTTGTTAAACATAAGGTAATGTTAAATAATAAGAAAATATTTAATTTAGCCAAGGAGAGTATCGCAAAACTTTCAATCAAGACACCTAATGATAAAACACAAATTCAAACTCTATCTGGAGGTAACCAACAAAAGGTTATTATTGCTCGATGGTTGGCTAATAATCCTGATGTCTTAATTTTGGATGAACCAACCAGGGGTATTGATGTTGGCGCTAAATATGAAATATATACGATTATTGCCGACCTTGTTAAGCAGGGTAAATCAATTATTATGATTTCTAGTGAAATGCCAGAATTATTAGGTATGAGCGATCGGGTTATGGTTATGTGTGAGGGTCGTGTAACAGCAACTATTGATGCTAAAAACGCAACTCAGGAACAAATAATGGAATATGCAACAATGTATATGTAAAGGGGGATTAATTAAATGAATACTAAATCAATTAATTTAAAGAAAGTATTGACTGATAATGCGATCATCATTTTTTTGGTTATTTTAGTTACCTATACTTCTTTAACAAAGGCTAACTTTTTTGCTGGATCTAATTTTAGTAACATCGTTATGAATGTGTCGGTTAGATTTATTATGGCCTTAGGGGTATCTGGGGCATTAATTACTAGAGGAACAGACTTAAGTGCTGGTCGTTTGGCAGGTCTTAGCGGTGTTATTGCCGCTACTATGTTACAACGAGCCGATTATGCTGATCGTTTTCCATTGATGGATAAATGGACTACGAGTTTCCTAATTGGCAATCCGATGTTGAAGGTTGTGATTGTCTTCTTATTGGTGGTTACAGTCTGTATGCTGTTTGGTTTGATTAATGGAATTGTAATTTCAAAATTTCATGTCCCACCATTTCTTGCGACCTTAGGTATGCAAACTATTGTCTATGGTGCCAATCAAGTTTATTCAGGTTCAATGCCCATTGGTGGTTTAATGAATGAGTACACTAATATTTCTAACGGTTATTTCTTTGAGATTTTTCAATTTAAGTTTTCTTATTTATTTTTAATCGCACTAATCATTGGTTCAATTATGTGGTTTTTATATAATATGACCAGACACGGTAAATATATGTATGCGATTGGTGGCAATGAAATTGCTGCCGAAGTATCAGGTGTCAATGTTAGCTTTGTCTTAATTAGAATATACGCTTTAGCTGGTTTGCTTTATGGTATCGCTGGATTTTTATTAGGTGGACGTGCTGGTGGAGCTTCAGTTAATCTTGGAACAGGTTATGAATTAGAGGCTATTGCAGCCTGTACTATTGGTGGTGTTAGTACCTCTGGTGGTATTGGTAAAATTAGAGGAATTTTATCAGGTGTATTAGTATATGAATTATTAAAAACTTCAATGCAATACCTAGGAATTAACCCAAGCTGGCAATTTGTGGCACAGGGTGTAGTAATTATTGTAGCAGTAGCATTGGATATTAAAAAATATACTCGTAAAAAATAATTAATATTAAAATAAATCTTAGCTTTAGCTAAGATTTTATGGTATATAATAATTAATAACATAATTTATATGGAGGTAATATGGCAAATTATATTGGAATAGACTTAGGCGGAACTAATGTCAGAGTGATTTTGATTGATGAAGATAATAATATTTTAGCAGAGAGATTAAGTCCATCTTATGCCCAAGAGGGTCGAGAATATGTTTTGAATAATCTCTATCAAATGATTGAATCAATTGATGGTTATGACCAAGCAAAGGGGATAGGAATTGGGGCTCCGGGCCCAATTGTTGATGGGGTAATGCAAATATCGACAAATTTAATTGGTTTTAAAGAATTTCCTTTGGCTAAAACCTTTGAAGAAAGGTATCATATTCCAACGTTTGTAGATAACGATGCCAATGTTGCAGGTCTTGCTGAGGCGCTTATCGGTGCTGGTAAGAATCATCATATTGTTTATTATTTTACTCACAGTACAGGTATTGGTGGTGTTTTGGTTATCGATGGTAAGATTTTAAGTGGTCGACATGGTTATGCGGGTGAGATTGCCAATATTATTGTTGATCGCAACGGCGATACCTTCAACTGTCTTAATAAGGGTGCAGTTGAAAATTTAGCCAGCGGTACTGCTATCGGCAAAGAAGGTGTTAAATATAATATCGGAAGTTGTGCTAAGGATGTTTTTGATCAAGCGCGCCTTGGTGATGAAAAAGCCCTTATGATTGTTGATAAAATGGTTGAGGATATGGCGATTATGATGAGTGCTATTGCCCATGTGTGTGATCCTGATTGTTTTGTGATTGGCGGAGGTTGTTCTAAGGCTTCGGATGTTTATTTTGATAAACTTAAAAAATCCTATTATGAGAAAGTTCATGTAGGTATGCGTGATATTGAGATTTTAAACACAGAAATCAAAGAACCAGGTGCATTGGGTGCGGCCTTACTTTGTAAATCACTATTAAAATGATGAGAATAATTTATGAGTGATAAATTATCTTTTGGCAGGCTTCAAAATACAGATTATTTTCTATATATATTGGAAAATGATTATTTTAGTGTCGAAATTTCAGATTTTGGAGCTACACTGGTAAGTTTTATTTATAAGCCTTTAAAACGCAATATTGTCTTAAATTATCCTGATGTCCAACAGTATTTTGAAAATATTGGTGAAGCACGCGGAGCGACTGTTGGAAGGTGTGCAAATCGCATTGCCTTGGGTAAATATTTCATTGATGGAAAAGAATATTCAGCACCTATTAATAATGGTCCCAATTCATTACATGGTGGTTTAAAGGGTTTTATGATGCAGAAGTTTAAAGTTCTAAGTCATAAGAAAGACGAGCTGGTGTTGTCTTATCATTCGTATAATCTTGAAGAAGGTTATCCTGGTGATGTTGATCTAAACATTTCTTACAAACTGGATGATGAGGGTTTATGGTATGGAATAGAGGCTATTTCCGATCAGAAAACAATCTTAAATATTACCAATCATAGTTATTTCAATCTTAATAATGATCCTGATATTTTTAATCATCAGTTATTTATTGACAGTCATCAATTTGCACCAGTAGATAGCAATGGTCTATCAATGCCGATAATTAAAAATGTTAAGGGTACAGCCTTTGATTTTACTGATATGAAATTGATTTCCGAGGTATTTGACGCTGGTGATCCTGATATTGTGCTTGCGAAAGGATATGATCATAATTATCTTTTTGAAGATCACGATTGTGATTTACGCGCAATATTCAAGGGTCGTGATTTACAATTGACCATTAGCAGTGATTTACCTGATATGCATCTATATAGTGGCAATTATTTAAAGTATCCTCAAAGCGGGCTATGTTTTGAATGTCAATATTTTCCTAATGCTATAAACTATCAATTATTTAAAAAACCGATTATTAATAAGAATGAGGTTATAAAGCATTTCATTAAATATCGGTTAGAGGAGATAAGATGAATTATTTAGATATTAAAAATTTACTCAAGGGTAATGCTTTAGATGAACGCATCATTGATATTAATGTTTGTGATGATGTCGATTTCCAAAAACAACGCTATTTAAAATTACTTGAACAGACCTATAAATTATATGGTGATGGTAATTATTCACTGTTGAGCGCTCCTGGAAGAAGTGAAATTGGTGGCAATCATACCGATCACCAACATGGCAAGGTTATTGCTGCGGCTGTTAATATGGATAATATTGCCTTTGTTAAGGCTAATAATAGTAATATGATCAACTATCATACCTTGGGTTTTACAATGAATAGTATTGATATTAACGATCTTACTATTAAAATTGAAGAAAAATTTAAGGCAGAGGCACTGGTTAGGGGTATTGCGGCTGGTTTTGTTGAACGGGGATACCATATTGGTGGTTTTGATGGCCTTGGTCAATCTAATGTTTTAATGGGCAGTGGTATTAGTAGCAGTGCTTCATTTGAAATTTTAATTGCCCAAATTTTTAATCATCTATTTAATGAGGGTAGAATATCTCCTATTGAACTGGCAAAAATAGCACAGACAGCTGAGAATCAATATTTTATGAAACCTTGCGGGCTACTTGACCAAATGGCTATTAGTGTTGGTGGCTTTGTGTATATTGATTTTAAAAATCCCGATTTACCAATTGTGGAAAAATTAGATTTTAATTTTAAAGACTACGGTTATAATTTAGTGCTTGTTAATACCAAGGGAAATCACGCTGATCTTAGCGATGAATACGCATCAATTCCTAATGAAATTAAAGAGGTAGCTGCTTATTTTGATGAAGCTGTCATTAGTGATTGTAGTAAAGATAAAATATTCACTAATATCAAAGAACTTCGAAATAAGCTTGATAATGATCGCGCTATTTTAAGAGCCTTGCATGTTTTGAATGAAAATGATCGTGTTGATCAAGAAGCTGAGGCTTTAAGAAAAAATGATATTAAGAAGATGTTATTTTTGATGAAAGAAAGTGGTAACTCATCTTTTAAATACCTACAAAATGTATCAGTAAATAATCGCTTTAAGACACAAAATTTAGCTCTTGCCTTAGCTATTAGTGAAGCAGCACTTGAGTGTCAAGGAGCTACTAGAGTTCATGGAGGAGGTTTTGAAGGAACAATTCAAGCCATTGTCCATGATGGACAATTAGAAGGATATTTAAAAATTATGCGTGAGGTCTTTGGTGAGGATAGTTGTTTCATCCTTAAAGCTAGACCTGAAGGTGGCGTTAAAGTAATTTAATAAATATCTAAAATTAAGACAATAATACCGACTGATGTCGGTATTTTATTGTGTGCTAGGCATGGCATATAACTAGAGGGTGAAAGTCCCTTACACGCGTACATATCAACGAAGTGTTAGTGAAGCACAAGGTTTCCATCGTGAGGTGTGAGCTAGAGGAAGTGTGAAACAAAATCGAGGTCTG
>JAXFOQ010000021.1:0-71302 GCA_034180345.1 Erysipelotrichaceae bacterium | reverse complement strand
TTTAATACTAGCCTTACCTATTTTCATGGTATCAATCTTATTATCCTTGATAACTTCTATTTTTTCATATTTAGACTTTTCTTTGATTACTAGATCATCAAGCTTAATATCACTTGCCTTACTTCCATATTCAAAGATGATATTTTCTTTGAATACTAATAGGGGTTTGGTGGTGGTAAGATAAATACCCAAAACAACTGCAACAACCATTACTAATGATAAAGTTATGATAATGATGTGTTTTTTAGATAAATTACTTATCAGATTTTTTAGTTTATTCATAATTAACTCTCTTTGGCATTATAAAAAGCATGGTTAAAGTCATGCTTGGGTACTAATATACACTAATTAAATTCAAAATAAAAGACACTAATGTGCCAAAATGGTGCCGATGATAGGATTCGAACCTACGACCTACGCGTTACGAGTGCGTTGCACTACCCCTGTGCTACATCGGCAACAATATTATTCTATCACATTAGCTTCAATTACATCATCAGGATTTTCTTCAAGATAAAAGAAGTACCTAACTTTATATAATTCAATAACCCTTCCTCTTTTAAGACCAATATAGCTATTTTGCTTATAATCAAGTGTTCTTTCAACTGGCAGTATTGCCGTAAATAACGAAATAAATCCTACAATTAAAATTGTAACAATAGTAGTTCCCATTACTAAATAAATAATTTGATGTGCTTTTTTGCGTGATATTTTAGCCTTTTTAAGAAAATAACTTTGAATTAAAATAGCACTTCCGATGATGATCAATATAAACAAAGTAAAATAAACCTTAGGTCTGATAATTAAATGTTGCCAGTATCCAAACAATGAAATCAACACAAAGATAAATGCCCCTGTAAAAATAAAACTAAAGCCAACCTTATTATTCATCTATAGCACCTTCAACATTAAAGTATTCTCAAGTTGGCGTCCATCTTTAAGAATCTCCGAATTTGGTCTTTTAGCATATTCCTTAAAACCATATTTTTGATAAAGATTATAAGCCTTGTCATTACCTTCGACCACCTCAAGTTCAAGTTGTTTAAAACCATATTCTCTTGCCAGATCAAATAAGGCTTCCATCATAACATTGCCAAGTCCAAGACCTTGATAAGCCTCTAAAACACCGATTCCAAGATAGGCGCGGTGTCCAGCTTTGATAGTATTTTCAATCGGCCCCAGACAAGCATAGGCCACAATTTTATCAGCTAAAAAAGCATAAACTGCTTGGTGGCGTGAAGGCGCCTCTAAATCTTCAACAAGACTTTCTTTAATAATTTCAAGATCACTTTCGACTTCCTCAGGATACTTATTCATAGTAAGTTCAGTTTCAACTGCCAACTGATAGCGAAAATCAAAAAAAGCTTGAGCATCATTTTCATTTATTTTTCTAACAGTAACTTCTTGGTTATTTTTTAATTTCATCATTAATCCTCACAATATCCATACTGGCTTCTAAAACATTTTCTACACCTAAATAACAGCTGTTTATCAGATCTTTTTCGCCATGATTCATCACATAATTATACTTTACTTTTTTAAGCATTGAATAATCATTATATGAATCACCCATCACTGCAATTTCATCAGCTTGATAGCCATATTCCTTCATCAAAAAATCAATGAACCTACCTTTATTAGAATCGTTATTAGTAACTTCGATATAAATAACAGTTGAGGTACTAATGGTAAAACGATCTGAAAATTTTTCTTTTAAGTATTGATATATTTTATTGGCATCTTCATTATTTTCGGCAATAATACTAAACTTAGCACTCTTTTCATCACTAGTATCAATATATTCATAGTAAGGAATATCCATAACTTTAAGATTCATAGCTTCCTTTTCAGCTATATGCTTATAAATATCATATGATTTATCACCGATGACTTCCATCGCTCGATTACCATTTTCAGTTTGCACAAAAGAAGTACGATAAGCATAGGGACAGTCTTTCAAAGCTTGATAAATATCTTTAACATCGGCTTTTTCCAATAAAAACGCCTCTTTGAGTAGATTGTTTTGATAAATAATTGAACCGTTAAACCCACAGAAGGTAGGCTCACCAAGCTTATATTTTTGATATAAGCGCTTGCTGTATTCAGGGGCACGACCTGAAGCAATATAAATTTTAACACCTTGATCTTTTAAAAGTTGAATTGCCGCTTCACTTTCTTTGGATAAATCAAAAATGGTATTACCATGATTTAAAAATAAAGTTCCGTCTAAATCAATTACTGCCGCTTTAATCATAATTCGTCTTCACACTCTTTTCCTTCAATAAATTTTTGCATATTGTCCAAACTTAATTTCATCATTGAAAAACAAGCATCAATGGTGGTAGCTCCCATATGAGGTGTTAATAAAATGTACGGATAAAGACTTAACATTTCCTTTAAAATTTCATCTTTTAAATCATCAACCTCATTAAAGAAGATACCTTGTTCATGCTCATAAACATCAGTCCCATAACCCCTAAGATTATTATTTTTAATTGCCTTGATAATAGCCCTTCCATCCACAAGCTCACCTCTAGCAGTATTAATAATAAAGGGTCTTTTTAAACATTCTCCGATAAATTCATCATTAATAAAATGATAAAACTCAGGTGTGGCAGGAAGATGCACGATAATAACATCGGCTTCCCTTTTGATTTCTTTAAGACTGCTGTATGTTAAAATATCTTTTAAATGCTCATCTTCATAAAGATCATAACCTAAAATATCAGCTCCAAAACCTTTAATAATCTTAGCTGTTTGTTTTCCGATTGCCCCAAGTCCGATAATTGCCACCTTAAGACTTTTTAACTCAGGTGCCAAATGATCGACAGTAAAATTATAATAATTATTTTTAATAAATGCCATCGGGATATTACGCACCAAATTCAATAATAGGCCTACCGTTAATTCACTGATAGCACTAGGAGAATAGGCTTTAATATTAGCCACCCTTATGCCCATTGATTTAATCAATGATAAATCTAAGTGATCATAACCTGTGGACTTAGTAACCAAGTATTTAATACCCTTAGCCTTTATTTTCGCTAAAGAAGTTTTATTTTTAAAAATATTAGGCTCATAACCAACAAGTCCAATTAAATTATCTTCAATAGTCAAATTATCAAAACCATCCACAAAGACTATTTCAAATGTATACTGTTTAATTAAATTAGACCAATCATAACTCCGATCATGTTTATTTTGTAATACCGCTACCCTCATTCAACCAAACCTAATTTTTTAAAGGCTAAATAAAAACCGTCTTTACAAACATCATCAGTAACCATGGTAGCGTGTTCTTTGATAATTTTAAATGAGTTGCCCATTGCAATTGAAGTATAACCGACAATCATCATATCCAAATCATTAGGGCTATCACCGATAGTAATAATGTCTTCATACTTATAGCCCTGATCACGAATTAATTTCTTAATAGCCAGACCCTTAGAATTACTTCCCTTGGTGATCTCCGCAAAGAAAACATCCTCCTTAACTCCGTGTACAACATTATAACTTTTGTTAATTTCACTTTCAAAATTTAAAAAATCTTCTTTATTACTAGCTTTAATGGTAACCTTATATACTGGTATTTTACTTGTGTAACTTTCTAAATTTCGCCAGTGTTCAAAATCACTCTGATCACGATAATTTCTTAAGGTTTTTTGCCACTCCTCATCAACAAAAATTAGATTTAAACATTCATACATCATCAAAATATGATGTTTTCGGGCTTTTTGACAAATGTCTTCAATTTCCGTTTCATCAAAGGGATTATCAATTAAAACTTCCTCGCCACAGGTTACATAAGAACCCAATGAACAGACATAGCCATCAAATTTAAAATCTTTAATTACATCCTTGGCAGAAAAAAGTGATCTGCCCGTAGTTAAAAAAATTAGATGACCATTTTCTTTAAGCATCTTTAAAGTTTTTAAAGTATTTGCAGGTAAAGCTTGTTTACCACAGTTATCACGATAACATAAAGTACCATCAATATCAGTAAAAATATATTTCATGTATAGATTATATCATAGTAGCATTAACCCTGCTTATTCAACCGCTAAATTATTGATCCATTGTTCACGCCTTAAAAAATGATAGGCAATCAACATCTTCACAAAGTCGGTACTTTGAGCAATCGCATAAATCATAATAACATCAGCCTTAGTGAAATAAGTAACAATTAAGACGATAGGTATATTAACCAACCACATATATACTGAATCCATAATAAAGGTGCTTTTGGTATCACCACCTGCCCGCATAATAAAATAACATTGTGTAACAAACATATAAATCCAAAAAAGAAAGCCTTGAACCTTCAAAAAACTTGAAGCAATATGTTTAGCCTCAGCTGATACATTATAAAATTCTGGCACAATAAATGAAGATATAAACAACAACACCCCAAAAATTACTGCCAAAGCAATCGAAAACTTAAATAGACTATAAGCATTCTTTTTGGCAGCTTCAAGTTTACCTGCTCCAAGCTTTTGCCCAACCATAATAGTAGTAGCCACTGCCATACCGCTAAAAAGAATATAGAAAATATCCGAAGTTGTTTGAGCTATTGATTGACCAGTCAATGCCACAACCCCACGAGTACCATAAAATTTAATTAAAGTCGCCATCCCAAATGACCATAAAAACTCATTGGCCACCAAGGGCATGGCTTTAATAATAATTTTTCTAGCCAAGGTTTTACTAAAACAAAATAATTCTGAAAATTTAGTTACAAAATTAAAATTATTAAATTTTACAATCAACACATAGGTAGTCAATTCCACAATACGCGCAATCAAAGTGGCAATGGCTGCCCCTTTAATACCTAAAACTGGAAAACCAAGATGGCCAAAAATTAAAATATAATTTAATAAAGTGTTGGTAACCACCGCAATAATTGCCACCATCAAAGGTATCTTGGTTTCACCAAGCGACCTCATACTTGAACCATAGGTAAAAGATACTGCCACTGGCAAATAAGTAAAGGCGGCAATATTCAAATAAGCAGAACCACTTTCGATAACTTCGGGATTACTGCTAAAATAGGCGATAACATTTTTACTAAAGAAAAAGGCGATTATAAAAAAGACCAAAGCAATCACAAAAGAGCTAACCATCGTAAAGCTAAAAGTTTCTCTTAATTTATTTTCATTATTAGAACCATAAAATTGTGATAAAAAAATCATACAAGCACCGATAATCCCAAATATCACTGTCGATTCAATCATATAAAAACGATTGGCGGCATTAACACCACTTAAACTGACATCACCAAGTTGCCCAACCATTAAATTATCAATTAAATTAACCGAAGTAACAATTAATTGTTGTAACATAACTGGAATAATAATGAATGTAACTTCTCTAATAAAATCTCTTCTTTTCATCTTACAGCTCCTAATTAATATTTATTAATTATATACTAATTTTGTTGATTAAAAATAATAATACTCAATCTATCTTCCACTGGTAAGCAAAAATAATCCTTGTTATAATTGAAACATGAACATTATAAAAAGAATTATCAATATTAATTGGAATGGTGTTATTCCATTAATCAAACAAGCCCACCAACAATCAAAAAGAAGTTACTTAAGTCTGATTTTAGACCTATATAAATGTGGTAAGGAAGGCTATACCTGTGCTGAATATGTAATGTATGACTTTCATCGTAATAAGGATCAATCATATCGTGATACTTTCATCAGTGTTCGGAAACACTATCCGATTATCACCAAAGAATTGGGTCAAAATGTTGAAGATACAGAATTTTTTGATGATAAGGGTTTATTTAATCGCAATTTCAAAGATATTAAAGGTATTGATACCTTAGATTTGAGGGTTGATGAGCTTGAAAGCTTTAAAAAATTTATTAGTGAAAATCCAGAATTTTTCATCAAAACTGTTGATGGTTACGGTGGACACGAAGTAAAACGCGTGCTTAGAAGTGAATACCCAAGTATGAATGATGAAGAACTGTATCATCACTTTAAAAACAATAAATATTATGTTATTGAACAAAAAATTATCCAACATTCCGAGATGTGTAAATTATCAGTAAACTCTGTCAATACCCTAAGAGTTGTAACGATGAAAGATAAAGACAATAACATTACCGCTCCCTTTGTCATATCAAGAATTTCTTTAACCGAAAGCTTCTTAGATAATGCAACCTTAGGTGGTGGCTATTGTATCGTTGGTAAAGATGGTATTATCCACCATGATTACGAAGCTGTAAATCCCATCATCAGAACCTATGATAAAAACCCGATTAACGGTTTTAAATTCAAGGGCTTTAAATTCCCATACTTCCAAGAAAGTATCGACCTATGTATCGAAGCCTCAAAAAGATGCAAGGGACATTTAATCGGTTGGGATATTGCCATATCTGAAAATGGACCAGTGCTAATTGAAGCCAACATTGGACCAGGTTGCGATTTCCTTCAAACCTATAATCAACTAGATGAAAAACACGGAAGAATTAAAGAATTTGAAGAAGGTTTAAAAATTAAATTACATTAAAGGTACATATCAACTATGTACCTTTTATAATATTTAATCTCTTAATTATTTGCTGAAGGCATCAGGTAAATCATTTTCTAGTAAACATATCACCCGATTAGGATCCTTATGTTTATAAATATCATCAACCGCTTCTTTAAAGTGATTATATACCCTAACCCTATGCATATCGAAATTTGAATCCCTTAAACCGTTATAAATATGTTTTGTTTGGAGCTTACCGATAAGATATACTTCATCGGCATTTTCAGCAATAGCCTGTCCAAATTCATAATTATAACGATCTTCATCTTTACCCAAATCAATAAAACCAGGAGTAATAATCAAATGCTCATAAGGCATTTCTTTTAATGTTTTAAGGGCTAATTTACTTGATACCGGATTAGAATTAAAAGCATTATCAATAAACATAAAATTATTGAATTTTTTAAGTTCTAAACGATGTGGTACATAATCCAAATTTAATAAACCTTTTTGAATTTCTTTAACACTCAAGCCTAAACTATCACCAATAGCTACTCCAATAAGACAATTACCAATATTATGTTCACCTAAAAGCCTAGTTTTAAAAATAACTTCTTCATCATGTAATAAAACTTTAAAGCTGCTACCCTTAATATCATAACTTAAATCATAGGCATAATAATCAGCCTGTTTATCCTTCATTGATACTGTTAAAATCTTGCAGTTATTCTTAATTTTATACTTCTTTAAATACTCATTATCAATATTGATAATCCCCAGTCCATCATTTGGTAAAAGCTCAATAGCTTGCATCTTTTCCTTGGTTATATTTTCAATTGATTTAAAGGTATTTAAGTGTTGAGGACCAACCGAAGTAACCACTCCGATATTAGGCTTAACAAATTCCATAAGCTCAGTAATTTCTCCAACACAAGATGCGCCCATCTCACAGACAAAAACTTCATGAATAGGCTTTAATTCTCCACGAACACACTTAGTAATACCCATAGGGGTATTAAAACTGGCAGGAGTCATATAGCTATAATACTTCTGTTCCAATACACTTTGAATAACATGTTTGGTACTGGTCTTACCGTATGATCCTGTAATACCGATAATCTTTAAATCATGATGAGCTCTTAAAACATGCTTAGCTTCATTTAGATAATTATTAGCAATCAGTACTTCTATCGGTTTATCTAAAATATGCATCGGATAAACAAATAACCAACCGATAATTTCAAATAATAATATGGCCCCAATAATCAAATCAGCCCTAAATGCCAAAACAAAATACAAGCTCTCAATCATCATCAAAAAGACTATCTGCGTTTTAACTCTACGCGTATAAACTAACGGTTTAATATAGTTGTGCTTTAATTCTTTTATCAATTTATAAAAACCATAAGTAAAGATGAATAAGGCAATCATCCAATTATCAATACCAGCAATATATAAGCCAATACAAACTATTATCAGTACTAGATATTCAACTGTAAACAATGATAATAAATTCTTATTTAACCATTGGGTATATACATTAGCCCGATAATGATTTTGTTGAAAAACCATTAATGATTTTCTGCTAATTCTTAAAATAAATACCATAATCAACAACAAATAAAATATTCTCTCCAACATATTCTCTCCTAGCACCCATGATAACCGATATTAATATAGGCATTGTCCTGCATAAGTTCATGATAACGATTTTCATAGGCAGCAATCATTTCTTCTTCAAACGGTAATTTTATATCAACACCTAATTTATTAAGTAAATACTTAGTAAAGTGAGGATTTAAAATCAATAATGGTCCCAAAACATAGGTAGCATAAAAATTCTTATAACAAATACCTTCATGCTTAGCTTCAATATTTTGGCCAATACCTCTGATAACCTTCATAAACGGATATTCAAAATTCCCATAAAGCAATGAAAACTGCGACTTATGACCTACAATATTCATTCCTGCATATTCCCCAACAAACATATAGTTATATCTGACATTGTCTTTTCTTTCGGCATGATATTCAAATAAATCTAAAGCCTCATATTTAACACCGTCAGCTAAAATATAACTACCAAACAATTCCAAAGCATTACCAGTGCATAAAACCAAAATATTCTTTTCAATTAAAGCTTTAAACTGCTCTAAATAAGGACGCAATTTATCAATGGTGATTAATTGTGCATTTTCAGACATTGAACCAATATATAACATATCAATATCATGTCTAACAAAGTATGGTTCTTCACTATTTGATGTTTCGACAAATTTAGCTGTTGGTAAACATTTCTTCAAATATCTAACATTGGCACTATCTCCATATAAATTCGCAAATTCTGGAAATAAAATTTCAATAACCATCACTATTTCCCTCCTGATAATTTAGTTTTAATTGCCTGTTTAATATCTTGTCCTAATTGGATCAGTAAAATATCATGGACAATAATAATCTTATCAATACCCTCAACAATGAGATGATCAGTTATTTCTTTAGGATCTTTAACAGCCACAATTTTTTCCTTATCAACACCTGCCAAAAGTAAGCGTAAACGATGGTCTAAATAACGATCACCAGCGATAATAATTTTTTTAATACCATGATCATTTAAATTTTCAAAGTCAGTATCATAAATCCAAGCTACTGTTTCAAAATGTCCTGGAGGTAAAGTTTCATCATAGAGTAAGATCAACTCTTTATTACCCTGAGTATTAACCAATGTTTCAATAATAGTTGAAGCACTAGAAGGGTTTTGACCCTTACTGGCCCTTGTTAGTAATTCAATACCATTAACAACATCATTAGTTTCACGAGTTTTGGTTATTTGTACCGATGATAATAATTCAGCAATCTTCTCAGGTCGATAACCAAGATTTCTTAATAAAGAAATAATCGTTACTGTATTATAAATATTATGTAAAGCATCCGAAATAACAGGATAGCGATAAAGACCATCAATTTCTTTTATTTCTAAATATTCATCATTAAAATCAGTAACCAGATAATCACGATCACAGGCCTTAAGACCACAGTTAGGACAATAATAATCACCGACATGACGATAATTGCGATAGTTATAGATGGGCTTAGCATGACACTTAAAACAATAAGAAAAATCATCAACTACATGTGTAACTTTTTTAGCATGGATATTATCAACACCAAAATAGATTGCTTGATTATCCTCATTAAGCGCACTACACAAAGGATCATCGGCATTAATAATCATCACCGTATCTTTAGACTTAGCCACCGCCTGTTTAATATGACTCATAATATATTCAGGGTTGGCATTACTGAACATAGAATCTCGACCTAAATTATTCACAATAAAATAATTTGGTTTAAGTTGAGGCAAACTGAAGGTTGAAAGCATTTCATCAGTTTCGATTACTGCAACATCCTTAGTACTACGATTAAAAATATCTACTGCATCCAATAAAAGTCGGGCATGACCAGCATTGGCATTGGCACCCCATTCATTTACCGCCACACGATAACCTTCCTTTTTAAAAATATCAGCCAGTAAAAGCGAAATACTCGTCTTACCATTGGTACCACTAACACAGATAGTAAGCTTAGGCTTTTTGACATAGGTTAAAAATTTAAGACATATCTTCAGCGATAACATTCCAGGACGATCATCCTTTTCTCTACCGATATGTTTAAATAACCAAGTAAAAAACTTTCCTGCCCATAACGCTATAATAAACTTAATTCTTTCCATTAACTCTCCTACTAAGATTTAATTTTTCAATAATCTTAACGATAATACGATTATCAAATAAAACTTCTAAAGCCCCCGTTTTATACACAGCAATAAAATAAATAACAGCCGAAATACCACCGATTAACATTAATTGCAATATTTGAATAACTCGCCTATTTCCATCGATAACCCAAATATATTTAAACAACAATGCAGTAATAGTTACTAAAATTAGTGGGAGTATCAATTTTTTAGCCGTTTTAAATAATGAATGATAATTTAAGGCAATATCCTTATTCAAATTATTAAGTAACAACCACAAGGTTATCAACTGTCCTAAAATACTAGCAACCGTTGCCCCAAGATATGGTGCAATTCCTATCTTTGCGAATAAATAAATCAATGGTAAATCCATAGCTGTATTTACAATCACTCCAACAACATTGTAATAACAAACACTTTTACCCTTATTCATACTTTGCATAGTCATACTGATAACACTAACAATACCTGCGACCATATTTAAAATTAAGGCTAAAACCAAAATTTGTGAACCATAGGCGCTAACTCCGTAGAATATATTGTAAACAACCGATGAATAAATAATCATCCCAATTGTTAAAGGAGTAGAGATTAATAAAACGATGGCGATTGCTTGATTGAGTTTTTTATTAACTTCTTTAAAATTTCCCTTGGCATATGATTCTGCCATATGTGGAGCAATACTGCTTGTCATTCCCATTGCCAAAGCAGCAATAATCATACAGATTTTAGGAACCCAATTAGAAGTTATACTGGCGATTGTTTGAACATCAAAATCACTAAAACCTAAGTTGTGCAGTCCAACAATCAATAACTTCATATCAACAATATTATAGACACCGACTGTTATAGAAATAATGATAATCGTAGTACAATAACTAATCATCTTCTTCAAAATATATCTGCTGGAATCAGCCTTTTCTTCTTCACCTTCTTTAATAAAGAAGTTCTGATATTTATAGCGCTTAAACATAATATATAAAAGGGCGACTAAGGCTGCAAAACCAGCCCCAAACAAAGACACATAAACGCCATGGCTTGTGCCTAATTTTAAAACATCAACCGCAAAATAAGCACCAACTAAAACCACACCAATACGAATAACTTGTTCAATTACTTGGCTTACTGATGATGGTGCCATAAATTTATGACCTTGAAGATAACCTCTTTGAACACTTAAAAAAGGCACAACTAAAAGACATAATGAAACAATCTTAATGGCAGTGGCAATATCCGCCGCCTTCACACCCTCACTGGTTCCCTTAAGAAAATAATCTGCAATACCATCTGCACTAAATTGTAAAAATAAAAAGGATGCTAAAGATATGATAAAAACAAAATACAAACCTAAACGATAGGCTTTTTCTTTAGAACGATATTTACCCATGGCATTATATTCACCGATGATAATACTCATCGCAATCGGAACTCCAGAAGTCGAAATATCCAAAAATAAAGCGTAAATATTATAGGCACACGAATAAATAAAACCGCCACTATCACCAATAATTCTATAAAAAGGTATATTATATAAAGCCCCCATCAATTTGGTAATAACTATGGCAAAGTAGGCGATAAATGCCCCTTCAGCAAAGCTATTTTGTTTTAGCTTTTTCTTCATCAATATCCTCCATCTAAAAGAATAACTATATAATATCATAATTAAATTTCTTTGTCTTATTAGCTTGACCGATATATATATATAATTAATTCACTATTATAAGGAGGACAATATGAATAATGATTTAAAAAAACCTATCACCACTTTAGCTGTGATTGCTTTATTAAGTATATTTTTAACAATCACCATCAAACTTCCAACGATGATTAACAGTATGTTCATTGGATATTTAAGTTCCAAAATACCACAATCGACAATATTTGGCGGACTTACTGGTGTAGCATCATTTTTAATTCAAAATCTTTCTTTCGGTTTTGCAACACCAATGGCAGAAGCACTAAAACAAGCTTCATTTTTTTCTTGGTTGGCATTCGGCGCTGCAAATATTGAAATACACCTTCAAAATCTATTTGGTTTTATTATGTTTATGATAACCATCCCTTCAACTTGTGTACTACTAATAATGTACCATCTTAAAAATGATCATAAATATGTTTTAATAGCTAAAAAAGTTATGGTAATTTCTCTAGCATTTTTCCTAATTATTCCAATAAGTGTAATATTTTCTATGTTTATTGATCTGATATTTAATATTGGTTTTGCTAATAATCCTAATTTAATCACAAGAACGCTTGCAGCTTCAATATTCACAGTAATCACATCCATTGTAATACCGATATTTATATTATTTTTATTTAAAGCTCAAATCCAAAAAATATTCCACAAAAATATTAAACTACCATTTGAAGATAAAATAATGGCAAAACTTAAAATATCAAATCACGAATCTAAACAATAAATCACTAACATAAAAATAATTTCTTACGAAATTATTTTTATTATCTATAAAGCAATTTTAAAATATCACTTACTTTGATAATGCTTTAAAAGCTTAGCGTCATTCTTAAATAACTTTAATTGATGATTATAGCTTTCCAAGGCTTCTTGTTCAAAGGGCAAACTCTCATCAATACCAAAGTGAGCCAAGATCTTTTTTGAAATTAAAGGATTCATAATAAAGAAATGACTTAAAAATTCAATCGCATAGACATTATGTTTGTGATAACCAGATAATTCAATATCACTAGCTTTAATACCATTTAATTCCACACTATATAAATGATACTTATCAGGAATACAATAGGTACTAAAGCCTGTATTATTAGCACAGATTTCAATATCTTGATATTTAGCCACAAAAAGATAGGCATATCTTTTATCATAATTTCTAATCGTTTCATAGTCTAATAAACCTAAAGTATCAAGTTCTTTACCATCACTTAATTTTAAAGTTCTACCAAAAATATCCATCGCATTATTTACGATGAAAAAATAAACACCATCATCAATCATGGTTTGTAGTCGAGTTTTAAAAGGTTTTAATTTATCACAAACCATTGCCAAATAATGTTCAGCCATCGGTTCAATCACCAACATATCAACATCATTATTTACAAAATATGGTTCATTATCATAGCTTGTATAAATAAAGTCAACACCCTTAAGCATCTTCGCTAAATACCTGACATTTTCAATTTCACCATAGGTATAAAATTCACTAAATAATACTTCTACTATCATATCTTACCCACATATTCCTTTACAATCTTATACATTTTATCAGCCTGGGCTAAATTTTCACGCTCAATATCATGCAGTATATAAATACACTCTTGTTTATGAGGATCTAAATATTCAGTTACCGCTTCAAGACTATCGAGTCTTACAATCTTACTTTTATCAATTCCCGACATTAAAACAGCCAATAATATTTCATGATAGTGTCGACTTCTAATAATAAATCGATCAACAGTTGCCAAATATTTAAAATCAATAGAAAATGCCCACGCCGATGACTTGCTATCTAAATACTTAGATTCCAAATTATCAAATAAATAAATAACGGTCTTGGGTTTGGGATTATTACTAATCTCATTTAAAACACAGGAATTAGCAACAGGATTATATCCCTTAGCCACCATAGAAATTAATTCTTTATTACCGATATGTTCACTGATATAACGACTTTCTACCGTTTTAATTTTAAGCATTTGTTGAAGAATGTCCTCACGCTTAAAACCATTTTCTCTAAGTGTGGCATAGGCAGCAATCTGATTATATACCGATTCAATATTTTTACGGATATTAGGCATTTCAAAGATTATTCCATCTTCCTTAACAATCAAGTTGTTATTTACTTCGTTATAACCGACAACATGATACTTGGCTTTGGGATTTTTAAAAGTAAAATCTTCACTGTGATATTTACCGATATGATTATAACGATTAAAATCCCAAATAATGCGTTGATCAGTTTCAGGTACATAGATTAAATCTTTGATTTTACCATCAGATTGTTCATGGTCATTAAAAATATTATCCACGCTAAAATAAACTCGTTGATTTTTCTTGCCGATATAGGCACTAATCGAATCTTCGGCATTTAAGATTAATTTAATATTTTCGGGTAAGCCCTTTTCAATTCGTTCAACAATATAAAAAATATTAGCATTTCTTTCATACGAATCTTGAAATAAGTTGGTAATCGTTAATGATTTAATATGTAGGTCTTTTAGAGTAACCGTACACCACTGCTCATCAACTTCAAGGACTGCATGTTTAATCTTATTTTTACCAAAATAATTATTACCATCTAAAAGTGATGTTACAATCCCGGCATAGGTATTAGAACCGATGCGATTGCTGATAGATTTAATTCCCATACCCTCAAGAATATCAGCCACTAAATTAGTAGTCGTGGTCTTGCCATTGGTACCGGTTATCACATAAATATCCTGTGGTTTAGCAATATTTTTTAAAATATTGCGATCAATCTTTCTAGCAACAACCCCTGGAGTATGAGTACCCCTTCTTTTTAATAATTTAATTACTTTTTTAGCAGTTTTACCCGTAAAATTAGCAAGCGATGTTTTGATTAAATTCTTCATAATAAAATTATAAACCATTCCCATAAATAAAAGCATTAATTAATTAATTTATATAAAATTTTACATATGTTATAATTTACCAATGAAAAAGTTATCTGAAATTATTAAATTATTAGAAAAAAAAGCCTTATTAATCAATACCGATATTACTGATGATAAAGATATTGAGAAGATTACCTATAATTCTAAGGAAGTTGAAAATAAGACCTTATTTTTTGTTAAGGGAAGAGCATTCAAACAAGCATATTTAGATGAAGCTATGAAAAATGGTGGTGCTTGTTATATTGCTGAAAAAGAAGATCCCCACAATAAAAACTATATCATCGTCAATGATATTAGAATGGCTATGCTGGAGGTGGCAAGATTTTTCTATGATTATCCTGATCAAAAAATCAAATTAATTGGAATTACTGGTACCAAAGGAAAATCAACAACCGTAACCTTGGTTAAGACCATCTTTGATGAATATTTAATCACCAATAATAAAAAACCCTGTGGTATTATTTCTTCAATCAATACCTATGATGGTATTAATTCCTATGATTCTTCACTGACCACTCCTGAAAGTTTAATTCTTTATCAAAATATTTATAATGCTGTAAGAAGTGGTTTAGAATATATGGTTATTGAAATATCTTCTCAAGCCTTAAAATACCATCGCGTAACTAATTTAAACTTAGATCTTGCGGCTATTTTGAATATTGGTGTTGACCATATCAGCCCTATTGAACACCCTGATTTTAATGATTATTTCAATTCCAAACTTAAAATAATCAATCTAGCCAATACCTGTATATATAATTTTGACTCTGAATATCAGGCAAGTATCATTGAAAAAATTAAGGCCCAACATAAAAAAGCGATCAGCTTTTCTCTTGTTGATAATACTAAAGACTATTTTGCCTGCAATATCAACTATCAAAATAATTACAATCATTTTGATTGTGTTCACAATCACAAAAGTACTAGCTACCAACTTAATTTAATCGGTGATTATAATATTGAAAATGCCTTAGTAGCAATTGCCATTGCAGATTATTACCATATTGATCACCAAAATATTTTTAAGGCACTTAAAAAGGTTGAGGTAGCAGGAAGAAGCAATATCTTTAAAACTAATGATGAAAAAGTTATAGCCATTGTTGATTATGCTCACAATCGTTTAAGCTTTGAAAGAGTATTTGAACTAATTAAAAATAATTTTAGCAACTACCATAAAATCGTAATCTTTGGCGTAGTTGGTGGTAAGGCCTTAAATCGTATTGATGATATTTGCCCACTAGTTGCCACCGAGGCCGACTTCATCCACATTGTTCCTGTTGATCCTGCCGATGTTCCTTATGAAAATATTGCCAAACAAATGGCCGATAAAATCAATGAATACCACTGCCCATTTGAAATACACAATCAAAGAGAAGCAGCCATTAAAAAAGCCTTCAACAACATCGAAGATAAAACACTGATCTTGGTCGCTGGAAAAGGCAATGAAAAATATCAACATATCGGTGCTGAATATATTAAAATCAGAAGCGATCTTGAAGTAACCATTGATGAGATTAATAATTATAATCTTAAACATTAAAAGATTTCAAAATGAAATCTTTTTTAATTTATTTAAGACGATTGATAATATCCTCAAAAACTTGAATGCGATTATCTTCGTGTAAAATTTCATGTTTCATACCAGGATAAGAAAGCTGTTCAAAATTACCATAGCCAGAATACTTTAAACATTTAAAAATTTTACTAAACGAGGCATCCTTCATCAAAGGATCATCTTCACCATTCATCGCAATAATTTTTAAATTTCTATTCTTAGCAAGATAATTATTATTATTTTTAAGTTCACATATCATTTTAAAAACATCACGATAACAACCGTTGGTAATCTTAAAACCACAGTATTTATCATCGGTATAACACTTAATATTTTCATGATTATATGATAACCACTCATTACTTTTTTGTTTAAATACCAGTCTTGCCAAAAGCTTTGATCTTCCTTTAGCCCCAAATAAAATAGTCATTAATTCCGCGCCCTTTAAAGCCCAAAAAGTACGCTTATTAGGTACAGGAGGTGATATTAAAACTAAATTATTTAATAGATAATCATACTTTCTTAAATAAATGCAGGCTAAAATACCACCGATGCCATGACCGATAACACTACATTTTAAATTAGGATAGTCTTCATTCATACGATCTATCAATAATTTTAAATCAGCAATTAATCTTCTGATACCCTTTTCTTTCGCAAAAAAACCTAAGTTATCATATCTTTCTTCTAAACCATGACCTCTTAAATCATAGGTTAAAACATTAAAATGTTTAACAGTAAGATATTCAGCAAATTCTTCATATCTTCCTTGGTGTTCTGCCAAACCATGAATAATCACAATGTTACCGACAGGCTTTTGAGCCTCATAAACATTTACATTTAATAAATATTCATCAAAGCTTTTAATTCGACAATTCTTTTTCATTAAAATATCGCAACTCCATCTTTAATTTCTTTAATCTTTACTTTATATTCTACCAAAGTATCATTATCAGTAAAAATAATATAATCATTAACTTTAATAGCTATTTTAAATTCATTGATCTTCTTATTTTTAATATCCACAAATAATTGGTGGTCAATATGACGGTGGTGAAAACTACCCTCCTCAAGCATATTGTTGGCAGCATCAATTAAGGCTTTGCGATAATCAAGATCGTCAGCTCCATGACCCGCCAAAGTAAAGACCAACTCATAATTATTTAATTTAGATGCCAACTCATAGGCACCGCTTGGTCGACAATCAATATCATAACGACCATGCACAATAGTAATTTTAATATCCTTTATCTTATCAACATTATTAAGAATATAGTTATCATCATTCCACCCTAAACCACTCGCAAAATAATGACATTCCAATCGTGAAAGTGAAATATCTTCAGCCTTGGGTTTAAGTCCAAAATTAACACTGTTAGGATTTAAACGAACCAGACCCATTTCCCAATTAGCCCAAGCTGTAGCCGCTTTTTCAATTAAATCCTGATTATTTGATTGAAATATTTCTTCATAGCCTGCCACAATATCATTTTGTTTTTCAATCGGCAACATATGGCGATACTTATCAAAATTTTCTGGATAATAATATGAAGCCCCTTCTTGGTATAACCAATCAATATCACTTTTACGACCTAAAAAAATACCACGCAAAGTCATCGCACTGACATTTTGAGGATATTTTATCGCATAACTTAAAGCTAGGGTTGTTCCAAAGGAACCGCCAAAAAGATTAATCTTATCCAACTTATAATGTTTTCTAATTCTTTCAATATCTTCAACAAGATAATTAATATCATTATTTTCAACGCTGGCAAAGGGTAGGCTTTTACCACAGCCTCTTTGATCAAAGGCATATACATCAAAACGATATAAATCAAAAAAACTAAAGGCCGATTCAGTAATCCTACCACCTGGTCCACCATGGCAATAAATTACCTTAGCACCATCAGGATTACCCTTGCGATATATAGCTATTTTATGCCCTGTTAAGACATCTAAATATTCATCAGGTATTAATTCTTTCATAAAATGACTCCTTCTATAATTTTAACATTTCATTTATCTTATGTATATGCTACGATACTAACATGAGAACATTATTTATTAAACAAAAAGTCTTTAAACTTACCGATCATTATCCAATAGTTGATGAAGAAGGTAAACCCTACTACTATGTTGACCAAATAATTGGTTTTCCAACATCGACATATATTATAAGTGATAGTTATAAAGATGAATTATTTGTGATTACTCCAAAAGTATTGTCCTTTTTTCCTAGCTGTGATGTTGAATTTTATAATGGTGAACTTATTCAAATATGTACTAGACCATCATTATTCCATCGAAAAATTGAAATTATTGCTGAAAATTATAATCTAAGCTTGGTCGGTAGTTTTGGGGACTATAATTTTGACATCCGTAATGATAATGATACAATCGCGACAATCGATCGAAAATTCTCCTTTTCTGACCAATATGCCATTAATATCTTTAATGAACAGTATCAAGATATTATCATTGCCTTAGCCATTGCTCTTGACCGTTTCCTAGATGACGATCGAAAATAAAGCCTAAAGATAAAAGTATACTTATCATAATAATTTAAGTTATACTATGGATATGATAAAAATTTTAATTGTCGAAGATGATGAAATAATTAGCGAAAGTCTTAAACAAGAACTTATTTCTTGGCAATATGATGTTAAATGTATTAAGGATTTTGATAAGATTATTGATGATTTTAACAGTTATAGCCCTCATCTTGTATTGATGGATATTGTTTTGCCTAGTGCCAATGGTTTTTGGTGGTGTGGTGAAATTAGAAAAATATCTAAAGTACCAATTATCTTTATATCTTCCAAAAGTGAAAAGATGGATGTTATTATGGCTCTGCAATATGGTGGAGATGATTATATTACCAAACCCTTAGATTTAGGTATTTGCCTGATGAAGATCAATGCCTTATTAAGAAGAACCTATGACTATTCCAATAATACCAACAAGCTAAATTTTGAAAATATCATCTTTGACTTTAATGAAAATTGTCTAGTTTTTAATAATAAACAAATCTTCTTAACTAAGACTGAAAATATTATTATGTATTGTCTTTTTAAGAATAAAACTGCAATCAGTAGTCGAGAAAATATTATTGAAAAACTCTGGAAAAATGAAAGCTTTATTGACGATAATACTCTAGCTGTCAATATCAATCGTATGCGTAAAAAATTAATGACCATTGGCATCAATGATTTAATCATCACTAAAAAAGGTAGTGGTTATTATTTGAATAAGGATTACCACTATGAATAATTTCTTAGTCGAACAGTTAAATATTATTATCTTAACGATAATTAATTTATTGGTGTTTTTAATCGGTTTTATCTTATTTGAAATTAATCTTAATATCTATTTGATGTTGATGAATATCATTGTTTTCATCTTGTTCTGTTATCTAGTTATCAAATATTTCGGTTATAAACAAAAATTATCACTTAATGAAAAAAATCAAGCATTAACCAATCAAAATAAACAATTAAAAAAGCAGATGATCGAACACAACAAGATGATTCAGGAATATTTTTTAATTTGGTTACATCAGATGAAGACACCGATAACTGCTGCTAAATTACTTATTGAAGGACGAAAGTTAGATCCTTTCAAAATTAAACAAGAGCTATTCTACATCGAAGAATATGCCAACTCTGCCCTTAGTTATTTAAAATTAATTGACCATAATAATGACCTTGATTTAGATACCGTTAATATTAATGATTTAATTGCCGAAACCTTAAAAAAATATGCAGTAGTCTTTATCAACAATCATATAACTTTGAATTATGAAAAAATCAATACCCAGATCATCAGCGACAGTAAGTATCTAGCAATAGCATTAGAACAATTGATTTCCAATGCTGCCAAATATACGAAAAATGGCATAATCACAATCAAAATGGAAGATAATCAATTACTGATTATTGATAATGGTTGTGGTATTAAGGCTAGTGATTTACCTAAGATATTTAATTGCGGTTATTCAGGTTTTAACGGTCGCTTAAATTCAAAATCCAGCGGTATCGGCTTATATTTAACTAAAAGCATCTGTCAACGATTAAATATTAAAGTGATTATTGAAAGTGAATTTCGAAAAGGTTGTACAGCTAAATTAATTTTTCCTAACGATACAATCTTACATAATTGTAAGAAATAAATGATTATTGTTAGATTAAATAAATGCTAGAAAATAATCATTTTTGTAATATATAGTTACAAAAGGAGGTTATATGCCAATACTAACAGTAAAAAACTTAAAAAAAATATACGGTGGCTTCAATAAAGCCAAGACCGTAGCTCTTTCAGATATTAATCTTGAAGTAAATAAGGGTGAATTTATTGCCATTATGGGTGAGTCGGGTTCGGGTAAAACGACACTATTAAATATTATTGCCACCCTTGATAATCCCAGTGATGGTGAGGTGTTTATTGAAGGTCATAACTTATCGGAATTAAAAGCTAACGAGATTGCGTCATTCAGAAGAAATAAACTAGGTTTTGTCTTTCAAGACTTTAATTTACTCGATACTTTCAACAATGTCGATAATATTTATCTACCACTAGTTTTATCAAATTTTAAATATGAGGAAATGAAAAAAAGATTAAATATCATTGCGCCAAAACTTAAAATTGAAAATATTTTAAATAAATATCCCTATGAAATATCAGGTGGACAAAAACAACGCATTGCCATTGCTCGTGCCCTCATCAATAATCCTGCATTAATACTGGCAGATGAGCCTACAGGTGCTCTTGATTCTAAATCAAGCGAACATACCATGAAACTATTTGAAGAAATTAATGCTGGTGGTCAAACTATTATGATGGTTACTCACTCACTAAAATCAGCCTCTTATGCTACTAGGGTACTATTTATTAAAGATGGACTAATCTATCATGAAATATACAAGGGTGATGATGATAACTATCAATTTAGTGAACGCATAGCCAAAGTAAACTCATTATTATCACCAGAGGTTAAAAATAATGAAATTTAAAATTATCATTAACTTCGCAAGAAATAACTTTATCAAAAATAAAAATCTGGTAATTCCCTTCATTATTTCTACTTCAATAATGAATATTACCTTTTATATTATGACTTCACTATTAAGTAATAATTATGTATTAAATAGACATCAAATATTCCCTTCCATCATTCAATTTGGAGTGATATTTATCGGAATTTTTAATTTAATCTTCATCATTTATGCTAATCGCTTTTTAATTAAAAGACGAAATAAAGAATTTGCCCTTTATAAAATAATGGGCTTAGAGTCAAAACATATAAGCCTAATTATTTTCTTTGAACACTTAATCAACTATGTGATTACCATCATACTTTCTATTGTGGGTGGTCAATTATTTGGAAAATTATCGTTTATTGCCTTGAATCGTTTGATGAATGATAAGGTAGCGGGTATGGATGATTATCCAATAAGCATTATAGCGATAATCTTAACAATAATGATTATTACTTTAGGCTATGTAATTATTAATCTTAATAACACCGTCAGTATCTACCGTAATAATGTAATTGAGTTACTAAGCAAACAGAAAAAAGCCGAGGGTGAACCCAAATCAAATATTATTATTGGAATTATCGGTATTATCACCTTGGCTGCGGGTTATTATATCGCCATCAGCATTGAAGGAACACTTAACAGCATCGCCAATTTCTTTATTGCGGTATTATTGGTGATTGTTGGAACTTATCTATGTTTTATTTCTTTGAGTATCTTCATACTTAAAAAACTTAAAAATAATCATCGCTACTATTATCGTGCCCATTCCTTCCTTTCGGTATCAGGTATGCTTTATCGAATGAAGGCCAATGCCGTTGGACTAGCAAGCATCTCGCTTCTAGCAACCTCAATTATTATTTCATTATCTACTGCCATGTCCATTTATAGCAACATCGAAAAAATTGTTGTGGAAGATAAAAGTAAAGATGTAATAATAGAATACGAAACTAATTCTAATGAAATCAAATCATCTGATGAAATCTTAAAAATTAAAAATGAACTCTATAAAAATATCAATGCTGTCAGCAAGAATAAAATTAAAGACTTAATTATTAAAGAACATAATTTTGTACCTGTAATCTTTGAAAAGAATAGTTTTTCTGCCGCCAATAATATCTCGGCCCCTAAATTTTTAGATCTCTTTTATCTTGATGATTATCTGGCATATACCAATGATAAATCACTATCACTTAATGATGATGAAATATTTTTAACTTCTAATAGTAATAAATTCAAAAATTTAACTACGGTAAAAATAAATAATCAAGTATATAAAGTGAAGCCTTTAAAATTTGATATTCCAAAAAATGTCGCAGTTGAATCATTTACTATGATTGTTAAAGACCGAGAAAAATTTATTGAATTTACAAAATATTTTGAATTTATCCATTATAAAACAAATAAAGAAACTATAAATGTCGGCATTAGTGCCAGTTACAACATTGAAAACTTTAACGCTAAAGAATACTCATCAAACTTTGATAAATTCATTGATGAACATCAACTTGATTATATTGTGGATTATGATAATCACAACAAATTCGTTAAAAACTACTATGAATTAAATGGTGGCTTTATCTTTCTAGGCATATTAATTGGTATTATTTTATTATCAGGAACCATCATCATTACCTATTATAAACAAATTTCTGAAGCCTATGAAGACCGCCATAGTTATCAAATAATGAAACAGGTAGGTCTTCCAGAAGAATTAATTAAAAAGACCACTAAAAATCAAGTTATCTGGATCTTCTTTGCTCCACTGGTAATTGCCTTAATTCATTCGCTTGTCGCCTCTAAAATTGTATCGCAATTATTATTCTTATTTGGAATTAATGATTGGTTATATTATTTCCAACAATTAATCTTAATTGTAGGTTGCTTTGCGATTGCATATATTATCATTTATTTCCTGACTTCAAAAATTTATTACCAAATTGTAAATGAATAAAGGACTCAATATTGAGTCCTTTTAATTATCCTTTAGCAATACTACTGAATAGTTTTATACCCGCTTTAATAATATCATCATCAAATTGATAATCATCATGATGCAGACTAGGGCAAGTACCCATTCCCAGCATTAAAAATAGCGATGGACAAAAACGACGATAATAACCAAAATCTTCACTGGCTCTAAAAGGTTCAAACATTTCTCGATACTCTATATGATACTTATCCAATATTTTTAATGTTTGATCACAAAGAATAGGGTTGTTGTTATTTTCTGGAAATTCATCATAAAGATCAATTTTATAACTATAACCGACTTCCTTAAATTTATTCAGCATCGCCATTATTTTTGTTTTAATCATCTTCATATCCTGATCATTCATTGTTCTTAATGTTAAAGAAATTTCTCCACTTCCTGGCGAGATACCAAAATTTCGTTTGCCAATCTCAACATTAACAACCGTAACCAATACCAAGGATTCAAAAATTAAATCTTCAAATATCGCCTTATTAAAGCCATTAAAAGCCGATAAAGGTTTTAAACGCTCAATCACTTCAGCAATTGCATAGGCAGGATTAAGTCCTTTTTCAGGTTCTGAAGCATGACTTTGAATGCCGTCAATGCTGATACGCATGCCCACAGAAGCACATTGGATACAACCTTTGCGATAGTATACAATTCCTTTTTCAAAATTAGGCATATTATGTAAACCATAGATTTCATCAATATGATAATCTTGAAACAACTTAGTACACTTCTTTGCCCCATCGGCATTTTCTTCGGCTGGTTGAAATAAAAATATTATATTATCATCAGGTCTATCTTCTTCTAACTGCATAATAGTACCGCATAATATTGCTGTATGTCCATCATGGCCACAGCCATGAAATAATTGATTTTTAGAATTAACAATCGCATCGTGGTCTGCTCTAAAAACAATTGTTTTCTTTGGGTTTAGCCCTTCCATTTTTGCATATAGCCAACCATCTTCATTTATTACTTTGACATTGGTATTTTCAGTCAAAAAGTTTCTAATAATTTGTTGTGTTTTAACTTCATTATTCGCAATTTCTGGATATTGATGTAATAATTTTCGCAATTCAATAATTTTATTAATATTCATCATTTAACCTCTATCAATTAGAAAAAAATATTTCCCCAAATAATCGCAATAATAATTGTCGGCAACATATTCGCAACTTTAATCTTCATATTCCAAACCATATTAATGCCAACCGCAAAAATAAGAATTGAACCCACAATAGATAGATCATTCATCGCTGGAAGCGATAAGAACGGTTGCACAAACATCGCCAGCAAGGTTATTCCTCCTTGAAAAACAAATACAGGTATCGTCGAAAAGATGCAACCTTTGCCATAGGTAGTAGTCATAATTAAAACAATCGCAAAATCAAGAACTGACTTCGCAATTAAAATAGTATGATTACCATAGATACCATCTTCAATCGCACCAACAATTGCCATCGCCCCAATACTAACAGTAAGTGAGGTAATTAAAAAACCTTCAATAAATCGTGGATCACCTGTGCTTTTAGTTTTAATTTTTAACCATGCGCCAATTTCGGTAATACGCGAATCAAAATCAAAAAATTCACCAAGCATTGTTCCGATAATAAAACATACGATAATCATCATATCAACATTACCGTTAATATTACCAATTTTCTTAATAAAACCATTAATACCGATAAATAATATACTAACTCCAATAGCCTTGGTGATTGATTCTTGAATTTTAGAGTTCAGACCCCTACCAAAAACAAGCCCAACTATTCCACCGATAATTATTGCACTGATATTTATTAATGTTCCTAATCCAATCATAATATGTTTAGTATAAAATACTAATCCTCCTTTGGATATTTCCAACCTAAATTATAGTAAAAGCTCATAAAAAAAGATAGTCTGTTCAGACTATCTTCAGATTACTATACTAATTCAATGGTTGCTAGAGGGGCATTATCACCGCGACGGTATCCTGTTTTAGTAACACGAGTATATCCACCTTGGCGTTCTGTATATTTAGGTGCAACTTCATCAAATAATTTCTTAACAGCTTCCTTACTAAAGACATAAGCAGCTACCCTGCGTCTTGCAGCTAAATCATTTTGTTTTCCTAATGTAATTAATTCATCAACTACAGATCTTAATTCCATAGCCTTCATTTCTGTAGTTTCTAATTTTCCTCTTAAAATTAAATCAGTAGCTAAATTTCTTAGTAAAGCTTTACGGTGATCTGCTGTGCGTCCAAGTTTACGATTATTCATAGCCTACTTACCTCCTAATCCTTTTTGAAACTCAATCCAATTTCGTAGATTTTGTCCCTAATTTCTTTTAATGATTTTTTACCAAGATTGCGAACTTTTCCCATTTCATCTTCACTCTTTTGAATTAATTCTTCAACAGTAGCGATGCCTGCGCGTTTTAAGCAATTGTAACTACGAACGCTAAGATCTAAATCTTCAATCATCATATTGGTTTTATTGTTGTTGGTTTCGCTGGTACTATCTTTGATAATTGATTCATTATCCAAGCCAATTGCATCAACCTCGGTTAATAATTCAAGGTGATTCATCAAGATTTTACTTGCAAGAGCAATAGATTCTTGAGGAGTAATTGAACCATCGGTTGTTACCTCAATAGTTAATTTATCATATTTAGTACTCTCACCAACGCGTGTTGGTTCACTGTAAAAGTTACATTTTGTTACTGGGGTATAAATAGCATCAGTATAAATAGTTCCAATGCCTTGTGCAGAAGTTTGGTAAATGTACTTATTTTCATCACTAGAAACATAGCCTCTACCAATCTTAGCTTTCATTTCACACTCGAACTTAGCACCTTCAGCTAAATTACAAATGACATGATCAGGATTTAAAATTTTAACCTCTGATCCGCATTCAATATCAGCTCCAGTAATTACACATGGACCTTGTTTATTAATTCTTAAAGTATAAACATTATCATCGCTTGGATTAATATCCAAAATCAAACCTTTTACATTAAGAATAATCATTGTAACATCTTCTTTTACTCCTGGAATTGAAGTAAATTCATGATAAATGTTATCAATTTTGATCGAATAAACAGCACCTCCAGGTAATGAACTAAGCATAACTCTTCTCAATGCATTACCAATAGTAGTTCCGAATCCTCTTTCGAGCGGTTCGATCACGAACTTGCCAAAATTCTCAGTTTCACTATAATTCTTGATTTCAAATTTTGCACGTTCAAATTTTTGCATAAGTTCCTCCTTAACCTCTAGGTCGTTTTGGTGGACGGCAACCATTGTGTGGAATTGGTGTTACATCATTAATTGCCGAAATTGCTAAACCAGCAGTTGTTAAAGCACGCACTGCTGCTTCACGACCAGGTCCTGGTCCTTTAACACTTACCTCAACTGACTTCATACCGCTATCAAATGCTGCCTTACCCGCTGCTTCACCAACCATTTGAGCTGCATAAGGTGTAGATTTTCTTGAACCTTTATAGCCTAATGCACCAGCACTAGACCATGCGATTGCATTTCCTGATTCGTCAGTAATTGTAACGATAGTGTTATTAAATGTTGAATGAATATGTGCTAATCCCTTAGCAATATTCTTTTTTACACGCTTCTTACGCGCAATTTTTGCTTTAGCCATTGTTATTTCCTCCTATCGTTCCTTATTTCTTCTTATTAGCCACTGTACGACGCGGTCCTTTGCGTGTACGCGCATTTGTTTTAGTTCTTTGTCCACGAAGTGGTAAACCTTTTCTATGTCTGATTCCGCGATAACATGCGATTTCCATCAAACGCTTGATATTAAGTTGTGTTTCTCTTCTTAAATCACCTTCAAGCTTCTTGCTGTCAAGTGCTTTACGAATAGCATTAACTTGTTCTTCTGTTAAATCTTTAACACGAACATCCTCGCTTATACCACAATCTTTTAGTACTTTTTGAGCTGTTGGTAAACCAACTCCATAAATATATGTTAGTGATACTACTACTCGTTTATCACGAGGAATATCTATACCAGCTATACGAGCCATATTTATTCGTTCCTCCTATTAACCTTGTCTTTGTTTGTGCTTAGGGTTTTCACAAATAACCATTACACGACCCTTGCGTTTGATAATGCGACACTTATCACAGATTGGTTTTACTGATGGTCTTACTTTCATCGTTATTCTCCTATCAACACTTATTTGTGTCTATATGTTATACGCCCACGTGTTAAATCGTAAGGCGAAATTTCGACCGTCACTCGATCACCTGGTAAAATGCGAATACGATGCATGCGGATTTTACCAGAAACGTGAGCTAAGATTTCGTGACCATTGGCCAATTTCACCTTGAATTGCGCGTTAGGAAGGGTATCTTCAATAACGCCATCAATTTCTATAACATCTTGTTTTCCCAAATTCTCCTCCTATAATTTTGTAAGGATTTCATAACCATCGTCAGTAATAACGATAGTGTGTTCAAAATGAGCACCTAAGCTATGATCCCTACTTTTGACTGTCCAACCATCACTCATGGTAACACAATCTTTCTTCCCTGCAAATACCATTGGTTCTACTGCCATAACCATACCCTTTTTAAGTAATGGTCCTGTGTGGGCAATACCGACATTTGGAATATTAGGATCTTCGTGAATGCTGGTACCAACACCATGACCTGTATATTCTTCAGGTAGTGAATATCCAAATGATTCAACATAAGTTTGAATGGCGTTTGAAATATCACCAACACGATTACCTGGTTTCACTTGCGATAAACCAATATATAATGCTTCTTCCGTAACCTTCAATAATTGTTCAGCCTCAGCACTAACATCACCAACCTTATATGTATAGGCACCATCACCATGATATCCTCGATAACAAGCACAGACATCAATAGTAACAATATCGCCATTTTTTAATTTATAGTGATTTGGGATGCCGTGTACTAAAGCATCATTAACTGAAGCACATATTGAATTTGGAAATCCTCCATAACCCTTGCACGATGGTGTACAACCATTATCGCGAATTACTTTTTCAGCAATTCGATCAAGGGTAATCAAGCTAACACCGGGTTTGATGGCACTGGCCATCGTCTGATGAACTAGTGCCACAACTCGGTTAGCTTCTCTTAATAATTTAATTTCTCTTTCAGATTTTAATGTAATCATTTTTATTTAACACTCTCCAAAGCTTTGGCGATATTTTTAAAGACTTCAGATGCAGAATTATTGGCATCTACATCGATAATCAACCCCTGCTTCTTGTAATGTTCAATAATTGGTTGTGTTTGTTTATGATATGCCTCAAGACGAATCTTTAAGCTTTCTAAGGTATCGTCTTTACGTTGAATAAGACCATCGCCACATTCATCACAAATTCCTACCTTAGTAGGCTTTTTAGTATTGATGTGATATATCGCTTTACATTTCGGACAAACGCGTCTTCCAGTAATTCGATCAGCCAACATTTCTTCATCAATCACTAAATTAATAACACAATCAATATGTTTACCAACCTTACTTAAAATTTTTTCAAATGATTCTGCTTGAGAAATAGTCCGTGGATAGCCATCCATCAAAAATCCCTCAGTCATATCATCTTGGTTTAAACGATTCAGAATAATGTTATCAACTAGTTGATCAGGAACTAATTGTCCCCTGTCCATATATTCCTTAGCCTTTAAACCTAATTCACTTTCCTCTTTTACGGCTGCCCTTAAAATATCTCCTGTTGATATATGTACAATACCATATTCATCAACAATTTTTTCAGACATAGTGCCTTTACCAGCACCAGGTGCACCCATAATAAGTATATTCATGCAACACTCCTTATTTGCCAATAAATCCTTTGTATGCCTTTTGCGTTAATTGACCAACAAGTTGCTTATAAGTTTCCATCGCAATACCAACTACGATAATAATACCAGTACCACCAATAGCAGCACGCATATTCATACCAGTTAAGTTAGTAACAATATAAGGAATTAAAGCAATCGCAGTCAATGCCAAGGCGCCAAGTACGGTAATTCGATTTAATACCTTTGAAACATATTCTTCTGTTTCACGACCAGGTCTTATGCCTGGGATATAAGTATTTTGTTTATTGAAATCTTCTGCAATTTTAGCTGGATCTACTTGCATATTTGTGTAGAAGAATGTAAACACAATAATCAAGACTCCGTAAAATACCAATATATATGGTTTATCAAAGCTTAAAATATTAGCCCACTTTTGATATAAACCTTGGTTTACCCAAGAAAGAATAATTTGTGGAGCTTGAATTAAAGCACTTGCGAAAATTACTGGAATTACTGAAGCGCTATTAATTTTTAAAGGTAGATAATTCATATCACCTTTACTTCTGCTTTGAACACTTGAAGAAGTGTATTGAATTGGAATTTTGCGTTGTCCCAATTGCATAGCAGTAACTAGAATAATGATAACTAAATACATAATTAAATAAATAATGAATTTAAGCATACCAGCATCAGTTCCTGTTAAACCTTTAAATACTGTTGAGAATGTAAATGGCATATCTGAAACAATACCTGCAAATATTATAATTGAAACACCATTACCGATACCCTTGGTTGTGATTTGATCACCAATCCAAAGCAAGAACATTGTTCCTGCGGTAAAAATAATAGCTACATATAAATAAGAGGTAAATCCAGGATTTTCAATAATCTTATATTGTGCTTGTAATGTTTGCACAATGAAGAAACTTTGAACCAGCGCCATAACAACCCCTGCATAACGCGTAATCTTATCAATTTCGCGTTGGCCTTTTTTACCTTCCTTAGTCAAATCTGTTAAGTACGGAATAATATCCATACTCAACAGTTGAATGATGATACTTGCGGTGATATATGGTCCAACACCCAAGGCAAATATACTCATATGAGATATTGCCCCACCACCAAGTAAACTCATCATATTCAATAATGAATTACCGCTAAGATTAATTGATGAAGTATTAATCCCAGGAACAACAATGGCTGTTCCTAAGCGATAAACAAACAGCATTAATAAGGTAAATAAAATCTTTTTTCGAATATCCTTATTTTGGAATATCTCTACAAAAGTTTTAATCATCTTATAATACCTCTACTTGTCCACCAACTTTTTCAATAGCTTCTTTAGCACTTACAGAAATTTTATGGCATTTAACCACTAATTTCTTTTCTAAGCTTCCTTTGCCTAAGACTTTAATACCGTCATTTAATTTCTTAACTAAACCACATTCAACTAGAACAACAGGATCAACAGTTGCACCATCTTCGAATTTGTTTAAGTCTGATAAATTAATAACTGTATAAACTTTGCGGGTAAAATTTGTAAATCCACGCTTAGGAATGCGTTTATAGATAGGAGTTTGTCCACCTTCAAATCCAATAGCAACTCCTCCACCAGAACGAGCATTTTGACCCTTATGACCCTTACCAGCAGTTTTACCAGTACCAGATCCTTGGCCGCGTCCTAGGCGTTTAATTGTTTTACGAGCACCCTCGTTATATTTTAATTCATATAAATTCATAACTCGGCCTCCTTATCTAATTTCTGCAACTTTCTTTTCGCGTAAACGAGCAATGCCATTTACAGTTTTTAAGTTGCCTAATGCTGCCATCGTTGCATGAACCATGTTAATTGGAGTGCGGCTACCTAAGCATTTAGTTAATACATCAGTTACACCAGCCAATTCAAGAATAGCACGAATAGCACCACCAGCAATAACACCAGTACCTTCAGTTGCAGGTTTTAAGATTACTTCACCAGCACCATATTTTCCAATAACTGGATGTGGGATAGTGGTATGTCCGTTAACAAGTGGAATTCTAATAACATTCTTTTTAGCAACTTCAAGAGCCTTCTTAATTGCATCAGGTACTTCGTTGGCTTTACCAAGTCCGTAACCGACACGACCCTTTTTATCTCCAATTACAACCAGAGCAGTAAAACGCATCCTGCGTCCACCCTTAACTGTTTTTGAAACACGGTTAATAGTAACTACTCTTTCTTCAAATTCTTTTTCGACAGCTTCTCTTCTTCTTGGTTTTCTATTATCCATAAGTCCCTCCTAGAATTTCAAGCCAGCTTCACGAGCGGCTTCAGCTAAGGCTTTAATGCGCCCATGGTATAAATAACCACCGCGATCAAAGACAACTGTTTCGATATTATTTGCAAGAGCGCGTTTAGCAATTTCTTTGCCTACTTCAACAGCAGCACTAATATTGCCACCATTAGCACTCTTTAGTTCAACGGTACTGCAAGAAACTAATGTTTTTCCTGCAACATCATCAATAATTTGACAATGAATATGAGCATTAGAACGGAAAACGCTAAGTCTTGGGCAAGTAGCCGTGCCTGAAATTTTCTTTCTTAGGCGGGCATGTCTTCTTAATCTAGTCTCATTTTTTGAAATCTTTTTTAACATACTACTCTACTCCCTTCCTTACTTAGCAGCCGTCTTACCTTCTTTACGACGGATAATTTCATTCTTATACTTAATACCTTTACCCTTATATGGTTCAGGTTTTCTAAAACCACGGATGTTAGCAGCTACTTCACCAACGCGTTGTTTGTCGATACCACTTACTTTAATTTCAGTGATTTTTGGACATTCAACTGTAACACCGTCTTCAACGATATATTCAACTGGATTTGCATAACCTAAGTTTAAAGTTAATTTATTTCCAGCGATGGCAGCTTTATAACCAATACCTACAACTTCAAGTTCTTTAGTAAAGCCAGTATGAACACCTTCGATCATATTAGCAAGTAAAGCACGAGTAGTTCCATGTAATTGTTTAGTGTGTTTTTCTTCATTTGCACGCTTGCAAGTGATAGTTCCATTTTCAACTTCAATGTTGATTAAAGAACTAAATTGACGCGTTAAAGTACCTTTAGGTCCTTTTACCATCACCTCATTACCTTCTTTAATTGTAATTTCTACACCAGAAGGAATGGTAATCGTTTTATTCCCGATACGTGACATTTAATTTCTCCTTTAATTACCACACATAGGCAACAACTTCGCCGCCAATATGTTTTTTACGAGCATCACGGTCTGTCATTAGACCACTAGATGTTGAGATAATCGCGATACCTAAGCCATTTAACACTCTTGGTAACTCACCAGAATTTGCATAAACTCTTAAACCAGGTTTAGAAATTCTCTTGATACCATTAATAACCTTTTGGCCATTAGTGCCATACTTTAGTGTTACAACGATTTGTTTTGTAACTACTGTTTCTCCAGTAATTTTATAGTCTGTGATAAAGCCTTCTTCTTTAAGAATTCTAGCAATTTCACTTTTAACTTTGCTGTAAGGGATAGAAACTTCTTCGTGAGTAGCACCAAGACCGTTTCTGATTCTTGTCAGCATATCCGCAATAGGATCTGTAATATTCATCTTACTTGAATTCCTCCTTTACCAACTAGCCTTTTTAACTCCTGGAATTTGACCTTTATAAGCCAATTCACGGAAGCAAACACGACATAATTTATATTTTCTTAATACAGAATGTGGACGTCCACAGCGTTCGCAACGAGTGTAAGCACGAGTTGAGAATTTAGCAGGACGCGCAGCTTTGACTTTCATTGATGTTTTTGCCATTACTTTCTCTCCTCCTACTTAGCAAACGGCATACCAAGTTCGCTTAATAATGCCTTCGCTTCTTCGTTTGTTTTAGCTGATGTAACAATTACGATGTCCATACCGCGTACGCGTTGTACCTTATCGTATTGAATTTCAGGGAATATAATTTGTTCCTTAACTCCAAGTGTGTAATTACCACGACCATCAAAGGCAGTCTTGCTGACACCGTGAAAATCACGCACGCGTGGTAATGAAATATTGAATAATTTATCTAAGAAATCATACATTTTTTCACCACGCAAAGTTACCTTACAACCAATTTCCATACCTTCACGCAATTTGAAGTTGGCGATTGATTTTTTAGCTTTAGTAATAACTGGTTTTTGACCAGCGATTGCTGTTAATTCTGTTACTGCTTCTTCCAATGCTTTAGCATTTGTGATCGCATCACCAATACCTAAGTTAATAACAACCTTTTCAAGTTTGGGTGCTTGCATTACTGAAGAGTAATTGAATTTACTAACTAAGTTAGCTCTAATTTCGTTGTTGTATTTTTCGTGTAGGCGGTTCATTATTTTTTACCCCCTTTAACTACATTGCCAGATTTTTTATAATATCTAACCTTTTTGCCTTTTTCTTCTTTAAAGCCAATACGACTTGCAACTTTGGCTTTAGCATCATAAAGCATTACATTTGATACATGAATAGGCATAGCTTTTTCAACAATACCACCATCAGGATTTACTTGAGATGGTTTTAAATGTTTCTTAGCCATATTGACACCGTCGATAATTACTTTTTCTACTTTAGGTAAGACTTCAACAACTTCACCGATGGTACCTTTGTAATGTCCTGTAATGACTTTAACTTTATCACCTTTTTTAATATTCATCTTAAAGTCCTCCTATAATACTTCTGGTGCTAAAGATACAATTTTCATATATTCTTTATCACGAAGTTCACGCGCCACAGGACCGAAAATACGAGTTCCTTTTGGCGTCTTATCATCTTTTATAATTACGGCTGCGTTATCATCAAATTTGATTAATGAACCATTTTCACGGCTAATACCATATTTAGTTCTAACAATTACCGCTTTAACAACATCGCCTTTTTTAACAGATCCGCCAGGTTGTGCAATCTTTACTGAACACACAACAACATCACCGATATTAGCGAATTTTCTTTTTGAGCCGCCTAAACATCTAATAACTAATAGTTCTTTAGCACCAGTATTATCAGCAACTTTTAATCTTGTTTCATTTTGAATCATACTTACCTCCTAAAGAATAATAGCCTTTTCAACGATTTTAACTAAACGGAAGTGTTTATCACGAGATAATGGACGAGTTTCAGTAATGATTACAGAATCACCAATTCTCGCTTCGTTTAATTCATCATGGGCTTTAAATTTACGACTGAATTTAGTTCTTTTGCCATAGAGTGGATGGCTTTTGTGCGTACTTACTTCTACAACGATGGTCTTATCCATTTTGTCAGAAACAACTTTTCCGCGTAACACTCTTCTCTTAGTATTTCTTTCCATCTATTAGCCCTCCTTGACATTACTTCTTTCAGTTAATACTGTTTTGATTCTAGCAATTGTTTTACGAATTTCGCGAATGCGCATCGGATTTTCAATTGAACCGGTAGCTCTTTCAAAGCGAAGGTTAAATAGTTCTTCTTTTAAAGTAACGATTTCTGCTTCAAGAGCTTCATTTTTCATTTCTCTGATTTCTTTAATATTCATCACTATTCACCTTTCTTCATAAATTTACATTTAACTGGTAGTTTATGAGATGCAAGTCTGAATGCTTCACGAGCAATTTCTTCACTAACGCCGCCAATTTCAAACATAACGCGACCTTTTTGAACAACTGCTACCCAACCTTCAGGAGCACCTTTACCACTACCCATACGAACTTCAAGTGGTTTCTTAGTTATAGCTAAGTGAGGGAAGATTTTAATCCAAACCTTACCACCACGGTTCATATAACGAGTCATTGCAATACGGGCTGCTTCAATTTGACGATTGCTGACATAAGCACCATCTAAAGCTACCAATCCAAATTCACCAAAAGCAACTTCACGACCAGCCTTTGATTTGCCCTCATAAGATAAGCGATGTGGACGGCGATATTTAGTTCTATTAGGCATTAACATAATTAATTACCTCCGTTTTCCTTAGTTTCAACAGGAGCATCTTCCTTAGCAACTGCTTCTGCCTTTTGTTCTTTGTTTTCAAAGCGATTTCTTTGAGGACGATGACGCTTACGATCATTGCGACCTCTATTAGGCATCTTAGGTTTTTCAGGTTCAACAACCATTTGACCAGGTAAAACTTCACCACGGCAAATCCAAACTTTAACACCTAATTTACCATAAGTAGTCATAGCTTCAGCCCAAGCATAATCAATATCACTTCTTAATGTATGTAAAGGAGTAACACCTTCTGAATATCCTTCAGCACGAGCAATATCAGCACCACCTAAACGACCAGATACTGAAGTTTTAATACCCTTAGCACCAGATCTCATTGTTTGTTGGATAGTGCGTTTTTGAGCTGTACGGAAGCTTTGACGCTCTTCTAACATTTTAGCAATCTTATTCGCAACAAGATTTGCATCTAAATCAGGGTTAGCAACTTCAACAATCTTGATTTCTACTTGTTTACCACTGATCATTTTTTCAATTTTTGTTTTTAAAGCATTGATTTTAGCACCATCTTCACCAACAAACATACCAGGGCGAGCTGTTCTAACAATCAATACCACACGATTTTTACTTCTTTCGATTTCAACACGCGATACAAAATATTCACGGCCACATTCTTTATCAAGTAATTTACGAATTTTAATATCTTCTTGAAGTAATGTACCGTAATCTTTTTCAGCATACCAGCGTGATTCCCAATCACGGATAATACCAACTCTTAATCCAATTGGACTTACTTTTTGACCCATGCTTCCTCCTATCTTTCCTTAACCACTACCGTGATGTGGCTTGTACGCTTCATAATAGCACCAGCACTTCCTTTAGCGCGTGGTCTAAAGCGTTTCATTGTTACACCTTCATTTGCATAACACTCACAAACGAATAATTTTTCTTCATTTAATTGATGATTATGCTTAGCATTAGCGATGGCACTCTTAAGAACCTTAAGTGTTGGTTCGCTAGCGGCATTTGGTGTAAATGTTAAGATAGCAAGTGCTTCATCAACATTCTTGCCTCTGATTAAGTCAAGAACAATTCTAACTTTACGAGCGGCAATTCTTACAGTCTTAGCTGTTGATTTAACAGTACGATTTGTATCTACTGAGGCAACTTCAGCTTTAGTTGCCTTGGCTACTTTCTTAGTAGCTTTAGCTTTGGTAGCCTTAGCAGTTGTTGCTTTAGCCTTCTTTTCTTTTTCTGCCATTTGTTACCTCCTATGCCTTCTTATCGTCGCCATGTCCACCGAATTTGCGTGTCAAGACGAACTCACCTAATTTATGACCAACCATATCTTCTGTAACATAAACAGGAACATGTTCCTTACCGTTGTGAACAGCGAATGTATGCTCAACAAATTCAGGAAAGATTGTTGATCTACGAGACCAAGTTTTAATAACTTCTTTTTTACCAGCAGCATTCAATGCTTCAACTTTTTTCATTAAGTGTTCATCACAGAATGGCCCTTTTTTAAGACTTCTACTCATGTTAATCTACTCCTTTCCTATTTACCATTTCTTCTTCTAACGATTAATTTATCAGAAGCTTTCTTTGTTTTACGAGTTTTAACACCCATAGCCTTTTTACCCCAAGGAGTCATAGGTGATTTACGACCGATTGGAGTGCGTCCTTCACCACCACCGTGAGGGTGATCGTTTGGATTCATTACAGAACCACGAACTGTAGGTCTAATGCCTAACCATCTAGTGCGTCCTGCTTTACCATAATTAATTAAGCTGAAATCTTCATTACCAACTTGACCGATAGTTGCACGGCAGTTAGCGAATAATTTTCTAACTTCGCCACTTGATAAACGAATAGTTACATATTTATTTTCGAAACCAAGAATTTGAGCACTACAACCGGCAGCTCTTGCAAGTTGTCCGCCCTTACCAGCCTTTAATTCGATATTGTGGATAATTGTACCTTCAGGCATATTACCCATTTCCATACAGTTACCAACTTTAATATCAGCTTTAACGCCACTGATAATTTTTGTTCCAACCTTTAAATCTTTTGGAGCAAGAATATAGCGTTTTTCACCATCGGCATAACATACTAAGGCGATATTGGCATTACGATTTGGATCGTATTCAATTGCCTTTACTGTAGCGATGATGTCATCTTTATTTCTTTTGAAATCAACTAAGCGGTAAAGTTGTTTATGTCCACCGCCATGATGTCTTGTTGTAATTCTTCCTGTGTTGTTACGACCGCCAGACTTTGAGAAACTTACACAAAGACTCTTTTCTGGAGTTTTCTTTGTAATTTCTTCAAAGGTAAGACCTGTCATCCCGCGTCTACCAGGAGTAGTTGGCTTATACTTTTTAATAGCCATTAGTTATTCCTCCTTATGCATTTATCTGGAAATAGCATTTATCTTCCATTAATAATTATAATCTTATTTATCTTTTAAGATTTCGATTGAATCACCATCTTTAACTTCGACATAAGCCTTTTTAATAGCCTTGCTGAAGCCTGTATAACGCCCAACTCTTTTTTTCTTAGGGTGAACATTAACAGTATTTACTGAAACAACTTTAACTTTGAAAATTTCTTCAATCGCTTGTTTAATATTAATTTTATTAGCGAATTTAGCTACTTCAAATACATAAGTATTTTCTGCTTGAAGTGCCATTGTTTTTTCAGTAATTAATGGTTTTACAATAATATCGCGTGCATTACTCATTAATTAAAGCCTCCTCAACTTTCTTAATAGCTGTTTTTGTGAAGACTAATTTATTAGTGTTTACTAAATCATAAACATTAACACCTTCAACAGTAATCATATTTACATTTTCGATATTGCGAAGTGATAAGTAAGCATTATCGAAGTCTTCTTCAACATCAACTACAAATAATACTTTGCGTTCAATCTTGAAAGCATCTAGCATCGCCTTAGCTGTCTTAGTCTTAATTTCACCAAAGTTCAATTCATTAAGCACTAGGATATTTGAATCTAAAACTTTTTGAGATAGAGCACTTCTTAAAGCAAGCTTTCTAACTTTACGATTTAATTTAAAGATATACTTGCGAGGTGTAGGACCAAAAGCAATACCACCACCACGATGTTGTGTAGCACGAGTGCTACCTTGACGCGCACGACCAGTGCCTTTTTGTTTAAATGGTTTTTTACCACCACCAGATACCTCACGACGAGTTTTAGTATCATGTGTTCCTTGGCGAAGTGATGCTTGTTGTCTTAACACCGCATCAAAAATAGCTTGATTGTTTACTTCAATTCCGAAGACTGAATCATTAACTTCAATATCTTCAATTTTCTTTGCATTAATATCAAATACTTCTAATTTTGCCATAATGATTAAGCCTCCTTACTTTCTGCAAGAAGTTTAACACCTTCAATGTGTTTAACTCCCTTAACTGTTGTTTTAATTGTAACTAAACCTCTCTTAGGTCCAGGAACATTTCCTTTAATTAAGATATAGTTTTGTTCAGTATCAACTTTAATAATTTCTAAATTTTGGTTAGTGGTTGTATATACACCCTCTTGACCTGCCATAATAGTTCCTTTGTTGATAACGCCGTTGTTACGACCGATAGTTGCAAGTGAACCGATATGACGGTGGTGTCCAGAACCGTGTGATTTAGGACCAATTGTCGCATTGTTTCTAACAACAGTTCCCATGAAACCTTTACCCTTAGAGATTCCAGTTACATCAACCAAATCACCAGCGGAAAAGATGTCAACCTTGATTTGTGAACCAACTTCTGCATTCATTAATTCATCAGCTTTGATTTCCTTAATGAAACGCTTAGGTGAAACGCCAGCTTTTTTCGCATGTCCAAGTTCAGGTTTTGTAGCACGAGATTCTTTCTTGTCTTCATACCCTAATTGAAGTGCTTGATAGCCATCAGTTTCAACTGTTTTCTTTTGCATAACTGTATTTGGTTCTACTTCTACCACTGTTACAGCAATTAACTTACCTTCTTCAGTGAAGACTTGAGTCATGCCAAGTTTTCTTCCAAGTATTCCTTTCATGATGTTTCCTTTCTACACTAAACTTTAATCTCAATATCAACGCCACTAGGCAATTCCAATCTGCTTAACGCATCGATTGTTTGAGCACTAGGACCGATAATTTCGATTAAACGCTTGTGTGTTCTAATTTCGAATTGTTCACGCGAATCTTTGTACTTATGTACCGCGCGTAAAACAGTGATGATTTGCTTCTCAGTTGGAAGCGGGATAGGTCCAACGACCTTTTTAACACCGTGTTCTTCAGCAGCTTTAACAATTTTTTCGCTAGCTACATCTAATGCACGATGTTCGTAAGCTTTTAACTTAATTCTTACGCTATTTTTTGCCATGTAATCTTCCTCCTTCATTACACTTACCTTTATTAAGGTAATCGCTCGTGGAAATTCCCTGGTTATCACTGAACAACTAATGTTTGAGTGCCAGCAACCTTCCACTTCTTCACGAGTGCTTAAATATTTTACTCTTTTAAGTGGTTTTTGGCAATAATTAAATGATAAAAACCTTGATATTATCGTACTTTTTTTAATATATATCGTGCAACTTTAGTTAGTGTGCCATAAATTGACCAAAATAAGCATTCTCACACCCCCAAATAACAACTTACAATCACTTTATTGCCTGAGAAATATCTACAATTTTACCTTTAAACAATAGAAAAACTCTCTTTTATCATGAATTTTTCAGTTTTCATCCAACTTTAAATCTTCACTACATTAAAAGAGAGTTTAATTAATATTAATATAATTTAGCGCCTGCTGGTATTTTGTTGTTAAGCATCAAAAGATTTAATTTTTCTTCACCCTTAACATTGTGAATAGCTGAGATAATCATCCCACAAGAATCAATGCCCATCATCTTTCTTGGTGGAAGATTAGTAATGGCCACAAGTGTCTTGCCAATCAATTCTTCAGCACTATAAAATTCCTTAATGCCACTTAAAATAGTGCGTTGTTTTCCTGAACCATCATCCAAAGTAAACTGTAATAATTTCTTACTCTTAGGTACTTCAATGCAGTTTAATACTTTAACCGCTCTGAAATCAGACTTAGAGAAGGTTTCAAAATCAACCACTTCTTCAAATAATGCTTCAACTTCAACTTCGCTGAAATCAATCGCTTCTTCTTTTTCATCAACAGCTTTAACAATATTTTTAGCCTTGCCACCAATCGGTTTCATATGTGGGAATAATAATACCTCACGAATTGATTCTTGATTTGTCAATAACATTACAAAGCGGTCGATACCAATACCAATACCACCTGTTGGAGGCAAACCATATTCAAGCGCCTCAACATAGTCAGTATCCATTTCACTGGCTTCATCATCACCTAATTCCTTAAGTTTTAATTGGGCTTCAAAGCGTTCTCTTTGATCGATTGGATCATTCAATTCTGTAAAGGCATTGGCATATTCCATCTTATTGATATAAAATTCAAAACGATCAGTAAAACGAGGGTCATCGGCATTCTTTTTCGCCAGTGGTGATATTTCGGTTGGGTGCCCATAAACAAATGTCGGTTCGATTAAATCACTCTCACATAATTCTTCAAATAACAGATTGATAATATGACCAATGCTATGTTGATGTTGCTCAATTTCAACATTAAATTTCTTAGCTATCGCCTCTGCTTCCGCTAAGCTGATAACCCTAAAATCAACGCCAGTTTTAGCATTTACAGCATCAGTCATGTTTACGCGTTTAAAAGGAGCCTTTAATGAAATATTATTCCCATCAACAACAATATCATTAGTACCCAAAACATCCAACGACACCTTCTCAAACATTTCTTCACATAGTTTCATCATGCCTTCCATATCACTATATGCAACATAGACTTCAACCGTAGTAAATTCTGGATTATGTTTAGGATCCATTCCTTCATTCCTGAATAAACGCCCAATTTCATAGACACCTTCAAGTCCACCGACAATTAAACGCTTAAGCGGTAATTCTGTAGCAATACGCAAATAAAAATCCATGTCCAAAGTATTGTGATGAGTAACAAATGGACGGGCAGCTGCCCCACCTAAAATCGGTTGTAAAATCGGTGTTTCAACTTCAATCAAGCCTTGTGCATCAAAATGTTTTTGAATACTACGAATAATCTTCGGTCTTAATAAGGCGATTCGTTTAGATTCTTCATTCATAATTAAATCTAAATATCTTCTTCTAAAGCGTTCTTCAACATCTTGAAGCCCGTGGAATTTCTCCGGCAAGGGTCTTAACGCCTTAGATAAATGGGTAAATTTTTCACACATAACACTTGTTTCACCAGTATCAGTCTTATAAACATAGCCCTTGATACCGACAATATCACCTAAGTCGCAAGCTTTAAATAATTCATAGTTTTCTTCGCCAACCACTTGCTTATTGATGACAATTTGAATTTTTCCATCACGATCTTGAATATGGAAAAAGCCTAATTTCCCCATACGGCGTTTAGTCATAATACGGCCAGCAACACTAACTGCAATCTTTTTTGTTTCTAAGGTCTGTTTATCAAGTTCTTGATAATTATCTTTAATCTCTTTTGAATGATGGGTTTGATTATAAGCTTGGCCAAATGGATCGATGCCCTTTGCTTTCAAGGCTTCCATTTTAGCTATTCTTACTAATTCTTGATCGGTTCTTTCCATAAATACCTCCTAACACATAAAAAGTCCTTAATTAGTTAAGGACGAATAATTCCGCGGTACCACCTTAATTCATATTATTTAATAAATATGCACTTAATTAAATATTGTTAACGCCAATATACGCTTAGCTCCAAATACTTTATTCATTTAGAAATGCTTTTGTCTAACTTTCACCACCATAGACTCGCTATCAAGCTACTAACTAAATTACTCTATTTTTCATCGCTAAAATACAAAGATAATTTAACAATTTTTTTACTTAAAGTCAATTACCGCATAACATATTGTTAAAATTTTATTAATTTATGAATCTAAAACATTTTGGGCTTCTTGAACGCTACAAGAGTCAAATTCATAAAATGAATCGGGGGCATCGGTATAAATATACTTTTTACTTCTTTTATTGTATATAAAGCCTTCCTTCCACTCTGTTACACCATCGGTGCAGTTAATGATTAAACCAGAGAATAAATCTCCCTCATAGGTATATTCATCGGGACTATTATCATCTGTAGTAAACCTTATTACTTTATTTTCATCCTCATCAAACATATAGTATATGCTATATTTTGGACCTCTTTTTACTAAGGCAGTTTCATATTTTGATTTTTTAAGCGTCTTCCAGTAGCAAATTTTAATTTCTGTATTTTTATTTAAGGTATCACCCTTATTAAATTTTTTTGAATTAGCTAAAACATCACTAACCCTTCCGTTTTCGTTATCATATGTTTCAACTTCTTCTAATGAAATATTTGAGAAACCATTTTTAATTAGTTCATTCTTAGCATCTTCATAAGATTTTCCTAAATAATAAGCTGTTCCTTGTGCCATAGATATTAAATTAGTATCTTTGTTTTTATTATCAGGATTTTTATTTACCGTTTTATTAGCTTTTTTGGCATTTGGATTTTTAACCTCACTAATCTCAACTCGAGAACTTGTGCAATGAATATTAAATTCAAATTCTCCATCAGCAAGCACTTCAAAATCTATTTCACCATAAACAGAAGATTCTTCATCTTTTACATATTTTATTTTATGAACTCCTTTTTTATATTTCCCAGTAACTGAATGATCTTTACCATGTTCTATTTTACCGATTTTTTCATCATCAATATAATATTCAACATCATATTTACTGAAAAACCAATTAGCATCGCATTTTGTTTTTATTTTTAAATCATATATAGGCTCATAAACTCCAATAGCCATACGACCTGCACCCAAATAAGATACTTCAAGTTTATATTTATCACTATTATAGGCCTTGAATACTTTTTCCTCATTTTTAACATCAATGTTAAATCCCATTTCATGGCACTTTTTAATATACTCTTTATATTTTTCTAATGGCATTTTATTGATAATAACAGAATATCTATCCTTATTATCTGAAATCACTTTCCCTAGTTCAAATGAAGGTTTTGGCAATAATCCCGCTTTTTCAGAAGTTGACCAAAAAATTTCTCCTAACTTCTCTAGTTCTGTTACATTTATTGAAAGTTCTTTTTTAACATTAAGATAGTCTAAGGATATTTTATAATCCTCTTTATTAAAAGCGCTATAATTAGTTTCTGAATCATTGGCATCAATATCAAAACCCTTTTGTTTAACTTCTTTGATATATGATTTAAAATCGCTTTCAGAAACATCGCTAATTTCAACTTTCAAAATATTTTTCTCATTTTCAACGATATGTATATTACTTGATTTAAATTCTGGAATTTTATCTTTTATTAAAATATCAGACCATTTTTCTTTATTTTTAGTATTAGATATTTGGCTGCCACTATTGCCGCCTTTTATTACGGCAACAACCATAAAGATAATTACCAAAAAAATTCCTAAATATCCAAATCTACTTTTTTTCGATTTAAAATTTGATTTATTTTTACTATTATAAGCCCATCGATCAGCTGTATTTTCAATAAATAGTTTTAATTTATTACGAGTATCATTAATTTTTGTTTTTGCATATTTTATAATGTCGCTATTATTCATATTATTTGATGATTCTATTTTTTTATTGTTATTTATTTCATCGTCGGCATTTTCTTTTTTAGAATTACAATCATCTTTTTTAAGATCGCAATATGTAGAATTATTTTCTACCTTTTTGTCATTATTTTCATTAAATTCATTAATAATTCCTTTAATAAATTTCTTTCCAGCCTTTCCTATATCGTTGGTATGTTTTATCACTTTGGATATTTTTTCATTTAAATCATCTTGTTTTTTCATACTTTCTCCTTTTTGTAATTATATCCTTTAACAATATTATAACCAATCTTATGTACAAAAAAATGCACATCAAAATAAAATTGCTTTAAAGCTAATAAAGTAGAAATAAGTCATACAGTAAATTCCAGTTTAGGGTTAGTTCTTCATATTTTATATTATATTGGAGGTTAATTTTCTTTTTCTACATGTTTTATACAACTTAATCAAACTTTATTTATTATCGCTTTTAAAGTAGGATTTAAGTTTTCACTTAAGCTAAATGTAAATTATTTTGTGCATCACCACCATTATTAATCAATCATTGTGATAACATATTAGAATAACTGAAGGAGATAAAAAAATATGTTAATAAATAACAGCTTTGAATTAATCGGTAATACCCCACTTTTAAAACTGAATAACCTGTTACAATTCATTGATTATCAAGACAATGAATTTTATGTAAAGTGTGAAATGTATAATCTTACTGGCTCAATCAAAGATCGTGCAGCCCTAACAATGATAAATGAAGCTTTAAAACAAAATAAAATAAATACTGATGGAACCATAATCGAGGCCACCAGTGGTAATACAGGCATCGGTTTAGCTGCCATTGCATCAATATATAAATTAAAATGTATTATTGTCATGCCTGATAGTATGTCGATAGAACGCATTAAACTTATGGAATTGTATGGTGCCGAGGTCGTTCTAACAAAGGGTGCTGAAGGTATGAGTGGCGCAATAGCTAAGGCAATAGAAATCAATAAAAAAACACCTAATTCTTTAATTATAAGTCAATTTGATAATCCCCATAATCCTCTAGCCCATTACAACAAGACTGCGGATGAAATATATGATGACTTATATGGTGATATAAATTATCTTTTTGCGGGTATCGGTACTGGTGGCACCATCAGTGGTATTGCTCAAAAATTAAAGCCACAAATACCAAATCTTAAAGTTATCGGTATTGAGCCAAAAGATTCCCCTATCATCACTAAAGGCTACAAGGGTCCTCATAAAATTCAAGGTATCGGTGCCGGTTTTATCCCTGCCAATCTTAACCAAAATCTTATTGACGACTATATAACCGTTACAAATGACGATGCCTACAAATATGCCCATCTACTTACAGCTACCGAAGCTATACTCGGAGGTATTTCCAGTGGTGCTGCGCTTGCTGGAGCAATAAATTATGCTCAAAAACACCAACTAAAAAATCAAAAAATAGTTATAATTTTACCTGATAGCGGTATGCGTTATCTAAGTGATGAAAGGTTTTAAAATGACATTCAATATTGATACTATCTCAACCAAATTATTTAATTCAACTATTGATAATACCCAAGATAAATTAATAAAGTTACCAAACAATGACAATATTAAAATTATTATCAAAAATTTTAAAAAAATTATTTTTAACAACTATTGTTATTTTTAAAACTTTAACAATATTAATGACTTACTAGTTGAAACTATAAATATTTTACAACAAGAAATAAAACTAGCCCTATGTTATGAAGACTTCACCAATAACAACACCAAAAAATGTTGTATCAATAAATCGCTAAAACTAACTCAAGCCTTTATTGATTATTTGCCTGAAATTCAAAATGACTTAATTGAAGATATAAAAACAACATTCAAATACGATCCAGCATCAATAAACTATGAAGAAATAATTCTTTGTTATCCTGGGATTGATGCCCTTGTAAGTTATCGCATAGCTCATGCGTTGGATAATTTGAATGTCCCTTATATCCCTAGAATTATTTCTTACTTAGCCCAAAATAAAACTGGGATTGAAATTCATCCCAAAGCGCAATTAAATAGCGGAATTATGATTGATCATGGCACTGGTATTGTCATTGGCGAAACATGTGTTATTGGTAATAATGTCAGAATATACCAGGGTGTTACCTTAGGGGCTATTTCAGTTTCTAATCGTGATAATACCAATAAGAATAAACGCCACCCTACCATCGAAAACAATGTTACCATCTATGCAAATGCAACCATATTAGGAGGAGATACTATCATTGGTGAAAATTCGGTGATTGGTGGTAATGTCTTCATCACTAATTCCATTGATAAAAATACTATTGTAATGTCAGAAAAACAAAATTATGTATATAAAAGGAAGACTAAATAGTCTTCCTTTTATATTCCAAAACCCCGATAAATTAACTATATAATCAATTAAATGCTAAAATTATTTTCACAAAAATAAAAAATTAGAGAATAATCTCTAATTTTAAATTTACTAATCGTGTTCTACTTTAATGCCAGGACCCATAGTTGAACTTAGAGTAACTGACTTAATGTATTGACCCTTAACTGCCGCTGGACGAGCTTTAAAAATAACATTGTAAAGTGATTTGAAGTTTTCAGCCAATGCCTCATCAGTGAAGCTTGCTTTACCAATAATTACATTGATATTTCCTTCTTTATCTACACGATATTCTACTTTACCCTTTTTAATTTCTTCAATAGCTGCTGCAACATTAGTGGTAACTGTACCTGTTTTTGGATTTGGCATTAAACCCTTAGGACCTAATACCTTACCTAATTTACCAAGCTCACCCATCATATCAGGAGTAGCAACGATAACATCAAAGTCAAACCAACCTTTTTTGATGTCTTCAAGCATATCTTTACCACCTACAAAATCAGCACCAGCATTTTTCGCTTCCTCTTCCTTTGCACCTTGAGTGATAACCAATACTTTTTGAGTTTTACCTGTACCATTAGGTAATACCATAGCTCCACGAATTTGTTGATCAGCATGTCGTGGATCGACATTTAATCTGAATGAAGCTCTGATAGTTGAATCAAATTTTGTAGTAGCAGTTTTCTTAGCTAAACTACAAGCTTCAACAGCTGAATATAAATGATCTTTTTCAATTAATTCAACTGACTTACGATAATTTTTACTTGTCTTAGCCATAATTATTTATCCATTCCTTCCACTGTGATACCCATATTGCGAGCTGTACCAGCAACAATTTTCATCGCTGATTCAACATCATTCGCATTCAAGTCTGGCATCTTGTATTCAGCAATTTCTCTTAATTGGTCAAGACTAATGCTACCAACCTTAGTTGTCTTTGCATTTCCAGAACCTTTAGAAACTTTAGCAGCCTTAATTAATAAATTTGCTGCTGGAGTTGTTTTTAAAACAAAATCAAATGTTTTGTCTTCGTAAGCTGTAATAACAACAGGCACTACATCACCCTTGCGGTCTTTAGTAGCATCATTGAATGCTGTACAGAATTGAGGCATATTAATACCTGCACTTGCAAGAGCTGGTCCTGGTTTAGCACCGCCTGCCATGAATTGAAGCTTACAGATTTTTGTAACTTTTTTCTTAGCCATATTTCCTCCTTATGGTTTGTGGTTTATGGATAAAGTTATAATCCTCCCACGCCTAATTATTATAATCAATATAACTATCTTATGCAAGATTAATAGTGATAAAAATACACAAGGGTATGATTAAACATACCCTTTATGTAATAATTGTTAAATAATTTAATTTACTTCTATGCTTCTTTACGACGAGCAACCATCACCAAAGCAGCAGAACATATAAATAACACTAATGAAGTAGCAATCATTGGCATATCACCACCATTACCGGTATTAGGTAATTTATTATCATTAATGTGTGGCTTGGTATTTGGAGTTTCCAAATACTTCAAAGTAAATTGAATGTCTTTGTTGTTAGGTTGGCTTGCAAGGATAAAGTCTTGACCTGCTTGGTTTTGTTCACCCTTGAAGGTTAAATTAAATTTGATTGTATTTCCTGTTAGGTTATGAGTTGCTTGGGCAGTAAAATGTCCTCCAACACTTCCTTTTACAGTATAGTTAGTATTAGCTTTTGAACTATTATTAAATTTAACTCCGCTTAATGTTACCTTTAAGTTATCATCAGTATTTGCTAGAGCTTTTTGAATTTCAGTAAAGGCAGTAATGTTTTCATTTGTAGTAGTTAAAGTTACTGTTACTTTTCTTCCTTGAACCTTAGTATCTTTAATTTTGAAGTTACCATTAGCACCTTCTAAAACTGCTGTTACATTGGCTGGATCAAAGTCCATCTCTTGTGGAATTTCTAAGGTTGAAGTCATTAAGAATTCGCAATCCTTAACACTAATATTTTGTGCTTGAATACCTGGATATGCTAATTCAATCTTATTTAAAGTATCTTTAATTGGTTTAACATTTAATAGACCTGTAAATAATTGTTTGGCATCTTTAGTAGTTTCAAATACTTTAGTATGTTCTGTTTCATTGCCAATTAGAATATCAGCTTCAAGCTTAAGTGTTTCGTTGATTTCTACCGGTTGGATAGGAGTTTTTGGACTGCAATTGGCGATTAAATTTAAATTGTCATTAATCGGATTGGTGTTGTTGAAGGCGCCTGTCAAACCACCAGTATTATCCAAAATAGACCAACCATTAAATACATAACCTTCTTTCGCCTTAACCTTAGGTAATTGATCATCGGTTAGTACTTGACCTTTTTCAATTTCAATTACTTTAGGATTTTTATCTCCATCAACAAACTCTGCTTGATTGCCAGGGTTGAAAGTTACATTAACTTTTTCAGCCTTCTTTGGAAAACAGGTTGAAAATAAATCAGCCAAAGAAATTACCGATTTATCAGCCAGATAAGTTGTGGCACCAAGAAACCCGGTATTGAAAGTAAAATCACCTGTGCCAACTATCTCTTTATTTTGATAAGCATCTGCTTGAGTTTGATTTCCAGCATAAATAGTAAATGGAATTTTTAAGTCAACCGTTCTAGTTTCAGGGTTATTATTCATATCTTCTTGATATTTCTTATATACACCTTCCCAATTTTCATCAGTCAATGGTATTTTAAACTTTACATTGTTATTATCAACGCTATGTTTAATACCAGCCTTAGGAAACATTACACTATGACTGTCGGTAGTTATTCCACTACCCTGAACAACTACACCTTGAGGGAATTGAACATTGTATTCAATATAGGCAATACCATTCTTATCCTTAGACCGGGGATATGGAATTCGACCAAAGAAACCAGCAGCTGCTGTTTTCATCTTACCTTCATAAGGTTTCATAACCTCAGCCATTGGAACGCTAGCCGTCCATACTCCTTCATAAATAGAAGCGTTAGAATTTGCTCCACATATCAAAGTACGATTTTCTTTTGTAACATATTTTGACACTTGTAAAGTATTGTTTTCAGCTGCTACCGATGTTGCTGGAGCAATAATTCCAACAATTAAAGATAACATGGTGATGAATGAAATAAAATTAAATTTGATTTTTTTCATACCTAATACCTTTGTTATATTTATTCAATTACGCTTATAAGCTAAACCAAATAAATATAAGCTACCTTTCTATCAATATTTCATCTATTGATCAATGCTTTTTTGAAAATAATAAATATATTTTATCTTTACTACTTAAAATAAAAACTTTATATTCATTTTAAACAAAAAAATTCAACATTATCATTTCATATAATACAACAACTGATATATATATATATATATGAATTGACATCATTGAATTAATGCAAATAATAATATTACAAGGCAATTATACTAGACTAAAAATGTAAAGTGATATTTTTAACTAATAATTTAAAAACTTATTTCCGCTCGATACTTTCAAAACAGAAATAAGTTTAATAATTTTTACTATCTTTTAAAATAGAATTAGATACTTTTATTTATACATCATTTATTTAAAATAATATCGATTGGTTTAGACTTTGATAATTTTATGATTGGAAGAATTGATGAAATCATTGAAACGATAATTACCAAGATATTCAAAAGCACTAATTGTCGAAGATTAACATTGAATAAAGTAAAGATAACCCTTGAATGTTCATAGAACAAATTATTCAATAAGCTTGCAACAACAAGCAAACCCGCATAGGCGATATTGGCACCAATCAATCCCAGTGTTATTCCTTCCCAAACAAATATTTTAATAATATCAATCAGTCTTGCGCCCAAACCTCTTAAAATACCAATTTCTTTTTTACGATAATTAATGCTTGAGAAAATAAAGTTAGATTCTAAAATAACCGCAAAGACCATAAAGAAGATTGTCGCATAGAAAGTGATTATTTTAAGTACATTAACCATAGTTTTGCGATTTAATAATGAAGTAAATGGACTTTGAATACCTAAGCCATCTTCAGCGTAAGTGTGTTGATTTAATAATGATAATAATTGATTGCTACTTTCCATATCGGCAACACCAGAAACCAAATACAAATCATTAACTAAATAGTTTTGAAATTTTTCTTTTGAAACTATAACTTTATTACTATAAATATCTTTTTTATTAAAGGTTATACCAATAATTTTCAGCTTAATCTCATCAATGTATTCATTAGGTGTATAACTTCCACCATCAACGCTGGTATTACGCACTCTTACCGTTTCCACTTTTCCAATTTCAGAATTATTTTTAAAATATTCTTCAATTAATTTTCGTGGATCACGACTATCATCAATATATTCTCTAAGTGAATCGTAGAATTTACCCCGATCAAAATTTTGTAGTTGGGCAACATTGACAATACATTCATCATCATTTAGTTTATCAGTTTCAATCCATTCACTGCCATTATAGTAGGTAATAGTATCTTTAATGATTGTTGGTTCCATAAAATTAAATTCTTTTCTACCTTCAAAAAAGAAAGAATGAAATAAATCATCAATACGCTCATTGGCGCTTTGATTTCTAATTATAAAATTATCATTGGCGTAAATCTTATTGTATTTATCAAATATATCTACAGGGATATTTCTAACAATATAATCAGCAACTTCGCTTTTTTCATCCTTCGTTAAATTATCACCCTTATTTAAAAGTTGGCTAAATTTCTTTAAATATTCATTATCATAGTCGATAATACCAGTGATATATACCTTTTTATAACCACCAAGTTCAAGTTGTTTATGATCCTTAATTATTTCTTCATAGCTATGAGGTTTATATAAAACTTCATTATAAGCTTCTAAATCTTCATCATCCTTAACTTTAATATTAATGCCATATTTAATAATAAGATCAGCAACAACATCAGATATTACGATGTCATTTTCAGTATTTGGCAGACTACCGATAATTTTATCGGTAATCAACTTATCAAAGTTTTGGGTTGTGATAATCTTGCTTTCTAATAAAAAATTATTAATAATGTAATCTTCATAAGATGAAGTTTCTCCACCGCCTTCTTTGGCAATATTAAATGTTTCAACAAGACTTTGGAAACTATGTCTATCAGCAATCTTATAGGCAGGTATAAGTTCAATGCCAAGTTTTTCACCAGTTTGTTTTAAAGCTGTTTCATCTTTAAAGTATTGGAATTTAACATCACTTTCAGCATCGATATAGGCAGTTCTAACTTCAAATTGTTTAATCTTATCTTCATTCATCAATTTAATATGTGATTGATTAATGTTTAATGATGAAAGCGTATCGGATAAGCCAAATGACAACAGTGATGACACAATCAACAGCAGGGTAAAAAACAATCTAATCTTCTTATGTTTCAAACTGCTGAAGCCCATTTTAAAACTATCCCTAAACGGTAGCTTAGACTTAATAACCTCGTATTTTGTGTTAGTAGGCACTTCTTCAACTACATTGGTATCATTGATAATAACCCCATCAGCAATCTCAATAATACGATCAGCATATTTATTAGCCAATTCATTATCATGCGATACAACCACTACCAAGTATTTTTTACTGATATTTTTAAGAATATCCATTATTTGTAGCCCCGTCTTACTATCAAGATTTCCGGTTGGTTCATCCGCAAGAATTAGTTGTGGTTTTTTAATTAGGGCTCTGGCGATGGCTACCCGTTGTTTTTGACCGCCAGATAATTCATTAATATTACGATGTTTAAGTTCCAATAATTCCATACTATCAAGAACCTTATCAACCTCATCATCATTAATCTTTTTATTTTGAAGCTTTAAAGCAATGACCACATTTTCATATACATCATATTCTTCAAGTAAATTATATTCCTGAAAAATAAAACCGACATAAGTATTGCGGTAACAATCCAAATCTTGTTTTTTAAAAGATTTAAAGTCTTTATCATAGACCTGCATTTTGCCTCTATCATAGTCATCAAGACCACCTAAAATATTAAGTAAGGTACTCTTACCACTACCACTCTTGCCTAAAATAAAGCACATACCCCTATCATTTAATGATAAATTTAAATTATTCAAGGCAACTGTCTGATGACCTTTTTTAGATTTATAAGTTTTATAAAGTTTTTTGATATTGATCATACAATCCTCCAATCTGTATTAATTATACTAACTGTACTATTTGTAGTCAATAATAAAAGTGAACCTATAAACTACATAGATTCACTTTAAATTACTAGTAGGTAAACTCTTCAACAAGCCTTGAATTATCAATTAATTTCTTATAGGTCTTAGATGAATTAAGCAATTCTTTATGACTGCCTACCGCCTCGACAATACCATCATTTAAAACTACAATCTTGCTGGCATTTTCTATTGATTTAAGACGGTGAGAAATAATCAATACTGTTTTATTCTTAATTAGTAAGTTTAAACTCTCTTGAATTTTTTTCTCATTTTCAACATCAAGCGAAGCTGAAATTTCATCAAGAATAATAATTGGAGCATTCTTTAAAAAGGCTCTGGCAATTGATAGGCGTTGACGCTCACCACCTGATAAGGTGGCGCCATTTTCACCGATTACCGTATGATAACCATCACTTAAATTATTGATGAAATCATCACAGTTGGCCAGTTTAGCCGCCTCAATAACTTCTTCATCACTGGCATTCTTATTACCAATTCTAATGTTTTCCATGATGCTGGCATTGAATAAAATTACATCTTGAAAGACAATAGATATTTTTTCAAACAAGGAATCAGTAGATATATTTTTAATATCTTTACCATCAATCTTAATACTTCCTGAATCATAATCATAAAGTCTTGATACTAGTCTTAAAATACTCGTCTTACCACAACCAGAAGCTCCAACAAGGGCTGTAACTTCATTTTGTTTAGCCACAAAACTTATATCCTTAAGCACCTTGGTATCTTCGCTATAACCAAATGATACATGTTCTAATTCAATATCATAATTATTTAATTCGATAGCCATACCCTTTTGGGTTTTAGTTTGTTGAATTTCTTTAATTCGATTAACCATACTGTCAATATAATACAGTTCAGCAATATTCAACGAGATAGCTTCGATGGCATCTTTAATCTTAATTGATATTAGGATGTAGCCGATTAAATATAAGATATTGATTTCACCATTGATCAATAAACTGGTGCCAATCGCTACTACAATCGGAAAGGTCAACTGCAAAGACAGGCCTGAAAGCAGTATTAATAGACCAGCTGTAAATTCGGCACGAATATGTATTTTTTCACTATCGCCCATCTTACCGTTTAAGGTTTCGCCAATTTGTTTTTTAAGATTATAACTCTTAATTTCTTGTTGTAATTCAATAGCCTCTTGAAAACTATCAGAATTATCTCGAAGTCTTTGGTAATATTTTAAATTCTCACGAAGTTGAATTTTTTTAGAAATAGCTAAGAAAACAAAGACGGATAAATTAGTAATGATAACTGTCAAACCTAATTTATAATTACCCATCAAAAGCATGATGGCAATAATTGGAAAAAACATAATAAAGCCAACAGTCTTACCAATCGCATGTCCCATGGCGTGTTCAATGGCATTAATATCAGACATAATTGTCTGTGATAAATCAGTTAAATCATGTTTTGAAAAATATGATAGTGGTAGCCTGCTTAATTTATTGGCTAATTCAATTCTCAAATTTGCCGCTTCTTTATAAGTGGCATTATACATAACATTATATTCAATAAATAAGGCAACTGCCATTACAACAATAATCCCAGCACAGAAAAGATAATAAATAACAGGATCATTGATTTTCTTCAAAATCAATTCATTTAATACCAACATCAATAATATCGAGGGTAATAAATTGACAAAATATACAACAAATGATGCCCAGCATGATTTTATTAAATCATTAACACCATTATCGGTTAATGCAAATAATTCTTTAATTTTATTTTTCATCACACAACCTCCAATCATTTGCCTGATTATATAATTCTTTAAAGTATTGATATTTACTTGCTGATGCTAATAATGTCTGTTCATTGCCGCGTTCAATAATCTCACCCTTTTCAATGACCATAATCTCATCTACCGAAGCAATACTACTTAGACGATGAGCAACCATGATAACGGTTTTATGCTTAATTAAATTCTTAAAAGCCTTTTGTAGTTCGTGTTCATTTTCAGGATCAATGGCAGCACTAGCCTCATCCATAATGATAATTTTAGCATCTTTAAGAATGGCACGGGCAATCGCAATTCGTTGTTTTTCACCACCAGATAGATATATACCCTTAGAACCAATTAGGGTATCTTCTCTTTGCGGTAATTTGGCCAATAATTCATCGCAACCTGCCAAATGTAAGGCTTGCATAACTTCTTCATCAGTAGCGTTTTTATTACCCAATTTCACATTATCAAAAATACTCATCTTAAATAATTTACTGTCTTGGAAGACAAAGGCAATATTGCGGGTCAATGTTTCCTCATTAAGTGAAGTGATGTTCTTACCACCAATTAATATTTCACCTGAATCAATCTTATATAAACCTGAAATTAATTTGGCAATGGTACTTTTACCACCTCCTGATGCCCCAACAAAGGCATAGGTTTTATTGGCGGCTAACTTAAAACTTAAATCTTTAATAACCAAATCTTTACCATAACCGAAATTAACATGTTTAAATTCAATATCACTACCATTTAATTCTTGATCATTGCCAAATTCAATGGCATCTTGGTGCATTTCATCAAAGATTTGTTCAAGTTTTTCAACCGCCTGCATCCCCATGAATGAATACATTGATAAATACATAATTCGCATAAAACTTGAAAAAAGTAAACCAGTTAAAAAAGTAAACATAATTAAATTAACTGCTAATATTTCAGGATTAACACTCATATCCATAAATAGCACAATAAACGGTAATAAAATCGCTAGGGCTGATAAGAATATTAATTGATAAAAGACATAGGCATTACGACAGCTCATTGAATATTTAAGTGAATGGGTTGAATAATCGGTAATAGCTTGATGTAGACTCTTAAACGAATTAACATCAGACTTGAATATTTTAACCACAGGCATACCACGCACATATTCCACCGTTTCATTGCTCAACTTTTCCAGTGCCATTTGATAAATACTCATAAACTCTTTATTGCCGACCATACCCATAATTGATATAATTGCCACAACAGTAAAAATGATAATGGCAATACCAACTTTAATATCGACTATAAAACCAATACCGATAAATAATAGCGGACTGATTAAGGCGTTGGAATTATCGGGAATTAAATGAGCAATAATCGTATGTGTTTGAGCGGCATTATCATCAATAATTTTTCGTACACGACCCGATGGATTCAAATCAAAAAATTTAAAGCTGGCATTCATCAAACCTTCAATACCCTTTTTTCTAAGATTGGTTTCCAATCTAAAACCTAATAAATGGGTAATCAAAACAGCTACAATATATAATATCGAACCGCTAAACAATAGACAAACAATTAAAATAGCATTATTTAAGGCGTGCTGATACTCTTTAAATACAATTAATTGTTTTAAGAAATGATACATATAATAATATCCAAACGCAATAAGTAATGCTGATATGGTTGTTATGAAAAATGATACATAGGCCAACCATTTTTGCTTAGGTACATAACTTAATAATTTTTTATATACTTTAAACACAATATCCTCCTTTTATTATGATTAGACAATAATATTAGTTTTTTATAACATTATTATTCTTGTTATATTGTAAGATTTTATTGTTATAGTTACAATTATATCGATAAAATATGTCTAATCGTAATATTGTCTAATCAAGATAGGAGTTAATAAAATGAATGAATTTAAAGCCTTACTGGAAAAACTCGGTTTAACCGAAGATCGTGATAACCACAAATACTGCAAGGCAGGTAAAACCTTTAAATTTGATAATGAATATATCGTCGGTAATTATTGGTATTATGAAAGTGAGTCCTTTATTATCAATATTCATGATTTTTACATCAAAAAAGATACCATCATTGAAAATAATCATCGTTTTGGTGAAATTGTCTTTTTTTCTTCATCATATTTAAAATGTGCTAATGGCGAATGTATATCGCCTTATCAAAATTTAAGTTCCAATATTGTCTTTGTGAATGATGCTAAAGATTATAATCTTAAATTCTTACTTCACGGTAACTTTCCGTATTCCAGTGTCGGTATTAACTTTAAAGAAAACTTACTTAAGGAATATCTGCCTTTAAATGATCAACATAAACTATTAAATATCTTTTTTGATACTAGAAAACTTATTGTTAAGCCCTTAGCCAAGTTAAGCGAATCAATTATTAACTGCACAATGGCAGAACCTGCTGCTAAAATCTTTTTTGAAGCCAAGGCTAAAGAGTGGTTGAGTATTACCCTTGATGCTTATTTTAATCAAAATACCACCACCATATCTAAAAATGATGAACTGGCACTGGACAGTGTAACAAATTATATTAATGATCATTTTTCTTTGAATATACCCCAACAAATTTTAGAACAAATCTCAACAATGAGTGGTACCAAATTAAAAAAACTCTTTAAACAACGCTATCATATGAGTATTACCGAATACACCCAAAGGAAAAGAATGAATATTGCTGAAAATTTAATCACCACCACCTCACTTAATATTAAAGATATTGCCAAATCTGTCGGCTATACTTCCCACAGCCGTTTTTCAATTCTCTTTAAAAAATATAAGGGCATCAGTCCTAAAGATATGCTTAAAATCGCAAATAAAAATAAAGAAGACTAAGCGTCTTCTTATTGTTTATTCACAGATGCCTGATAGATTTTTTCAATACTATTTGAAAGCACCTCATCAAACTCTGCTGGACTTTGTTGAAATCTAATCTCCGATGCCAAGGCTCTTGAGAAAGAGGCGATGATACCGTGATTTCTTGCTAATAATTCATTGGCGTGTTCTTGGCTATAACCACCACTTAAGGCCACGACCTTGATAACATTCTTATGTTCAACAAGTTCAAGATATTCATCACTTACTTCAGGTAGAGTTAATTTTAACATCACCGGATAATCGATGCTATTAAGATGTTTTAATATCGCTTTCTTTAAATTCTTTTCAGCAGCTTCTTTATCAGGATTATTAATATCAATTTCTGGTTCAATAATCGGTACCAAACCAAATGAAGCGATTATTTTAGCCCATTCAAATTGTTGATTGACAACATTTTCAATACCAATAACATTATTTTTATAGATAACGCTACGCATTTTAGTACCGAAAATATGATATTCTGTAGCCTCTTTTAATAATTCCTCTAAACCTTCAAAGGGCTTCATCATCTTACAATCGTCTTTTTCAGCTGCCAAGCCTTGATCAACTTTAAGGAATGGGACAATATGTTTCTTTTCCCAACAATAATCGGCTGTAAATAAACCTTCGATTTTGCGTTTCATCGTTGCTTCAAATAATATCACCCCGACAATGCGATCTGATGACATAGCTTTTGAAGTAAGCATTCGACTGCGCATTTGATGGACCAGATCAAACATTTCACTCTCATCTTGATAAGCATCTTCATTAATTCCATATGCCTTTAAAGCTTTTGGTGTTGAGCCTCCTGATTGATCTAAAGCGGCAATAAAGCCTTTACCAGCACTGACTTGTGCTAATTGTTCCTTATTCATAGTATAATACCTCCAATACCAACATTATAGCACTTTGTTAGTTATATCTAATAATTTTTTATTAATTATTTCATATATCTCATATCGACCCAAAATATAGTGCGCATATAATTCTTTGTTAAAAAGTTTCATAATCGCTTTAAATCTTTCAGTTATCATCAGGTCTTCTTTTGAAGGATCGACAATCCCACTAGGATGATTATGAAACATAACACAAAAACCGAAGTTATCATCAACAAAATATTTAATCAACACCCTGGGATCAACAATTGAAGAATTAAGGCCACCCTTAAAGGGTATTAACACTTCCCTAACTCTTTTTTGATAATCTATCATCATCAATACAAAATATTCTTGATCCAAGTTCTTAAATAGCTCAATTACCTTAAGTAATTTAAAATTTATTGTTTCCATAAAAGTACCTATTAATAAATCTTTTAAGGTATGGTTAATTAAATTATCCATATTTGGATAAATGATGGGTTTATTATTGATAAAATCATTTCTAATGTTAGGTAATATTCCATACACCTCTTTGGAATTATAACCGATTAAAGTATGATTTTTAATATAGAAAATATCAACAATATCAATACCAAGCAGCCTAAAAGCATCAATTACACATTTGGGCTGATCACAATGATAGATAATCATTACTCCTGACATTTTAGGGACATAACTCTTTTTCATTATTGATATAAAACTTTCAGTAATACAATGATAATTAATATTGATAAGCTGTAATTTAGCATCCAAGATCATCAATAAAAATTCGCCAACTTTAGGAAAGTAATGATACCTTTTCATATATTCATATACCAATTCTGGTTTAAATAGCATTCTCTTATTCATAATCTATTAATAGACAATAACAGGATATTACCTAATAAAAAACCAACTCCTATTAAGAAGTTGGCAATAGATAATTTTTATTATAATACTTTTTCCAACAAATTATATTCAATATCAGTTGGAGTTTCACGACCAAATAAAATTGTCAGTACTTTAGCAGTGCGAGTTTGATCGTTCATTTCATCAACAATACCTTCCATACCCGCAAACGGACCACTAAGAATTTTAACAGTATCACCCAAGGCAAAGTCAATACGCACATTAGCATCTTTATGACCAATGCGTCTTAAGACACTGTCAATTTCAGCCTGATCTACAGGAAAGGGTTTAGCACCCTTACCACTGGAACCGATAAAGCCTGTTACTCCCGGGGTATTACGAACAACATACCAAGATTCATCGGTCATAATCATTTCTACAAATAAATATCCAGGATAAAGATTCTTCATCGTTTCAATGGTCTTGCCATTCTTAATTTCAACATCAGCTTCTTCGGCAACGATAATCCTAAATAAATTATCAGTAATGCCCATAGAAATAGCACGCTTTTCAAGATTTTCTTTTACATGGTTTTCATGACCTGCATAGCAGTTTACCACATACCATTCTTTTTTTGTTTCAGACATTCTTGCCTCCTAAATTCCTAATAATTTCAATACAAAACTCACTAAAACATCGGCGGCAATGAAAAACAACATAAATAGCACCACAACAATCAGTACTTCACCAAATGTTTTAAATAATTCTGCTTTCTTTGGCCATCTAATTTTTCCAATTTCTTTTAAGATTCCTTCAATACTAAACCACTTCATATTAATCTCCTTTATTTAGTTTCTTTGTGTATTGTGTGAGTACCACACCTCTTACAAAATTTCATTAATTCCAGACGCTCAAGATTAACTTTTTTATTCTTATGAGTACTATAGTTCCTAGATAAGCATTGGGTGCAAGTTAAAATAACACGATCTTTTTTAGGCATAATTCCTCCTTTTTAAGAAAATAAAAAGTTATTGTTGCTTCGTCAATAACTATTTATATATTACCACTATTTATTTACTTGTCAATATCACATTAATATTATCTTTAGGTATCAGAATAACTAACGGATAAATTTTAATACCGTCTTTTCATACTCATCACCAAGATCAAAGATACTTTCAACATGAGCGGCATTTTCAGATATTAATTGTAACTTATCGCCTGTTTTCTTAGCGTTATAAAGGATTTCCATCATCGAAAAAGGAACAAAGTCATCTTTCTTTCCATGAATCAAAAGAATAGGTTTAGTCGACTTGGAAATCGCATCAACAACCGACACTTGATTAAAACTATATCCGGCTTTCAAATTACAAAATATTCCTGCAAGATCTAGGATTGGAAAACTAGGAAGTCCAAAACGCAAATGCAATTCTGATTTAAATATTTCATAAACACTGGTATAACCAGAATCTCCCACAAAGGCCTTAACTTTTTCCGCCTCTTTTTCACCTGATAATAAAAGTGCCGTAGCAGCTCCCATCGAATTGCCATGAACAACTATTTCAGCATCTTTGTTTTTATTCAAAATCCAATCAAGCATAATTTTCATATCTTCTTTATCCAGAATGCCCATGCCGATATATTTGCCCTCCGAAGCACCACAGGCTCTTAAATCAGGCATCAAAACATTATATCCATTTTGATGATACATCTTAGCATAGACATACATATCTTTATGATCCGCTCTATAACCATGAATCAATAAAACCCATTTGTTGTTTTCGGGCTTATTGAGATAATAAAGCTTTAAATTTAAACCATCACCAGTCTTAACAAAATCTTCCTTTTCAATATTTTTTTCAAAATACTGATTAGCCTCTGTCTTTTTTATTTTTTTAGTTTCTTTAAGTTTATCTGATTTTTCTTCACTATTTTTTAAATTTTCAGCCACCTTGACATTTCTATTGCCACCAGTACCTTTTCGATAAATAGCATACTCAAAAAGATAATTGGAAATTGCCAATAATAGCACAAAAATTAAAACAACAGTACTTAAAATAATTCTTCGTAGTAATTTCTTCTTTTTATTCATAAATGCCTCTCAAATTAAATTTTCATTTCAGCAATTTCTGAAATATTTTTAGTAAAAGACTCTAAAACTTCATAAAAATGTTGGCGCTGCTCATCGCTGATATTTTTATTCGCAATCGTCATTACAATTTCAATTTTTTTAAATATTTTTTTCGCAATATTTAAACCATTATCGGTTAAATAAAATAAGCAACCATAAGCCTTATGATTAATTTGCTGCTTCTTAACAATTTCTTTTTTCAATAATAAATTTAAACTTCTCGAAACATCAGACTTATCCTTATCACTTATTAATGCCAACTCTGAAGCATTCAAACCTTTTTTATGACGATATAAGGCAATAATGTAAATTAAATGGGCGGCATTTAATCCAAATTCCGACATTTCTTCAGTGGCAACTTTATGCCAAATTTTTGATATTTTAAATATACTGTTAGAAAACAATTCAAATCTTTCAATCATAAAAATTAAATCTCATCATTTTAATAAAGTTGAGTCCTCAACAATTTAAAATTTTATACCTCTGAATAAAAATTGTCAAATAACACCATCAGAACAGGTGGACTACTTAGAAAACAACAAAGAACTTAAATATGAGTATATTAATAAAAATTCAGCAAATACTATTTTATATGAACATAATTACACCTTTTAAACATCATTTTGCTAAAAAAGGCGCTAACTATTAAGTGATAAAAAGATAGTATATGAAAGAAAAATAGATTTCAAAGAATATAACGACAAGTACAATGAGGAGCGTATTAAGTATAATATTATATTTTCTAATATTATGACCTTAGAGGTAATATTAAATTCTGTGGTTTCTTCTGAAATTATTTATCATTATCAAATTGATAGCAATAAAAACAGCGCTTGCAAAACCCAAAAACTAAAACAAATAAGGATCCATGACTTCAGACATTCTTGTGCCAATTATTACATCAATTTAGGAACACAACCGATATTAATATCTAAGCTTTTAGGACATAGTAATATATCAATAAAGCTTGATGCTTATAGCCATTTATACCCTAACAAAATAGAAGAAATAATGATTTTAAGTGATAAATTTAAAAAAATCGTGCCTATAGCACTTCAAAATAAACAAAAACCCTTGTATAACAAGGGTTTATTTAATAACTGGTGCCGCTACCCAGAGTTGAACTGAGGACTAGCCCTTACCATGGGCTTGTTTTACCCCTAAACTATAGCGGCATATTATCTAAAGATAATTCCTTAGATAATTATACAACATATTAATCGGTAATCCCATAACAGTATAATAATCACCGTCAATACTGGTAATAAATTTTGAACCATAACCTTGGATGCCATAGGCACCAGCCTTATCCATCGGTTCTGATGTTTCAATATACCTATATATTTCATCATCACTCATTTGGGCAAAATTGACCTTAGTAGTAGATATGAATACATCTGATTTTTCCTTGGTAATAATCGCAACTCCTGTTTTAACCTCATGAGTACGACCGCTTAAGGTTTTTAAAATATCATAGGCATCTTGACGATTTTTGGGCTTGCCTAAAATTTTACCATCAATAACTACAATGGTATCAGCTCCAATCACAAGGGAATCTTCACAGCTTTTAAAGACCGCTTCTGCTTTGCGATAGGCAAGATTTTTTAATCGTTCATCTAAAGATAAACTATCATCCATCGTTTCGTCAATACTTAAAGTAATAACTTCGAAATTTATTTCTAAATTTTTAAGCAATTCTTTTCTTCTTGGTGATCCGCTAGCCAAAATAATTCTTTTATTGGTTGTATTCATACAAAAACAATGCTCCTTTAATTACTAAATCACGATCATAATAATCGATTATATCACAACCGTCTTTAACCATTTGCCCCAAGCCTCCACTAGCGATTACCAAAAAATCACGGTCAAGTTCTTGCTGATACCTTCTTAAAATATAATCAATAGATCCAATATAAGCATATGCTATCCCCGCCCTTAATGCAGCGTTGGTATTGAGGGCTAAAATACTTTCGGGCTTTGAAATATCAATAGCCTCTAATTTTTCAGCACTATCAAATAAATTACGAGCACCACTTTTAAGACCTGGAAAGATTAATGAATGCTTTAAAGTCCCTGAATCATCAATATGAATCAACGCACTGGCTGTACCCATGGAAATCGCTAAAAATTCCTGATTAAAAATATAATAACCAATAGCTGCCAAACACAACAAATCATTACCCAACTCTTTTTTAGCGATTTGATTTAAAATAACATTTGTTTTTATTGATGTATCAATCACAAAAACATTCAAATTAATAGCTCTTAACTCATTAATAAATAAATCATCAATACTTGGCACTACCGATACATAGATTGCCACGGTAATATCTTTCAAATCTACTTGTTTAAAGATATTTTCCAATTCTTGTTTAAAATTATAATCTTTTCTGGTTGGAATACTGATAAAATGCTGCTGTTCAAATTCTTTATAAAAGGCAAATTTAATGTTGGTATTCCCGACATCAACAACCAGTTTCATCATTACTTCCAAAGATCGAAAGGATACAATCCTTGATCTTTAAATTTTTGAATCTTAGCCACTACTGTCGGCTTATCTTCTTGATAAGTAACTCCAAACCAAGAATCCTCGCTGGTTAAAACTTTAACCTTAGCATTTTTATCACTTACAAGTTTACCTACATAATTAGGCAGTAAGGCTTCATATTTTAATGGATTATCCTTAATTCCACCAACTATTTCACTCGCAAACAATTCGTTGACTTTAGCAAAAACACTAGGTTTAAAACCCCAGAAATTCATTGATACTGCCACATTGGCATCGATTTCATTCCATGATCCATTTTCATCATAAATAACCTTATCGCCATCTTTTTTAATTTTCATCAATTCACGAATATCAACCAGATAACCATTTTCTTCATGGCAATAACCTCTAGTAACACTTCCGTAATCGCTTAAGGTATTCGTCAATTTATATCCCACCATCGCATATGTGTTATCATCAAAATCATTAACTAAAAATTGATAAATCTTCTTAAAAGCATCTTTACCATAGTAATCATCAGCATTGCAAATCACAAAGGGATCCTTAACGATATTTCTACAAGCTAAAAGCGCATGACTAGTACCCCAAGGTTTAACTCGATCTTGCGGAATGACGATACCTTCTGGAATATCATTTAAATCTTGATAAGCATATTCAACTTCAATTTTCGAACGAATTTTACTCACTAAATGAGTTTCAAATACTTCTTCATGTTCCTTTCTGATAATTAAAACAATTTTTTTAAAGCCAGCTTCAATCGCATCAAAAATAGTAAAATCAATGATTGACTCCCCATTAGAACCGATTGTATCTATTTGTTTAAGACCACCGTAACGAGAGCCCATACCAGCAGCCAAAATAACTAATGTAGGTTTCATATTCCATCTCCTTTTTGTCCTTAACATTATACTAAATATTAATAAAATTATTAAGTTTTTTAAAAGCACTTTAATTATTTTAAAAAAATGTTATGATATTAGCAGGCTTATTATTTAATTGCTAAAGGAGGATTTATGGCAAAAAAACAATTTAAAACTGAGTCTAAAAGATTACTTGATCTAATGGCAAATTCTATTTATACCAATACGGATATTTTTTTAAGAGAATTAATTTCAAATGCCAGTGATGCCTTAGATAAATTGCACTATCTTTCGCTTACTAATACCGAAATTAAAAATGATGATCCTAAAATTAATATCGACATCGATAAAAATAACCGTACCATTACTATTAGCGATAATGGCATCGGTATGAATGATAAAGATTTAGAAAATAATCTTGGTACCATTGCGAAAAGCGGATCTTTAGAATTTAAAAAAGATTTAGATAAACAAGAAGAAATTGATATTATCGGTCAATTTGGTGTTGGTTTTTACAGTGTCTTTATGATTGCGAAAAAGGTGGAAGTCCTAACAAGAAAAGTTAATGAAGAAACTGCCTATCTTTTTACATCAGAAGATGAAAACGGCTACGAAATAAACAAGGCTACCAAAGATAACTTCGGTACTATGATTAAGTTATATATCAAAGATACAACCGAAGATAAAGACTACGATAAGTATTTAGAAACAAACTTTATTCAAAACTTAATCAAAAAATATTCTGACTATATCCGTTATCCAATTATGATGGATGTTGAAGAATACATCCCAGCTGAGAGTGAAGAAGAAAAAGGTCATACCGAAATTATCAATAAGGCTGTCAACTCAATGATTCCACTATGGAAGAAAAACAAAAAAGAAATCAGTGAAGATAACTATAACGACTTCTATAAAAATAATTATTATGACTATGAAAAACCTTTGAAAACTTTACATTACAAGATTGAGGGTAACAGCAATTATACTGCCCTACTTTATATTCCGAGTGTTGCCCCCTACAATTATTACAGCAGTGAATATAAATTGGGTCTAAAGCTATACAGCAAGGCTGTCTTTATTAAGGATGAGGCTAAAGAACTTGTTTCCGACTACTTTAAATTCGTTAGAGGTTTAATTGATAGTGATGATTTAAATCTTAATATTTCACGCGAAATTCTCCAACAAGACCATCAAGTTACTTTAATTAAAAAATCTATTGATAAGAAAATTAAAACTACTCTTGAGAATATGCTTAAAAACGAGCGTGAAACTTATGAAAAATTCTTCGATGCCTTTGGCTTACAACTAAAATTCGGTTGTTATGACAAGTACGGAATGAATAAGGACATCTTAATTGATTTACTTATGTTCAAATCAAGCAAGGAAGATAAATATGTAACCTTAAACGAATATGTTTCAAGAATGAAGGAAAACCAAAAAGAAATCTATTATGCCAGTGGTGAATCAATTGAAAAAATTAAAGAATTACCACAGATGGAAAAAATTATTGAAAAAGGATTTGAGGTACTATACTTCAAAGACAATGTCGATGAATTTATGGTAAGTATCATTAATAATTATCAAGACAAACCTTTTAAATCTATCAATAAGGGTGATTTGGATTTGGAAAGTGAAGACGAGAAAAAAGCTCGTGTGAAAACGGCAGAAGAAAATAAGGATATGCTTGAAAAAATCAAAGATATTCTAAATGATAAGGTTAGTGATGTTCGACTATCTAATCGTCTTAAATCCCACCCTGTATGTTTGGTGTCGGACGATAATATTTCTATCGAAATGGAAAAAGTTCTTAAACAATTTAATCAAGGTGATGTTAAAGCCAAGCGTATTTTAGAGATAAATCCTGATCATGAATTATTCAAAACTCTAACTAAGGCTTTCAATGATAATTATGACCTTGATGATTATGCGCATGTATTATATGACCAAGCATTATTAATCGCAGGTTTATCTATTGATGATCCGATAAAATTTTCTAAACGCATCAGTAAAATATTAATAAAATCTATTTCATAAGACTATGAGCTAAGTAAAACTTAGCTCTTTTTTCATATTATGAGCATATCAATTGCAATTTGTGAATTTTTTAATTATCATCTTAATATAAAATATATAGGGGGAATTATGACTAAAATCATTCAAATTGGCGTAAACCATGCAGGAACTGCATGTGCCAACACTATTCTAAGTTATCCAAACAACGAACTAACCATCTACGACCGCAATGACAACATTTCATTCCTTGGTTGTGGTATGGCTTTGTGGATCGGCAATCAAATTAAAAGTGGTGATGGCCTATTCTATCAAAAACCTGAAGATTTTGTTACAAAAGGAGCTAAACTAAATCTTAATTCTGAAGTATTGAGCATTGACTATGATAAAAAGAGTGTCAAAGTTAAATTAGCAGATGGTTCAATTATTGAAGATGGCTATGATAAATTAGTCCTTGCGACCGGTAGTTTACCTAATCGTCCAAATATCAAAGGTATTGATTTACCGAATATTCAAATGGTAAAACTTTACCAAAATGCTAAAGAAGTTATTGAAAAAATCAATACTAACGAATATAAAAATATTGTAGTTTTAGGTGGCGGCTATATTGGTATTGAACTTGCTGAAGCTTTTGAAAGACTAAACAAAAATGTAACTCTTATCGACATGGCCGATCGAATTCTCAGTGGCTATTTTGACAAAGAATTTTCTGATGATATGCATCACGAAATGGAAAACCACGGTATTAAATTTGTCTTAGGAGAAAGCGTTACTGAATTTATCGGAACAGATAAGGTTGAGGCTGTGAAAACTGACAAGGGAGAATATAAGGCAGACATGGTTATCTGTGCTATCGGTTTCCATCCAAATAATGAACTAGGTAAGGATCACTTAACAACATATCGTAATGGTGCATATCTTGTAAATAAGAAAAATCAAACATCAGATCCAAATGTTTATGCCATCGGAGATTGTGCAACTATTTGGGATAATGCTAGAAATCGCGAAAATTATATCGCTTTAGCTACAAATGCCGTAAGAAGCGGTTTAGTTGCTGGACATAATATTTGTGGAACCGAAATCGAAACTGCAGGTGTTGCCGGATCTAGCGCTCTAATGATTTACGAACATAAATTAGTTTGTACTGGCCTAAGTGTTGAAGCTGCAAAACGTGAAGGCATTGAAGTTGATTATCAAGATTTTGAAGATACTCAAAAACCTGCTTTTATGGAAGTTGAAAATCCAAAAGTAAAAATTAGAATTGTATATCGCAAAGACAATAAAGTTGTTGTTGGTTGTCAATTAAGTTCGACTTATGACATGTCGGCTACAATTAATATGTTCTCACTAGCAATTCAAAAACAAGTAACTATTGGCGAATTGGCTTTATGTGATATATTCTTTATGCCACATTTCAACCAACCATACAACTACATCACTATGGCAGCATATTCAGCCTTGTTAAAAGGTTAATTAATTTTAAACAATAAAAGTTATAAGCGATTAGACGAATAATCTAATCGCTTTTTTCGCGCATTGAATAATGATTGGCTATTTTAATATTGACATCAATATTTATCCTCAAGTATAATATACAGGTACGCAGATGTAGTTCAATGGTAGAACTTCAGCCTTCCAAGCTGACTACGTGGGTTCGATTCCCATCATCTGCTCCAATTAAAATTTAATTACCTTGTGCATACAAGGTTTTTTATTTTTTATCATAACCAATTAATTAGATTAAACAAAAATGCCAAATTATATATTTTAATATATAATTTATAATATAGATATAAAAGGAGAATTAGAAAATGATTGATTATACTGAAGGAAGTGGAAAAGAATATCACATCGGCGTAGGAAAGGGCGATGTTGGTGAATATGTATTGTTGCCAGGAGATCCTAAGCGTTGTGCCAAAATTGCAAAATATTTTGATAATGCCGAATTGGTCGGTGATTCACGCGAATATATAACTTATACAGGTTACTTAAATGGAACGAAGGTTTCAGTAACCAGTACTGGTATCGGTGGTGCCAGCGCCTCAATCGCAATGGAAGAACTTGTGAAATGTGGAGCTAAAACCTTTATCAGAGTTGGTACCTGTGGAGGTATCGATTTGGATGTTCAGGGTGGTGATTTAGTTATTGCTACAGGGGCTATTAGATTTGAAGGTACCAGCAAGGAATACGCTCCTATCGAATTTCCAGCCGTAGCTAATATCGATGTCATAAACGCCTTAATTAAAGCGGCCGAAAATAATAGACATCATGTAGGGGTTGTTCAATGTAAGGATGCATTCTACGGACAACATCGCCCAGAAACTTTACCTAATTCATATGAATTATTAAATAAATGGGATGCTTGGTGCAAACTTAACACCAAAGCTAGTGAAATGGAAAGTGCAGCTCTATTTATCGTAGCTCAATATTTAAATGTTAAATGTGGTTCAATATTCCTTGTAGTCGCAAATCAAGAAAGAGCTAAACTAAATCTAGTTAATGAACAAGTTCATGATACTGAACTAGCAATTAAAACTGCTGTTGATGCTTTAAAAATACTAATTGAAAATGATCAAAAGGCTAAATAATATTTTATTACCGATATTATGTTGTTATATATGCACAAGATCTAATCTTTTATATAACAACATTAGCGGTTTAGCCAATAACACGAGATATTATCTGCTTTCAATTTTAATCGGAATATCAATAGCTATAAATTATTATGACATCATATCTAAAATAATTAGTAAAAATATAGCTAAGATTATTATAATAATTTGTATTTTACCTATGTTATTTCCGTACAACAACAATATAATTATTAGAAATATCCATATTTTCATTAGTTATGTTTCATTTGCTGTTTTATCCATTACAATATATCATTGTATTAAAATATTCAACAATTTATCAGCGATAAAAATATACCATTTAATGATGATGACAATTATTATAATATTTCTAAAAACATTGGTTATTAATAATTTGATTGAAATGATATATATCTTAGGAATATGGTTAATCAGCAACCTTCTAAACAATGACAATATTAAAAATAGCACCTATTGATGCTATTTTTAATTAACTTAAAAGATTTAATGCAAAGATAAAATAAATAAAAATAAAAAAAGCCTAACCGGCTTTTTAAATGGTGTCCCGGAAAGGAATCGAACCTTTGACCCTCTGATTAAAAGTCAGATGCTCTACCACCTGAGCTACCGGGACATAAATATTAATGGCTGGGATGACTGGATTCGAACCAGTGCAATGAGGGAGTCAAAGTCCCTTGCCTTACCGCTTGGCTACATCCCAATATAAGAATGGTGGAGAAGGACGGATTCGAACCGCCGAACTCGTAGAGAGCTGAGTTACAGTCAGCCGCGTTTAGCCACTTCGCTACTTCTCCGTACCTTTTACTTAAATGGTGCCGACTATAGGACTTGAACCCACAACCTACTGATTACAAATCAGTTGCTCTACCAGTTGAGCTAAGTCGGCAAATGGTGGAGGTTAACGGGCTCGAACCGCTGACCCTCTGCTTGTAAGGCAGATGCTCTCCCAACTGAGCTAAACCTCCATCAAATATGCTTAGTTATTTTAGCATAGTTATAATAAATGCGTCAAGATATTTCTTTAAAAATAACTCAATTCATCGCTGACAATCATACACAGATTTATCACCATATATGTAGCTAAATGTCCGCTTAAAAATATTATCATATATACCCATAATAAACAAGCTATTATGAAGATATTTTACATCAAAATAATTTTATTTCTGATAATTTAACATCATGTTCTTCAAATATTTTATCATTGATATTTTGAAATTTATAACCAACTCCTAAAGTATATATACCATCATATTTTGATAAGTATTTATCATAGTATCCACCACCATAACCAAGGCGGTAGGTCATATCTGTGGCTACAAGCGGTATAATCATCATTCCGGCATTAATTTTTACCTCATCATCAGATTTCGGTTCCCTAATGCCATATTTATTTAATTGATATTCAGTTGTTTTATTAACATTCACAAAAACTATTTCACCCCTACGAATAATTTTTGGTAATAATAGCTGTTTATTGGAATTTAAACAATAGTCAATAATTTTTTTAGTAAATAACTCATGATTAAAATCTGCATATAAATATATACATTCACTATTTTTAAAAACACTATGATTAATCACAAAATTGAACAACTCATTACTCGCAAAGTTTATTTCATCATCAGTTAAAGTATTCCTTTTGGCAATCATCATCTTTCTAATGCAATTCTTGTTTATCATAAATAAAAATTAATGGCTAATTATCTTAACGACATTGATTAAACTATATATATCTATATAACATATCTTAATCAACTTCTTAAGTTTAACATATCCTTATCTAAACTAAAATATGGATAAAATTACACAACTTTTAATACAAATAAAGCAAAAATAATAAATTTATTTTAAAAATGTATTTTTAGCCGTAATTATTTTACTATATTATCTATTTGTTTATATTGGTGATTGAGAATATTTTTATTTTATTAGTTGAAAACAAAAAGGCTTTCGCCTTTATGTAAAATAAACATCAATGTTTTCTATTATTTCTGTCATTGATTTGCCTTTTATCTTATATTCCAAGACTTCATCGATATCTTTAAATGTTATTATTGTTTCATCTTTTGTTTCATTAACCAACTCCAAGCCATCTTCAAATAACGCATATTCTTCACCGTCTATTTCAAAGGTTATCACCGTAACATTTTCAAACATTACCAATAATTTATCTTTAGTGCTTAGTTTATAAAAATCATCAAGTGTTTTTAAGTTATACATTTTTTTCATCCTGGTATATTCTAATTAACTCATCTAATTAATGTTGATTAATGAATATACATTCTCCTTTTCTACCAATCTTTTATTAAACAGTGATTGGTTAACTGTTATTAAACTTTGTAGAATTGAAATGTGTGAATGTGGATTTG
>JAXFOQ010000005.1:0-2653 GCA_034180345.1 Erysipelotrichaceae bacterium | reverse complement strand
AGCTTTAATAAGGGCGATCATGGCAGTCTTTTAGGTAATACCTCATACTATGTAAACCCTAAAGCCAATAAAAAGCTCAATGACCTAGCACCACTTCCTAAGATTATCCCGGATACTGATTATATCTTTGATAAGTATAGTCCTATCTTTAATGGTGATACTATCATCAATAAGGATATGAGCTTTACTGCTACTTACTTATACAATAAGAAGGTTATTGAGATTACCCCTAATAATCCAAATAAACCTAATGATAACTATGTAAGGATTAGCTTTAATGCCACTAATATGGGACATTTTGAAGATAATACTACCCTTAAGAGTTATTATGTCTTAAAAAACATCACCTTTAAAGAAGCTAAGGATAATGGTCTATTAATACCTAAGGCCTACTATAATGATGATACTAAATCATTTGATAGCTATAGTCCAAGTCTTTTAAATGATAATGACTCAGTTTTCGATTGTGATTATATTGCCACATATACTGACAACATTAAAAAGGTTGAACCTAAAGATCCAAGTAAACCATTTAATCCGGAAGATACAAATGATTCTAATACCCCGGATATTACTAAGGGCTATAAACGATTAATCTTTAAATCAGGTATTGGAGGATTATTAAATGGTAAGGATGAAGTCTTAGTATATGATGTTAAAGAAGATCTTACTTGGGCTTATATCAATACTAAAAAACTTATTCCAAATATTGTAAGCTTTAAATACTTTATCTTTACAAACTGGGATAAGAACTTCCCAAGTGATAATACAGTCTTAAAAGATCTTAGTGATAATATCTTTACAGCTCTTTATCAAGAACTTCCTAAGTCTTCAAAACCAAGTGTTGATCCAATAGCAGATACTGATAAGATTATTACTGGTAAGGGTAGTCCTTTATCAGAGATTGAAATCACCTTTGAAGATAATACTACCATTACTACTAAAACCGATGATAAGGGTAATTATCAAGTTAAGCTTGATAAACCACTTAAAAAGGATACTAAGGTAATCATCATTCAAAAAGAAGATCATAAAAAACCAAGTGATCCAACACTAACCACTGTTATTCACAAAAATATTAAGACTCTTCCTAATACCGGTAGTAATACTACTACTACTACTAATATAATGGCTTATATGATGATGATCATTACTACCATCTTATTATCATTACTATTATCATTTACCAATAAGCAAACAAGCTTTAAAAACAAATAACTAATCTAAAAATAGCCAGTAATGAACTGACCCCAATTATTTGGACAAGTTAAGTTCTAAGAACTCATTAAGGCTTGATTCCTATATTCCATGGGAGTTAAGCCTTTTAATCTGCTTTTAATTCTATCATTGTTGTAATAATAAATATATTCTTTTATTGCTTGTATTAGTTCATCTATGGTTTTATATTGATCTTCAAATCCATAGAATAATTCTGTTTTTAATAATCCAAAGAAATTCTCCATCAATCCATTATCTAATGAGTTTCCTTTGTAAGACATGGATTGAATGATATTGTGCTCTTCTAATATGTTTGAGAATTGTTTCATTTGATATTGCCAGCCTTGATCGGAATGAAGAATTAAGTTATCTGTATTTGGATTACTTAAGAAAGCTCTATCCATCATATCCATGACTTGACTTAAAGATGGTATTTTAGAAATGCTGTATGAAATAATGTCTCCTGCGTAGCCATCCAATATTGGTGATAGATATATCTTATCTCCTCTGAGATTAAATTCAGTAACGTCTGTATACCACTTTTCATTAGGTTTATTTGAAAAGAAGTCTCTTTGAATGATGTTGGCTGCCACCTTGCCTACAGCTCCTTGATAAGATGAATACTTTCTCTTATTACGTCTGATTCCTATTAATCCCATTCGTTTCATTAATCTTTGTACTTTCTTATGATTAATGGAATATCCTTCTCTTAATAACTGTAAATAAACTCTTCGATACCCATATCTTCCTTTATGGTGATAATAAATATCGATGATCCTATTTATGATTTCATCGTTTTTAAGATCTTTATCTTCTTTAGATATTACGTAGTAGTAATCACTCTTACTAATCTGTGGTAACTCAGGATGATTCTTTATCGTATCTAAGATGAATCTAAGACTTACCTGTAATTCTTGCCTTAGTTCACTGATTACTACTGCGATTTCTTTTTTTGAGACTTTTCTTTTTGTGTAACTAAGGCATTCAATTTTTTTATGTATTCGTTCTCGATGGTAAGCTTCAAGTTCTCCTCCTTCAAGCGCTTGATTTCGGCTTTGTATTCCTCTGCTGTCATCTCTTTCTTTTTTGCCATGTCTACCGCGTTTCCTTTCAACCACAGTATACCCATTTTTTTGTAGGATTTAATCCAAGAATGAAGTGTTCCATCCTTTGGAAGACCTAAATCAAGTGCTATAGATATTATTGATTCTTTCCCCGATAAAGCTCTTTTAATAGCAGCTTCTTTAAACTCTAAAGAATAGTATTTATTCTTACCGTGTTTTACTATCTCTGGGCCATGTTTATCTATCAAACGAAAGATGTAATTAGCGATTGAAGGGTGGATATTAAAATGTTTCGATATTCTTACTTTTCCCCATCCTTTTTCTTTCCATAATCGGTAAATCTCTAATTTGTCTTCAAAAGTCAATTTCAT
>JAXFOQ010000002.1:0-57832 GCA_034180345.1 Erysipelotrichaceae bacterium | reverse complement strand
ATAGCTGATAAGGGTTTAAACTGTGCTAGAAATATTATTGAAGCGGTAAACAGGTGTGATGGATATATCTTCTCTAAATCTGTTAAACAATTAAGTAAGATAGAAAAACAATGGGTTTTATTAGAAGATGGTTATCAGGATGTGGTTGATAGTAAGGGTAATATCCATTATAGCTTTAAATCATGTATTGATAGTTTTACTTATGAATACACTGATGAAGATGGTAATAAACATACTAAGATAGTTAAAGAAAAAAGAGTCTGTACCTTCTCACCTAAACTCCAAAGAAAGAAATTAATGGAGATTGACAAAATGGTAGAAAAAGCTGAGAAACTACGCGCTTTTAAGGCTAAAAAAGATGAATATGGTGATAGTTTTAGATATATTAAATTTGTGGATGTAGATGGTAAAAGTGCTAAGGCTATTATGAATATTGATAAAATCAACAGTGATAGAAAACTAGCCAGATATAACCTACCGGTTTCTTCTGAATATACTATGGATGATCAAAAAATATATGAAGCTTATCATAATTTATGGAGAATTGAAGAATCATTTAGAGTTATGAAAAGTGAATTAGATGCAAGACCTGTATATCTTCAAAAAGAAAACAGTATCAAAGGACACTTCTTAATTTGTTATGTTACAGTGTTACTAATACGCTTATTTCAATTTAAAATCCTTAATAATGAATATTCAACCAGTGAAATTTGTGCATTCATTAAGGATTTTAAGTTAATCCAAATTAATGAAAACCGCTATATCAATACTACTCTTGCCTCTTACTTTATTACTAATCTAGCTACCATATTAAAACAACCCATTACCAATTATTTTATTACTTCCAAACAAATAAAAATGATGCATACTCGTTAAATTATTACGAGTTTACACCATTTTTTTACTTTTAACTTCTAAAGTCAGGTATTATTTTGGGTTTAATCTTAAGTTTTGTATTCACTATCTTACACGACCCTAAAAATATTATGGTTGCAATATCAATGTTTATCTTCGATCTAACATCGTGTATTTTAATTTATGTTACTGGTGGTATTGAGGTGGGTATTATTATGCACGCTATCAATAATGGTGTCCTGTTTATTCTTACTATTCTATCTAATAACAGCCTTAATTTTAAGGCTAGTCAAGCCGGTGTTGGCGTTACCCTTGATGCCTTTATTGGTACGCTTGCTAATGTTGTATTCTTTCTAATCATCTTATGGGTATGGAAAAAATATCAGGCTAAAAACCAAATTCAATAATTAATTTAATATTAAAAAAGCTTTTATTTTTATCCTTTAATTCCACCTCTGCTGACACCAGAAACAATAAACTTTCTAGTAAACATAAACAGAATAATCATCGGTAAAATAATTAGGGTACTGCCTGCCATGACCAATTCAAAGTCAGCCCCAGACTCCCCTGAGAATTTATAAATACCTAGAGGTAGGGTTCTTTTTAAATCGTCATTAATTACTAGCATTGTCCAAAAAAATGAGTTCCAACAAGCAATCGCATTCAACAACATAATAGTAAATAAGCTGGGTTTTGCGATCGGAACCATAACACGCCATAGATACTTCCAATTACTAGCACCATCTATTCTAGCACTGTAATATAAACTATCAGGAATACTCATAAAGAAATTCCTTAAAATATAAGTATAGAAGATTGAGGTTGTAAAAGGGATAATCAAGGCAATAATAGTATTGATCAAACGGAATGATGCCAAAGTTTGATAATTGGTAATAACCAACATTTCAAAAGGAATCATCATCATCGACAACAACAACGAGAAAATAAGATCACGACCAGGGAATTTTAAACGACTAAAGGCAAAAGCTCCTACAATCGTGGTAAAACCCGTACAGATTGTGCAACAGATCGTAACAATTAAACTATTGATAAAATAGCGATCAAACGGCGCCATTTTTAAGGCATTTTTAAAATTTTCAAAGTTAAAGATATTCTTTGGTATCCACACTGGTGGAAAGGCCATTAATTCTGCCTTGGTCTTTAAAGCTGTGCTAACCATATAAAAGAATGGAAAGACCATAATTATCGCACCGATAATCAAGAATAAGTAAATAAATATTTTTTTAAGCTTGTCCATATTAATAGTGTTTCCATTTCTTTTGCATTCTTAACTGCAACATTGTTAATAAAAAGAGAATAATAAACAGGATAACGCTAGCTGATGCTGCCTTTCCAAGTTCCCATTTTTCATAAAATTGTTGATAAATATAATAAACCACCGTATATAAATTATCGGCAATACCCGGTCTTCCTGTAAATAGTGGAAATAGCTGACTATACACCTTTGAACAAGAAATGGTATTAATAATTAAAACAATACCGATGGTCGGTGCCAACAATGGAATTGTAATTCTAAAAAACATTTTTAGATTACTGGCCCCATCAACCTTAGCTACAGTATAATACATCGGATTGATATTTTGTAAGCCACTAAGCAACAAAATAATCGTAAAGGGCATAATATTCCAGACTCCAAAAACAACTAAGGTATAGATATTATAAGCCGGATTATCAAGCCAATGGATAGGACTGATATTAAACATCATCAGAATTTGATTAATAGCTCCAAAATTAGTATTAAACATCAATTTAAAAACCAAGCCAATGGCAGTAGCACTGGTTACTAAGGGTAAGAAAAAGGCCGTTTGAAATAAGGCTATCCCCTTTATTTTTTGATTTAATAAATTCGCAAAGATAATTGATAAAATAGTGCTGATTGGAACTACAGTAATTACATATAAGGCTGTATTCCTTAAGGCATTCAAAAAAGAACGGTGTGTAATAACATCAATATAGTTTTGAAAGCCGATACCATTAAAATTATCAGTTAATTGGTTATAATTTTCTTTAAATGAAATTAAAATGACATTAATAAATGGATATAAGACCCATAAGATAACCCCAAATAAAAAGGGTGCTAAGTAAATTAAGGGTTCATATTTGGTGTTAAAATTACCATCTTGTAAAACCGTCTTTTTCATAGACGCTCTCCTGTTTTACGATCAAAGATAAATACTCCCTTATCTCTTAATTTAATTCTAATATGATCTTGAACATTAAAAATATGTTCACTATTAATAAAAAATCTAAAGTTGTTATTGCCGATGGTTAAAATTGATAATTCCTCTTTACCCATAATAAATCTTTCTTTTACTAGGGCTTCAAAATGATAATTATCCTTATCGGGTTTAACTGCCTCTGCTCTAATAGCCAGTATCGCTTCAGTTTTATCATAGCTATTATTTAAGGCAATAGGATATTTTCCTTCGGCATAAAAAGTATTACCATCTACAATGCCCTCAACCGTATTGATCGGTGGATTGCCTAAAAACTGTGCTACAAATAATTTTTGTGGTTGATCATAAAGTGCTTGTGGTTTGTCTTGTTGCATCAAGAAACCATCCTTCATTAATACGATACAATCACTAATACTCATAGCTTCTTCTTGGTCGTGGGTTACAAAAATAGTTGTAACCTTAGTTTCTTGTTGGATACGACGAATTTCTTCACGCATCTCCAATCTTAAACGAGCATCAAGATTACTTAACGGTTCATCTAATAATAATAATTTAGGTTCTTTAATCAAAGCGCGGGCAATCGCCACGCGTTGTTGTTGACCACCTGATAATTCACTTGGTTTACGATCTAAATAATCTTCAATCTTGACCAGCTTTGCCATTTCAATCGCTTTTTTAACTCTGGTAGCCTTATCTACTTTTTTAATTTCTAACGGAAAACAAATATTCTCCAAAACGCTCATGTGTGGATATAGGGCATAATTTTGAAACACCAATCCAACCCCGCGTTTTTGCGGTTCTAGGTGTGTTACATCAACATCATCAAAATAAATACTCCCACTACTGACTGGTAAAATACCACTGAGCACATTAAGCAAGGTACTTTTACCACAACCCGATGGACCCAATAAACATACAAGCTGTCCTTCTTCGATAGTCAAATTCAAATCATTGACTGCTGTTACTTTATCAAATTTCTTCGATACATGTTCTACTCTAATTCTCATATTCTCTCCCTAAATATTATATCTCATGAACTTAAATATTAGAAACATCTCACTCAACATAAACCAATATGTTTAACATATTGGTAGCACTTAATTATAACAAATACCCGGCACACTAAAAAAGAGCTAATATCATAAATGGACCGTTTTTATCGATCCATTTAATTAATTACTAATCTTTTCTTTAACATCAATACGATTAATCGCTTTTTTAAGAGCTATTGATGCTCGCTTAAAATCATTATCACTACGATTCTTTAAACGCTCAAGCGCTCTTTTCTTAGCTTCTAAAGCTCGGTCTAAGTCAATATCACCAGCTGATTCAATAGTATCAACCAAGATACGACATTCATTATCTTTAAAGTACAGCATTCCACCACTGGTTGCATAGATATGACGACCATCATTTTCCTCAAGTTCAATCTTACCGATAATCAGTGATAAAACAAGGGGCATATGTCCTGGTAAAATACCTCTTTGACCATCGCTTGATAATACATTGATAATCGAACATTCACATTTTTTATAAACACCATTAGGTGTCATAATAATGGTTTTAATTTTCATATCCCAACTCTTTTGCTTTGGCGATTACTTCATCAATCTTACCCACAAACATAAAGGCTTGTTCAGGATAGGCATCAAACTTTCCACTCAATAGTGCTTCAAAAGAATCAATAGTATCTTTTAACGGCACATATTTACCACTCATACCACTAAAGGCTTCAGCCACATTAAATGGTTGTGATAGTAGATTACGAGCCTTACGCGCTCTATTAACCACCAATTTATCTTCTTCGCTGAGTTCATCCATACCTAAGATCGCAATAATATCTTGTAGTTCTTTATATCTTTGTAGTAATTCCTGTACCTTACGCGATACTTCGTAATGTCTTTGACCCACTACAAGCGGATCCAACATTCTTGAGCTAGATTCCAAAGGATCAACCGCTGGATAAATACCCAAGGCTGCAATGCTACGATCAAGGACAGTCTTAGCATCCAAATGTGTAAAGGCAGTAGCTGGAGCAGGATCGGTTAAATCATCGGCTGGCACATAAATAGCTTGCACTGAGGTAATTGATCCATTTTCGGTACTGGTAATTCGTTCTTGAAGTTGTCCCATTTCATTCGCAAGGGTTGGTTGATAACCAACGGCACTTGGCATCCGCCCAAGTAACGCACTCACTTCGGAACCAGCTTGAGTAAATCTAAAGATATTATCAATAAACAACAATACATCTTGGTGATCGTGATCTCTGAAATATTCCGCCATCGTAAGACCTGTAAGGGCAATGCGCATGCGAGCCCCTGGTGATTCGTTCATTTGTCCATAGACAAGAACCGTCTTATCTAAAACTCCTGATTCCTTCATTTCATAATACATATCATTGCCTTCACGGGTTCTTTCACCAACACCCGCAACCACCGATTGACCACCATGTTCAATCGCAATATTATGAATTAATTCTTGCATTAAAACTGTCTTACCGACACCAGCACCACCGAAAAGTCCGATCTTGCCACCCTTGGCATAGGGACATAATAAGTCAATAACTTTAATACCGGTTTCGAGAATTTCGGTAGTTGTTTGTTGCTCTTTGAAGGCTGGGGCATTACGGTGGATAGGCATCATAACACTATCAACCTTAGGCTTATTATCAATTGGTTCACCCAAGACATTAAACATTCTTCCTAGAACATCCTTACCTACTGGAACCATAATCGCATGACCCATATCAACAGCTTCCATACCACGCACAAGACCATCGGTTGAACCCATCGCAATACATCTAACCACATCATCACCGGTATGTTGTGCTACTTCTACCGCCAATCTTTCATTATCATTTTTAATAATTTCAATCACATTTTTAAGGGCTGGTAAAAAATCTTTAGGGAATCTAAGATCCACTACCGGTCCAACAATTTGTGTTACAACACCATTGTTTTTCATATCTTCCTCCTATATTGCATCAGCACCCGCAACAATCTCGGTTATTTCTTGAGTAATACTTTGTTGGCGAGCTTGATTATATGATAATGTTAATTTTTCTTTTAATTCATCAGCATTATCAGAGGCGCTTTCCATCGCTAAACGACGAGCTCCTTGTTCGGCCGTTTTAGCACGCATAAAGGTGCTATATATCATATTGGTAACCATCATTGGGATTAAATCATCAAGAATTGTATCTGCATTTGGTTCATAGATAATTTCTTGATGTTTAGTATTTTCTTTTATTGGTATGTAGGGCAATAAATTCATAACCATCGGTTCAAAGGTTCCGCTATTCACAAACTCCGTATAAACAACCTTAACACTACCAATTTCCTTGTTGCGATATTTTGCCAAGACTTCTTCACTAATGTTTACAGCATCTTTAAACTCAAAACCATCACTAGATAATAATGAAGTTATTTGATAACCATGATTAATTAAATTATTAACTCCCTTATTACCTACAAGATACAGAACATCATCTTGGTTAACTATCTCTAAAACCTTGGCATTAATCTTAGCAGTATAACCACCACACATACCTAAATTATTAGCCATGATGATAATTGCTGACTTAGGGCTGTTGTTTTTTTCAAGATATTGGTTATTAACCGCAACACTACCGGCTAAAATATCATTTACTGTATCTTTAATACAGTTAGAATATTCACGATTATTTTCCATCAAATGACGAGTTTTCAATAACTTAGCATTAGCAATCATTTCCATAGCCTTAGTAATTTTTCTAATGGTAGTAATTGATTTAATGCGTTGTTTTAATAATTGTTTACCTGCCATCAAGTGCTCCGTGTTTTAGTATAAAAAGCTCTTTAAAGGCAGCTAAGGCCATCATTAACTTTTTACTGGTATCATCGTCAATATCGCCACTAGCTTTAAGGGTATCAATAATAACTTGATGATTATCTTGCATATATTTATGTAATTCACTTTCATAAACCTTAATATCTTCAAGTTTAACCTCATCTAAAAAGTGATGCTTAGCTGCAAATAGACTAATGGTAATCGCTTCATTAGTAAGTGGTTGATATTGAGGTTGTTTTAATAATTCCATCAAACGCGCACCATGATCGATAGTTTTTTTCGTAACCGGATCAAGATCACTACCAAATTGCGTAAAGCCCAATAATTCTTGATACTGTGCTAATTCCAATTTAAGCGATGAACTAACCTTCTTAACGCACTTTGTTTGGGCACTAGAACCTACACGGCTTACTGAAAGTCCACTATCAACCGCCGGTCTTGCTCCACTATTAAATAATTCCGACTGCAAGAAAATTTGCCCATCAGTAATACTAATAACATTAGTAGGAATATAGGCACTGATGTCGCCTGCTTGGGTTTCGATAATTGGAAGGGCTGTAAGTGAGCCACCACCATTATCTTTATTTAATTTACAAGCTCTTTCTAATAAACGACTATGTAAATAGAAAACATCTCCAGGGTATGCTTCGCGTCCTGGTGGTCTTCTTAAAAGTAGGGATACTGTACGATAGGCAACTGCATGTTTACTTAAATCATCATAGACAATAAGTACATCCTCGCCCTTATTTAACCAATATTCCCCAATAGCACATCCTGCATAGGGGGCGATATATTGCATTGGTGCCGAATCACTGGCACTTGCCATAACCACACAAGTATAGTCCATAGCCTTAAACTCTTTAAGCTTTTCAACGATCAAGGCAACCGTACTAGCCTTTTGACCAATGGCTACATAGATACACTTAACATTCTTACCGCGTTGATTAATAATGGTATCAATTGCTATGGCTGTTTTGCCTGTTTGACGATCACCAATAATAAGTTCGCGTTGTCCCTTACCAATCGGAATCATCGAATCAATTACCTTAAGTCCAGTCATTAATGGCTCTTTTACTGATAAACGAGTCATAACACCTGGTGCAACCTTTTCAATCGGCATAAAATCTTTAGTTTCGATTGCTTTACCACCATCAATTTCTTGTCCTAGGGCATTCACAACCCTACCCAGCATCACATCGCCAACCGGCACTTCGATAATGCGACCTGTACGCTTAACATCCTGACCTTCCTTGATATGTTCATCGCTACCCAAGATTACAATACCAACAACATCTTCTTCAAGGTTCATCACCATGCCATAGGTGCCATCTTCAAATAAGACAAGCTCCATCGCCATAGCACCATTTAAGCCTTCCGCAAGGACAATACCATCACCTACTGAAATGATTTTACCAATATCATCTACTGATATTTTTTCATGGTAATGTTCAACCTTTGATTTAATTAGACTGCTGATTTCATCAATTTTTAATGCCATCTAATCACCTTCCTTCATTAATTCTTCTTTTAATAAATTGATACGCTTTTTAAGTGAAGTATCAATTACTTGTTGGTGAAGTACCAACTTATATCCTGCCAATAAACTTTTATCTAATATATTTTCAATACGATATGTTTTATGGCTGTCTTTTTTCTTTAGACCTTCTATAATTTTATTCTTCTCAGCTTCTTCTAATTTCTTGGCTGAAAATACTTTTACTACCACAATATTTAAATATTCAAAAGCCAATGATTTATAAGCTTCAAAAATCCCTTTAAAATATCGTTGCTTCTTCTTATCAATAATAAGTGATAAAAAATTCAACATATAAGGATCAAAGCCTTTAAGTGAGCCAATCAAAACTTCCTTCTTAGTATCATTATCAATACTGGGTGCTTTAAGAAATTTATCTAATTCTTGATCCAATAAACCTTCAACAATTTCAATTTGAGTCAAATAATCACTAACTAAATTATGTTCAAGGGCTATTTCATAAATGGCCTTACCATAGGCAAAGCTAATTTCATTCATTTTTTAATTCCTCGACTATTTTATCCAAAGCCTTGGCATCCAATTCCTTGGTTTCATCAGCCAATAATTTTTGACTCGCCAAAAGAGCAACATCAACAATGTGCTGTTTAAGTTCTTTTTCAGCTTCTTTTTGTTTTGCAACAACTTGGCGATTAGCACGATCAATAATCAAATCCGCCTCATTCTTAGCATCCTCAATTAATTTTTCACGCATATCCATCGCTTCACCCTTGGCTTTAACCTCTAAATCAGCAGCTACCATTCTAGCCTTATCAAGATCTTCTTTTGCATCAGCTAAATATGCCTCGGCCTCTTTTTGTTTATTATGGGCATCATCCAAAACCTCTTGCATCTTATTTTGGCGTTTAATCAAAAAATCACGACCATATTTAAATAAATACTTCTTAGCTACCACAAAAATAATTGTTGTCGCTAAAAGTTGAACAACAATAGTTAAAGGATTTGGAAATAGTTGTGTTGCAACATCAATTTCAAATGAACCCACAACTAAGCTCCGAATACGAAGATCAACAAGAATGCTACAAGCATACCATAGATAGCGCAAGATTCTGCAATCGCACAACCAACTACCAACATACTACGAATTTGAGTAGCCGCTTCTGGATTTTTGCCCACAGCTTCAACCGCCTTTGATGCCGCAAGCCCTTGTCCAAGACCTGTCATTAAACCAGTAAGTACGGCAATACCCGCACCAATACCAATAAGTCCTTTTCCAACACTAATCATGATTCATTCCTCCTATTCTTTCTCTTTTTGAATCAATACCATCGTTAAACTAATAAATACAAACATTTGCATAAAGCCTGCAAATAAATCAAAATACATATGTAATATCGGGGCAATCGCCACACCAAAAATATTAAATGAAGCATTAATATTGATAAGGCTGAAGATTAAATTACTTAAACTTCCTGTTGCCCAATAAACAATCCCCATAATTACCGAACCCGATAAAATATTACCAAAAAGCCTGATACTTAAAGATATAAATGGGGCTATTTGCCCAAATAAATTGGGTAAGAAAAACACTGGGATAGGATCCATTAAATTTTTAATATAGCCTAAGATGCCGCTTGTTTTAAATGCTTGTCGCTGAATTAAAATCCAAGTTATAATCGCAAAACTCAAAGTAACACTATAACTTGCAGTCGGTGCATTTAAAAAGCCGCTTAGCCCACTGATATTTGCAAGTAAAAGATACATGGCAATGCCACCAATATATGGACCAAAATTTTTAACAGCCTTTTCATCCATGTTTTTCATTACCATATTATCAATAGTTTCAACAAATAACAGCCCTAAAAAGACTATTCCCTTTGGTTTTGCCAAGGGATCGGCTTTCTCAATTTTTTTTGACACCACAACCATAAACACTACCATTAATAGGGTAATAATAATAATTGCGGGTATTTCTTTTGCGATAATCAATTTCATTTCTTTAACACTATATTCCTAAAATACAAGATAAATTTATACACTAATAATCCAAAAAAGCAATAGATATATTCAAATATTTTTGGAAAAAAAGCACATAACATAAACGGGATAAATAAAACTCCCAAATTCAACATACTCAATACAAACAATTTAATTTTATTTTCAATCTGATAAAACATCACCAAATCTAATACCTTAATCATAATCAAATGAGATATACAATAAAATATATAACCAACAATAAAAGATAAGGCAGCGGTAGGTCTTATAAAAAATAAAACCACCGAAACTAATAAAACGACAATGCTTGATACTTTAAATTCTTTAATTTCCTTTATAAACATATTTATAAACCTGATAAGCAAAATAAGCCATAACATTCACAAAGCCTAAGATGATAAAGATAGCCAGAAATAATTTATCCTGATGAAAAAAATTATCCAGCATATGTCCTATCAAGGCAAAGACCAACACCGTTCCAATTAGACTGAATGCTAAACTTTCTATTTTACGAACCATTACTTAGTTCCGAAAATACGATCTCCAGCATCGCCCAAGCCCGGAACAATATAACCATTCTCGTTTAAGTGTGAATCAAGGGCTGCCAAATAAATATCAACATCAGGATGGGCTTTTTCAACCGCACTAACACCCTCGGGCGCCGCCACCAAACAAACTAATTTAATCGTTTTAGCTCCAGCTTTTTTAACCACATCAATTGCCGCAATCGCACTTCCACCTGTTGCCAGCATCGGATCTAAAACCAAATTTACCGCATCACCTAGGTTGTTAGGGAATTTAGCAAAATATTCATGTGGTTCCAGTGTTTCTTCATCACGATACATGCCCACAAAACCAACCTTGGCAGTAGGTATTAAATTATTAATACCGTTCACAAGACCAAGACCTGCGCGCAATATCGGAATTAAGACAATATCATTTTCTAACTCATCAGTTGTAGTTTCACAAATTGGAGTTTCGATTTTAACTTTTCTTGTTGGAAGATCGCGACAAACTTCATACGCCATTAAACCAGCTATTTCATCAAGATTTTGTTTAAAATCTTTAGTTTTAGTTTCTTTCTTACGCATTTGAGTAAGTTTGTGTTTGATTAAAGGATGATCAATAATTGTTGTTGCCATATTTACCTCCACTCCATAAAATTATATCATTTAGGACCTTTCAAGTAAAAAAGATTGCCACACTTATGTATTTTAATATAGAATTATTGCAAAATATAAAAGAGGTGATTAGCCATGTTGAAAAATAAACTTAAAATAGGTATCGATGTCGATGATGTTTTATACAAATGTTCCGAGTATGTTTGTGAATGTATAAACCGCGACTATCCTAGCGACAACCCGATAAAAACTGAAGATTTTATTAAATGGGGCTATGCCACAAACCCCTTATATACACATATGTATGAATATTTTGAATCTGATGATTTTACCTACAACCAACCAATTTATGAGGGTGCCAAAGAATTTATTAACAAATTAAATGAAATTGCCGAAGTCTTTATTGTTACAGCTGTCAATTATAAGGTTATGAGTACCAGAGCCAAGCGGTTGGTTGAAGATTTTAATATTGATCCTTCACACTTGATTATCGGCAGTCGCAAAGATTTAGTACAACTTGATATTATGCTTGATGATGCTGCCCATAATATCTTAGAATCAAATGCTCGCTTCCCTATTCTTTTTAGAAGACCATGGAATAAATATTTAACTGGTATTTTATCGGTGCATAGTTACAACGAAGTTTTAGAGATTGTTGAAACAATCGAAAAAACTAATGTTGAAATTCATAATCCTCGACTTGTATGCCTGGTAGGTCCTAGTGGTTCTGGCAAAACACAAATGATTAAAGATGTCATCAATAATAATCTGGCTAAAACAATCATCAGTACCACCACCCGAGAAAAAAGAATTGATGAAAAAGATGGTGAAGCCTATGAATTTTTAAGTGAGGATGAATATTTAAAATTATTGAATGAAAACGCCTTTTTAGAACGCTCAATATACGCTCACAACCACTACGGCATCAGAGCGGCACGCATTAAAGAATTTATGAGCAACCACAACCATTTAGGGGTTATATCTTTAGATATTTGTGGGGCGATGAAATTAAAATCACTCTATGGCGATTTAATTGCGACTGTTTTTATCAAAAAAGATAAACGCGAGCTCATCAAAAATATTCTTAAAACACCAACTGATATTGAAGATCATACCAATCGCATCTTAGCCATTGATACCGAAAATAAAAATAGATATTTATGTGATAGTGTTATCACTAACTACAGCGAATTGATTAAACTGTTAAACAAATATAAGAAAGGCCTTTAAGGTCTAAATATCTTTCAACTCAACGATTAAATATGAATTATGTTTTATTAACTTAAAAAGCAGTAAATCCTTTTAGGTTTACTGCTTTTTGTTTCATTTAAAGAATGATAAATTTTCTTTTATTAAGATTATTTATTTAATGTATCTATTATCTATTCTTATTCTAATTACGATTGGCAGTAAAGTAAGTATCCTTATTTACAATTTCCAATAAGACACTTAAATCTTCAATCACCTCATCGGGTTGGACAGTTAAAAGTTCATCTTTGCGCTGTTGATTAAAAATATAACCGACAGTATAGGCGTTGGCATTTTTACCACATAAAATATCATTATAACTATCACCTATGTAAATAAGATCATCGCCATATAAACGATTATCCTTCAACAATTTATAAATACCCTCGGGTGATGGCTTTTCGTTTTTAACATCATCAATACCAATAACACCCTTAAAATACTTATCAAGATTATATAACTTAAGATTATCAATAATTCTATCGTGCATCTTAGTTGATACGATTCCTAAATTATAGCCCTGTTCAAACAATGTTTTAATTGTCGTTTCAGCATTATTCATCAAGCTATTGGTATCTTTAAAAATCTTTTCATTATGTTGGCGATATTCATTTAATAATTCGTTATGATTTAAATTAGGAAAATACTTATCAAACATTTGAAATAATGAAGGTCCTAAAACTTCTAAACGGCGTTGGGCAGTAAAGTTGTTAATATCATCATATTTGCTAAATAAGTATTCATATGATTTAATAATCCCTTTTTCCGTATCAATAATAGTACCATCCAGATCAAAAATAATGGTTGGTTTATCCTTAACTAAATACTTATCAAATAAGCCATAATAACCACAGATGCCAATTACCAAGGAAATAATACTGATAATTTGTGCAATTTTAAGTGGTCCAATCAATAGGGCATCAGTTCGGTAAAATTCAATAAAAAATCTAACTGCTCCATACCACATAAAATAACTAAAAAATAATTGGCCGCGTTTTTTAGTAGTTTTCTTCAAAATTAAAACAATCAAGACAAAGCCGATAATATTGGCAATACTCTCAAAAAAGAAGGTTGGATAATAATATCTTCCATCAATATACATACCACTTTTAAGAAAACTAAGCGGTCCATCAAAAAAAGCTGCGCCAACTTCTTTGCCGTGGGCCTCCTGATTAATAAAGTTACCCCATCTGCCTATTGCCTGAGCAATTAAAATATTAGGAACGACCATATCAGCAGTTTTAAGAAAATTCCAACCTCGGCGTTTACAATAATAATAGGCATAAATAATACCGAAGATTACCCCACCATGAATTGCCAGCCCACCTTCCCAGACTGCAATCAATTTTAAAGGGTTGGTAAAATAACCTACAAAATCATAAAAGGCACAATACCAAAGACGGGCGCCAATTACTCCAATCCATAAAACATCAAAAAATAAATCACTTAAATCATCGACATTTTTATGATTGTCTTTAAAATTTTTTCTGGTTAATAAGTACGCAAGCACCGCCCCAATAATTATCAGCGTTGCATAATAAGTTATATTTAATGGTCCAATTTCTAACCATACTTTATCATTAGGAAATAATTTCATTCGTTACCATTCTTTCTGTTTTTATCCACGATGGCTCCCATAATTTCACTACGAAATGTTTCAGAGCTATCAAAACCTTGTTTACTCAAGCGATAGTTAGTTACTGCCGCCTCGGCAATAACCCCCATTGCACGACCTTCCTTAACAGGAATATCAATAATCGGAATATCAACCCCCAACATTTGGTGATAGTTACGCATTGTAGCCCCACCTATCCGATCATAACTTTCATCGGGTTTGAATTTTTTAAGATTTAAGATTAACGCTAAAGGACTTTTATCTAATAAGGCTCTAGCCCCAAACATTAAACGCACATCAATAATGCCGATACCGCGAATCTCTAAATAATTTTTAAGTAGCGGATGGGCACAGGCATAAATTTCGTTGTGAACCTTTTTAATTTCCACACAGTCATCACCAACAAGCACATGACCCTTATTAATTAGTTCCAGCGCTAATTCCGATTTACCAACACCACTTTCGCCCTTAATCAAAACTCCCAAGCCAAAAATATTCATCATTACCCCATGTAAATAATCATTAGGTGCTAGGTGTTCATCTAAAAAAGAAATAATATCTACAGTTAAGCGATAGGTGGGACTATCCTTTTCAAATACTGGAAAATTGCGTGAATTAGCCATTTCCAACAAGGCAGCATCCGCCTTATTACCACCACTGATAATAATACAAGGGGTATAGCCATCGGTAATTGTTTCAAACCTTGATAATTTAGTTTGATGATCTAGGGTATTAAGATAGGCAACCTCTTTATTACCAATGATAATAACCCGCTTCAAATCCATAGATTCTGAAAAGCCTGTCAGTTCTAAACCAGGACGATTAATATCCATCGCCACAATATAACGATTCAAAGATTCATCGTTGCCACTAACTTGTTTTAAGTCAAAATAATCTTTTAACTCTCGCACATAAACTCTTTTTTCATCACTCATAAACTCTCTCCAATACTCGTTTTAAATATCCGGCTGTAAATGATTCTGGTGATTTTGCCACTTCCTCTGGGGTCCCGCAAGCCACAAGCATTCCCCCTCCTTCACCGCCATTTGGACCTAAATCAATTAAATAGTCAGCATTTTTTAAAACATCCAAATTGTGTTCAATAACTACTACTGTATCCTTATTATCAACTATCCTGCGTAATACTTCAATTAATTTTCGCACATCTTCACTATGAAGACCGGTTGTTGGCTCATCTAAAATAAAGATGGTTTTGCCTGTAGCTTTTTTTTGTAGCTCTGAAGCTAATTTAATGCGTTGAGCCTCACCGCCTGATAAAGTCAAAGCACTTTGACCAAGCTCCAAATAACCCAAGCCCACATCATAAAGAGTCTGTAGTTTATTTTTAATTCGATAATGATTCTCAAAGAATTTCAAGGCATCTTGAACACTCATCTTTAAAATATCATAAATCGTTTTTTCCTTATAGGTAACACTTAAGGTTTCTTGGTTGTAGCGTTTACCATGACATTCCTCACATTCAACATAAACATCAGGCACAAAAAGCATCGAAATCTTTTTAACACCATCACCCTGACAGGCTTCACACCTTCCACCTTTGACATTAAAACTGAATCTACCTTTATCATAACCCTTTTCTTTGGCGCTGTTAGTCATTGAAAAAAGTTCACGAATATCATCAAAGACCCCTGTATAAGTGGCGGGATTGCTTCTTGGGGTACGACCGATAGGATCTTGACTGATGGCCACAATCTTATCGATATTGTCCAAGCCAATAATTTTTTTATGTGCCCCAGGCTTAATGCGAACACGATCAAGATGTTTCATTACCGCCTTAGCCAATACCTCATTAACTAGACTCGATTTGCCCGAACCACTAACCCCACTGACACAAGTAAGTGTATTTAACGGTATTTTAACATCAATATTTTTAAGATTATTTTCACTGGCACCAACAATTTTAAGATATTTGCCATTACCCTTACTTCTTATTTTAGGATAATCAATAATTTTGCGATGTGATAAATAGGCACCTGTTAAAGATTTAGGATTATTCATAATCTCCTCAGGACTTCCGCAGGCTACAATCTCCCCACCATTTTTACCTGCGCCAGGTCCCACATCAACAATGTAATCACTGGCCCTCATGGTGTCTTCATCGTGTTCGACCACAATTAAACTATTACCTAAATCACGCATTTTTTTGAGAGTTTCAATTAAGCGATCATTATCTTTTTGGTGTAGTCCGATACTTGGTTCATCCAGTACATATAAAACTCCAGTAAGCGCACTACCTATCTGTGTTGCCAAACGAATGCGTTGAGCCTCACCACCTGACAGCGTTCCTGCTAAACGATTAAGTGATAGATATTCTAAACCGACATCAACCAAAAACTTTAAACGCTTGGTTAAATCTTCTAATAATAATTTAGCTATCTGTGCATGGTAATTATCTAATTCCAAATCTTTAATATATTGATAAGCATCTTTAATACTCAGTTTGGTAAATTCATAAATATTTAACGCTCCAAGCCTAACCGATAAAGCCTTATCATTTAGTCTGGCACCGCCACACACATTACAAGTGCTGTCGGTAAGATATGAAAAATAATAATCTTTAAAAAATTCTGATGTTGTTTCAAAGGCTCGCCTTTCTATAAGTGAGGCTACTCCTTCAATATACTCATGACGATCATATTTGGTACCAGCATCAGAAACCAACTGATAGTTAATCGGTTTATCAGAACCCCTTAAGATTATCTTTAATTCTTTAGGACTAAACTTATTGAGTGGTTTATCAAGGTCAATATGATATTCCTGGCATAATCTTGCGAATGTTTGCCATTCTAAATTTCCAGTATTAACCGTATTTTTATAATATCTGATTCCACCTTGATTAATGCTTAATTTACCATCAGGAATTAAGGAATCAATATTAATGCTCTGTGTAACTCCCAAACCCTTACAATGTTCACAAGCACCAAGGGGCGAATTAAAACTAAAAAAACTCGGCTCTAATTTTGGCACACTAAAGCCACATATCGGACAGGCATGATTTGTAGAAAACAATTCAAAATTATCAGCCGCTTTAACCTCAACCGTCCCATCGGTTAACTTGGTGGCAATTTCAACAGCATCATATAGTCTTGATTCAATTCCATCCTTCTTTTTAAGGCGATCAACAACTACCTTAATGGTATGTTTGTTGTTTTTATTTAGCTGTTCCACTTCTTCTAAAAGTATTAATTCATCATCGATATAGGCACGAAGAAAACCATCTTCCTTTAATTTTTTAATTAATTCTTTAAATGTTCCTTTTTGATTATTCACAAGCCCAGCTAAAATCTCCAGTCTTAAATCATCTTCATAATTCATGACTTTAGTAACAATATTAGTAATGGTAGTACCAGCTATTTTTTGGTGGTGATTAGGACAATAGGCTTCCCCACATCTGGCATATAAAAGTCGTAGATAATCATAAATTTCCGTTATCGTACCAACTGTACTTCTAGGATTGTTTGAGGTTGTTTTTTGATCAATGCTGATTGAAGGACTCAAACCCTCAATACTGTCAACATCAGGCTTTTCAATACCCCCCAAAAACTGACGAGCATAAGAACTCAACGATTCTACATAGCGTCTTTGTCCTTCGGCATAGATGGTATCAAAGGCCAATGATGTTTTACCAGAACCTGACAATCCAGTCATAATTACCAATTTATTTCTAGGTATCGTAATATCTATATTTTTAAGGTTATTTACTCGGGCGCCCTTAACCACAATTTTGTCATTAATCATATTTCAATTATAACAATAATCATTGATAATATTCATAATTTAAACTTAAATATTTATTGGCCAATTTTATTTCTCGAATAGAATCAAGCATCTCTTTGGTGATAAATGAGCTTAAATAATAGACACAGCCATCAGGGTGATTAAAACTTCTACCTACCCTACCAGAACATTGGGTTAGTGTTGCTTCATCATAAACATAAGTATCTGCGTCCATCACAATAACATCAACACCCTCAAAAGTTACTCCTCTTTCAAGAATGGTGGTAGTAAATAAAACATGAAATTTATCGTTTTTAAAATCATTGATAATCTTTTCTTTGGCCAAGCTTTCAGAAGTAATATAATTACATTTTAATAAATGACGAAAAATTCTAAATAGACGATAAGCATCTTTTTTACTCGCAACAAAAACCAATGTTTTCTTCAATTTATAAATCACCAAATACCACATAATCAAATATCGTAAATACTTAAAGGCCACAATAATCTTGGGTTTAATAAGTGGGCGATAATGCGGTCTAACCAAAAGCTTTAATTCCACAATATCTTGATCCATCATTTTTAATAAACCTTCATCAACGGTGGCAGTACTATAGATTATTTGACCCTTTACCGAATTTTTGGCAATACCCGCTAAAACATCATTATTCTTAAAAGGAAAGGCATCAGGCTCATCAAGGATTAATAAGTCAAAGTACTGATAATAACGATAAAGTTGATGTGTAGTACATACAATTAAATCTCCAAATAATTCCTCAGTATGATTTTCACACACATACACTACCCTTGCCTTACTAAAGTAGTAATTAAATCTTTTTGCCAGTTCAATAACAACTTCCTTTCTACTTATCGCATAGCCTACCCTTAGCCCTTGACTAAGATACTGTTTAATGGCAGCTAAGACAATTTCAGTTTTACCAGCTCCACAGATACAGTGTAATAAAACATTTCTTTTTTTAACTAGATACCGACACAATTCATCGCTGACTCTTTTTTGATCAATTGATAATTCAAAACCCAACTGATAATCATAGTCATTAATTAATGATGAATATTCACAACCAATAATTTCTTCATCAATCAAAAGTCTTTTAAAACCTACACACTTACGACAATAATAACCCTTGCTGCCCTTATAAAAATATTTAATATCCGTGTTATTGCATCTCCGACACCTCATAACTATTAATATACACGGTGATTAAAAATCCTAAACACCCCAATAAAAAAGGCTACATTATTGTAGCCATAAAATTATTTACTATAATATTCTTCAACCTTAGACCAATCTAATACTTCAAAGAATTGTTCAGCATATGCTTTGCGTAAATTTTTATATTTTAAGTAATAGGCATGCTCCCAAACATCAATCCCAATAATTGGTGTTAGTCCAAGTCTTAATGGGGTATCTTGGTTGGCGGTTTTAACTACACTTAATTTTCCAGACCCATCTTTTACAAGCCATGCCCAACCAGAGCCAAATTGTGTTAAAGCCGCAGCGATTAATTCTGTTTTTAAGTTTTCAACACCTCCAAATTGATCATTGATTTTTTCTAATAAAAGACCAGTTGGTTCCTTCTTAGGATTGGGCGACATGATATCAAAATATAAATTATGATTATAATAACCACCACCGTTATTCCTTACCGCTTCACGATATGATGGATCCAATTTTTCAATATCAGCAAGAATTTCAACCTCTGATTTATTTTGAATTTCTTGGTGTTCTTCAATTAATTTATTAAAAGCATCGGTATAAGCCTTGTGGTGTTTACCATAGTGGGTTTCCATTGTTAGGGTATCAATATATGGCTCTAAAGCTTCAAAAGAATAGTTGAGTTTAATTTGTTCCATTTTAGTGTCCTCCTCATCGACATCTTCATTTTAGCTTAATTAATTATAAATTGCCTAGGAGATGCTCAATTTTCAGGTATTAATAGATATGAGGACTTGTCTATACTGTTTAAAAGAAATCACCAATGGTGCCAGCTTGTTTGATTATCTATTGTTTGATGATGTGATTTGCCCCTTTTGTCGTAAATTGATGTCTTATAAGCCTAAGTCTTTTAAGCTTGAAAAATATCAGCTTTTTGCCCTCTATCCATATCACCAACTATTTAAAACCCTATTATTACAATATAAAGAAAATTATGATGAAGCTTTGGCTCCCTTATTTTTATATCCATATATAAAAAAATTAAGTCATAAATTTCATGGTTATACCATAGCCTTGGTTCCAAGCTCCTTAGAAAACAATTATCGGCGTGGTTTTAATCATTTATATTTAATTTTCAAGGACTTAAAAATACCTGTAATTGAACCCTTTTATAAAGATGGAAACTATAATCAAAACAATTTGAATAAAAATTTAAGAAAAAATATTATCAAACATATTCACTTAAAAGACACACCCATACCCAATAGAATATTATTGGTTGATGATGTTGTTACTACGGGCTCTACGATGCTTGCCTGTGCTAAATTACTAGAACAAAAAAACATTAAAGTGCTGTTGTTTTCGCTATCATATCCAGAAGAATGGTTGAAATGATTGCGCTTTAATGCTTGCAGTTTAAAATTAATAGTGTTAGACTTTCACTTGAAAGGATTTTAAATATGTTAGGAAAAGTAAAAAGATTTAATAAATCAAAAGGTTTTGGTTTCATCGAAACTAACGATTGTGAACAAGATGTTTTCTTCTATTACGATAGCTTGATTATGGACGGTTTCAAAACAATCGACGAAGGTGCAGATGTCGAATTTGATTTGGTAAACGGCGACCGTGGTCCAGCTGCTAAAAACATCAAAAAAATATAAATCTGTAATCAAAGGGGCATTCAAGCCCTTTTATTTATATACGCTAATTATAATGTGTTATAATTTATTTTATGGAGGATTCCTATGAGTTTTTTATCAAAATTATTTAATCAAGACAAAAAAATATTAAATGAAATAGAAAGAGCTGCAAGACCCATTGAAAGTTTTGCGGACACAATGACCAACTTAACTGACCAAGAATTAAAACATAAAACTATCGAATTTAGAGAAAGACTACAAAAAGGTGAAACTTTAGATGATATTATGCCTGAAGCCTTTGCAGTTGCTCGTGAAGCTGCCAAGCGGGTAATTGGTGAATATCCATATTTTTGTCAGCTAGAGGGTGCCCTTGTTTTACATCGTGGTGATATTGCCGAAATGAAAACTGGTGAAGGTAAGACTCTGACATCAGTAATGGCTGTATATCTTAATGCCCTAGAAGGAAGGGGTGTTCATGTAGTTACAGTAAATGAATATCTTGCAGAGCGCGACTCTAATTGGATGGGTGAAATTCATCGCTTTTTAGGACTTACGGTCGGGCTTAATTTAAGACAACTATCTCCTGCACAAAAACGCGCTGCCTATGAATGTGATGTTACTTATACCACCAATTCTGAACTAGGCTTTGATTATCTACGCGACAACATGGTTACAAGAGTTGAAGACCGTGTATTAAGAGAGCTTAATTGTGCCTTTGTAGATGAGGTTGATAGTATCCTAATTGATGAATCTCGCACTCCATTAATTATTTCTGGTGGTGAAAAACAAACTGCTAATTTATATATTCAAGCTGATCGTTTTGTGAAGAAATTGAAAAAAGACAGCGATTATGAAATTGATATTAAGGGTAAAAATATTAACTTAAGTGAAAAAGGTATTGCCAAGGCCGAAAAATCATTCGGTATTGAAAATCTATACGCCATCGAACACACCAACTTAGTTCACCACATCAACCAAGCCTTAAAAGCCAACTACATTATGATGAATGATGTTGAATATGTGGTCGAGGATGATGAGGTTATCATTGTTGATCAAAATACTGGTCGTAAAATGCCAGGCCGTGAGTATAGCGATGGCTTACACCAAGCACTTCAAGCTAAAGAAGGTATCAGTATTAAACAAGAATCTACAACTCTTGCCACTATTACTTACCAAAATTTCTTCCGTTTATATAACAAATTAGCTGGTATGACTGGTACTGCCAAAACTGAAGAAGAAGAATTTTTAAGTATCTATAATATGCGCGTGGTAGAAATTCCTACAAATAGACCTATTGCTAGAATTGATCATCCTGATTTGGTATTTGGTAGTAAAAAGGCTAAATATAATGCCCTAATTGATGAAGTTATCGAATTACACGAAAAGGGTCAACCTGTGCTTGTTGGTACAATCAGTGTTGAAACTTCAGAATTATTATCAAAATATCTAAAAAGTCGTCATATTAAACACGAAGTCTTAAATGCTAAAAATCATGCTCGTGAAGCTGATATTATTGCCCTTGCAGGTAAAAAGGGTTCAGTTACCATCGCCACCAACATGGCGGGTCGTGGTACCGATATTAAACTTGATGATGAAGTTAAGGCTTTAGGCGGGCTTGCGGTTATCGGAAGTGAACGCCATGAATCTCGTCGTATCGACAACCAATTAAGAGGTCGTAGTGGTCGTCAAGGCGATCCTGGTTTTAGTCGCTTCTATGTTTCACTTGAAGATGAATTGATGGTTAGGTTCGGTAGCGAAAGAATGCAACAAATGTTCAGTATGCTTGGAGATGATGCGATTGAAAATAAAAGTATCACTAAAGCCATTAGCAGCGCTCAAAAACGCGTTGAAGGAACCAACTTTGATATTCGTAAAACACTATTAGATTATGATGATGTTTTAAGACAGCAACGCGAAACCATCTATGAACAACGCAACTTCATCTTGGAAAACGATGATATTCACGCGATTGTTAATGACATGTATAGGCGTGTAGTTAATCGTGTAATTGAAAACAATGTTATGAACGATGCTAAAAAACCTTATATCAATGACGAAGGCTATCACAATATTTTAAAACAATTAAATATTGATGAAGGCTTTGAAAATAACTTAATTGATAAAAATATTGATGAGGTAAAAACCTTAGTCTTTGATAAAACATGGTCTGATTATGAACATAAGATCGAACCTGTGAAGAAAGAAATTCAAGAACATGAAAAAGTCGTGGTACTAAGAACAATTGATCGTGCTTGGGTAAATCACATTGATTTAATGGATAAATTAAGAAACGGTATTCACTTGCGCTCATATGCTCAAGATAACCCACTTCAAGCCTATGTTCATGAAGGCTTTGAGATGTTTGAAGAAATGATGAATACTATTTCTTATGATGTGGTTCAAATTTGTATCAATCTAAAAATTGTATTTGAGGCTGAATAATGGAATTGTATGAAATTCGTGCTAAGGTTGTATCTCAATTAAAAAAGATTAACGATTTAGGCATTTCTCTTAATTTCGATGGTTTAAAAGAAAAATTAAACGAATTAAATCTTAAACAAAGCCAAGATGATTTTTGGACTGATAATAAAAAAGCTACCGCTACCATCAAAGAAGCTAACAGCATTACCAAATTAATCAATACCCATGAAAATTTAATTTCAAGATTAAAAGATTTAGAATTAAGTTTAAATGAATTAAACAAAACCTATGACGGTGATATGTTTGAATTGGTGGAAGAAGAATTTAAAAGTGTTAATAAAGATTTTGATGACTATGAAATTTTAGTGCTTTTAAAAGAAGATTATGATCACAGCAACGCCATCTTAACCATCCACCCTGGGGCTGGCGGTACTGAAAGTCAAGATTGGGCAATGATGCTTTTCAGAATGTATCAACGATACGCTAATAAAAATGGTTATGGCTTTGAAGTTTTAGACTATGAAGACGGTGATGAAGCAGGTCTTAAGTCTTGTTCTATTCTAATTAAGGGTGATTTAGCCTATGGCTATCTTAAGGGTGAAAACGGTGTTCATCGCTTGGTTAGAATTTCGCCCTTTGATACCTCTGGTCGTCGCCATACAAGTTTTGCGAGTGTTGAAATAACTCCTGAATTTAATGATGAAATTGACATTAATATCAATGATAATGACCTAGAAGTAACAACGATGCGCAGTTCAGGAGCTGGTGGTCAAAATGTCAACAAGGTAGATAGCGCTGTTAGAATGAAGCACTTACCTACAGGTATTGTTGTTACAAGTCAAACAGAACGCAGTCAACTTATCAACCGTGAAAATTGTTTGAATATGATTAAATCCAAGCTTTACCAACTGGAAATAGCTAAAAAAGAGGCCCGACTAAAAAATATCAAGGGTGATCAAAAAGCGATTGAATGGGGATCTCAAATTCGTTCTTATGTCTTTTGCCCTTATACATTAGTAAAAGACCATCGTAATAATTACGAAGAAGGAAATGTTGACAAGGTTATGGATGGATCAATTGAAAATTTCATCTTTAATTATTTAAAATCACAGATAAACTAAAAAGCGATTTTAAACTGTCCCAAAATGCAGTTTATTAAATCGCTTTTTATTATTTTCTATATTAATTATTTTTTAGTATATAAGACATGACAATAGCTAATATTACCATCGCTATTATCTTTTAGCTTTGTATAATTGTATCGACTTTTATCAAATTGAGGAAAATAAGCATCTGCCTCCCTATCTTCAGCATCTACCTCAGTAAGGTATAATTCATCTGCTCGGTCAATAAATTGTGTATACATACTGGCTCCACCAATCACAAATATTTTATCTTCATCAAGATTTTTTAATGCCTCATCAATAGTTCCATAAACTTCAATTCCATCTTCTTGATATTCACCATTATAAGATAAGACGATATTTCTTCTTTTTGGCAGAGGCCTTCCGATTGATTTATAAGTATTTAAACCCATTAACACCGTATGATTTAAAGTTACTTCTTTAAAAAATTTTAAATCATTAGGAAGGTGCCAAAGTAATTGATTCTTTTTTCCTAATTCGTTATTTTTGCCAATGGCAGCAATCATTGCAATTTTCATATCTTCCTCCCTATGCTGTTACCTTAAATGCGATTTTTCCATGATGTTGATAATCAATCAACTTAACATCCACACAATCCTTGCTGTTATCAAACTTAAAGAAGTCATTAATTTCTGGATTTAACCATAATTTAGGCGCTGGTAAATCCTCCAATTCATGATACCTTCTAATTTGTTCTTGGATACCTTCAATTTGATTAACATAAATATGTGGATCTTTAATACTCCAATCAATAGTCCCTGGTTTAAGTCCTGTAACTCTTGCCAGCATCATCAACAATACCGCATACTGAGTTACATTAAACGGTAATCCTAAAGGCACATCACAACTTCTTTGGTGAACCCAACAATTAAGTTTGCCATCAGTTACATCCCATTCACTACTCCAAACACAAGATGGTAATACAGCGGTGTCTAAATAATCGTTTTGCCAAAGACTAATGACCATACGACGATCTGTAGGATTATTTTTTAAAGTGTTTATTAAATTTTGTGTTGATTTAAACTTATTAACAATATATCCATAAGCTGTGCCAATAGTATGGGCCATATCTTTACCAAAATCCTTCTCAACTATTTTTTTAGTAAATTTGCCATCATCTCCAAGCACATTTTGTTCAGCTATCCACTTGCCTTCTTCATTTATTTCCCATTCATCCCAAATATGCACATTGCGTTCTTTAAGCCATCTAACATCATTAGATTGCACTTGATATATCCAAAGCATTTCCAATACCGCCTGCCTAATAAAAAGCTGTTTAGTCGTTAAGATTGGAAATTCCTCACTCAAATCAAAATGAAAATGATGTGCCGATAACTTAATAGTATCAACACTGGTTCTATTGGTGGTTCTAATTCCTTCTTTTAATATTTTTTCGCATAATTCAATATAATCTTTATCCCATTTCGCCATATAATACCTCTTTTTCAGTTACTATTATATCGTGATTTTATCAAATAATTCATCACGATAATTAATATTCGATTTATTGTAATAGTTAAGTGTAAATTCTTCACTGATGACATAAATTAACCTCTTTATTAGCTTTAAAGTGGAAGTTAAGTTTACGGGCGAGGGATAAATTTGTTAATTTAATTAAAGGTGCATAACTCTTGTTTTTTTAAATAAGATTAATTACAATAAAATCTTAAAAATGTACACAAAGTATAAAAGGAGGGTGCATATTATGAAGATTAAATATATTCATAATATATATGTTGCAAGGTATAAGACGGGTATTTAGTATAGTTCTTATTTATATACATATTTTAATAATTATCGCTACAGAAGGGAGAAGTATATGAAAAAGCTTTTAACAACTATTTTAGCTATAATGATGTTTATTTGTATATCACCAATAAAATTAAATGCTCAAGAAAATCTAAAACAAAGCTCAAAACATTTTAGAAAACCAATTGTAATTAAGCGAGCTTTGCCAGGCAGACCAGGAGGAAATGGTGACGGTTCAGAGGAATGGTTGCGAGGCAGGTATGGCGAGATGAACGGACCGTATAAACTCATTTCTACAAGCACAGGAACTGTTGCAGATTTAAATCAAAGCGCTAGAAATGTAAGCACTGTTTTGTGGTTTCTTATTGGAATAGGGTTGCATGGCATAAGTGGTGGATTATCCACAATATTAGGCGGAATTAGTAGTGGGGTTGAAGCTTTTGATAAAGGATATGAAGGAATATATTATAAATCATGGTATTATGTATCAGGAAGACGATCAAAATTAGTTATTTATACATATTCTGATGTAAATTTAAAAAATTTACATAAAACATATACAATTTATAACAAATGGTAAAAAAAATATCATCGCTTATTTTTCTATTTATAAATTTAATTATATTAGATAATTTTATAAGGGCTTGTGCTTTTTTGATGGTTTTACTTGTATACATGATTTGTGAATTTTATGAAAAAAGATATAAGATGTTATTCTTCTATAGTGTCTGTTTTGTTGTAACCATAGCAGTAATGATTTATGCAAAAATAGTAAATTTATAAACAAAAATAGGTTATCACAAATAACCACCAATAGATAAAATGTCCTTGCTCAATTAGAGATTGGACATTTTATTTTCGGTTATAATATATGTGTAAAAACTATAAAATATAATGTGAACCAGCATTTTACTATAATTGTTTCTTTAAATTATTAAGTTACAACTATAAAATATCTATTGAATATTTAATTAAAACCATCCTAATTCAATAAATAATTTATAAATCATATTGATATGTACCTTCAATAATATTTCTAATATCACTAATAGCTTTATGACATTTAAACTCATCTTTATCGACAATATATACATACAACTCTTTAGTTCTTAAATATAAATTATAATTTTGTTTCTCTAACCACTGTCCACAAATTAATGCTGATGAAGATAAGAAATTGCCAAAATATTCCTCGTGAGTTTTAATCTCCATAACATCCTGAATATTAACTGCATACATTTTACAAGATATAAATATTAACTTTAGATCTTTAAGTACGATTAAATCTATTTCTCGATGCGTTTTTTGATTATAATAATCTTTTCTAATCACCACACTCATTTTTACTTCATCAAAATAATTACTTTCTATAAGTTTTAAATAAAGATACTGTTCAAGAATAAGACCAGCATTTCTAACCAAATCAAAGACTTCATTATTTTTATAAATTATCATCCGATTTTGTATTTGTAATAATTCTTTTCTTTCAAATTCATTAAAAATAGCTAAGGACCTTAATAAATTAATATCTACACTTTTAGATAAGATAGTTTTATTATTACCAACAATTAAATTCTTACTGATAAGATCTTTGGTAATTAATGAACACATTTCGGTATATTTATCAAAACCATAATCCACAACTATATCGAATATTTTAACTAAACTATCATTATATTCGTGGTTATTTAAAATTGGTGTCTTATGTAAGCTGTTATCAATCTCGGCTCCAGTAAGTTCTAATAAATCTTGAATACTTAACTTAGGATTTTGATATGTTAAAAAAAGATTATCAGCATTATGCATTTTAATAATCTCCTTTTTCATAATATCCACCATAATTGTTTGAATATTGTTATTTAAACACCATTCAAAAACTTTAAGCTGAATATAATCATCACCACCATAAAGATCAACAATTATATCATCAGTGTTAAACTCATTAAAAATATTATCATCATATTGATAAAAAGATATTTTTAGATTAGGTTTTTTCTTATTAATAACTTTAACAAAGGCATTAAAAGCCTCTTCATTATATTTGTGATATAAGACATAAACACATTCAATATTCAAAATTAATGATGATATACCATTTTTAAGATAGTCTTTATCAAATATTTTAACTAATGTCTTCATTAAAAAATTCCAACAACTTCACCATCTATAACATCAATATCTAGTGCAGCTGGTTTTTTAGAAAGACCTGGCATATCAATAATCGCCCCAGTGCTTACCACCACAAAGCCAGCACCCGATGAAACTTTAATATCTTTTACATGAATTGTAAAACCTGATGTTTCTTTACTTTTAGCATCATCACTTAAAGACATCGGGGTTTTTGCCATACAAACTTGTAAACTATTATCGGTAATTAATGATAATTTTTCTAAGGCTTCTGTGGTAAATTCAACATTTTTAGCGTGATACTGTTTTAAACAAATTGTTTCTATTTTTTCTTTAATAGATAAATTATCATCATATAAATATTTAAAATCCTTATCATCAAGTACTTCTATTATTTTTTTAACCAATTCAACTGTGCCATCTCCACCTTTAGCAAAGCCTTCAGCCATTTCACAAACAACCCCTTCATTCTTAGCAAAGTCTTTGATTGCTTGTAATTCTTCATCACTATCATTGGTATATCTGTTAATTGCCACTACTCTTGGGATATTATAATTTTTCAAAGAATCTAAATGAGCCTTTAAATTTATTAAACCTTTTTTTAAAGCCTCAACATTAGGAATACTTAAATCTTCATAGGCAATTCCTGCGTGTGATTTTAAACTTTTAGTAGTAATTACCACCACAACTGCCGAAGGTTTAATTTGGGCTTGACGACATTTAATATTTAAAAATTTTTCTGCCCCTAGGTCTGCGCCAAAACCAGCTTCTGTTACTACATAATCAGCTAATTTTAAACCCATTTTAGTGGCAATAACACTATTACATCCATGGGCAATATTCGCAAAAGGACCACCGTGCATTAAAATTGGCGTGTGTTCCAATGTTTGAATTAAATTAGGTTTTATCGCATCCTTAATAAGCGCTGCCAGCGATCCAACAATTTTTAAATCATTTACAGTTACTTGCTTTTTATCGTAGGTATAACCAACAACAATATCTCCAACGCGTTTCTTAAAATCTTCAAGATCATTAGACAAACAAAGTACTGCCATAATTTCACTAGCTGCTGTAATTGAAAAACGATCTTTTCTTGGAACTCGATCATCAACACTAACATTAATATTTCTTAAACTACGATCATTTAAATCTAAGCATCTTTTAAAAGTAATGTTTTCAGGATCAATATTCAACTCATTACCTTGATATAAATGATTATCAATCATTGCTGAAATCAAATTATTACAACTAGTAATTGCGTGTAAATCTCCAGTAAAATGCAAATTAATATCCACCATCGGTTGGGCTTGGGCATAACCACCGCCAGTAGCTCCTCCCTTAACTCCAAAAACAGGACCAAGCGAAGGTTCTCTTAAACAACCGATTACCTTTTTGTTTAGTTTATGGAAACCATCAATAATTCCTATAGTACAGGTAGATTTGCCTTCTCCTGCCTTTGTGGGGTTAATGGATGTAACTAAAATTAACTTACCATCATCATTATTAGCTAATTCATCATGAATTGATAACGAAACTTTTGCCTTATCATTACCATAACATTCTAAATACTGATCTTGAATATTAATATTTTTAGCAATATCTCTAATATCCAATGTTTTATTTAATCTAGCGATTTCAAAGTCTTTAAGCATTAGTCCTCCATTTTTTGTCTATTGTTCATAGCCTTTAATATAGTTAAATCATCAGCATAGTCCAGATTAGCACCCATCGGAAGCCCACTGGCTAATTTGGTAATTTTAACTTCCTTCTTTTTTAATAGCTTACTAAGATATAATGCTGTCATTTCCCCATCAATAGTTGGAGAAATAGCCAAAATAACTTCTTTAGTATTTTCGTTAATACGATCTAATAAACTTTCAATATTTAAATCGTCAGGCATAATTCCTTTAGATGTTGATAAGTTACCATTAAGCACGTGATATAGTCCGTTATATTCCCCAATCCTTTCAATAGCTTCAACATCCTGAACATAACTGACAACCACAATGGTTTCTTGGTTTCTGGTCTTATCTTTACAATAATCACACTCATCATCATTGGTTAAAAAACCGCAACGCCTACAATAATGTATCTCGTTTTTGACCTTCTTAATATTTTCAATAAACAAAGCAACATCTTCCTTTGTCCAATCCATAATTTTAAAGGCATAACGCATAGCTGTTTTATTACCAACCCCAGGCAATTTAGCTAAATCTTCAATTAATTTTTCAAAATCTTTAGGATACATTAGAACAATCCTGGAATATTCATTCCACCAGTAACATCCGCCAGCTTAGCTTGTTTATCTTTTTCTAATTTATTTTTAGCTTCGTTATAGGCTATAACAATCATATCTTCGACCAATTCCTGATTTTCTGAATCTAATAATTCTTTATTGATATTAATTTTCTTTAATGAATAATCGCCCATCAAAACAACTTCAATCATACCATTTGAAGCACTGCCGCAATACTCATTGTTTTGTAATGTTGTCTGGGTACTTTCAAGATTACTTTGCATCTTAGCGGCCTGTTCTAATAATTTGTTAAAATCCATTTTAATCCTCCATTATTTCTATATCACCATATATTGTGATTAATTGGTCTTCTAGTTTTTCACTTTCTTTAACCTCATAACGCACAACCTCATAATCTTGGATATTATTTCCGATATTACTACGATAATATTCAAATAATGATTCCTTATCTTTGGAATCTATCCCATAAACCATTTTATCAATATCTAAATCATTTCTAAAGAATATATATAATTTTTCATTAAATTCAGGATCATTAAAATTATTTTTATCTGTAGTTTCAAAAATAATCGCATCAGCACCAGAGGCAATAATTTTTGTATTAATTATAGCTTCATAATAACAGCGCTTATCCATATCGTATTTAAAATCTTCAAGCTGTTCATAAATAAACAAATCTAAATTCTTTTCTTCTTTAGTTGAATTTCTTAATAGATATAATAAGTAGTCTTTTTCTGGTGTATAGTCAATTATTTGATGATTATCTTCAACCTTTTCTTGTTCGATTATTTTATCAGTTGTAATGACTTGATAATCTTGATTATCTAAATTCTTTTCTTTCAGTTTAATTTCATTATCAAAATTCTCAACACCACTATCAAGACTAGCCATTTTTAATAAACAAAGCTCAAAATAATCTCTTAATTCTGTAGCATTTTTATATTTATTTAAACTATCCATCAATATATCAATAGATTTTAATAATATATTCTTATTAATTCTAGCTAATATTTCATCAGCATCTTCTTTATTGATAGCTTGTAGATTAAAATCGTGATTTACACTATGATAAATCATTAATTCTTTGTATATCTTCAATAAATCATTAGTTAAACGCTTTAAATCTATCCCATTAGCATTATAATTACTGGCGCTGTCAATAATTTCGTTATATTTTTTTGAAATAATCGCTTTAATTAAATTAACTTTTGCTTCCTTTTGTAAAATACCATAGGCTTCATATACTTTTTCAGTTAATAATTTATTACCACCATAGACAAGAACTTGATCAAGAATACTTAAAGCATCACGCATTCCACCATCTGCAAGCGAGGCGATTAACTTAATTGCTTCTTCTTCATAAGAAATGTTCTCTATTTTTAAAATATTTTCAATCCTTAAAACAATATCCTTAATATCAACCTTTTTAAAATTATATCTTTGGACTCTACTTAACACGGTTGGAATAATTTTTTGAGGATCAGTTGTTGCTAAGATAAAAATTACATTTTTTGGAGGTTCTTCCAAGGTTTTTAAAAGCGCATTAAAGGCACTGTTACTCAACATATGTACCTCATCAATAATGTAAACCTTGTATTTCCCTAATATTGGAGCATAATAAACCTTATCAACAATTTCTCTAATATCATCAACCGAATTATTACTGGCAGCGTCCAATTCAATTACATCAGGATGATTGTTGTCATTAAAAGCTTTAATATTAGGAGCGTTGTCCAAGTCTTGGTTGTTTTCTTCTTGGCAATTAATCTCTTTTGCAAAGAGTTTGGCAACACTGGTTTTGCCAGTTCCTCTTGGACCAGCAAAAAGATAAGCATGGGCAATCTTACCTTGTTTAATAGCATTTAATAATGTAGTTACAATATAATTTTGCCCTACAACTTCTTTAAATTCTTTTGGTCGATATTTTCGATATAACGCTTGATAACTCATAATCACTAATAATTATATCATCATTAATGTTAGATAATTATTTATTTCTCTTACTTCATCAAAATTAAAAACTTATTTCCACTTTAAATTATAAAATGGAAATAAGTCCTAGCTTTTAGTGTACTTCATTAGAAACTGGAAGTTACTATTTTATTTCGCACTGAAATTAGTGGCTAATTACCTCTATATTTCAAAATAGCTTCCTTTATTTCCATTTCAATACCTTTCAACAATTCTTCCTTTGAAGGTTTATCGCTTGCAATCTCCGATAGTTTCATTTCTCGCTTTGCGGAGGTTTCTGACGACTTAAAGCTATCAGCCACAATCGTTACAAGGCTAATTCCTTTATGGGTGGCTATAAGATTTTTCTTATCTCTTTCTACAAATCCCTTAAATATTAAGTTTTCAATAATCTCTGCCCTTGATGCCGAGCGCCAAGCTTCTTTCGTTGCAATAAAAAAGAAGTGGAGTAATATTCCACTTCTCTTAGTTATGTCTACATAGTTTATTTTTTATATTTGTGCAACTGGCATTGCACTATTTCCCAAACACCGTCTGGAAAATCTTACACTTATTCCTCAAATGTAACTCTATCTTTTAATTGGTTTTCTATATCTCTTTTCCCGTAGATAATGCGGTATATTTTTACAATTTGGTTCGGCTCTTCAGGAATGTAAAATACAAGATAGTTCTCAGCAGGTAAAACTCTAAGTCCTTTCTCCTTCCATTCTTGATAATCACATAATCTATACCTATTTGGAAATTTATCAAGAGATTTAATCACTTTTAATATTCTATATGATAACTTTTCAGCAATATTAGATTCTAATAATTCATCTGAAATATATCTTACAATACTTATTAAATCTCTTTTAGCATTTTCAGAAAATATTATCTTATATTTCATCTCCCGAACTCTTTTTTTAACTCATTTTCTACTTCTTCAAAACTATATGTTCTTCCATTCTCAAAATCATTATGAGCTTTTAATATTTCCATATTAAATTCTTCTTCTGATAAATTTGATAAAGAAATAGGTTTCGTATTAGGAATTTTAACTTCAAAAGGCAAACCATTTTGCATTATAACCTGTCTTAAAAAGATAGATACAGCATTTGACATTGGTATTCCAAGTTTTTCAAGTACCACTTCCGCCTGTTCTTTAATATTAGGTTCTACTCTTACATAAATATTTGATGTTCTTGCCATATATATCACTTCCTTTCGCTTTAGATTATATCACTTTTGATTGCGAATAGCAATACATTTGATATCGTAACGCCAAATAAAATAGTAACTTCCAGTTTCAAGTTATGACTGGAAATTAGTCTTAGAAATATCATATATTCAAATTGGGGTTCTCGCTAGAAGGGGTTATTTTATTATAAAAAACTTTGAACATAGAAAGATTTCCAATAATCAAACCACAACCCAGAAAGCAACTGCTGTTAAAATAGCTGAACTACTAGGATGTGATCCAACGAGTATTTCTAAGGAGCTAAAAAGAAATCGTTTTGTATCTAAAGAAGCTGCTAGAAATATAAAAGATCCTATTTGTAAAAAACATTGAGGTATCCTAACAACCTCAAAAATTGACTTACCTTATGCCACTACTTATAAAAAGAGAAAGAAATTAAATAAAAAGTACGAATACCGTGAAAATAATAAAATAGATCGCAGTAATCGTACTTTCATAGACTATCTGGCATTTATACAAAGCCACCCGAATACCTTTATAGTACAAACGGACTTCCTTGGCTCTATTGTAACAGATAGTAAATCCATCTTAACATTATTATTCCCAAATTTATATTTCGTCTTATTATTGGTTATTCAAAGACCTAATAGTCATAAGGTTGTCGAAGTATTTGATATGATTCAAGAAGCAATTGGTATTGAAGCCTTTAAGCAATTATTCCCTGCTATATTAACAGATAGGGATTCTTTTTTTCAAATACAAAAGGAATCTAAGAAGATCCACAAACAAAGGAAATTAGAACACATATTTATTACTATGATGCCTTTAAATTCAACCAAAAAGGATCGGTAGAAAACATGAATAAACAATTGCGTAAATTCTTCCCAAAGAAACAATCAATTAAAAATCGCACTTAATAAGAGAATATGAATAATGTTATGAGCTTTATTAATCAACAAAAGATTCCTTCATTAAGTGGTTATACACCAGAGGAAGCTTTTGTTGGTGTATACGGAAAAGAAATTTTAGATAAGCTAACCCGAATTAAATAAAACATAAAAGAAATAGCGAGAACACTAAACGGAAATAAGCTATTGTTTTTGACATGGTTAAATAGTCATAAAAAGGTAAACAATTTTAAACTTATTTCCACTTTAAATTATAAAATGGAAATAAGTCCTAGCTTTTAGTGTACTTCATTAGAAACTGGAAGTTACTATTTTATTTCGCGTTATTTCTCTTACTTCTGAAAAATGCTTTAATAATATTTTTAGCTTTATTATCAACATCGTTTTCTTTAATAATTTTTATCTTATGATGAACTCCTTTATGAAGTTCCAAATCTAAATTTGACTTCAAAAAACCACCTTTTTGATCATCAACTAAATAATGTATTTCTTTAATTCTTGATTGAATTATTGCTCCAGAACACATTAAACAAGGTTCTAAATTAACATACATAATACAATCTGATAAATATTTATCATTTAATACCACCAAAGCCTTATTGATGGCATTAATTTCAGCATGTTGTAAGGAATTATTATTTTCTTCTTTAGTATTTAATGCTTCAGCAATAATTTTATGTTTGTGAGTAATGATTGCTGCAACAGGTACCTCATTATTCAAGGCGGATTCCATTGATAATCGTATCGTTTTATTAATCATTTCAGTATGTATATTATATATATAATAGTCGTTATTAATTACCTTTATCAATATATTGTTTTGATATATTAATTGCATTTCACCAAAATAAACCTCATCAATCACCAAAGGCAAAAAAAATTTATCACCTTCCCACAAAGGTAAACTCATAAGATCTCTCTCATCAACAAACACCAGTTCACCTTCAGGACAATCATCAATTATTTTTCCATGATATTCATCCACAACATATAAATATATTTCCTCATAAATATCGTCATAATTAAAATTTAACTTTCCTAAATATTTGTAGCTATCAACTTGTAGTCCGGTTTCTTCTTTAACCTCACGCAACATACAATCAATAACTTTTTCGCGTTTTTCACACTTGCCACCAACACCAATCCATTTTCCAAAATTAATGTCATTTATTTTTTTGTTTCGATTAAGCATCAATATTTGCTTATTATGTTTTATATATACTAATGTGCTTCTCATAATTTAAAAAGGTACACACAGATAGAGGTTCGTATGGCTGCTTCATTCCTGACCTGACCAAATTAGAACATATCTGTTGTACCTATATTATTTTAACCTATTTTTTTAAAATATCATAGTTAAACTCAGTAAAATTATTAATTTCTTGAATTATTTCTGGAAATTTTAAATTACTTTGACTTGATTTCAATAAAACAATATTTTTACAACCCGCTTCAATTGCCCACTTTACTCCAAATTTACTATCTTCAAAAATCAAAGCGTCTTTTATATCTATACCGATATTTTCACAGGCTTTTTTATACATCGCTACCTTATTATGATAACTTCCATCATCATAAACACTTTGTTCAGGAATAAAGTAGTCTTTTAAACCGAAAGAATTAAAAAAGAAGTCAATATTTTCTTTAATTGAAGCGCTGCAAAGAACCATAGAAATATTATTTTCCTTTAAATATTCAAATAATTCTAAAGCACCAGCTTCCAATTTGTTTAAATTGTGTTCCAATACATAATTACGATAAATAGCTTCCTTCTTCTCAGAATAACGATTTATTTCATCATCACTAAGTGGAATTTTGCGATATTTATTAAAACTTTTAATCATTTGAAAATTAACTTGTCCATTCACAACATCCATCATCTCTGGTGTTGGTGGTTGACCAATAACCTCACTCAATATTTTTAGCCATATCTTTTTATGAATCCAACTATCAAAAAATAAAGTCCCATTGAAATCGAATATTACTCCTTTAATCATTGTTCCTCCTAAATGTTTCACATGAAACATTTTAATCTTGTTTCACGTGAAACAAAAGAAGTATTTTACTACTTCTTTAAAATTTTATCTTGTCCACCCATATACGGTCTTAATGCTACCGGAATATCTAAAGAACCATCTTCATTAAGATTATTTTCTAAAAATGCAATCAACATTCTTGGTGGCGCGACAACAGTATTATTTAAGGTATGGGCAAAATATTTCTTACCGTCTTCTCCTTGTAGTCTGATTTGTAGTCTTCGTGCTTGAGCATCTCCTAAATTAGAACAACTGCAAACTTCAAAATATTTTTGTTGTCTTGGCGACCAAGCTTCAATATCACAAGATTTAATCTTTAAATCAGCTAAATCACCACTACAACATTCTAATTGTCTAACAGGGATTCCTAAACTTAAAAATAATTCCACTGAATATCGCCACATTTTTTCATACCAATTCATTGAATCGTCAGGTTTACAAATAACGACCATCTCCTGTTTTTCAAATTGATGAATACGATAAACTCCACGTTCTTCGATTCCGTGTGCCCCTACTTCTTTTCTAAAACAAGGACTATATGATGTTAATGTCAATGGCATTTTAATATCAGGGGTAATTGTATCAATGTATTTTCCGATCATTGAATGTTCTGAAGTTCCAATTAAGTATAAATCTTCAACTTCAATTTTATACATCATATTTTCCATTTCCGCAAAACTCATTACTCCTGTAACAACATCAGATCTAATCATAAATGGTGGAATATGGTAGTTAAAACCTTTATTAATCATAAAATCACGAGCATATGCCAAGATAGCGCTGTGTAATCTTGCAATATCACCCATTAAATAATAAAAACCTTGACCACTAGTTTTTCTGGCACTATCAATATCAATACCATTAAAATTATTCATAATATCTGTATGATAAGGTATTTCAAAATTCTTTTCTTTAATTTCACCGAACCGCTCAACCTCAACATTTTCACTATCATCTTTGCCGATTGGTACCGACTTATCAATAATATTAGGAATAGTAAACATAATATTGCGAATTTCAACTTCTAATTTCTTTTCTGTTGCTTCAAGTTCTTCGATTTGACTTCCCATGGTGGCAAGACTTTGTTTAAGTTGTTCAGCCTCTTCTTTTAAACCATTTTTTAATAGTTTTCCAATCTCTTTAGCACCACTATTTCTTTTAGCTCTTAACTCATCTACTTCTACTCTTAAATTACGGTAATCTTCATCTAATTTTTTAACCTCATCAACCAAAGCTAACTTATCATCTTGAAATTTCTTGCGAATATTGTCTTTAACAATTTCTGGGTTTTCTCTAATCAATTTAATATCAATCATAATTCCTCCAAATATAACAAAAGGTGATACTAAGGGCGAATAATCGCGGTACCACCTTAATTTATTACTTTAAACTTTAACGCAGTTATACGGAAAACATTAATTTCACTAGAAGGTAGATTTCATTAAACTTAATCACAATTCACATCAACCATTGCGTTTCTTAAAATAAGTTTTAATTACTTAGTCTTCTTTCGTTCTTTAATATTAAAACATTTTTACTCAGATTTATCAACTGTTTCAGCTTCATCAACCTCTTCTTCGTGTTCGACAATCGCAACTGTTGATACCACGCAGTTTTCATTTGGTTTTATCAATCTTACACCCTGACTAACTCTGCCATAAACACCGATTTTATCAACATTAATTCTGATGATAATACCATCGTTGGTCATAATCATACAGTCTTCATCACCATTAACCGCCTTCAGACTGACAAGTGGTCCATTTTTTTCATTAATATTAATTGTTTTAACACCCTTAGCACCACGCTTAGTCATACGGTAATCTTCAAGTTTTGAGCGTTTACCATAACCGTTTTCAGATACTACCAAAATTTCATTACCATTACTGTCACTGGCAATTCCAACAATATGATCAGTTTTTTCAATATTCATACCGCAGACACCACTGCTATTTCTACCAGTAACTCTAACATCGCTTTCATTAAATCTTACCGCTTTACCATTGCTGGCACCGATAATAATTTCTGAATTTCCTGATGTAGCCTTTACTCCAACCAACTCATCATCGTCTTTTAAAACAATCGCAATTTTACCATTTTGTCTGATAGATTCAAATTCTTCAATGGCTGTACGCTTACATAAACCGTTTTTTGTAACAAAGAATAAATATTTAACATCGTTTTCATCGTCGTTTGATTTATATGGAACCATGGAATTTATCATTTCCCCTTTATCCAGTGGAATAATATTAACAATTGGAATACCCTTTGAAATTCTTGTAGCCTCAGGTATCTTGTAACCCTTAATACGATAAACCTTACCAAAATTACTAAATAATAATAAGTGATCATGAGTAGACATACTGATAAATTCATCAATCACATCGTCGTTATTAACACTCATTCCTTTAATACCTCTACCACCTCTGTTTTGAGTCTTATAAGTATCAATAGGTATGCGTTTAATGTAATTGTTTGTTGTTTTAGAAATAATCACATCCTCAACAGGAATTAAATCTTCATCCTCCACATCTAAGCCACCATCAATAATTTCTGTTCGGCGTTTATCACCATACTTCTCCTTAACCATCAATAGATCATCTTTGACAATGGCGATAATTCTTTCTTCGTGATTTAAAATGTCCCTTAAATCTTCAATAGTCTTTAATAGACTTTCTAATTCAAACAAAATCTTATCACGCTCAAGTCCTGTCAAGCGTTTAAATTGCATATCCATAATCGCCTTTGCTTGAATTTCATCTAAACCAAATTTTTCTACTAAACCTTCAATAGCTTCACTTGGATCTTTAGAATTTCTGATTAAGGCAATAATGGCATCAATATGATCAATAGCAATTTTTAGTCCTTCAACAATATGAGCACGCTTTAAAGCTTTATCTAAATCAAACATCGTTGCTCTTCTAACAACATCGATTTGATGATTTGCATATAATTTCAATAATTCTTTCAATGTAACTTGTCTTGGAGTTTTACCAACTAAAACAATGGAATTTACGCCAAAAGAAGTTTGAAGTGGTGTTAAACGATATAATTGATTTAAAATAACTTCAGCTTGAGCATCTTTTTTAACATCAATTACAATTTTAATACCATCACGGTTTGATTCATCATTTAATGAAGTTATACCTTCAACCTGTTTATCTCTTACCAATGCAGCAATCTTTTCAACCAGTGATGATTTATTAACTTGATAAGGAAGTTCTTTAATAACAATTCGTTTTTTGCCATTATCGCGATCTTCAATATCAGCTTTAGAGCGAATTATCACCGAGCCTCTACCGGTTTCGTATGCCTGTTTTATTCCACTGCGACCTAAAATATAAGCACCTGTTGGAAAATCAGGCCCACTGATATATTGATCCATTAATTCAACTACTGTTATTTCAGGATTTTCCATAATCGCAATTGTTGCATCAATGGCTTCAGTAAGATTATGTGGAGGAATGTTTGTTGCCATACCAACCGCAATACCCATTGAACCATTTACCAATAAATTCGGTATCTTGCATGGTAATACTGACGGTTCTTTTAATTCACCATCATAGTTATCTGTCCAATCAATAGTTTCTTTATATAAATCTCTTACAAGTTCCAATGATATTTTAGACATACGCGCTTCGGTATAACGCATCGCTGCAGCCCCATCACCATCAATGGAACCGAAGTTTCCATGACCATCAACAAGTGGATAACGATAACTGAAGTCCTGAGCCATTCTAACCATTGAATCATACACTGCTGTATCACCGTGTGGGTGGTACTTAGCAATTACATCACCAACAATACGCGCAGATTTGCGATGTGGTTTATCTGGTGTCATTCCAAGATCAAGCATTGAATAGATAATGCGGCGATGAACAGGTTTTAAGCCATCCTTAACATCAGGCAACGCTCTTGAAACGATTACACTCATTGAATAGTCAAGAAAACTATCACGCATTTCTTGTGAAATATTAACTTGTTCAATTTTACCGTGATTAAATTCTTCCATTTCAATTACCTCCTAAATATCCAAATTCTTTACAAAGTCTGCATTATTAATAATAAAGTTGCGTCTAGGTTCAACATCATCACCCATCAACATACTAAATACCGCATCCGCATCAATTGCATCTTCAATTTCAACGCGTTTGAGTGTACGATATTCAGGATTCATTGTTGTTTCCCACAATTGTTCAGCATCCATTTCACCCAAACCTTTATATCGTTGAATATTCAAACGATCACCTAAATCGCGTTTAATAATATCCATTTCTTCTTCTTTGTAAGCATATCTTACAGCATTACCTTTAGTAACTTTATATAACGGTGGTATAGCAATATATACATATCCACCTTCAATAACAGGTCTTAGATAACGATATAAGAAAGTGAGGATTAGAGTACAAATATGAGCACCATCAACATCAGCATCGGTCATAATAATGATTTTATGATACCTTAATTTAGATACATCAAGTTCATCACCAATACCACAACCAAAGGCTGTAATCATACTCCTAATTTCACTACTATCTAAAATACGATGTAATCTCGCCTTTTCAACATTAAGAATTTTACCTCTTAATGGTAGGATGGCTTGAAACTTCGGTTCACGACCTTGTTTTGCAGAACCACCAGCCGAATCACCTTCGACTAAATAAATTTCAGATATAGTTGCATCCTTACTACTGCAATCAACAAGTTTCCCAGGTAATGAACCAATATCCAAGGCACTTTTTCTTCTAGTTAATTCGCGCGCCTTTTTAGCAGCAAGTCTTGCCTTAGATGCTTGGATTGTCTTTTCAATAATTATCTTAGCATCGCTTGGATGTTCTAATAAAAATCTGCTTAAACCATCACTTAATGTTGATGATACTACCTGTCTTACTTCAGCATTACCAAGCTTTCCTTTTGTTTGTCCTTCGTATTGAGGATCAGGATGCTTAACTGAAATAATGGCACAAACACCCTCTTTAATATCATCTTGTGATAAAGATTCATCATTATCTTTCAGATACTTATTTTCCTTTGCGTATTTATTAATAATTCTTGTTGTAGCAAGTCTAAAACCTTCTTCATGAGTACCACCATCACCTGTGATGATATTATTACAGAAAGAATAAATTTTAGAATTATAAGAATCGTTATATTGAAGACCAACTTCGACAGTTATTCCAGTGTCTTGATCAAAACCTTCAACATAAATAACATCATCATGTAAGGTATTTTGGCTTTTATTTAAATCTTCAACATATTCTTTAATGCCACCCTTATAACAGAAAAGATGTTCAATAACTTTTTCTTGGCGTTCATCAATAAAATTGATTGAAATACCCTTGTTTAAAAAAGCTATTTGTTTAAAACGATCAAAAAGTATTTGATAATCATATCTTGTACCTTCAACAAAAATATCCTTATCGGCTTTAAATAAAATTTTAGAACCTTTTTTATTTTCATCACATTGATCAATAATTTTAAGTGGTGTTATAGTCTTACCACCATTTTCAAACCTTGTATAATATACACTTCCTTTTTGGTAAACATATACTTCCAACCACTTGCTAAGTGCATTAACCACACTGGCACCAACCCCGTGTAGTCCACCAGATACCTTGTAGGCACCACCACCAAATTTACCTCCAGCATGAAGCACAGTAAAAATTGTTTCAACTGTACTGATACCTGTTTTTTCATGAATACCCGTAGGCATACCACGACCATTATCAGAAACCTCAACAACATCATCTGGTAATAATTTAATTTGAATTGTATCTGCAAAACCAGCTAAGGCTTCATCAATAGCATTATCAACAATTTCCCATACCAAGTGATGTAAACCACGACTACTGGTTGTACCGATATACATACCTGGTCTTTTTCTAACAGCCTCAAGTCCTTCTAATACTTGAATATCACTTTCATTATATGAGTGCGTAACTTTATTTTCTTCCACAACAACCTCCTATATATTTATTTAATTTCAATCAAACGATAATTACGATTTAAATTCAATTTATCAACATCAGTAGAAGTTATGATTGTCTGAATTTCACAATTTAATAAATTAATTAATCGTTTTTGATTATTTTCATCCAACTCAGAAAGAATATCATCTAAAAGAAGAATTGGATTATCATTGGTATATTTCTTAATATAATCAATCAATGAAATTTTAAAGGCAATCATAATCATCTTTCTTTGACCCTGTGATGCTACTTCGCTAACATCTTGATTATTATAATAAAATTTAAAATCTTCTTTATGAATACCTAAGTAACTCGTGTGATAGATTAAATCTTTATCACGATATTTGATTAATTTATTTTTTATTGTTTCTAAATCGTTCTTTGAAACGCAGGCCTCGTATTTTAATGAGATAACTGCATTTGTACCACTTAAACGCTGATAATAATTAGTGATATTTTCACTAATAAATTTAATAAAATTATTACGATAAGCAACAATGATATTAATTGGTTTAACCAAAGATTCATCGATAGTATCTAATAAAACTGTATCAATCTTTGTTTGTTTTAAGAGGTTATTTTTTTCTTTTAATAATTTGTAATAAACAAACGAATTATAAAGATATTCACGATGTATTTTAGATAACTCTAAATCTAATAATCTTCTTCGTGATTTAGGGCTTTCTTTAAAAAGATTAACATCACTAGGTTCAAACAAAACACAATTAACATTACCGATAAAGTTTTGATTTTTAGTCATTTTATCATCGATATAATAATATTTATTTTTTTCATTGATAACTATCTTATAATTATGTCCTGTAAAATAAGTTTCAATTTTTGCGAAATCTTCATTTTTTTTCACCATTGAAAAATCATTATTTAATCTAAAAGACTTAGTATTTGATAAAACAACTAAAGCCTCTAAAATATTAGTTTTACCAGCACCATTTCTTCCAATGATGATATTTGTTCCAGGAATGAATTTTAATTTCAATGTTTGGTAATTACGAAAATTAGTTAGTGTTAAATTCTCAAGAAACATGAATAATAAATTCCTTTTGATCTACAACAACAAGATCACCCTCATACAATTTACGACCACGACGCGTTTCTAATTCTCCATTAACAACAACTTCATTTTCCATCAAAAAAAATTTAGCCTGACCACCAGTAACGATGAAGTCAGCTAATTTCAAAAATTGTTGTAAAGTTACATACTTATTCTCATTCATTAGCAATTCAATTATATCACAAATAACATTTTTAGGCTATTTTATAAAAAAATAATAAAAATGGTGTAAAAACACCATTTTTGATAAATTCCTAATATTTCACCTTAAAATCAATTATAAGGGCGGATAGGAGAAACTAATTGAATTAATTTATCATCATTATTGTTTTTAATAATGATTGGCTTTAATGGACCATTGATAAATAATGTTATTTCACTCTCTTCAAAAGATTTTAAAGCATCCAATAAATATTTACCACTACAAGAAATTTCTATATTTTCTCCTTCGTGATTAATTAAATTAATTTTCTCATCATAAGATCCAATTTCTTGATTGCTTGAATAAATGTTTATTTCACCAGCATTAATATTTAATTTAACAATATTTTTTCCTTCTTGACGAATGAATAATGTTCGATCAATAGCTGCTGCAAGTTCTTTAGTGTTGATAGTAGCTTTGATATTAAAATTATCAGTAATTAATTTTGAAGTATCAGGATAAGCATCATCTATTAATCTAGTTTGGATTAAAGTATTTTCAGTCTTTACCTGCATTTTTTTACTATCAATAGCAAGTTTAATACTATCTTCTTCTAAGATTATTTGATAAATATCCCTTAATGGTTTTGCGGGAATAGTGATATTGAAATTTTGATTTAAGTCGATTTCAATCTTTTTAGTCGCAAGACGATAAGAATCAGTAGCGGTAGCGATTAAGGTGTTATTAATATTTTTTAAATTAACTCCAGTTAAAGCTGGTTTAGTTCCACTTTCAGAAATAGCAAAACTTGTTTTATTAACAATATCAATAAGATATTCAGGATTAATTTCAAAAAAGTTATTATTTATATTGAAATCAATCAAAGGATATTCACTATCTTTTAAACCGTTAATTTTAAAAATTGTTTTACCTGATGATATTTGAGTATACCCACCATCGATAGTTTCAAATTCGATAATATCACCATTAATTTTTTTAATAATCTCTAATAGATATTTAGCATCAATAACAACACCGCCTTTTTCTATTATTTCAAGATTATTGTTTTCGGTTTTATTGATATTTTGTTTAATTGAAATATTAGAATCACTGGCTGTTAATTCTAAGTAATTATCAAAGGCTGAAATTTTAATACCTGATAATGCTGGATGGGGTGCTGCTGAAGAAATAGCTTTAGATGCCACTAATAAATTGTTATAAAGAAATTTATTCTCGATTTTAAAATACATATATACTCCTTTTAGTAGTTATTAATTATTATTAAGGGTGTTTATATGTTGATAAGTGTTAAAAACCCTTGTAAATAAATGATAATACTTAAATTTTTGGTTGTTGATACAATGTTTAGTTTTCCACATTTTTAGGTTTCAACATCATTTCAATGTCATTAACTACTCCTGAATAGATGGAATTACATTTGATTTTTTCTTCCACTTTAGAACAAGCGTTCATAACGGTTGAATGATCTCTACCTCCAAAATCGCTACCAATTTTTTGAAATGGTAAATCCAGTAATTTCCGAGATAGATACATCGCTATTTGTCTAGCAGTGGTAATACTGGCAGTTCTTGATTTACCGTTTATTTGTTGTTTGGTCAAACCATAGTATTCGCAAACACATTTTTTAATCATCGGTATAGAAATTTCGTTTTGTTGGGATTTTAATTTACCCTTAAAACATTCAATACAATCATCAACAGTAATGATATTTCGTTTTTTAGGACCTAAGAAATATATCAAGTAGAACAATAATTCATTTAAAGCTCCCGTGAGTTCACGAACATCCGATGAAAAATTCATTGCGATATATTCAATAGCATCATCACTTATAGAATTTTTTAATTCCGTTGCTTGATTGTTTAATTTAGATTTTAAAATTTGTACTCTTGTTTTGAAATCAGGAGCTACAACATTTAATTTTAAACCACCGTTAAATCTACTGATGATGCGTTCATCAAATTTTCTAAGTTCACTTGGTGTCCGATCAGCTGTTAAGACAATTTGTTTATTATTAGAAACCAATTCATTAAATATATCGAAAAATATTTCATTAGTCTTTTCTTTTTCGGTGGTTAAGAATTGAATATCATCAATTAATAAAACATCAATATTTCTTAATAAATCTTTAAATTTAGCCAGTGTTTGGTTTTTACTGCACTTATGAACTGCTTCAGTAAAAGTGTGAGCGGTAAAAAATACAATTTTTAAAGTAGGATTATATTCAACAATAAAATTACCAATAGCATTTAATAAATGTGTTTTACCTAAACCTGGATTCCCATAAATAAATAAAGGGTTATACATTGTTCCTGGTGATTTCGCACAAGCTAAAGATCCCACCTGAGCTAAATTGTTTGATTGTCCAACAATAAAGGTGTTAAATGTGAAATTAGGATTTAATGAAATTTGAAAAAAGTCTAAGTCAATCTCATCATTTTCCTTTTCTTTAAAAGCCTCAAAATCAACAAAATTAGTTTCAATGTGATAACTCTTACCCTCACTGTTTAATAATTCTTCAAAACAAGAAGCAATAGAAAATTCATGCTCATCAATAACTACCTTAGCGATATATGAAGGGCAATTCACAAAAACAACATTATTGTTGATATTCGCAATAATGCAGTTGTTTAGTTGTTGTAAAGTTTCAAGATCAATTAAATCCCTTTTCTCCAGAGTTTTTATTACTTCTGACCATAAAGTTTTTAGATAATCTTTATCATTTCTAATTGTCATAATGTGTAGATAAATAATAAAACAATTTAATATTTTTTTCCATATTAAAAATATTAAATTAATAGTTATCAACAATCGGATATAGTTAAATAAAACTTTTAATATAAAAGTAAAAGTACTTATTTCCACAATATCAACATAATTATTTTTTTATAAAATGTGCACAAATTAAAATAAGTAAAATTAAAATTGTTGATATTGAAGATAGAAAAGATTTTTTCAACATCAAATAACCAGTATTAATGAATAAAAAAGTTTATTAAATATAGCCTTTGATGATGTTATCAACATAATTAACAGATTGTGGAAAACAATCTAATTTAATTGTTAATAACTTTGTGGAAAACTCAAAATATAGTGATAAAAAAATAAAAAATAGTATAATGAAATTGTGGTTATCCACAGGAGGAAAAAAATGAAAAAGTTATTAGTTATTCTATTAGCTTTATTGATGGTTTCTGGTTGTTCAAATAAGCCATCAACAACAGCTGAAGCTCCAAAAGAACTTAAAATTGAGTTTGTTCCAAGTAAGGATGCCGATGTCATTATTACTGCCACTGAAGGTTTGGATAAGTTACTAATTGATGCTATGGCTAAAAAAGGTTATAACTTAGATAAAGTAACTGTAAGTGTTGGAACAAGCTACGAGGCAACTGGTGAATCACTAGCTGCTGGTTCAATTGACTTAGGTTGGTTACCAGGTGGAACTTATGCTTTATACAGCAAGGATGTGGATGTTATCTTAACTGCTCAAAGAAAAGGTCTTTCAAACGATAGTGAACAAGCTAAAGATTGGAATGGTGAAGCCAACAAAACTTTAAAAAATGGAGATCCTGTAACATTCTATCGTTCATTAGTTTATGCTGCCCCAACTGAAAAAGGTAAGGCAATTGCTGCTAAGGTAAATGCTGGAGAAAAATTAACTTGGGACGATGTCAAAGATGCAACATGGGGTATTCAAAAAACCTCAAGCTCAGCTGGTTATATTTATCCAACAATGTGGTTAATGGATAATTTCGATGGTAAAAAATTAACCGATTTACCTCACGCAACTCTTGTTGAAGGTGGTTATGGTTCGGCTTTTGCTAATGCGGCGGCTGGTAATTTAGATATTATTGTATGTTATGCTGATGGACGCAATGATTATGAAAAAGCTTGGAATCTTCCAATTGATAAAAAAGATGATACTGGAAAACAAGGTATGGGTCGTGAAAAATCAATTTGGGAAGAATTAAATGTTATTGGTGTAACTGATAAAATTTATAATGATACCGTAGCAATCACTAAGGCTAAAGAAGGTGTTCATAATCCTAAATTTATCGAAGCTTTACAAGATTCATTAATTGAAATCATTCATACTGAAGCTGGCAAAAAAATGTTTGAAGTATATTCACACTCAGACTACGCTAAAGCAACAGATAAAGATTATGATGGTGCAAGAAAAGCTTTAGAAGCTGTTAAAAATTAAATTAAAATTAGTTATTCTTACTAAGAGCTACAAATTAAGGTAGCTCTTTTATTTTATTAATTACATTTAAACCTTTATAAGTTATACTAATAAAGTAAGAGGTGTAAATAAAATGATTGAATTTAAAAATGCAACAAAAAAATACCCAAATGGCGTTATTGGATTAAAAAATGTAAATTTAAATATTGAACAAGGGGAATTTGTTGCGGTTATTGGTTTATCTGGTGCTGGAAAATCAACATTGATTAGAACGGTTAATCGTATGCATGATGTTACTGATGGTAGTGTTATAGTTGATGGTGTTGATGTTATGACTCTTAAGGGCAATAGTTTAAGAAGGTTTCGTAGAAGGGTTGGGATGATATTCCAATCATTTAATCTTGTATCAAGAAGTACGGTTATTAGAAATGTTTTATCTTCAAATGTTCCTGATATGCCGTTTTTTAATGCTTTCTTTGGTATTTTCAATAAGCAACAAGAATTATCAGCACTTGAAACCTTGGATAAGGTTGGTATTCTTGATAAGGCTTATACAAGGTGTGATCAATTATCAGGTGGACAACAACAGCGTGTCGCTCTGGCGAGAACCTTAAATCAAAACCCTAAGATTATTCTTGCTGATGAGCCAGTGGCTTCACTTGATCCGATTATGGCGGATGTGGTTATGAGTGATTTTAGACGCATCAACAAAGATATGAATATTACAATAATTATTAATATTCACCATGTTGAATTAGCGCTTAAATATGCTGATCGTGTTATCGGTATTAGAGCCGGGGAAATTGTCTATGATGGTGATGCTAAGAATGTTAATCAAGATATTTTAGATCAAATTTATAATAAAAAAGGAAATGATTAATTATGGATTTATTTAATCGTGTATTTAAACCTAGAAAAATAACATTAAACAATGGTCATGTGGTTGAAAAACCATATTCAAAAAACCCATTTATTGTTGCAGCGGTGTTGGTGGTAATTTTTATTTCAATCAAAGTTACTGAATTTAATATCGGTTTATTAGTAACAAGAATTCATGAATTTACTGTTATTTTAAGTCAGATTTTTCGACCTGATTTATCATATTTAAAAAATGTTATTAATCCCCTTATTGATACTGTTAAGATGAGTATGTTAGGAACTATTATAGGTTGTCTTTTAGCACTACCTTTTGCAGTACTTGCCTCATCAAATATTAATAAAAATAGAATTATATTATCAATTGTAAGATTTATTTTAAGTGTGGTGAGATCAATCCCGACGTTGATTATTGCTAGTATTGCTGCTCTTGTGTTTGGGCTTGGTACCTTTGCAGGAACGATTTCTATTGCGATATTTACCTTTGGTATTGTTGCTAAAATGTTATTTGAATCAATAGAAATTATTGACATGGGTCCTTTTGAAGCTATGGAGTCTATGGGGGCTACTAAAATCAGAGCCTTTCAAGCTTCTTGCACACCACAGATATTACCCACCTATCTTTCACATTGTCTTTATTGTTTTGAAATGAATATCAGAGCAGCTTCAATATTAGGTTATGTTGGTGCTGGTGGTGCTGGTATTTTAATTAATGAACGCATCGGTTGGCGTGATTATTATAGTTTAGGAACGGTGTTATTATCACTGTTTATAATGGTATTTTTGATTGATTTACTTTCTTCTTATTTAAGAAGCAAGTTGTCTTAAAGGGGGGATTTGTTATGCAAAATAAAATTGTTGAAATGTATAATAAGCGTCCTAAGCTTTGGATTGTTAAGTTATTGTTAACATTTATTATTCTATTTATTATTGTTTTAAGTTCTAATGGCATTGAATTTAAAGGAATAACAGAAAAGGGTAGTGAAGTAGCTTTAGGTATTTTTCATGGTTTATTACACCCTGATCAAAGTTATTTATTTTCTACTGGGGTTGATAAAGTTCCGTATTTAATATTACAAACTATTTCTATTGCAATATTAGGTACTATTTTTGGAGCAATTATCGCTCTACCGTTTAGTTTTTTATCGAGTCCTAAAATTGTCGGCAAATATATCGCTAAAATATTTACTTCAATTGTATTGTTGATTAGAACAATTCCAGCACTTGTTTGGGCCTTGGTTTGGATTAGAGTTACTGGACCTGGACCTTTTTGTGGAGTTGTAACTCAAACAATCTGTTCGATAGGGATGATTACTAAAATGTATGTAACCGCTATTGAAGACTTGGATACAGGGGTACTTGAGAGTTTAGATGCTTGTGGATTAAATGGTATTCAAAAAATTAGATATGGAATTATTCCTCAATTAAGTGCCTCGTTTATCAGCACAACTATTTATCGTTTTGATATTAACCTAAAAGATGCCACAACCCTAGGTATTGTTGGTGCGGGTGGTATTGGTGCGCCATTAATACAAGCAATTGATGGAAGACGCTGGTCAATTGTAGGGGCGTTTTTGTCAGGTTTAATATTACTAGTGTTGATAATTGAATATTTTAGTACAAAAATTCGTACGAAACTTGCAAGAGGTAATTAAAATAAAACCTAGAATTAGCCCTAGGTTTTATTATCTTTTAGATTGAGAGGATGCTTATGATTAAAATTTTTTATACCAGCGATATTCATGGATATATTTATCCATATAAATATCATGATAATCAAGAAAGAGCTTTTGGGCTTGCGAAGGTGAGTGCCTATATTAAAGATAATTATGATGAAAATTCAATTTATTTAGATAATGGCGATGTCTTGGAGGGTAGTCAATTACTTGATTACTATTATCAAAGTGATGAAATGGCCAATCCGATTAAAACAGCCTTTAATCATACCTTGTTGGATTATGTAAATCTTGGTAATCATGATTTTAATTATGGACTTAAAAATCTTAATGATTATTTAACAGGCTTTAATTGTTTAACATCAAATATTAGTTTAAATGGTCTTCCTTTTGGTAAAAGTGTTATTCATAAATTCAAAAATGGTATAAAAATTGGAATTATTGGTGTTTGTACGCAACATTTGATTAATTGGGAAAAACCAGAAAATTTAGTTGGTGTTGAATTAAAAGATGCTTTTGAAACACTTAAAGATGAGGTTGATAAAATCAAAGACCAAGTCGATTATGTTGTTGGTATTTATCATGGTGGTTTTGAAAGGGACTTAATTACTGGGAAACCTACTGATGTTTTAAATGGTGAAAATGAGGCCTATCAAATGTGCCAAGAAATAGCGGGCTTAGATATTCTTTTAACAGGACATCAACACCGTGTTATTGAAGGTGAAGTAAATGGTGTAAAGGTATTACAACCTGGTATGGGTGGGGAATATCTTGGAGAAATTATTATTGATGATGGAAAAATTAATGCCCGATTAATCAAACCTGATAATTTGGTTGATCAAACAATAACAAGCAAGTTAAAAGCTATTGAAGATAAAACTCAAAAATGGTTGGATCAGGCTATTGTAACTTTAAAAGAAGATTTACTTATTAAAGATGAATTTGAAGCTCGCCTTCGCAAACATAAATTAGTATCATTGTTAAACCAAATTCAATTACATTATAGCGGTGCTGATTTTAGTGCGGTCGCCCTATTTAATGATGCTGTGGGTTTTAGTAAAAATTTAACAATGCGTGAACTTACAAGTACCTATGTTTATCCTAATACTTTAGTTGTGCTTAAAACTGATGTTACAAATTTAAAATTATTTTTAGAAAAGTGCGCAGAATATTTTACTCTTGAAAATGGTGAAATTGTCGTAGATCCTGACTTTTATGTTACTAAAAAACAACATTATAATTATGATATGGTAGATGGTTTATCATATACTATTAAAGTATCGAACCCTAGGGGTAGTCGTATTATTAATCTTCAAAAAGATGGCCAAGATTTAGACATCAATAAGACTTATACGATTGTGATGAATAATTACCGTGCCGCTGGCGGTGGTGATTTTGAAATGACTAAAAATATGCAGGTTGTTAAAAACATTGAAGAAAGCGTGGTGCATATGATTTATGATTATCTTACTAAACATCAAGATTTGGTTATTAATCATAAGGATAATATCAAAGTTATTATTTAAAGAATTAGTGCAAATGAGGTAAGATTATATTAGAATTTAGGTGTAAATAATTACATTAAATAAAATATTCTAAAGGAGGGGAAAATGTTAGATTATTTAAAATTATATGATGAATGGTTAAAGGTTGAAGATCTTGACCAAGATTTAAAAGAAGAACTTTTAAAGATTAAAGACAACGAAACAGAAATTCAAAGTCGTTTTTACATGAATTTAAGTTTTGGTACTGCTGGACTTAGAGGAAAATTAGGAGCTGGAACCAACCGCATGAATAGATATGTAATTGGTCGAGCAACCAAAGCCTTAGGTTTAGTGATGAAAAATAAAGAAGTGGCAAAACAAGGAGTGGCAATTGCTCATGACTGTCGTATAAAATCCGATGTTTTCGCAAGAGAATGTGCTTTAGTACTTGCAAGCATGGGCATTAAGGCATACTTATTTGATTCTTTGCGCCCAACACCAGAATTATCTTATGCAGTAAGATATTATGGTTGTGGAGCGGGAATTAATGTTACTGCCAGTCATAATCCTAAAGAATATAATGGTTATAAAGTTTATTGGAAAGAAGGTTCACAAATTAAATCAGATATTGCTGATGCGGTGCTTGGAGAAATTGATAAATTAGATCTATTTGAAGAAAGAATTAATTTAACTTTTGATGAAGCGGTTGAAAAGGGCTTGATTGTTATTATAAATAAAGAAGTTGATGAGGCTTTTTATCAAGAAACAATGAAGATGGCTTTAAATGATTGTGAAGCAGATAAATCAATAGGCATTGTCTATACACCGTTGAATGGTTGTGGTAATATACCTTGTCGCGAAGTGTTGAAACGCATGGGCTATAAAAATGTTCATGTGGTTAAGGAACAAGAGCTTCCTGATGGAACCTTCCCAACTATTAAATATCCAAATCCTGAAGATCATGCGGCTTTTGAATATGCAGAAAAATTGGCACAAACAACCAATTCTGAATTAATGATTGCAACCGATCCTGACTGTGATCGTTTGGCGGTGGAAATTATTGATGAAAATAATGATATTTTTGCCTTTAACGGTAACCAAATAGGTATAATTTTAGTCAATTATATTTTATCTTCAATGAAAGAAAAGGGTTTAATTCCAAATAATGGTGCCATTGTTAAGAGTATTGTAACAGGTGAAATGAGCAGGGCAATTGCTGAAAAATACGGAGTTAAAATGTTTGATGTTTTAACAGGCTTTAAAAATATTTGTGCATTACCAAATGAATGGGATAAAACCAAAGAATATAAATATATTATGGGATATGAAGAAAGTATCGGATATAATATTGGCTCATACCTTAGAGATAAAGATGGTGTTTCAGCAACAATGATTTTATGTGAAGCAGCCGCTTACTACAAAAATAAGGGTAAAAATCTTAAACAAGTATTATTTGAATTATATAAGGAATACGGATATTATTTCGATAACACCACTTCGTTGGTTTTAGAGGGTATCGAAGGACAACAACGCATCGCTAGAATGATGGTTGAATATCGTAAAAATGCCCCAATGGTTTATGGTGATATGAAGGTTGTTAAAAAGATTGATTACTTAACAAGTGATGTTTATGATTATGTTAACAACACTACTTCTAAGAGTGAAATTGAAAAAACCGATGCGGTTAAATTTATTATGGATGATGGAAGTTGGTATGCACTAAGACCATCAGGAACTGAACCGAAGATTAAACTTTATTGCTATAGTAAAGATAGCGAAGAAGTTAAGTCTAAAGAAAAATTAAGAACATTGGAAGAAGTTGTTTTAAAAGAATTAAATTCAATTGAATAATATGCGAAATTTAAAAATTAATAATAACGCCCCTATAACAATTGGTTTTGTCCTTATTTGTGTTGCTGTCCTAGTTTTAAATTATTTGACCTCAGGCATCAGCAATAGATTAATATTTAGTGTATATCATTCCAGTTTATTAAATCCATTAACTTATATTAGAATGATTACCCATATTTTTGGACATGCAGATATAGAACATTTATTAGGTAATATTCTATTTATCCTATTGTTGGGGCCGACCCTAGAAGAAAGATATGGTGCTAAAATTTTGGTGTTCTGTATTTTAATTACAGCACTTATTACTGGAATAATAACTTATATTCTATTTCCAAACATTAGCTTATTAGGTGCTAGTGGTGTTGTATTTATGATGATTGTGTTATCTTCTTTTACCAGCGTTAAGGAAGGTACTATACCATTAACCTTTATTTTGGTTTTTATACTTTATATCGGTAGAGAAGTATATCAAGGTCTTTTTACACAGGATGAAATATCACAATTTGGACACATTGTCGGTGGTATATGCGGAACTGTTTTAGGGGCGAAAATAAACCATATTAAAATTTTAAAGTAGTTTTATTAAATATTTAAAACCAGTTAATATTTATGTCCAGGAAATTGGGTACACATCATGTTTAGCTGGTTTTATTTTGGGTATTAATTTTATTATGTAATACACAAAGAGAAAGAAAATAGGGAACTTGAAGAAAAACTTAACACCGTGATTGAATAAGTTAATTGATATATTGGTCAAAATACTAGAAAAGTTTAAAATTTTAAACTTTTTTAATATTTGGAATTTGGGTACAATATGTAGATATATTTATTGATAAGGAGCAAGGGTGATGATGAGATATAAGAATATCAGAATAATCGGCAAAATTATGCTGATAGTAATTCTGATGACGATGATTATAAAAATTCCAATTATATATGCAATAGAGAATGATTTAAGTAATGTACCTAAGGAAAATACACAACCAACTGTTAAAGACGGAACAACAATTGGTAGTGGTGATAATCTAACAAAATCACCAGAAAAGGAAGACGGTAATCAGAAGACTAATAAATCACCGAGCATCGAAGAAGCTGTTGTTTTGGGGGAATTTAATAAATCGGAAATAGGCATAGGTTATTTCAAAGATATTTCGATTGCGTTGATGGGAGAAAATCTTACTGATGATCATTTTTTAACACCCGAGGGTTTGCATTGGTCAGATAAAACTTTTGTTGAAATTATAAAGGGAAATGAATTGGGCGACTATGATTTCTCTGCTTTTTCGGAAGAAGCCCCAAATAAAGCTATAAAAGCATATAGCATAAATAATGGTGATTCAGGTCGTATTGCTAATGTGGGTAAAACAAAATCAGGAATTGACCTTGATTTAATATGGACTGTTACCGGCTCAGATAAAGAAGACTGGGCTACTAATTCAGGATATAACGATAACAGAATTAAAGGACTTGGGTTTATAGGGGAACAGTTCTTTCCAGGAGCTAAAGGCAATTCTATAGCTGTATTGTATAATAATGCAAGCAATTTAGGTCTTCACTATAAAATTGTAAAGCACGGAACAACAGAGGAACAACCAGTTATTATAAGTTTTATTTCAACTGATATAGACTCTGCACAGGGAGTTGAAACAGACTTAGCAAACATAGTTGAAATTATTCCAGAGGGCTCTAACCTAGTGAAGAAGGATGGAATAATTTATGATTCAACAAAAGGGGTTGTAAATCTAAATGGATCAGCCAACCTTCCAAGGGGCGGATACCTTGGTGCGGGATTTTTATCCAATTTTAATTATGTATTTTATTCACCAGCACCTGAAAGAGTTAATGATTCCTATTACTATCCTATAGCTGTTAGATATGATATTTTTGGAAGTGGTCTGCAAGCCAAACTATTAATTAAGATAAATCAGCATATTACAGTTCATTATCTTGATAAGATGGGCAAGGAGCTTAAGCCAAAAGAATTTTTTAAAGGATTTACCGATGAAAGCTATACTTTCAAATCTTTGGACATACCAAAATATAAACTTATAGATATTACTAAAGATGATAGCGATATTTATCATCCAGTAGTTAAATTTATATATTCACCTGAATATGAAATAAAATTTAAGTTTATTGACGAAAACGGAAGACCTTTATCTAGTGAAATAAAATATACATTTTTAGATGGCAAAGAGATTAATTATAAACCCATAGAGATTAAAGGCTATGAATCTCCAAGCGAGTATAAAGGAATAATTACAAAAGACACAGAGCATATTTTTGTATACAAGAAGATTAAGGTTGCTGCATCCAGTAATTATCACCCTTCAGATACTGATGATACAAAAGAAAATTCTACAACACTTTCAAATGTAGAAACTAATCACAATAACAAGGATGTTTATAATAAATCTAGTTATATAGTATCCAAAAAGGAAGAAAGTGACCCTTTTTTAGTTAATACAAAGATGTCAAAGGACGAAAAGAAACAATTCCTAGATTACATTAATGAAATAGCAAATCAAGCCAAGAAAAAGTACGGTAATGATAAAAATAAAATTAATCATGCAATAGCCAATGCGATTGCATATCCTGTTTATCATAACGATAAATTACAATCTAAAGTTAATGATTTTGGGGAAAAACCAAATGTAAAGAATTATGTTGTTATAGAAGAACTTTTAGAAGATATACATGGCGTTGAAAATTATAGTATTGATTTTCCACATTTAGCAACAACACTCGCCTCTGCAGAGGACAGTGGAAAATGGAAGGGTATCATTAAATGGATTTCAGGATTCTCTATAAGTAATTTATGGGAAAACTCGACCAAAGATAACTTTTTTCAACTCAACTCTTTAACGGGAGATCTTCTAAGTAATATTGATGATAAAGATTATAAGTCAGATATTGACACAATAATTTTTCATTATCATCCTAACTTTAAGAATTTAACCTTAGATGAAGCCATTAAAAAGTATTATCATATAGAAAATCTCGATATTGAAAGGAGGCGTTTTTACAAGGAGGTTCTTAAACTTCAAGCGGGCAAAGGTGTTACTGAAAAAGAACAAGAACTTTTAAATATTTTTAGTGCTACATCCACACTGGGTGGAGCGGGGTTAGTTTTATTGGCATTAGTAAAAAAATCCAAAAAAGAATTTAAAGAGTTTATTAAATTTCCATCAAAATATATTTGTGGAGTTTTAAAAGCTATTGACTCGATGGGAAAACCGCTTGAAAAAGATCCGTGGCTGTCCAAGCGTAAAATTCTTAACCTAATTAGTATTTTTGCAGGATATTCGCTTGCGTTAGGTGGAGTAATACTAAATATATCAGGCAAAAAAATATATTATAATGCTATCGAACCTATTCCAAAGTTTTTTAATAAGAATGTAATTCAACCTATTAACAAAAAGATTATTAAACCTGTTTTAAAAAATGTAGTAAAGCCAATTGTACAAAAGATTATAAAACCAACAGTTAAATTTATTGATAAAAAGATCATACAACCAATTATAAACAAGGTTATTAAACCTGCGGTTAAATTTATTAGCAATAAAATTGTTAAGCCGATAATAAACAAGGCAATAAAATCTACTGTAAAATATGTCCGTCAAAATATAATTAAACCAGTAGTTAATTTTGTTAAGAATAAATTATTAAAACCAGTTGGTAATTTTTTTAAGAAATTATGGAGATGGAGGAGATAAAAAATGAAAAAGAAAATATTAACAGTTATTAAATTTATAGTCGTAATATTAATATTATTCGCTTATATTGTTTATAATCTCAAATCAAACTCAGTTTATTATGCAAAAAATACACCCCATAAGGAAGGCACTGAACCAGTACTT
>JAXFOQ010000039.1:0-37633 GCA_034180345.1 Erysipelotrichaceae bacterium | reverse complement strand
AGAGCATTTGACACTCTCTCGAAAGCTATTGAAAATCCACTGTTTGTTTCTCCAAAAGTAGCTTGAGAAATATACGCCCAATCCTCCAAAACCTGAAAACCGAATCCAGCAATCATGCCTGACACAAATGCTTCCTTTAATGAAATTCCTCTGCATAGTAAATATACTAAAAGTACAACTAAACCTTTTGCAATCTCTTCTGTAAATGGTGCTGTTAAAGCAGCTCCCCAACTATCAATCACAGCTTTTGGAACACTTATCGAAAATAAAACCTGTGAAATTAGAGCGTTCCCCTCACCACCTAGATACAGCGGTATTGTAAATCCTAGTATAAAGCTTAGCAAAACAACCTTACGTGAAATATTTAATCTGTTAACCAAATGGCGTACAAAGAATACAGTCGGCACAGCATACAATAGTACCAGACTCGAAGCAGTCAAAAACGCTGGAAACAGCGCTACGGATTTATCCTTCTCCGCAAACTGACTAAAAAAGTCACGAAAACCTACAAATACCAAAGCTACAGTTATGATAACCAGCAATTTGTATCCATAATTGTCAAAAAATTTCCTCATATAAAACCCTCCAATTTTTTTAAGAATATAGATATACGATTATATCAATACTATCCAAATATGATATATCTGATAAATTTACTATATAGTTAACATATATAGTTTTTTTGAAAATCCAATATAATGTATCATAAAAAGTTGGAAAAGTCAATTTTTCATATATGAAGGATAGTGTCAACTTTTTATGGAGTTTTTTCATCCTAATTTCCAAAAACTGGGAAGGAATAGTGAATAGATATACGTTAGAAGTTCCAGGAAGCTGTACAGAGGGGCAAATAAGTCATATGTTATCAGAATGATTTAGTAGGCATCCGATGGAACGGGGAAAAGAAGCACTTGGAAAATTAAGCTATTTAAGAGTATATAAGAAAAATGGAAAAAAATAGATAAAAGAATATTTGAGAGAGAAAAAATAAAGGACTAGTGTATTGACGCTTTGATATTTACTATTATAACAGTTATTCATCCTCTGTTGTAAGCTTAGGATACAATGAGCTTAACTTCACTCTGGCATCTGCATCGAATCGTTTTACAGGTATCCTTTTTTCGGATAACAGATTTTAAATACTCTAATTGCTCATCGGTAAGTTCGATTTTATACTTTCTTGGTCTTGCCATAGGATATCACCACCATTTTTTTAGTGGTTTTAATATATCATAAGTCAGTAACAATAGATAAGACTATTTAGACTAATATCAATATGTCAGGACACTAGTTACTTTGATACTTATTAATCCAAGCCTCTAAATGAGCAGTATCTAAAATATTAGCCTCATAAACTTCAACTCCACTTTCACTCACATAAATAAGCGAAGGTAAATCTTTAATTTTATATTTACTCTTTGCCTCATCAATCCTATCGAGTGAAACTTCTAAGTAACTTATGCCAAGCTTTTTATCTTTGATAATCTTGCTGAGATGATATACATGGACTTTAATCTTTTCACTATTATAGCCCGCAAGATAGATAAAGCCCTTATCACTGTGATTGAAGTATTTTAAATTATCCTCAAATTTATCTATTTGTTTATTCACAAAACTAAGTTGCTGATATTGGTAGTAATGATGTAGGACAAAGGCAAACATCCCACCGATAATAACCATAACTAAAAGATATTTTTTAAATTTATTCATAGTTATATTCTAACTTATTTTAAGGCTCGCATACCATTAATAATCGCAATAAGACTAACTCCAACATCACCGAATATTGCCATCCACATATTTACATAGCCAAAGGCTCCCAACACCAACAACAATACCTTAACGCCTAAAATAAAGATGATATTCTCTTTGACAATCTTCATTGTCTTTTTAGCAATCTTCAACAATTTAATGACATTATTTAAGTTATCATCAACAATAACTACATCCGATGCCTCAATTGCCAAATCACTACCAGCAACGCCCATCGAAATTCCGATTGTAGCATTTTTTAATACCGGGGCATCGTTAATGCCATCGCCAATATAAATAGTTTTATCCTGTTTTTTAATATAGGTACTCTTATCAATCGGTAACATTTTGGCATAGTATTCATCAATAGCCAATTTATCAGCAACTTTTCTAACTGTTTCGAAATTATCACCACTAAGAACTGTGATTTTTTTATGCATTTTTTTAAGTTCTTGAATAAAATTGAAGGCACTGGGCTTAATTTCATCCTCAATCAAAAACTCTGCCAGTAATTGCTGTTTATCAGCTAATAAAATAACCGTTTTACTGTAATTATTTTTATGATATTCAATATTATATTTTTTCAACAATTCTTCATTGCCAATAAGATAATCATCACTCACAACACCATGACCGTCAATAATCTGCACATTATCAATTGCTTGATGTTGTTCTTGATAGGTATTAAGAAAAGATTGGGCAATGGGGTGTGATGAATAAGCTTCTAATGAACAGGCTATTGATAAAATTTCCTGATCGCTAAACTTCGAATGATTGATAAACTTTTCAATTATAAAATTACCAGTGGTAATTGTTCCGGTCTTATCACTGACAATGTGTTTAATTCCAGCAACCATTTCCAAATAATTTCCACCCTTTACCAAGATTCCATTTTTCGAACAGGCACCGATGCCGCTAAAAAAAGTTAGGGGTACCGATATCACCAAAGCACATGGACAAGATATAACTAAAAAAGTGCAGGCTCTAAAAAAATATTCTTTAAAGTCATTGAAGATTAAGCCGGGTATTACTGCCAAAATAATTGCCATAACCACTACAATCGGGGTATATATTCTGGCAAATTTGGTGATAAATTTTTCATGATTAGACTTACTTTCACCAGCATCTTCAACCAGTTCAATAATCTTAGCAACCATCGAATCATCATAGACCTTAATAGTTTTAATTAAAATATTATTCGCTAAATTAATACTACCTGCATATACCAAATCATCGACATTAACACTTACCGGCAATGATTCACCAGTAATTGAAGAAGTATCCAAAGTGGTACTATTTTCAATAACCACACTATCAAGTGGAATCATATCTCCCTTTCTAACTATTAATATCGAACCAACCTCAATATCTTCAGGATCACTTTCAATAATTTCTTCCCCTTGATATAAATACGCCTTCTTAGGTGCAATATCCAATAAAGCTTTAATACTTTTGCGTGAATGATTAATCGCCATATCCTCTAATAACGAGCCTAAATCAAAGAGTACAAATACCATTACTGCTTCTGGATATTCACCGATATATAAGGCCCCAACTGTGGCAATACTCATAAGTAAATGTTCATCCATGGGCATCTTATGCTTTATACCATTAATCGCTCCTTTAAGTGTAGGATAGCCCGCTATCAAATAAGCTGGTAAATAACACCAAAAACTATACATTGGCAAAAAATAACTACTGAGCATGGCACCAATCAAGACTAAAACATCAATAATAATTCTCAGAAATTCCTGCTTTTGATGCTTGGTTAAATTAATATTTAATATAGCAGTCATGTTCAATCGAACTCACAATCTCTTGTGCTTCAACAAGTATTCTTTCAAAATCTTCCGCCTCAGCATTAATGCTTAAGCGAGCATTCATAAAAGATATTACACAGCTTTCAACTCCTGCAAGCTTACTAATCTTATCCTCCATCTTAGCAGCGCAATTGGCACAGCCTAAATTAATTAAATCAAAACGCTTCTTCATTCCTCAATATGCTCCTTCCCCATACTAATGATGGTCTTGACATGATCATCAGCCAGTTCATAGTATCTAGCCTTACCAACAACATTACTTTTAACTAAGTTAGCACTTTTAAGATACTTCAATTGATGAGATACAGCACTTTGACTCATTCCCACCACAGCCGCAATATCATTAACCATTCTTGGTTTTTGAAATAAACTGTATAGTATCTTAATTCTGGTGCTATCACTAAAGACCTTAAATAAATCCGCAAGCTCTAAAGCTTTAATCTCTTCATTTTCATATGAGTTATTATTCATATGAATATATTATCATATTACATTAACAATGTAAACAAATAATATTGACTATCAATTATAATTATTGTAAACTATGAATGATTAAAATTTTTTAAGTATTTAGGAGGTGTTCTATGAACTCACTATATTCTCAAACATATCGTTTATTTAGATTGGAATTTTTCAACAACCTATACTCTAGCATCAAAGAAAATAATGCCAATATCTTCGCTAACGATCTTTTAGATGCCGAGGTAATCCTCTTACTTGAAAACCCAAGTATTTCTGACTTCGCCAACTTTGTCGGTATTTCTTTACCCAATGCCACCTATCGTATCAACAAGCTAACCAAAGCTGGCTTTGTTGAAAAATTCTTTTCCGATGAAGATCATCGTAAAACCAGACTCAGACCTGGTGCTAAATTCTTAGAATTATATGCTAAAAACGGTGATTACGGTGATTTTATTCTTAAGAAAATCGATGAGGTCTTAAACAATAAAGAACGCAAGACCGTCTTTGAAGCCCTAGAAATTATCAATAAGGCATTAGGCGATAAAAATGCGTAGTTTAATTGTTACCGATACCACTTCAACCATCTCTATTAAAGAAGCTAATGATGCTGGTATTATCTTAATTCCATTAAATATTATTATTGACAACCAAAGTTATCTGGATTGTTATGAGATGGATAATAACAAGCTTGGTGATTGCCTTAGAGAAAAACTATTGCCCACGACATCACAACCAAACATCAAATTAATTGTTGATGAATTAGAAAAACACCACGCCAAAGACTATGATCATGTATATATCCTAACTATTTCCAGTGGACTATCAGGTACCTACCAAAGCTTTAAAATAGCAATTGATGAGTTAAAACTTACCAATGTAACACTCGTTGATACTAAAACAGTTTGTTGTACAATCCGCAATATGGTTTTTAAAGTATGTTCATTGGTTAATAATGGATACAGTCATGAAGAAATTATTCATAGTATTGATGAACAGATTAAACAACAATATTCCTTCCTTTACCCCTCAGATCTTAGCCAACTTAAAAAAGGTGGTAGAATTTCGCCAATGGCATATCAATTGGCATCACTACTAAAAATAAAGCCACTGTTGTATTTGAATGATGATGGAAATTCAATTGAAAAATATGCAGTATGTAAAACTGAGAAGAAGATTATCAGCACCATTGTTAATAAAATTAAAGCACTAGGTATGGATAATGATCAATATATGTTATATGTCGCTCATTCTGAAACTCAAGAAAATGCTGAAAGCTTCACTAATAAATTAATGCTGGAACTAAATATTCAAGATTATCAAATTATTCCCATCACCTCTGTCTTAATGTGCCACGCAGGCTTTGGCGCCTATGCTATTCAAATAATTAAAAAATAATAAACTTAACATGATAAAAATCGGAATTAAATCCGATTTTTTTAATATATTTAATCTTTTATTCCCTTCGTAAAGCATCAATAGGATTTAAGTTGGCAGCTTTGATGGCTGGAATAATCCCAAATACTATCCCGATAAGCATTGAAAAAATAACCGATAATATTGAAGCCTCAACACTTATTGCCATTAAAGTATTATTAACTTTAGAAATAACTAGTGCCAGAACAATTCCAAAGATTACTCCCAATACTCCCCCAATAAAACAAAGTACCGTAGCCTCGGTTAAAAATTGACCCAAGATATACTTCTTATGAGCGCCGATGGCTTTTTTAAGTCCAATTTCCGCTGTGCGTTCACTAACACTTACCAACATAATATTCATGACCCCAATACCACCAACTAGTAATGATATAGCAGCTATCCAGACCAACATCAAATTAGTACTGTTAGATAGTTGTTGAAGCTGTTGTGCCTGCTTCATTAAATCTTCCGCCTTATAGACAAAGCTACCAGTAAGACCCAAAGAATCATTTAAGACCTTTTCAACTCTTTTACCAATACCGGTCATTTTATTAATGTCTGATATTTTAACACTTGTCTGATATGCCTCATCATATTGATAAACCAGTGGCCAAGTATTATTCAAAATAAATATCTTACCTACAATATCCTGATTATAAATATTGTATTCTTCTAGGGTTTTGATTGTCGGAATATATTGATTACGATTTCTGGCAATACCAACCACCACAAAAGGGTTACCTTTTATTTCAATCACCCTACCCAAGACATCATGATTATTAAATAATTGCTTGGCAGTATTTTCATCAATAATACAAATATGTTTTTGATTATAATAGTCATTATCATTGAAGGCTCGTCCTTTAAAAACTTCTATGGAATTAGTATCAAAATAATATTGATCAATACCATAAACCTTACCTCCAGTTAAATTGTTATTCAAATAATTAATACCACCAAACTCTTGGCGATAATTATAAAATGAAACACCTTTAACCCCATCAATTTCCAATAACATTTTACGATGTTGCTCGCTCAATTGCTTAATTTTTGGTTTATTACGACCAAATTCAATATCTTCTTCTCCCAACACCACATTTACAACATTGGTGCCAGAACCAATTAAATTCTTTTGAATTTGTAGATTAGTACCCTTAATAGTTGATACAATCGCAATAATTGATGATATTCCAATGATAATCCCTAACATTGTTAAAAAAGAGCGTAACTTATGCGATGATATTCCTTTAAGCGATAGTAATATATTATCTAACATTCTTAATATCCTCCTTAAATTCATCATCTGAAATTTTAGTTTTTAAGCCCTCCTTGGCATCACCATAAGGAAAAGCAATATAGTCTTCCTCACTTAAACCCGATAATATTTCTGTTGCGAAGATAGAAGCATTCTTGCCGATTTCAACATACTGTTTAACCAATTTACCATCACGATCTTTAAGAACATAACTTCCGCCCTCATCACTTCTAATGTAGGCATTTTCAAGATAGATTTTATGATCGTTTTCTTCAATTAACCTTATTTCAACAGGACTTAATTCTAAAAGATTGACATCCTGATCAATGTCAGCAGTAAAAGTATAGTAAGAAACATTATTATTAAAACCCTCATCCTTAACTGGGAAATTATCAATCTTAGTAATAATGGCCTCATATTCTTTTTGATTTTCTAATGATATTACCCTAACCTTTTGTTTAACTTTAAATTGTTTAAATTGATATTCTGAAAGTCGAGCTTGCACAACTGTGCCAGATCCATAATGTAACTCTAAAACATTATCCTTATTAACATTGCGGATAACACCATCATTTTTAGCATAAACAACACCATCTTCTAAACTATTGTCAAGATCTTTAACTTCCAATTCAGCCCGCTTATAAGCAACTTTTAAATCAGCTAATTCTTTTTTCAATTCCCGTTGTTTTTGAATGATATTTTTATTAGGATCATCCTTTTCTTGGTAATTATTACCAATAAATATTGTTTCCTCATCACTCATTTCAGTTATATGATGTTGATTAAAGACCTTTTTAACAATTAAGTTATTGTTTTCATCCCTTAACTCTATACTGATAAAAGGATATTTTAGTTGTTTTAATTCCTTAGCCTTAATATAATCACCATCAATCAATACAAAACGCTTAGGATGTGTTTCATCAATATTGTTTTCTGCACTATTAATTGCTTCAAGTCTAGCTTTTTTAGGTGGTATTGGACGATTATTTAATAGCTGTTCCAAGGCTATTTTAATACCATCCATCTTGGTACTTATTTCCTCTAAATCCAGTTTCTTGATTTCATAGGCAATTCTGATGCTTTCAAGATCATAGGCGAGTAATTTATCACCCTTATTGACCTTATCGTTTTCTTTTACAAAAATGGTATCAATCTTTTGACCGCTATCTTTTCGAATTATTTGTTTACTGCTTTCAATGACATTACCGGCAATAATATCATCATTAACCATATTAGCCAAATTATGTTCAAGGACTAAACTAACTTCAATCTTCTTATTTAATTCATTAATTTTATAAATACCAACAAGTCCAAGAATTATTGTCAGTACTACAACAATGGTTATTTTATACTTTTTATTCATCAGCTATCCTTCCATCAACAATACGAATAATCCGCTTGGCATTTCTAGCAACATCCAAATCATGAGTAATCATCACAATGGTTATTCCTTGATCATTAAGCTGCTTAAATAATTCCATCAATTGCTTCCCTGAAGCCTGATCCAAGGCTCCTGTTGGTTCATCTGCCAAGATAATTCTGGGTTGATTAATTAATGCCCGAGCAATAGCTACCCGTTGTTTTTGTCCACCCGATAATTGATTAGGATAAAAATTAATCCGTTTATCAAGATTTACTTTAGTAAGCATTTCTGAAGCTTTTTTTATGCGTTCTAATTTAGAACACTTGGCATAAACTAGCGGTAATGCTACATTTTCCACGGCTGTTTCAAATGGTAGTAATTCAAAATTTTGGAATACAAATCCCAACTTATTCAAACGAATATCTGCCATTTCATCATCTGATAAATGACTTACATCCTTACCATCCAAAAAATAACTACCCTCATCATAGCTATCCAAACAACCAATAATATTCATCAAGGTAGATTTTCCCGAACCGCTAGGTCCCATGATTGATACATATTCACCCTCTTGGATAGCTAAATTAATATCTTTTAAAATATGAACACTATTATCACCCTGTCCATAACTTTTATTGATTCCTGTTAATTCAATAATCATCAGTAAGCCTCAATTCCTTCTTTTCCTTCAGGAATAAGAGGGGCGATTTCATCTTCTAAATCCAAGCCCTTAACAATCTCATATTTGTTTACTTCTTCGTTAAATTTACCAATTTCAACGCTGACTTCTACAATTTTATTATTTTGTTTACGATAGACAAGACCCTTATGATCACCTTCAACCTTTAAATAATTAGGACTTAGCCAAATACCCTTAAGTTCAATATTTTTCCGACCAATAATATATACATGTTCACCAAGCAACATTTCATGTTTATCTTCAACACTCACAAAGAAAGGATAGGTTGACATCTTATCGGCATTTTCACCCTCCTGTTTTTTAGGTTGTGTCTGAATAGCGGTAATCACCCCTTTATAAGCCTTGGTTTCATCATTACGAGATTTAATTGTTACTTCTTGTTTAACCTTAATCTTCGATAATGATTTTTCATCAATACTTCCTCTAATACGCACATTACCAGCATCAGATATTTGGATATATGGTAAATCTTCACCCTCAGCAGTATTGATTGTCTTAATAATACCTTTTCTAGGGGCTTTTACTGTTAAATTATCAATCTCTTCACTAAGTGATGTTTTTTCTAATTCTTTACGCCTAATCTCATACTCATTTTTAGAAATCTTAACTTGTTCTTCTTTGATTTTATTATCTCTATCAGGGTCCTTGCCTTCCTTTAAAGCTTCAATTTCAGCTTTAGAAGCATTTATTTCATTAACTATATTTTCAATATCCAGTTCAACATTGGCAATTTTGTTTTGAACATCACGGTCATTGTATCTAAATAATTTCTCACCCTTATCAACAACACTTCCCACTTCAACATAAAGCTCAGCAATTGTTTTATCGCTGTCTTTTTTTATATCGACAGTTTCCTGATTTTCAACAACCCCAGCATACCTATTGTCATCATCATCATTTTTAATAATTTCTTTGACCTTTTGCGTATAGATAAACTCGTTATCAGAGGACCTTCTAAAATATATAATTAGTATTAATACTATTACTAATACCACAATTCCACCAACCACAAAATATTTTTTATTCTTCATAATACTCCTTGTTTGTCCAGATTATAACATAGATTATTTTTAACTGAAAATAAAAAATTGAACAAGGACATTTTGGCTATTGGTGGTTATTTGTGATAACCTATTTTTGTTTATAAATTTACTATTTTTGCATAAATTTTACTGCTACGATTACAACAAAAAAAGATACTATATAAGAACAAACTTTTATAATCTTTTTTATAAAAAAATCATAAACCATACACACAAGCAAATGCGTCAAAAAAATGTAAGCTCTTATAAAATTATCTTGTATAAATAAATTTATAAATAGAGCAATATATAGTGATATTCTTTTAATAAATGTTAAAAACTTCTTCATATCCTCCCTCTCTGTGCTAATAATTATTAAAATATGTATATAAATGAGGTCTTATGCCTTCAATATATATTATGAAGATATTTAATCTTCATAATATATACCTCCTTTTATACTTTGAGTATCTTTTTATGATTTCATTATAAGTAATCTTATTTAAAAACGAGGGTTGTATGTATTAGATTAAATTAACTTTACATTATAGCCAATAAAATTATTTTCCTAATTTGGCATATCTTCTGGTAATCCAACTACATACACCATCAAGATCAGCAAAGATAAAACGCTCAGAAATATTAATATAGTCTAATTTATCTCTAATTTCTAATTTAACCTCTTTTGGAATAATAATCTTATAAAAAACATCATCCCCAATATCATCAGGAATCAAATCATTAACCAAATAATTAGTATCACTAACTAAACTGAACAAGGCATACTGATTACGAATGCGATCACTTTGTGAGGCTGGTTCAAAAAATAAGAAGAAGGGTTCTTTACTATAAACCCGCAAATCATCTAAAGTTGGAAAAAAACGATCTAAGCTAGCCACTGAAAAAAACTGTGTGCGATTTTGTTTAAGATAGGCTTGGAGCTTTGATGGTAAATAACGATTAATCTTTGAAACATCAAGGCAATATATAGCTCCATCAACATCGTATTTATCAATGTCCTGTGTTGCAAAATGTGCAGCTACCAGTGGACTATATGACCAATCTAAAAGTCTAGTAGGAAGGCCATGATGTTGCCCTAAAGCTAATTTTTGATAAATTGATTGTGTTTCTCCAAGTTCAGCATAGCCATATTTAATAAAATTTCTAATAATACTGTCTTCAAGTGTCAAATCATGACTACATATTCTTTGGAGCTTACTCTTTAATTTAAAATCCGCATCAAAAACCCCACGATAAACAAATTCATTACGGTATCGACCAATTTTTTCATCGTAACAATTATCAAATACTAATTGTTGTAGTTCTTCAAAACTATGTATCACTATTTCCTTCATCATTTCACCCTTTATTACTATACTAAATTAATAATCCTCACAAAACCATAACGGCCCTTTAAAAAGATCATCAATATCCTTAATTTTACCATCAAACAATCTATCCAATAACTGATAATCATTAATCCTAACCAAACCATAAACATAGCTGGTGCATTCCCCATCAATAAAGCGTTCCAGTTTTTCTGCCTCGCTTACATATAATTCAATCAATGATTGATTTTTAAAATATGAAAGCATAGTTTCCAACGCCTGTTTATTAAGGTAGATAATCTCCTCAATCTTAACTTTATCATCATATAATTTATAGATACAATAACCATAGTTATCACTCTCATTTCCAACGAGTAAAAATTTACTATTTTCATATTTTGCCTTGGTAATTAAACGCTCAAAATCTACTAATTGTCTTAATTTAAAACCATTAAAGCGTTTCATAAATTGCCCATAGACCATCAATAATTTTTCAGCTTCAACCTCTTGTAGCGGATAATGACAGCGATAATTATTATGCTTAATTTTAAGGCACTTACGCTTATATATTGGCTTAAAACCCAATGACTCATATATATGATGGTCATAGGCTTCAATCATCGTAAATAATTCGCGATATGCTTGTAAAGATAAAATTTTCTGCATCAAAACCTTCATATAACCACGGTGGCGATACTGTTCTAAGGTAGCTACCCCGCTGATCAAACTGGTCTTAATCAACTTATTATTTAGCTTAATTGTCAACGGATACAATGAAGCAATGGTTATTACTTCGTTATTTTCTTCGATAAGATAATGTTCACCACGATCAAATTCTTCTTCAAAAAAATAATCATTAAAACCTTCATCATCAAAGGCGAAGTATTCATTCCATATTTTTTGAAAAATTAATTTATCCTGCTTATTCGCTCGTCTTATCATTGCTTACCTCAACTGTGTACTTATTTAATAATGATATTGGACGATATTTATTCTTAGAATATCTCAGACCCAAATCACCATTATCATCTTCACGGTTAATATATTTAACCTTATCTACCCCATATTGTAAAGCATATTGTTGGGCAATAAAAGGATAAATACCCGGATAACCATCAAGAGCCTTTTCAATATGTTGATAAGAAGTATCATTGATACTTTCACCCAGTGCTACCCCACATAATTGTTCATCAACATAAACTAATACCCCTTCAAAATGATAGTAATCATCTTGAATAAAGGCCTCATAAGTCTTATGTTTTTCTTCCAAGAGATAAGCTGTATTTAATTCCTTATCTTTATAATATCGATCCAAGAAAGCGATAACCTCTAAATATTGATCTTGATGCCACTTTTCTACTCGATAGTTAAGTTTTTTAAAACTGTTGACATGATTTCTTTGAGTTTGGTACTTTTTACCCCGATAATTTTGAAGATCCTCTGTTAAATAAAGATAGTCAAAAAACGCTCTTTCTTCCTTGATATATAATAATTGTTCCAGACTTTCCAACTTACCTAATAAACAACGATCAATCAAACAAATAATCAGTGGTAAATGATTGTCAGCACAATATTCTTTAATAAATTCCATAACATCATGATTATATTCATCACACATAATGCTGAAGGCCGTACATTTGCAGTAATACTTGATTTTTAAAACCAATGTTTTCTGATAAATAACATATTCAATATTATATAAATCACGCCACAGTAAAATACCACCAACACTCCAATCAGTAATACGACAACAATTATTTAAAAGATAGGGCTTAATGATCTCAATATCCGCAAGTTCCAGCTTTTTGAATATCGGTTTATTCATCAATTTCCTTTTCTTTAAAACTTACATCAATTGCATCATCATTTAAAGGTTGTTCGCAATCATGGAAGGGTTGTTCCACAGCTTTTTGGTATTGTTCTTCAATTTTTTGTCTAGCCTTATAATACTTATATCTAAAATAAAGCATCACCGATACCACAACTGCTACCACAATTAATACCAGCCATTTGATAATTGGCCATAATATAATAAATAATATCAGACCAACTAATAGGGTTAAATAATTCGATTGTTTATACATTTTTAATACTCCTAAAAATTTCACTAATTTTATCAAAACGATGTCTTAAACCACTCTTGGAAATTGCTTCATGATACTCCAAAGAATAGGCTTCCACTAGTTCTTTTAGACTATGCTCAGGATATTTAATCCTTAAATCAATAACCTTTAAAAGTTTATCGTTTAATTCATCATCACTAATCTTCTCTTTAATCGCCTTAGCCTCCATTGTCTGAAGATTGGCTTTTTCAAGGCTCTTAACCGCATTCGCAATATCACAATTATTAATTCTGATACAACTATGTAGTAAATCGCGCTCCATTCTAACCTCCTCAAACAACAACATTGATTGTGGAGCCTTGATCATTTTTAGAAAATCACTAATCTGATCTGATTTTTTAAGATATACCACATAGCGACTACGCCTCTTGATAATTTTACCATCAAGATTAAAACGATTCAAAAGCTTAACTACAAATTGAGCCAAGGCCAAGTTTTCGACACTCATCTCCAGATGATAGGCAGTACTTTCTGGTCGATTACATGAACCATAGGCCAAGAAAATTCCACTGAGATAGCTTTTAGCACAACAATCCTTTTGAACAATGTTATAGCTAGGATATTCCAAAAAACCCCTGGTCTTAGAATATAGACCCAATGCTTCATAAATTTCAAGGTAGTTACCCTCAACCTCATTTTCAAAGATTAAATTCTTTTTAAGAGTCGATTTTCTTAACATCTTCTGAGTCGTCTTAAGATTTAAAACATCTTTAAATAGAATTTTAAGTGTTTTCGTAGCGAGAATATTCTCACTTTTAAAAATTAATATCTGTTGACGATTACTAATTTTAATATGCCCATACATCTGTAAAAGAGCAGTCAGTTGAGCTTTCTTACAACAGTCTTTATCTTCTGAGGTGGTTATTTCTTTTTTAATATCAGTTGAAAATGACATTGTTATCCATTATCTCCATAATTGCCTTGGCAATTTTATCACTGTTATGCCTGATTAAATCATTGTCAAATTCTAAAAGCTCATAGCGCAAGATCCTTTGTTTAATCTTAGTCTTTTCAATGACTTCCTGTTGATCCATCTTGATATACTTATCAAGAATCTTTGGTGGAATCTTATCGCTGTGGGTAATAACATAATCAATAACCCCGCCATGTTTAATTAAGGCCTCAACATGATCTTTGACCTCATAATTAAAGGTTTCGTTACTTTGAGTCATGCAGTTACAAAAATATATTTTTAAAGCCTTGGTTTTATTCAATGCTTGATGGATACCATCAATAATAGTGTTAGGAATGATTGAAGTATATAAACTACCAATACCATAGACCACTAAATCCGCCTCCATAATAGCATCAACCGCCTCCTTAGAAGCTTCAATTTGATGATCATAAAATACCTCTTTAATTTGATGGGTAAAACTAGGGATATTAGCCTCCCCCTTAACGATCGTATCATCATCCATACGCGCATAAATATCAACAATTTCATCAGTAGATGGATAAATATCACCTTTAATTCTAAGTATCTTTGCCAACAATTTAATTGAATCATTAAAATTATTGGTGATATTACTAAGGGCAGCGATAACTAAATTACCAAGATTATGATTATCAATCATCTCAAAGCGATAGTCCATTAATTGTGTAAAAATATTCTCGTCTTCAGAAAGGGCAATCATCACATTACGAATATCACCCATGGCAGGAATATTATACATTTTTCGCAATTTACCAGTACTACCACCATTATCTGCAACACTGATAATAAAGGTTGTTTTCACATCAGGATATTTTTTAAGACCTCTAGCAATTTTAGCTGAGCCATGGCCACCGCCAATTACAACTATTTTTTTCATATTATTTATCTTCATCACGATGCTTTAACATCACTAAATACTTACTTTGATAGTGCTTGGCTAAAAATCTAGCCACACTTACAGAACGATGTTTACCACCAGTACAACCAATCGCAATACATAGGTGTCGTTTGCCTTCCTTGGTATATTGTGAAAAGATTACATCTAATAAAGATACTAATGTTTTAAGATAAATCTTGGCATTATCCTTTTCAATCACATAGTTATATACTTCATCGTTATTGCCGGTTAATTTCTTAAGCTGCTCAACATAGTAGGGATTATCCAACATCCGCACATCAAAAATAAGATCAGCATCAAGCACCAAACCATATTTATAGCCGAAGGATTCAATGGTAATACTGAATTTATGGACATCAAAATCACTAACTAGTTCCTCTAAATACTGTCTTAATTTATTATTGGTAGTATCACTGGTATCAATCCTAATCATTGAATCTTGATAAATATCGATAAACATTTTTCTTTCGATATGAATTGCCATATCTACTGTTTGGGCTTTATTTTCAAGCATCATCGGATGCACACGCCTAGTAAATTTATAACGATTTAAAAGCACATCATCGCCAGCATCAACCATGATAATCATTAAGTTAGGAATAATGCTTTGAAGATAGGTGTAAATACGATTAAAATCCTGTAAACCCAGTGTCAACACCAATTTATTAAAACGGGCATCATTGCCATTTTCAATATAATCAACCAATTCTTCAATTAAACTGGCAGGATATTGATCTAAACAATGAAAACCTAGGTCTTCAAGAATATTTGAAACTGTTGATTTACCAGCACCAGACATTCCTGAAAGCAATATTAAACTCCGATTCTTATTCATTACTATTAAATTATACTATATTTCAATATCGGGCTGTAAATATTTTATCTAGAATGACTTTGTCAATCATTTGCATAAAACATTCAACTCTTAGTATCAAAAATTAAAATCATGACCACCTGGATTAATATGATTTATAACTAACTAGAAATTTCCCAATAAATTTTTTACTGATATACTATTAACTTTTTAATATTCATATAAACTTCTGAAAAATTATCTTCTCTCATCCTGTATTTTGCACCAAATATCATATTATTTTTGGTGCATCATTTAATTTTATTAATTTCTTTTTGTAAGATACCATTTTCAAATTTCAAAAATATAAAAAAGAAATAACATTTCTGTTATCTCTTAAAACATATTTTTTAGTTTTTGTTGCTTATATTTATTGGCGACATAATAATCAATCACGCAAACCGTTATATAAATCCCTCATTATTAAGTATCCACCATAATTAATTTCGTGTAACGGTTTAATAAATTTAATATTGGAATTTAAATACTGATGAATTAAATTAAAGTAATATTCATTATTTAAAATTACTCCGCCAACCGCACTTGCCAAGACTTCCCCTTCAAAATCTTTGGCCAAATGATTGATGAGTCCAGCTATTTCCTTAGCACCAGCATCAAGAATCTTTCTGATATGTTCATCATCAATATTAATGATGGCCTTTGTAAGTGATGCTACTCTAAATCGATGATCATCGGTATTAACTAATTTAATAATTTCATAGTCATTATCCAAATGATAAAAGGTCCTGACAACATCATATAACGGACTCTTTTCAATAATGCCATCAATCATCTGACAGAATAATTTTAAGACTTGATGACCAATATCATAACCACTGCCACCATCTGATAAAAGATGACCAAAGCCTCCTGCTCGGCGATAATTATCTTGATTAACACTGATGGCAATACTACCCGTACCAACAACCGCCATAATCCCATCGTGATTATCTAAGGATGCTTTAAAAGCCATCATCGCATCATTGACAATATAATACTGATATTTACCGAAAACCTGATTAACGATGGTGGTAATTTTCTGTTTTAAGAAGCCATCCTCACCATAACCTGCAAACCCCAATACCACAAAGGTATCACTATCTGCAAGTAGGCTACACTTGCTTAAACGCTTGATGACTTCAATTTCATCAACTTGTAAAATATGACAGCTTTCAGTAATTATTTCATTTATTTTATGTCCTTGGGCATCATATAAAACTGCCCTAGTCTTACTTCCTCCAATATCAACACTCAGACACTTCATAGAGTAAACCTAAATTTTTGCCAAGGTTTAATAGCATCTAAAATAAATAATTCCTCCTGATCAATAGAACCCACAACATTGCTGCGACCACTATTGTCCATATCTTTAAGTACAATTTGTAACTCGCCAGCATAATGACCATATAAAGAACTTTCGATGATAATATCACCGCGTCTTAATTTATCAGGAGTATTGAAAACCTTAAAATCATGACCCTTATATTTAACCCGACTTTGAGTTGATCTAATCATATAATCATTTTGATCGCCACGATTAAAATGCAATTCCTTTAAGACAATATCCTTTTCAACCTCAGGAAGATTATCAATCAACTTGATCTTAAAATTTAAAACCTTTAAATCAACCTTGGATAAGGCTAATAATTCCTCATCGCTTGGAAAACAATTAGAGATAATAATATCATCGATATAATCAAGGGCAATATAGTGCTTTAATTGCACATCCAATGGTAAATTACGGTGCATTTCCAAGGTAACCAAACCGTCAGTGGTAGGCCATGGCCCAAAACCTTTGGCACAGCCGATAAATGAAGCGGTATTCAAACCATATTTTTTAAAATTATGAGTACAGCGATCAAATAAATCAAAATTTAAACCGCTATAATTATGTGGATAAAAATTATGACAACCATAAAGCTGATAACGATTAGGACAGTAATCCATAATTGTATCAATGGTATGGGTTTCATTACTCATATTAATTTCAATCTTTAAATTTTCTGGATTATAGGTCATCAATGCTTCCTCTGCCCCACTAAAACCTTGGTCTAAACGAATACCATCCGCCTTCAATTCCTTAAAGAAACTCAAGTCCTTATAACTGATGCCAAGTAAATTAAAAACTTTCGGACTGACATCCAAGATAATTTCAAAACCTAATTCTTTAGCATGGTGATGAATAGCTAAAAAATCTTTCTTAATTTCATCAGCTTCCTTATTAACTGACAATAAACATGAAAAAAGACGACTAGCACCAATTGCATGGGCCTTATCAATGTAATTGATAATTTCCTCAACACTGCTTTTCTCTGGATATATCGAAATACCTAATCTACGCATAAATTTTCCTCCACCTATTTAATAATTAATTATTATATCAAAATAAAGAGATTACTCAGCGTAATCTCATTTATAACTTTATTTAACTTCGCCCTGTTCTTCTTTTAATAACTTATTATCGTACATTTTAAAGAACGGATAATAGATAAATGCTGAAAGTGCAATCAATAAAATACTTAATACAGCTGCTCGCCAATCAGCTCCCGTGGCAAAATAAGCACCGATCGGACCAGGTAAAGTCCATGGGGCAATGGCCACAACTTGGTTTACTAAATGTAATTTAGTTGCTACCCAAGCAATACTTGCACATAATAACGGTGTTACGATAAATGGAATCATCAAGATTGGATTTAAAACAATCGGTGCTCCAAAAATCATTGGTTCGTTAATATTGAAAATTGATGGTAGGAAGGCTGTCTTTCCTAAAGTTTTTCCATATTTTGATTTCGCTCTAAACAAGAATAACAATGCAAGACCGATCGTACAACCAGCACCACCAATCATAATAAACCATTGAAAGAACGGTTCAGCAGCAATATGTGGAATAGCATTGCCTGCTGCATACTCAGCAGCATTCTTTTCAATCATAATAGTCCATAACGGTCTAGCAAGCGAGCCAACGATTGACCAACCGTGAATACCAAAGGTCCAGAAGAACATTCCTAATAGACAGATAACCAATACTGCCCACAATGAATCAGTGCCGCTAATTAATGGCTTAACAATAGCTCCAGCTATCGAATGTAAGTCAATTCCTAAGAACATTGTAATTGTTGCAACAACAATCAACACAATTGCGGTTGGTGTCAATGATTCAAAAGATCTGGCAACTGATGTTGGAACTTGTGGAGGCATACTGATCTTAAAATTAGTTGTTTGTGTTAAACGATATACCTCAACCGCAAAAAAGGCACTGATAATACCGACAAATAAACCAGCACTACCAAGGTTACCCATTGAAATTACCCAGCCAGTTTTTACTGTCGCTAAATAATTAGCTAAATCACTAGACTCCTTAGCAAGTGCCATTACCGCTTCATTTGCCTTAGGTACACTTGCAGGAACAATTGTAAGTAAGAATGCCATTTCTGCAAGGATACCACCTGATAAACCATCTAACTTATATGATTTAGCTAATGAATAACCAATTCCAAAGACCGCATACAACGTCATAATAAACATTGACATACGATAAGGAAGTAGAATTTTGCCGATATTGGCATTAATAAATTGTGAAATTGCCCAATCAGCAGGCATTTGGTTTGGAAGAAAAGCTACCACCATAAACATTGAACCAACAATGATAATTGGTAATGTAGCAATAATACCATCACGAATAGCTCTTAAATGGCGTTGTTCCGCCAATCTTGCCATCGGTGTTGATAAATGTTCATCCATAAATTTTGAAATTTTATCAAACATTATTTTTTACCCTTTTAAATTGAATGTTTCTTGTACTTGGGCTAATAATTTAGCACCGCCCATCGGACTATATGCAACAGGTGTAATCAACGAACAAGGAACACCTGCCTCATCAGCAGCCTGTTTTAAATAAGCAAAACGATGTCTAATTTGTGGTGCAACCATGGCAATATCCCATCCCGTTTTAATTTCTTCCTCAAATTCTTGAGTACCTACAGCCTTAACTTCAATTAGCACACCATTCTTTTCAGCCTCTTGTTTAAGAGCATTGACCGCAATGGCACTAGACATACCAGCCGAACATACAAATAATACTTTCATTTTAAATAATTCCTTTCTTGGCTTCATTATAACAATGCAATTTTCTTATTGCAATAATATTTTATAATTTTATTTAATTTTATGGAATAAAATTTCCATAAATGGTTAAAAACAAAATAACTCCTACCACAAGAGTAAAAATAGTAAAGACAGTCCAAAATGATTTGCCAAAACCTTTTTTAGAACTGATGAAATGTTGCACATAACTGATAATCCAAGCAATCATCATCGAACTGACAATAATTCCAGGATATTTAACTTTAAAAAGGGCATCTAAAATCGGCATCACCACCAACATAACCAAAAAACTTCCAATCGCAATGATGAAGGCACCCTTATAAGTAATAGTCGGGATATTATAATCGGTACTGCCAAAAGATGCTTTAAATTCTTTCTTCTCTTCATTTTTTGTTTGCCAACGCATATGATCCTCCTAACATATCATTCCTAAAACTACACTTCTATTTGCCCCAGTAGCACTTTTAACATTGTTAAAGTGTCGATGTAGGGTTTCATTGCCCAATATCACAAAGGCAACAGCTTCCTTGGCATCGCTATCAAAACCCAATTCCTCTTGCGTAAAGATAATCTTACCAAAATATTCCTCAAGCAATTTAATTAGTGTTAAATTATGGGCACCACCACCAGAAAGCACAATTTGATCAATACTTTTTAAATGATCTTGATAACTACGATAAATACTATAGGCCGTAAATTTAGTAAGGGTAAAAATAATATCATAGGGATCAGCATCCTGATATTTTGATAATAATTCCAAGGTGAATTGCTTACCGAACATTTCTCGACCTGTAGATTTAGGCGGTTTCAAATCAAAATAATTATGATTACTTAATTCTTCAAACATCTCGTTGATAATTTTACCCTTGGAAGCATGAAGTCCAGACTTGTCATAGTCAAGTTTAAATAATTGCATCATCGCCTCATCAATCATCATATTACCAGGACCAGTATCAAAGGCTGACAGTTCATCAATGCTAGCTCCTTTTTCAAGATAGGTAACATTACCGATACCACCGATATTTTGAAGGGCAATACTACGATCTTTTTGGTGATATAAAAGATAATCACTATACGGAACCAGTGGCGCTCCCTCGCCACCTGCCGCCATATCCATAACCCTAAAATTAGAAATAACCTTGATACCTGTATGATGAGCCATAATGGCAGGCTGTCCAATCTGCATTGTTGAGGCAAACTCATCACTATCAGGTTTAGGCAAGTGATAAACCGTTTGACCATGACTGGCAATAAAAGCAATATCCTCATATTTTAAATGGTGTTTTTTCAATAACTGATTAACCCCATCTAAATAAAAGTAACCTAGCTCAAAATCCAATGAACAAAGCAATCTATTATTAGAACTTCCTTCATCACAAGCCCTCTTAATCTTATCTTTCAATGTTGCATCAATCGGTACACATAGATAGTCCAATAATTTAATCTTGGTAGTTAAAAAACTACCCTCAATATCACAAAGAGCCACATCCAAGCCATCAAGGCTGGTACCTGTCATTAACCCAATCGCCAGTGCCATAACTATTTACTCAACTGATGAATTTTTTTATTCATTCCAATCAAAACATCAGCCAAGCTCCTAACTTCAAGTGCAGTCATTAAATGATCTTGAGCATGGACAAACAAGACCTGCACCTCAATATGATTGCCTCGTGTTTCTTCAACAATCATTTCAGTTTGAATTTTATGAGCTGCCAATAAATACTCATCGGCCTCTTTAAGTAACTGATTAGCCTGTTCAAATTCACCCTTACCTGAAGCTTCAATCGCCTCATAAATTAAGCCCTTGGCGGTTCCGCCATTTGAAATAATTTCAAAAATAATTGTTTCAATATTTTCCATAACTCTCCCTTTTATAAATTATTAACCACACTGCGTGATTGCTTTAATTTTTCACTACCTTCCTCATATTCATTCATCAAGACACCGATATATAACAAATCACTGATATACATCGAATCATCACGGCTGGAAATTGCGCCAACCCTTAAATAGCGCTCACATTTAGGTACATTGCATAAAATATCTGAGTACTTACTCAAACTATTTTTACCCATTTGAGTAATCGCAATAACCTTGGCACCATTTTTTCTAGCGGTTTTAGCAGCCGTTACAACCTCTTTAGTTTCACCGCCATACGATACCGCCAACAATACATCATCCTTTCTAATGCTGTTGATTGCTGATATTTGAATATGACTATCACCTGTATAGATGATATTGTGTCCAATTCTAGTCATCTTATGGAAGAAATCACGACACACCAGTGAACTAGCGCCGATTCCAATCAAATAAACACAGCGAGCATCCTTTAATAAATCCACCGCTTTTTGAATAGCCTCAGGATTGAGAATTTCAATCAATTTCTCAAGGCAACTAATTCGATGTTGAGCAGTTTTTTGCATCAAAACATCAATCTTATCATTAGGTTTAAGTCCCTGAGTTAAATCTTCCTGTTCAAAGCGGGTATCCATAGCTAAGGATATTTTTAATTCGGTTAAACCCGAATATCCCAAACTCTTTGAAAATCTGACCAAGGTCGCTGGTGATGTTTTAATCTTTTCAGCCAATACCTGTGCTGAATCACGAATAACATCATCTTTATTATCAATAATAAAGTTGGCGATGCGTTGTTCCGAAGTAGTTAAACTATCCATTATTTCTTGAATTTTAATTATACAACTCATACTATCACTTCCTTTTTTTAATACTAACATATTTCAAAATACTTTGAAATACTATTTCGATATATTTCATATCTTAATAAACTTTTATTCCAAAATAAAAGAAGCTTAAGCTTCTAATATATCACTGATTTTGCCATCGTGTTGTTCCAATAAAAGCTTGGCTGTATATTCATCAACACTTAATAAGCCCATCACAATCGCCACCTTAACATTACGATTACTCTTTTTAAAAAGTTCTTCCGCCTTTTGCTCATCACACTTCAAAACATAGGCAATAATCTTCTTGCCCCGAATAATCAATTTATCATTTGTTGGTTGAACATCAACCATCAAATTACCGAAAACCTTACCGAGTTTAATCATACAACCAGTACTGATAATATTCAAAACCATTTTTTGCGCACTACCAGCCTTCATTCTGGTAGAACCACTAACAACCTCACCGCCTGTAACAACCTCAACTCTATGTTTGGCAACCCTGCCAATTTCACTATTTGAAACACAGGCAATAGAACCTGTATCAGCACCAATGCTGTTGGCATATTCCAAAGCCCCGATAACATAGGGTGTTCGACCGCTGGCAGCTAGACCAATGACCATATCATTTTCACTAAGATTAATGGCTTTAAGATCATTGCTACCTAATTCTTTATAGTCTTCAGCACCCTCTTTAGCTTTAAACATCGCCTCACTGCCTCCAGCAATAAGTCCAATCACAAGCTTATCACTAACTCCATAGGTCGGTGGACATTCGCTGGCATCCAAGACCCCCAAACGACCACTGGTTCCAGCACCGATATAAATTAAACGCCCGCCACTTTTTAAAGCCTTATAACTATATTCTAAAAGTTCAGCAATCCTAACTCTTTCCTTAGCAATCGCAACAGGTACAGTTTTATCTTCATCATTAATAATATCTACAATTTCAATAAAATCACATCGATCAATGTGTTCTGTTCTTTTATTCAATTTCTCAGTTTCTAAAATATCTAAGTTAATCATTATAACCTCTGTATCGCCTATAATTTTATCATCTAAGAAAAATAATTTCAATATTTATATTAATATATGAAATATTATTTTACGATGACAATAACATTTATCCATTCTATAATATTATTATGAATATAAATGAATTTCAAAATGAACTAATCAAAATAAATATCAATTTAAGTGCTTATCAACTAAAACAATTTCAGCAATATGCCGAATTTATTATCGAATATAATAAAAAGATTAATCTAACATCAATCACCGATATTGAAGAAATTTATGCCAAACACTTCTACGACTGTCTAATTCCTTTTAAGGGGCTACATTTTAAAAAGGATAATCTACTGGCAGACATTGGCAGTGGTGCTGGCTTCCCGGGCATTGTCTTAAAAATAGCCTTCCCTGAACTTAATATCACTTTAATTGAACCCACACTTAAAAGATGTATTTTTTTAAACGAAACTATTACCTTGTTGAAATTGGATAAAATTGAGGTTTTAAACAAAAGAGCTGAGGACTTAAATAATTTAAGAGGCCACTTTGACTATGTTACCGCAAGAGCGGTGGCAGGTTTAAATGTTCTTTCTGAACTGTGCGCCCCACTTTTAAAGGTTGGCGGTCATTTCATCATCCTAAGAGGAAAAGATGGTTTAAATGAATTAAAACAAGCCACTACTGCCTTTAATACTCTAAATCTTAAACAGATGAAAGTAGATATTATTAACTATAATGACAATACCAGAGTCAACAGTATTTATCGTTTAGAAAAATCAGTAAGCAGTAAATATCCTCGTAATTATAGTATAATTAAACGGAAGCCGCTATGAATAATAAATTAATAATTCCAATCTCAAAATTAAATATTTCACCAACTAATACTGGTGATGAAGCTGAAATTATAACAATTGCTGAATCCATTAAAAATACTGGTCTAATCCAACCGATTATCGTTAAAGAAAATGATGATGGTAACTATACTGTTGTTGAAGGTATTAAAAGATGCAAGGCAGTAATTTTAAATGGTGATAATCAAATTGAAGCAATCGTAATTAGTGATGATAAAGAGTTGTCATCATTAAAACTAATTTCAGCACGCATCGGTAATCATTTATCGGTTATCGAAGAAGCTGAAGCCTTGAAAAAATTAATGGCTGATAAGAAAATGACTCAAAGTGAACTTGCGAAAAAATTAAAATTGTCGCAAAGCAGCATCGCCAACAAGATACGATTATTAAAACTTCCAACATATATAAAAAACGCCTTAATTCAGGAAGACATTAGTGAAAGACATGCTCGGGCGCTCTTGAAGGTTAAAGATGAAGATTTAGAAAAAGTCTTTATTCAAGTCTTGAACAAAAAATATACCGTTAAACAAACTGAAAATTATATTGCTGAATTATACGCCAACCATAAAAGTAATCGTGGCTATGCCGGTAATATCTTAATTGGTATCAACACTATTAAACAAGCAATTGAAATGTGTAAGAAAAGCGGTTTAGACTGTGATTTTAATGAAGTAAATTATCAAAAAGAAGTTAAACTAACCATAAGATTTAAAAAATAGGGGGATAAAAATGGGAAAGATAGTTGCAATAGCTAACCAGAAAGGCGGTGTTGGAAAAACCACCACCAGTATCAATCTAGCAGCAGGTCTGGCTTATCTAAATAAAAAAATACTACTTGTCGATCTCGATCCTCAAGGTAATGCTACTCAGGGTGTCGGCTTTAATTTAATTGAGGGTGATTCAATTATCTATGATGTATTGTTAAATGGTGTCAATATTCACAAGGCTATTCATACCCTTAAAATACCACCATTGGACTTATTGCCTGCCAATATCAATTTAGCAGGTGCCGATCTTGAAATGGTAGAGATTGTCAATCGTGAAACTTTACTTAAAAATGCTTTGAGTGAAGTAAAGGATAACTATGATTTTATCATCATTGATTGCCCACCATCGCTGGGTTTATTAAATACCAATGCCCTAACTGCCGCTGATAGTATCATTATTCCTGTTCAGTGTGAATACTATGCCCTTGAAGGAGTTACACAATTATTAAATACCGTAAGACTGGTACAAAGAGTTTTTAACCCTCGCCTTACTATTGAGGGAGTACTACTGACGATGTTTGATACACGCACAAGATTATCGGTTGAAGTAGCTCAAGAAGTTAGAAAAGGCTTTAAGGATATGACTTATAAAACAGCCATTCCTCGTAATGTTCGTCTTTCAGAATCACCATCATCAGGAAAATCAATCTTTGATTATTCCTTGCATAGTGAGGGCGCTAAATCATATATCGCCCTTGCAAAAGAATTTCTAATTAAAAATGGAGGTAAATAATGGCCACTAAACGCTTAGGTAAAGGCTTAAATGCCATCTTCGGAGATAATCTGGAAGCAGCACTTCAAGATATTGAAAAGGGTAATATTGAAGTTTCTTCTCGCAATACGGAAATCGAAATTGCACAGATTAGACCAAATCCATATCAACCCCGTATTAGCTTTGATGAAGATAAATTAAAAGAATTAGCTGAATCAATTAAAATTCATGGTGTTTTTCAACCGATTTTAGTTAGAAAGAGTATTCAAGGCTATGAAATTATCAGTGGTGAACGCCGTACCAGAGCCAGCAAAATAGCTGGTAAGCAAACCATTCCTGCCATCGTTTTAGAATTTAATGATGAACAAATGATGGAAATATCATTATTGGAGAATATTCAAAGGGAAGACCTGTCAGCTATTGAAGAAGGCAAGGCCTATCAATCATTAATTAATAATCTTAATTATACTCAAGAGGAATTGGCTAAACGAATTGGAAAATCCCGCGAACATATAACCAATACCATGCGTTTATTGAAACTTCCACTCACCATCCAAAAACATTTAGAAGAAGGTAAATTAAGTGCTGGGGCTGCCCGTAGCTTGTTATCTCTTGAACACGAAGAACAAATGTTGGAACTTGAAAAACGCATTATTAATGAAGGTATGTCGGTTAGGGCTATTGAAAAAGCCTGCAAAGAACTTAAAAATCCAAGCCCAAAAATCAATAATATTAAAAAGGTTGACTCTAGTTTAAACTATGTCCGAGAAACAATCGAACGCAAAATAAACACCAAAACCGAAGTAACTAAAAACAAAATTATTATTAACTATCAAAATACCGATGATTTAAACCGTATTCTTGAAATACTAGGTTTGATTGAGGAAGAATAATCATTTACATCAACAACATTAAAAATATATTTTATGTATAAGGAGAAAATATGAACATACTTATCATTATCATTTTAGTTATACTAGCTTTATTTTTAAAGAAAAAAATTATCATTCCTCTTTTTTGTCTTTTAATACTATTAAATATTTCTGGTTGCGAAGAAAAATCAAACAACCAGAACAATTCACCTAAGGATGAAAAAAATACTTCCGAAAAATTAGAATCGACCGACAAGATATATCAAGAAGCTAAAGTGGTTGAAATCACTGATGGCGACACTGTTAAGGTTGATATTGATGGCAAAATATATAAACTGCGTTTGATCGGTGTAGATACACCTGAAATAAGCAATGGCGAATATTTTTCAAACGAAGCTTTAAAATTTACCGAAAGTAATTTAAAAGATAAAACCGTTTATCTGGAAAAAGATGTTTCAGAAACTGACAAATACAATAGATTGCTACGATATATTTGGTTAAAAAAACCACAATCAAGTACACCTAATGACAGTGATTTCGATAACTTATTTAATGCCCTAATTGTATATAATGGCTATGCACATTCTGTTGAGTACAAACCCGATAACAAGTACCAACAAATATTAAACGATAAACAAAATTTAGCTAAAGAAAAACATAATGGCTTATGGGCTAAAAAAGAAGAAACGAAAAATGAAGATAATAATCAAAATAAATTAAATCCTAAATTATATAATGAAGATGGAACGGTCATCGGAATTACTTCAAAACAATTTATTAAAAATGGTAATCGTGAATATTTTGCAGATACTACCCCATATGTAATAAAAGGTAATTCAAAATCTCACATTTACCATTGTCCGGGTCAAAAAGATTACAATAAAATATCTATTGATAATGTTGTGCACTTTGCAACTGTTGAAGATGCCAAAAATGCTGGTTATAGACCTGCAAAGCATTAAAAACATCATTATTTATCTACAGATGATATTCATTAATCATCTGTTTTTATTTTTTCATTATTAAATTTTATTTCTATATTTAATTTACTATTGTGAAATATTATTTCTTTATGTTATGCTTTATGTAAGCATTTACATATAAGGAGGGAAGTAAATGAAGAAATTATATATTGTCTTATTGGGACTATTGTTGATTTTCACCAATCTACAAACCGCCACTGCCGAATCAAATATTGATTACAGTGAAAATTCAAAGAAAAAAGTTCATGAAGTATTTGAAATATTAAGAGATAATTATGATAAAAGTGATGAAGAAAAAATTGAATTAATATCTGCTTATTTTTTAAATACAGCCTATGTAGCCAATAGATTAATCGGTAGTAAAGATGTTGATGAAAAATTGGTTATTGACTTAGATGGTCTTGATTGTACGACATATATCGAATATCTTGAGGCTTTCAGAAGATCTGACAGCGAAGAAGACTTCCTTGAAAAAATCAAGGAATCAAGATACATTGACCAAGAAGTTACTTATTTAAAACGCAAACACTTCTTTAGTGATTGGATCAGTGAAAATGATCTAAATGCCAATGATTTAATCCCAACCATTGCTGAACTTGATGCTGTAAAACAAACTGATATAGTTAGAATTAATGAGGGTAAAATCGGTAGTGATGGTAAACCTATTAATTATATTCCTGGGCTTGCAGTAAGAGAGCGTGCCATCAATTATATTCCTAGAGATCAAATTAATGAAAAATTAATCACTCTCATAAAAACTGGTACCTATGTTGGTTTCAGAAGGGATATACTCGGTTTGGATGTAACCCATGTTGGACTAATCATTCAAAAAGCTGATGGTACATATTTAAGAAATGCCTCATCTAAAGCTAAACAAGTAGTTGATATTAAACTCATTGACTATATTACCGACATTCCTAAAATTAAGGGTATTCTATTATTCCAACCGATAAATAATTTTAAAGTTCCTAAGGTTAATATCAACATTAATTATCTTGACCAAGAGGGCAATAAATTAAGTGATCCTACTTTATTAAAACTAAACATCGAAGATCAATATAATATCGAGAAAAAAGAAATTGAAAACTACCAATTCCTTAAAAGCGATCATAAATTAAGTGGAAAGGCAGGAAAGAAAAGTCTGAATATCAATCTTATCTATAAGAAAAATAACTCAGAAATAATCCCTGCCCCAAACAACAAGAAGACCCTACCAAATGCGGGTGCCACCAACAATGATCGAATTATTTATATCGGTATTATTGCTGGACTAATGATTATCGCCGGTTATAAAACTTATAAAGCTAGTAAATTATAATCATCAATAAGACAAATTAAAATGATAATCAATTGATTATCATTTTATTATGCTTAAATTATCTAATGATTATAATATTTCAGTCGGTGTTACCGAGAAGCAATCAAATACCTTTGAAAGTGGCTTATTATTGGCAATACCATCAATTACACGATAAAGCATAAATCCAACCGATAATACTTTAATCTTTTTACAGCGTTTCTTGGCATCATCATCTAATGGAATTGTATTAGAGATAACCATTTCTTTAATTGAACTACCTGCAACCTTTTCTAAGGCATCATGGCTGAATACTCCATGGGTTACACAGGCAAAAATATCAGCAGCTCCCTTTTGTTTTAAAAGCTCACAACCTGCCACAAGCGAACCAGCGGTATCACAAATATCATCTACTACCACACAAACCTTGCCACTAACATCGCCGATAACATTATTAACCTCAACCACATTAGGTCTAGGGCGTCGTTTATCAATGATGGCAATTGGTGCTTGTAAGTACTCGGCAAGGTATCTTGCACGAGTAGTACCACCATGATCAGGAGATACAACCACAATATCCTGATCCTTAACCTTCTTTTTAAAGTAGTGGGCAAAAATAGGAATGGCTGAAAGATCATCAGTAGGTACATTGAAGAAGCCTTGAATTTGTTGGGCATGTAAATCAACAGTTACAATACGATCAATACCCGCTGCGGTCAATAAATCAGCTACTAATCTAGCTGTAATAGGTTGACGAGCACGAGCCTTGCGATCTTGTCTAGCATAACCAAAGTATGGTGTAATTACGGTAATTTCTTTAGCACTGGCTCTTTTAATAGAATCAACACATACTAATAATTCCATCAATTTTTCATTTACTGGCTTACAAGTCGATTGGATAATAAACACATGTTTGCCACGCACCGATTCTCCAGCTTCAATTAAATTCTCACCATCAGCAAAATGGCGAACCTCAATCTTACCTGGCTCAATCTTTAAATAACCGCATACTTCTTCAACTAATTTCTTATTGGTTGTCAGGGCAAATACTATGATATTCTCATTCATTCTCTATCTCTCCTTTTTAATATATTTGTATCCGAATGCTTTTTTATATTCTTGACGACTTCTTGCGATCGCCATATCTCCATCTTCAATATCCTTATTAATTGTTGATCCTGCAGCCACCAAACCATATTTGCCAATGGTAAGCGGTGCAATTAAATTGCTGTTAGATCCAACAAAGGCGTGGTCTTGAATAATAGTTTTGTGCTTATTTACTCCATCATAATTAACAGTAACAACCCCACAACCGATATTTACATCTTCACCAACAACACTATCCCCAAGATAAGTTAAATGTGCGCATCGGCTTTGATTGCCAAATTCAGTATTTTTAAATTCCACAAAATTGCCAATACGACACTCATTCATAACTTTAGTATTCAATCTTAAATGACTGTTAGGTCCAACACTGCAATGATCACCAACACTGCTGTCAGTAATTCTTGAACTGATAATTTTAGTATCATTACCGATAGTGGCATTTACTAAAAAACTGCCTGGTAATATTTGACAGTTCTTTCCGATAACACACTTTCCTTCAAGATAAACATCGGGATAAAGAACTGTACCTTCGCCAATAATAGCATCATCACTGATATAAGTCCGACTCTTATCGACAAAAATAACACCTCTTGTTTCCCAAATGTTATTAATTTCAAAAAAATTCATAATAAAATTAAGCCCTCATACTAGGTAATATGCTCATTATCATCAATAACACAATAATAACAATCATAATTTTTGGAAATATTTTTTTCATCATCTCTATAATAACACTTATAAAATACTTAAAAAAGTAAGAATTGCTTTTTTATCTATCGTTCACAATAAATTCATTTTTATATGCCAAAAACAAAGACATTTCATTAAGAATTTGAAATAATATCGCTCTTTTTTCAAATTCATCACGAGTTTTTGGAAGCTTAGTATGTGCATAGTGGGTATATAATGCATCACAATCAGCAATCAAAGCTCGACAGTCATTATCTTCGTGGAGTTGCATTGCGATAATGTGCATAACTTCGGCAATCTTTTGAGCTTCGATAATCGGTTCATTGATATAAATTAAATTTACATATATTTTATTTAACACTGCATACTGTTTGGCACGCATCTTAAAATAATTATCGTTATAGCGATCTTCATTAAGTAATGAATTATCTAAATCCTCTTTCGCAAAACCCCTACCCTCATTACATAAGTCATTCAAAAGTTTCAAATCCTCATCAAGATGATGGTTGTAATCAGGCTCTACCAATAAAATTTCAAAGGTATATAATATCTTCTTTTCTAATTGTTCGATGTTCTTTTTTATTTCACTTAATTTATGATGATTATTAAGCATATAGATATTACAAATATTCGCAAAAAGCGAACCGATGACCATCAACAATAATTCATTAAATAAGAAAGAAATACTGGTATCTTTAGCAATTAATAAATGAGTAACCAAAACCATTGAAGGTGTAATGCCAACCTCAATTTTCAGAATATATGCCATTAAAGAATAAACTAATAAAAATAAGGCAAGGGCTGATAAATTATATCCAAAAACACTAAAACAAATAGCCGCAATAACCAAGGCCAATAATGATGATAATATTCTTTGTATTGATTTTTTAAAAGTAATTTTTCTAGTTTCTAAAATACTTAAAATCGCAATAATTCCAGCTGATAGCGGATTAATTAAATTCATCATCTGTGCTACAACAATCGACAACATTGTTGCCACTACAATTTTAATACTAACCAATAAATACTTTTTCATTCTCAAATTATAACATTAGTCTTCGCTATTTATTGTTTTAATAATCTCATAAATGTATCATAATTATGACATTCAAAAAGTTTTGATAACTCAGATACATCATCCGCAAGCACAGTAATCCATTCAAAAAATAATTTAATAATATTATTATCAAATCTTTCAACTGCCAAAAGAAAGATGGCCTTAACCTCATATTCACCCCATTTAATCGGTTTATCTAAAATCATTACTGAGATTGCCGTCTTCTTTACTAAACAACTGTCTAAGGCATGTGGTATTGCAAAGCCATAGGCAAATGATGTTGGGGAATATTTTTCTCGTTCTAAAACACTGCTATAAAAACAATCATCCACATAGCCGTCAATTAAAAGTTTATCAACCATAAACCTTAAAGCATCTTCTTCTTTAGTAAAATTATTACCGTAGTAAAAATGATCTTCAAGAATTACTTGATCAATATATTTTTTATATTCATTTTTAAGTTTTTCATGTTTAAGCTCTAAAATTTTCTCATAAATTTTACTTTCATCCTCATGATTAATAAAGAATGATATTTGAACTGTCGGAATTTTAAGCTTATGTTTTAAGGGGGTGCTACAAATTATCAGATCAGGATTTAAAGCCTTTACTTTTTCTTCTTCAAAATAATTAAAGCTTTGAACAATCATCAAATGTTCCTCAAAAATATTCGCAATCTTCGCAATCGGAACCTTACTGATGGCTTGGGTCTTAGGAAAAATAATCACCGCCCGATACTTATTAAGATTTAACTGTTCATAAGCCATCCCCAAATGTAAGGCAATAAAGCCGATTTCTGCTTCATTAATATAGATATTTAAGATTTTACTTAAATAATTGGAAGCTGATACTGCCAAATCAAAGACCAAGGGAAAGCGTTTTTTAATTTCATCCAAATACAAATTACTGGCAGGAGTCTGCTTTTTAGTGCGTTCCATCAAGGCCTGAATATGCAAACCAAGACCAGCAATCAAATCTTTATTACTTGAAAAATCAATACCGAATTGATGATAAATATACTCAATAACATCATTGACAATAAGATTGTATTTTTGTTTTTCCTTAGTTAATAATAAATCTTTACTATAATCATAACCCTTGTTGACGGCTAAAAGTAGTGCAAAAAAACTAATTTCCGCCTTATTGGAATTAATATGATAAAGCTTGGATAATTCACTAAAAAATTTATCCGCAATCTCATATTCAATCGAATTAACTACATTTTTATTATCCTTAGGTGAATCAATATAGTTATAATCCATCATACGATCAATAGCCACTCCCAGATGAATAAGTAAAGTTGGAAATAAAACTTCATTAATTTCATAATTATATTCAATAAACAGTCTTTCAAGAATTTCTTTAGCCTTCAATAAATCAAAGCGTTGATAAAGACCTGCAATTTCATTAAAATTTAAAAAATTCTTTTGTGTTTCCCTCACCAACATATCCTTATATAATTTACGCTTACTTTTTTCACAGCCTTCCAACATAATATAATTATTACGACGCTTAATAAAAATATCATCATATTCTTCAAGATAATCTTTAATGCGTTTAAGATCATTTTCTAATGAATATTCACTGATATAAATTTCATTAGCCAAAGAATTAATATTGACCTTCTGTTTTTTAGTCAATAATTTTTGAAGAATATAGGTACATCTTTCTAAGGGTGTGGTCGGAATAAAATAAGTTTCATCACTAGTTAATTTTTGATAATTAGAAAAATCAATCCGATAACCCATCCGTAAATTAGATTCAATAATAGGACTTTCATACTCACTATTAATCGCATTAATATCACTTCTAATGGTCCTATCCGTAACATTTAAAAGCTTTGCGAGTTCTTTGCCTGTAATCCATGTTGATTGATTTTCCAAAAGCATCAATAGCTTATATTGACGATTATCATATTTCATAACCCTATCATAATATAAAATATTATTATTTTAATAATTATTATTTCCTAATGCTAGGAAATTCCTAAATATAGGAAATAATCATAATTTATTATTGATGACAAGGGGTTATAATATCAATATGTACGATAAAAAAACTTTTCACCTTCTTTCATGTATTGTTCTGGTGCTGATATCAAGTCTTATTCAATGCTTTGCGATTAAGACCTTTGTGCTTCCTGCACATTTACTTTCAAGTGGGTTTACAGGTTTATCAATTTTAATCAGTAAGATTAGTAATGAATTTGGTTTTAACTTCAGTATTTCTTTGGGTATTATCTTATTTAATCTACCAGCCATTATCTTATGTATTAAGGGTATCTCTTTAAAGTTTACAATCCTCTCATGTATTCAACTTGTCCTAACCTCAATACTGTTACAATTTTTAAACTTCACTCCTTTATTTGATGATATTATGCTTAATTGTCTAATAGGCGGGGTAGTCTATGGTATGTGTACGGTTTTAGCCCTAAAGGCTGATGCCAGTACTGGTGGTACTGATTTTATTGCTCTTTATGTGTCTAATAAGATTGGTAAGTCCATCTGGTCTTATGTCTTTATCTTTAATACCATCATGCTTATTGTCTTCGGGTTTATCTTCGGTTTTAAATATGCAGGCTATTCTATTATCTTTCAATTTGTCAGTACCAAGACGATTGAAAGCTTTCATCATCGTTATGATCAAATAACCCTACAGATAACCACTAAATATCCTGAGGAGATTATTAAAAGCTATACCAATGTTTATCGTCATGGAATAACTGTAACCAAAAGCTATGGGGGCTATTCTAAGGAAGAAAACTACCTATGTCATAGTGTAGTATCAAGCTATGAACTGAAAGATATTATTAAACTAATTAAAAAAGAAGATCCTAAGGCCATTATCAATGTCTTAAAGACTGAGAACTTCTATGGTGGTTTCTATCGACATAATATTGGCGAATATAAAGGATAAAATATTCATTCCTAATATAAGGAAAAAAGCCTAAATTCTAAATTAAGTGTTTAAGTTATAATGTTATTGGAGGTTGTTATGTGGGCAATGATTGGAACATGGCGCATGGCGCTAGAAGCTATTACTAATGCTTCAAATAAATTAAACAACAACGAAATAAATGCTGGCGATGCGATTGAAATGGCTATCAGTGAAATTGAAGATTTCCCTTATTTCAAATCAGTGGGTTATGGCGGTTTGCCAAATGAAGAAATGGTTGTCGAACTTGATGCTGGCTATATGGATGGTGATAGCTTTGATATTGGGGCCATCATGGCCATTAAAGACTATAAAAATCCCATTAAGATTGCCAGGGCATTATCACATGAAAAAGTAAATTGTGTACTATCGGCCGAAGGTGCTGAAAAATATGCACATAAACATGGCTTTGTCCGTCAAAATATGTTAAGTGATCGTGCTATTATCCACTATCAGAAAAGGATCAATTCTTTAAAAGAAGCAGAATTAAAACCCTATATCGGCCATGATACTGTCGGTATTTGCGCACTCGATCAAAATCATAAAATATGTGTAGGAACTTCAACCTCGGGTTTATTTATGAAAAAAAGCGGTCGAATTGGTGATAGTCCAATTGTTGGTTCTGGCTTTTATGCCGATTCGGAATATGGCGCTTGCAGTGCTACGGGGCTTGGCGAAGACTTAATGAAGGGTTGCATATCATATGAGGTTGTTTCGTTAATGAAACAAGGAATGGCTGTACAACAAGCCTGTGAAAAAGCTGTTAATGATTTAAATAAACGTTTAATTGATAAGCGTTTAAAAGCTGGAGATTTATCAATTGTAGCCCTAGATAAAGATGGCAATATGGGTGTTGCCACAAACATTGATGGTTTTTCCTTTGTATATGCCAGTGAAAAACAAGAACCAATAGTTTATTTGGTAAAAAATGAAAACGGTAAAATGATCATCACTCAAGCAACTCAAGCCTGGCTTGATGACTATATGAAAACTAGAACTGCAGAATTAAAACTTTAATTATAATTGGAGATTTAACTGATGATTAATAAATTAGGTATTAGTGTATATCCTGCCCATTCAAATTATGAGAATGATGTCATCTATTTAGAAAAGGCTGCAAAGCTTGGTTATAAACGCGTATTTATGTGCCTATTATCCGCAAGTGTTGATATGTATGACAAATTCGTTAAAACAATTGAAAAGGCCCATCAATTGGGTTTTGAAATATCAATAGACACCAACAGCGAAGTGTTTAAACTATTTGGTGTCAGTCCCAAAGATTTAAGTAAATTTAAAAAGATGGGAATTGACATCATTAGATTAGATGGGCCGTTTAGTGATTATGACTATGTCTTAATGACCAATAATCCCTACCATATTAAAATTGAGTTTAACGGTTCAAGTCATCTAAATCTTAAATATCTTTTAGAGCTTGGTGCCAACCGTAACAATATGTGTGTTTGTGCAAATTTTTATCCACTTCGATATACGGGTTTAAGTATTGAAAAATACGAAGAATTTAATCATCAATTTATAAATTTGGGCATCAATAATGCCGCCTTTATTTCCAGCAATGCCAAAAACACCTTTGGTCCGTGGCCTGTTGCTGAGGGTTTACCGACAATTGAAGATACTAGAGATCTGCCCATTGATGATCAATTAAGATTAATGATGATGATTGATGGTGTTAATGATGTATTAATCGGAAATGCCTATGCCAGTGATGAAGAACTATCATTATTAAGTAACTTAAACAGCGACAGTATTGATTTTAAATTAAATAGTATAGATAATATTAGTGAGGATGAACTACATATCTTAAATGATACCCTGCATATCAGGCGCCCTGACTGTGGTGATTATATGATTAGATCCAGCCTTGGCAGATTAAATAAGAACATATTAATTAAAGCCAAGCCTGACAGTAAAGAATATTTCAATATTGGTGATGTACTAATCGTCAATCATAATTGCCCTCATTATGAAAAAGAATTACAAATTGTTTTAAAACCCTTTAAAAATGATGGTGGCAGAAATATCATCGGTCATTTAAATGATTTTGAAATGATTTTAGTAAATAAACTTAAGGACAATCAAAAATTTAATTTTAGGAGGATATAAATATGGACATGGAAATGATTTGTTTCAAAATTATTTCAGCAGTAGGAACAGCCCGAGCCAATTATATTGAAGCTATGCAAAAGGCGCGTAAGGGTAATTTTGAAGAAGCAGAAAAATTAATTAATGAAGGTAACGATTATTTTATTGAAGGACACAAGGTACACGCACAATTAATAACCAATGAGGCCAGTGGTAATAAAACCGAAGTTTCATTATTATTGTTACATGCTGAAGATCAATTAATGAGTGCTGAAACAATTAAAATTATGGTCGAAGAATTAATTGAACTTTATCATCAACTACATAAATAATCTGATATAAAGATAGTTTAATACTATCTTTTAATTTACAAATAAGAAATAAAAACCCTTATAATATAAGCTGTACCCAGAATCCTGGACAAATTAATTAATTTAGTTATAACACATTCGAGTGGATGTTTCCCTAAATATGATGGGAGGCATCCATTTTGTTTTTGACTGAATACGATTGTGATTGTAGTAGTATATGTATTCTTCTACTG
>JAXFOQ010000022.1:0-11395 GCA_034180345.1 Erysipelotrichaceae bacterium | reverse complement strand
TGTACCCAGAATCCTGGACAAATTAATTAATTTAGTTATAACACATTCGAGTGGATGTTTCCCTAAATATGATGGGAGGCATCCATTTTGTTTTTGACTGAATACGATTGTGATTGTAGTAGTATATGTATTCTTCTACTGCTTTAGAAAATTTTTCGAATGTTTGATAATTCTTTTCATATCCATAAAACATCTCGTTTTTCATAGTGCCAAAGAAGGACTCCATTATGCCGTTATTCATGCAGTTAGCTTTAAAAGACATAGATTGGATAATACCTTTATCTTTTAAGGTTTCGTGATAATGCCTCATCTGATATTGCCATCCTTGATCAGAATGGAAGATTAGTCCTTCTAAATTAGGATGATCTTTAAATGCTTTATCCAACATATTTGTTATTTGTTCATAATTTGGATGAAGTGATAAATCATAAGATATGATTTCGCTTGTATACATATCTAAGATTGGTGATAAATAACACTTGCCAAACGGAAGATTAAATTGTGATACATCTGTAGTCCATTTTTCGTCTTTTTTATTAGCTGTGAAATCTCTATTAATAATATTGTTAGCTATCTTTCCTGCATTGCCTTTATAAGAATGATATTTCTGTTTAGGAACTTTACCTTTTAGATTTAATTTCTTCATTAATCTTTGTCCTTTTTTTATGATTAATAATGAATCCTCTATTTAGTAATTCGTGATATATTCTTCTAACACCATATCTTCCTTTATGTTCATTGAATATGGATGTAATCTCATCCATGATTTCTTGATTTTTTATTGAATCAATGTCCGCTTTGTTTTCTTCAAAGTAATATGTAGATCTTGGAAGTTTAGATACTTTCAGTAAATCAGCTAATCTATATCCCTCTTCTTGGAGTCTTCTGATAATGGCTGCTTTTTCGCCCTTACTGATGACTACACCTGCTTTTGTACAATCAAGGCTCTCGATTTTTTTAAGTATGCATTCTCAGCTTTTAAATATTCAATCTGTTTCCTAAGAAGAATTAATTCTTCTTTTTCACTTTTGGTGAATTTATTTATTTTGTCATCTTTATTCATAACGGGTTTTTTAGAAGGTCTGCCTTTCTTCAATAATTTTAACCCATCATAGCCTTTCGTTTTATACGTTTTTGTCCATTGATAAATCGTTCCAACTCCAACACATGCTTCAAATGCCACAGTTCGTAATGATTCTCCTGCTAATATACGTGCTACATATTCGAATTTTTCATCAGCACTTAGAAGAGTATTTTTATAATTGTTTTTTAATCCATCAACTCCATATAAACCAAAAATCTTTACCCAATCACGAACCATATGAATAAAATTATGCCGATCACCTCTAAAATTATGTGATAGTTCTATATATTTGCCTGCTTTATATTCTTCTATATATTTTAATTTCAACTTCCAGTTATATTTCATTTAAAAACCCCTTTACTGGATTGTCCAGTTTAGGGGGTACAGCTCACTTTTGGGGTTATATTAAACTTATCTTTATTTAATAAACATCATCATCTTTAATATCCATGAAAGATTTTTTTATTTTCATCACTAAAACCAATCAAGGCTTCAGGATTTTTAGTATTAATTAATTGGAAAATATTACCGAAAACCTCTTGGTCACCCTCGCCTGAAAAAGTTACAAAAATAAATTTGCGTTTATCTTTAGTATGAACAATTAAACTGCTGCTCACCAACACAAAATTTTGTTTCCTTCTTTCGATATATGCCCATCGAATATCGCTATAAGCGATTACCACCGATTGGCTTTTTGAAAACATAACATCATCTGCGAATAATTGTTTATGATTATCAATGCCCTTTTGTAGGCAATCGTTTAATTGATAGGTCGCCTTGTCATATAGATTAATATCATGTAATCTCTCAATTGATTTTTTAAATTTGCTCTTTCTATCCACATAGACAATCAGAGCTATAATTCCAAAGACCAGTGCAGAAATGCTAGTTATGATTAGAAGTTCATTTTTTAGTGGCACAATTACATTGTAGATGTTGGTGTAATCCAAATAATAATCACCTATTTTTGAAAGCATTTCCTTTTCACTTAATTTATATGTACCAGCAATTTCCTTAAGTATATCATCTGGCAAATAACGTGATTTTCCAATTAAGTGATACCTTTCAGCCTTCGCCTTGTCTTGGTCGGAACCATTTTTCCAGAAATCATATTGTTTTTCCATGGCCCTGAATTGTTGGGGAGTAAGTTTTAAAGTTATAAGACCATTATCCTCTAAGCCACAAAAATAATAATCATCACCTGTTTGATATGCGTAACCATCAACTGCATAAATATCAATCTCAACCAATTGAAAGATACCGTCTTGTTTTTGAGTTGGATCAAAAATTTCCTTTTTAAATAAAAAATTATCCGTATTTTTTAATGAATCTAAACCAACTAAACCAAAGCCAGATAAACTCACCACAATTAAAATAATTCCAATTATTTTCGCAAATTTACTTGGTTTTAAATATTCCTCTATTGTTATATCCATAATATTCCCCTTTTTTTAATAATCATATTATACCCAATAGATAATAAAATAAAAACAATTTACATTAATTTAAGGAATTTTAGGTTCCATATATAAATTAAGCAACCACAATCCAATTACCATCTCTTTTTGATCCAATTCTTTCAATTATCTTTTTTTCTTTTAATGAATTGAAGACTCTTTCGATTGTTCGCTTAGTTACACCTATTTGTTCAGCAAGTTCAACTGATGTTATGTTTGAATTTTCTATCAAAATTTCTATTACTTTCTTTTCTGTTTTATTCAAACCGACATTAAAACCGACATTAAAACCGACATTTTTCTTATCTATTTGGTCGATTACTTCTTTTTCAAAGGGAATAGTACACCTAATATAATTGCTTTGAATTTCAAAAACTTCTTTACCGTATTTTTCTACAATCGTTGGAATGCCATGTCCTGTGTGCTCGGTCAGTCCCATATTTAAAAAGATTCTCATCAATGTGGCATTTCTAGGTTTACTTATTCCATCAAAAAATTCCTCTTTTGTCATTCCACTTGGAAGCCCTCCATGAGAAAGAATCTCAAGTCTATCATTAAACATTGAAATTTGTGGCTCTGTAATAGTCCAATCATTATGAACTAAAGCATTAAGAATTGCCTCATTAACACAATCAAAATCAAATAGATAAATATCTTTTCTTGGTCGTACCGTCGTATCAGAAATACATATATTTTCTGCCTGTAATCTGTTTTTTATTTTCTCATAAGTTGTTAAAATACAGCCATAACCGTAATCACTTCGTTCAGAGATTGATGCCTTATTTTGACCTTTAAATTTTGCAAAAATAAATGGAATATTATTTCTATCTGCTAATAATTCTGCCAATAAATTATATTCTCCAGCTTCATTTCTTAAATTTAAATTTGTTTCAAAAGATTTATCTTCTAAATGATAACCTTTTTCAGCATAATATATCTTAAGCTCTCTAAAAGATAAATCAAATGAATTAGCTCTTTTCTTAAGCATATATTCATTATCTATAAACTTTTGCTCATATCTAATTTTAATCTGGTCAGAGGTCATATCTTTGCAGGTTGTTCCTATTCTTATGGTACATCCGGTTGAAGAAAATCCATATTTCTTTTGACAATAAATATGGTTGCGACCCTTATTAATATGAATCGCCACAATGATTTTTCCTTCATCAAATTTAAGCTCTGAGCTGATTTCATCCTGTGGATTTGGTTCTATTTGACTTGTTATAATATCGGATATTTTTCTAAGAATTTCATCAATTTTATCCACACCAATTACAACTCCATTATCTTTTACACCAATAAGAATGGTTCCACCACTACTATTTAGGAAAGACACTATTTCTTTTGCGATGGTATCAGTATATTTTTCTTTTAACTCCAATATATCTGATTCAATATATTTGTTCATTAAGTTATCCTCCAGCACAATTATTATATCATATTTACGACATTTATAAAATTTAAACCGACATTTTATTGTCGTATTTTATTTCCATAGAAAAATTAAACATACTTTAAATTATTTATTTCTCAATATCATTTAATTCTATTAGCCATCAATAAAACATTAAATAAAAAAGAATTTCCGTTAATTAGGAAAAGATTAATCATCATAAGTAAATAAATCATTTATAATTAAAAATATAAAATACTACATTATATTAATATTTTAGTTAGGAGAAATCTTTATGAAAAAAAATGATAACCAACGATTGAGCTATCTTGGAAGAAGGACCTTTGCTTTCATCGTTGATTGGTACATTAATGGCATCATCGCCAGTGGTTTAACAGCATTATTAAACAGTTTAATTTATAAACAAGATCAGATTTTTCATCTTCAACAAGTATTAAACAGTCCTAAAAAATGGTTGGTGATTATCGGTTTATTAATTTCGAGTATCATTACCTTTGTTGTCATACCTTCAAAATCAGGTCAAACGATTATGCAGCGCGTTTTAAAAATTAAGGTTGTCGATCAAAATAACAATGTCCCCGCCATAACAACCCTTATAATTAGATTTTTTATTGGGTGTCTAATTTTAGAAAGTGCACTATATACTCTTTCAAGTGATTTATGGGTTATCTTGCTGACAAAAATATTCGGTTATAAAACCATGATTAATATTATCGGTTATCTACTATATGGTATAGCCGCGCTATCATTAATTTTGGCCTTAAAAGACAAAAAAGAAACCAAGACCTTTCATGATCGTATCAGTAAAACCAAGGTCATTGATGCTTAATTAGGAAGTGAAAACTTCCTTTTATTTTTATATTATTATTTTCCTAATTAAAGGAAAATAAATTGCATCTACACACCGACAATATTTGAGAAAATATAATCAGGAAAGGGGTTATTGTATGAAGAGATTCTATTTATTTTGTAACGCGGGAATGAGTACCAGCTTACTTGCGAATCGAATGCAAAAAGTTGCTGGCGATCATAATTTGCCAATTGAAGTTAAAGCATTCCCAGATTCAGAAATGGATACCATTGTAAATGAATATCATCCAGATGTTATCTTGTTGGGACCTCAAGTTAAATACCTTCTTGATAAGGTGGTAACTAAATATGGTCATACCAACACACCAATTTTTGTTATTGATCCTCGCGATTATGGCGAAGTGAATGGTGAAAGGGTACTTAAAGCTGCCCTCAAAGCTTTAAAAGAAAGGAAGGACTAATATGTTCGAAAAATTAGAAAAGATTTTAGCTCCAATAGCTGATACTCTATCTAAAAACAAAGTATTGATCGCAATTCGTGATGGCTTTATGATTACTGTCCCTGTTGTTATTGTCGGTTCAATATTCTTGTTGATTTCTAACTTCCCTATTCAAGGTTGGTCAGAAGCTATTGCCTCAGTATTTGGTAGTGGTTGGGAAGGTTATCTTGACCGTGTTACTGCGGTTACATTTGATACTGTGGCCTTACTTGGTGCATTAGGTATCGGTTATGCTTACGCAAGAGAAAAAGGCATTGACAATAAAATTGCTGGTGCTCTTGTAGCAGTTGTATGTTTCTTGATTATCGCTCCACAAGCACACCCTGCATTTGTAAATGAGGCTGGAAAATCTTTCAAAGGTTTAGCCTTCGGTAACTTAGGTACAGCAGGAATGTTCCTATCAATGATTACCGCAATTGTATCAGTTAGTATTTTCTCTTGGGCATTAAAGAAAAAATTAATCATTAAACTACCTGAAGGTGTTCCACCAATGGTAATGGATTCGTTTGCTTCTTTAATTCCTGCAGCATTCGCAATGATTTTCTTCTTTATTGTAAATATCATCTTTGCACATACAAGCTATGAATACGCTCATAATTTTATCTATCAAATTTTACAAGCACCACTTGTTGGTTTAGGAAGATCAAATTTATTTGAAGTTACCTATCAATTCTTATCAACGCTATTCTGGTTCTTTGGTATTAATGGACCTGCGGTTACCAACACAGTGTTCTCTCCAATCCATAAAGTTCTTACTCAAGAAAACTATGAGGCTGCCAAGGCTGGTCTTGAAATGAAAAATATCTTTACCGCTGGCTTTTCTGATTTCTTCTGTAACTTTGGTGGTGGTGGTTCTACCCTAGGTCTTGTGATTATGATGTCAATTCTTGGAAAATCTAATCGTATGAAAACCTTGGGTCGACTATCTCTTCCTGCTGGAATCTTTGGTATCAACGAACCAATTATCTTCGGTTTACCAATTGTGTTAAATCCAATTATGGTTATTCCGTTTATCTTAGCACCTGTTGCCAATACCATTATCGCAACTATTGCTACATACATTCACTTTATTCCATATACAAGTGGAGTTACCCTTCCATGGACTACACCAATCTTCTTCTCTGGTTTCTTAGTTACAGGTTCTTGGAATGCTGTATTACTTCAAGCCATCCTACTTGCAGTTGATATTGTTCTATATTATCCATTCTTTAGAATCTTAGATAATAAATATCTTGCTGAAGAAAAGGTTGCTGGTGATCAAAAGGATGAATTAGACGATCTTTCTTTCGATGATTTGAGTTTAGAATAATATGAAAATTGTTCTGATATTTGATCAAGGTCTAGCTGGTCAAGGCGGCAAGGGAAATTTAAAATTGCCCCTAACCATTCAAAAAGGCGGGGTCGGTTCAGCCCTGATGTTGGAACCTCATTTTAAAAAACACAACATTGAAATTCTGGCAACTCTTTCTTGTGGTATTGAAACATACCAAGAAAACCAAGAAGAAGTTGTAACTAAAATGTGTGCAATGGTTAAAAAGCTGGCTCCAGACTTTGTCTTAGCAGGACCCTGTTTCAACTTTGATGTTTATGCAGAAATGAGTGCTAAAATTGTTAAAGTTTTAAAAAATAAAAATATTGTTCCTGCATGTACAATGATGGCGATTGAAAACAACAAAACTATCAATGAATACGCAAGTCAAATAGATATTATTAAAATGCCTAAAAAAGGTGGTACTGGCTTAAATGATAGTTTCAGCGACTTATGTGAATATATTGATTGTTTATTCAATAACCAAGCACATCTTAAAGAAATAAAAGAAAGAATTTGTTATTAAAGGTTGCTTAGGCAACCTTTTTGAAAGGTTAATAATATATGAATATTGAAAGACTTAAAAAATTATGTGCCCTTAATAGTGTATCTGGCTTTGAAGAAAAGATGAAAACATTTTTTATTAGTGAAAATCCTCAAGCCAAATATCTTCAAGATCGTTTAGGAAGTATCTTTTATGTAAAGAAAAGCAGCAATCCTAAGGCTAAAAGATTATTAATTGCCTGTGCTATGGATGAAATAGGTTTAATGGTTAATAGTATCAATAATGACGGTAGTTTAGGCTTTATTACCTTAGAAAGTATCAGTCCTGCCAGTCTTTTGCATCAAAAAGTGGAAATAATTAAACGCAACGATGAAATTGTGAATGGTATTATTGTAGCTAAAAAATATAAATTTAAAGAAATAGCCCTTGATAAAATTAATCTTGAAGACTTAGTAATTGATACAGGTTTTACCTATGAAGAAGCTCTTAAAAACTTTAAACCTGGTGATTTAATTACCTTCAAGCATGATTTTAATCATATCGGTGATTGTATTGTTGATAAATCATTGCATCAAAAAGCTCTAATCGAAGCTATTATTGAATTAATTGAAAAGCTTAAACATCAAACCTATGATTATGAAATTGTTTTAGGTTTAATCGCCCAATCAATCATTGGCTGGCGTGGAAGTAAAACTGCAAATTATGTAGTTAAACCTGATATAGCCCTTATTTTAACAGGCTTTGAAGTAAACAACAGCCAACCTAAAATCAATATTAATGATGGTATTATTATCGGTAACTATGATAAACAAATGCTTCCAAATCGTTTATTACTAAATGATTTTAAAGCCCATATTAACACTAAAGATTACTTGGGTATGCTTGGTAATGACGGTTCTTTTATTCATAAAACTTTAAGTGGTGTCCCTACTATCAGCATCGGCATACCGATTGCCAATATGGGAAGCAGTATTGAAATGATCAATACTAATAATATTGATAAACTAATTACAGGCTTAATCAAGTATCTAAATATACTCGATCATCAAAAAATTATAAATCTTGGGGTTTCAGATGATGAATTTTAAATTAATCAAAGACCTTACTGAAATAAGAGGAATATCATCTTATGAATATAATGTTGTTAATTATTTAAAAAATTATTTAGACCAAAGGCAGATACCATATAAAAGTGATGGTTTAAACAGTCTTGTTGCCTATAATATCAATAATAAAAAGCCAAAAATAATGTTGGCAGCACATATGGATGAGGTTGGTTTCCTTGTTAAGGATATTGATGATAACGGTTTTATTATGATGCAAACTATCGGTTCTTGGTGGTCGCATCTGGTTGCGGGTCAGTTAATGGATATAAGCACTCAAGAAGGAAAAGTATATATGGGTGTTGTCGGTAGTTTGCCAACACATGGCATTAAAGCTGAGGTGAAGGCTAAAACAATGGATATTGAACATTTATACCTTGATTTAGGTGTCAGTTCCAAGACTAAAGTTTTAGAGCTTGGTATCAGAATCGGAGATATGATTACTCCACATACTAAGACAGTTAAATTAAATGAGGATGGCTATCTGCTTGCTAAGGCCTTTGATGATCGTATCGGTGATTATATCGCTTTAGAAGTTTTAAATAAAATGAATAAGGACGATAATCTTTATGTTGCCTTTACCACTTTAGAAGAACCGGGTTTAAGAGGCGCCCGCACTGCTACTAATATGATTAAACCAGATCTTGCTATTGCCATAGATACTACCTTAGCAGGAGATACTCCACTTACCAATAACATTTGTAAGCTAGGAGGAGGTGTTGTCCTTTCAATGATTGATTCCAATTCTATCGCCCCAAGAAAACTAATAAAATATTTAGAAAATCTTTGTGATCAACATCATATTCCTTATCAATATGCAGTCTTTAATGGAGGTGGTACCGATTCTGGAAATATCCACAAAAGCTTCAACGGTATCATCAATATGACTTTATCAATACCCATCCGTTATATGCACACAAATCATTCCATTATCAACAATCACGATGTTGAGGCTTGTATCAAACTAATAAAAATTATTATTAAAGAAATGAATTTTGAAATACTTAATTCATTAGAAATATGAGGTATATATGAAAGATAAATTATTTAAAGTAATTGATAATCTAAAATCACAGATGATTAATGATGTCTGTGATTTAGTAAAAATAGATAGTGTCGGAACCGTAGCTACACCAGATGCCCCCTTTGGAAAAGGACCTTTAAGCGCCCTAAACCATGCCTTAAAAATGTGTGAACGAGAAGGACTTAAAATTAAGTCTGTCGATAACTATATGGGCTATGGCCAATGGGGTGATGGTGATGATTATATCGCCATCATGGGGCATTTAGATGTTGTAGAAGTTGGTGATGGTTGGAACCATCCGCCATTTAGTGCCTATATCGAAGATAATAAAATATGGGGTCGTGGTGCCCTTGATAATAAAGGACCATTAATTGCTGCCTTTTATGGTCTTTTAGCACTTAAAGAATGCAACATCAAACTTAAGCATCCTATCAGAATTATTTTTGGTACTAACGAAGAAACAGGCATGGAAGATTGTCATTATTATTTGAGTAAAGAAAAGGCACCAATTGCAGGCTTTACTCCAGACAATAAATTCCCAGCAATATATGGTGAAAGAGGTCGTGCCATGATTAGAGTAAGCGGGCATAAAAAAGAACTTATCGACTTTGTAAATGAATATCTTATGAATGCCAAGCCAAATGGTGATCGCCTAGGTATTAATGTAAAAGATGAGCATTTTGGAGAAATGATTATCAGAAATAAATTATTTGAAAATCTTGAACATGATTATCTTGCGGTTAAATTTTCATTGAGTTATCCCAATTGCAACATTGATGAAATAATAGACAAAATTAGAAATAAGGCTACTAATTTAAAAGTTGAGTTGATAAGTAACAGCCCCTGTGTTTTACATAATCCAACTTCAACTTTAATCCAAACATTAAATGATGCCTATAATGAGGCTAATAATGATAATAAGAAACCAACTACCACAACAGGAGGAACTTATGCCCGTGTATGCCATACCATTGTCCCATACGGTCCATCATTCCCAGGACAAATAGGCATTGCCCATCAACCTAACGAATGGATTGATATTGATGACTTAATAAAATGTGCCAAAATATATGCTTATGCTCTATATAAATTAAATCAAATTGATGAATTTAAATAACATTATACTGTTATAAAAGTATTACTATAAAAACCTAGGATTGTTTGTCCTAGGTTTTTAGCTAAACATATAAAATTAAATCTGTGCAATTTTTATTCTTTTTTAAAAAATAATTTTCTAATAACCGAAGCAAGAATTACCAACAAAAATAAATACTTACCATAAGGATTATTGATAAATGGGATATTGGTAGTCAAGATACCTAAAACCATAATCACTGAAAATAACAATGGTAAAAAACCAAAATCTTCCTCAATTAATAAAATAGTACCTAAACTAGAAATAAGAATAATTTTACTTCCCCATGTCAATTTTTAAGTGCCGAAAATAAAAAAGCAGAAATTATCTGCTCTATAAATCATTATTGTGTTCGTAATATCTTAATATTCCGAACACTTTTTATTTTAGTTTTTCTAACCATTTTCCATTCTCTTGATAGAAGAAATATTCACTTAATTCATCTTCTAAAAATAATCTTAATACATTATCCATTCTATCAGCTAAGTCCAAATCCTTAAACTTATCTAATTCAGTCCAAAATACTTCACCTTCATCAGATGAAATTAATTCTCCTTTAAATTTATTTGTTTTATAAAATAGAACCATATATCTTGATCCATCTTCATTTATCCAATCTTTAACACCACATAATTGAGGATTAAGAATTGTTAATCCCGTTTCTTCTTTTATTTCACGAATAACGGCATCGGTTAAAGATTCGCCTTTTTCTACATGACCTCCAGGAAAAGTAATTCCTTTATAATCATCATCTTTTTTATTTTGAACTAACACTTTATCATCATCATATATCATGCACATGTTAGTTATTGTTACTTTTTCTAAACGATCCATATTATCAGCTTCTATATAATATTATATCATATAATTTACTTTCAATTCATCATATAGTGAGCCAATTTATATTCGACTTTCTAGGATTGTCAAACATATGTGACACAAACCATCCAGTTTAAGTCTAAGCTACATTCTTGAAATAGTTCTCTACCATTTCATTGGGTGTTCTAAAACCTAACACTCTTCTTGCTATATTGTTTGTTCTTGTTCTATATCT
>JAXFOQ010000028.1:0-31541 GCA_034180345.1 Erysipelotrichaceae bacterium | reverse complement strand
GATATAGAACAAGAACAAACAATATAGCAAGAAGAGTGTTAGGTTTTAGAACACCCAATGAAATGGTAGAGAACTATTTCAAGAATGTAGCTTAGACTTAAACTGGATGGTTTGTGTCACATATGTTTGACAATCCTAGACATTTAACGTTGACATAGGTGCTTTATTTATTTACAAAAAGCTTAAATTAAGTTACAATTACTCGTGAATAGTTTACTCTATTCCTTGCCTATTTATAGGCCATAAGACCAAAAGGAGGAAAAAATGAAGAGTTATGAAGTAATGTATATCATCAAACCAAGTATTGATGATGCAACTAAAGCTGCCTTAATCGAAGAACTACATGGTATTATTACTAGCCATGAAGGAAGTATTGATAAAGTCAATGAATGGGGCTTAAAAGATTTAGCTTATGAAATTGATGATTTCAAAAAAGGTTATTATGTTGTTACTGAATTTACAGTTGGTGTTGAAGGTTTAAATGAATTTGATCGTTTAACCCGCATTAATAACAATGTAATTAGACACATGATCATCAATAAAGATGAGATGAAATAAGGAATATTATGATTAATAGTGTTGTACTTGTAGGGAGAATAACTAAGGATCCTGAGCTTCGCCAAGCGGGTAATAGTCAATGTGTTAATTTTACCTTGGCAGTTAATCGTCGTTTTAATAAAAACGGTAGTCAGGAAGCTGATTTTATTAACTGTGTAGCCTGGGCTCAGACAGCTACTTTTATGAGCACCTATGTGCGTAAGGGTTCTTTACTTGGTGTTGAAGGAAGAATTGAAACCAGAAGCTATGACAACAAAGAAGGCAAACGCGTATATGTTACGGAAGTAAGGTGTGAAAGCGTACAATTCTTAGAATCAAAGAGTGCCAATGCTACAAGAATGAATACTACTGATAATTTCAGCGGTTATAATAATTCTACAAATGAACCTAGGAAGGAAGAAAGTTTCGATGATACTTTCTCTGACATTCCATCACTTGATATTAGCAGTGATGATTTACCATTTTATTAATAGAAAGGATCGTGAGATTTATGGCTTTTAAAAAACAAAGAGTTGGTTTTAGAAAATCTTGTTATTTTACTAAAAACAAAATTAACTATATCGACTACAAAGATATTGAATTATTGAAAAAATTTATTGGAGCTAATGGAAAAATTACTCCTCGTCGTGTTACAGGAACTAGTGCTAAGCATCAAAGAATGCTAGCAACAGCTATCAAGCGTGCGCGTCAAATGGCTTTATTGCCATATGTTGCAGACTAAGTTAAAATAGCCCCATAAGGGGCTTTTATATTACATTATGAATAAGAATATTAAAGAAATTGTTGAAGGTGCAATGTTTCTGGGTTTATATGGAACATTATTAATTGTTGATCGCTACTTATTTGGATCCTTGATGAATGTTATCTTGTATCTATTTTTAACTGTGATGATTATTGCCTATGGTATTAGGAATCCGAAAAGTAAATATTTAACAGGGATGATTATTGGCGTAATTGTCTTAATCTTGCTTTTTGGGGATATGATGACTTGGATTTTTAGTCCACTAGGGATTGTTTCAGGTTTGGTCTATGTCAGCTTATATCTTAATAAGGTTGATAATCGTCGAATATTTTATGCGATGTTGTTGATATTTGTGATATATGAAGTTTTAATTGGTTTTATAGCAAAATCATTATTTTTAATTCCGATTGAAGAATCGATCAATAGTATTCAAAGTATTATTAAATATGTGGTTGATCATTCTAAGAGCATCAATGCGGAGATGATTAATATTTATTTTAGTAAGCATTTTGCCTTGATTATGATTATGCTTAGTTTTTTAATTAATGGTGTACTGGAGGCAATTGTTGTTACCACAGCAGCGAAACTTTTTTTAAAGAAACAAAAATATCCCCTACATCCAAGGGTTAAATTTGAAGAATATCATCTTCCTTTTTGGTTGAGTTATCTATTATTTGTGATCTTACTTTTAGGAATCTTTAGTCTTAACAAGATCAATAATTATTTCTTGTTTTGTACGCTTCTGCTTTTGACCTTTTTGTCGGCTGTGGTATTATTATTTTATGGATATGGCGCAATAATTTTGTATTTTAAAAATAAATTCAATATTAATGCTGGCTTATTCATAGTTATTGCAATTATTTTGTTGAAAGATATTGCACTGTTTGTTTTGGTGAATGTTGGTTTTTTATATCTTACCAGCCCACTGAAACGATATATTTTAAGGAATTAGTATGAAAAGAATTAAGCAATTTCAGTTGAATATTTTGAGCTTATTGGTTGTAATTGGGGTAATTGTCATTGGTTTTAGTGCGTTTTTACAAGTTAATATTTATCTTGTAACTTTAATCTATCTGTCATTGGCGTTGATAGTTTTATACACATTAAATAAGATGAAGGAAATATTTGAAGAATTAAATACCAGTGTTGAAGCTAACTTAAATCAAAATTTTCAAGATGCGATGGACTATGCTGATGTTGGGGTCTTGGTTTATAATAATCAGTTTGAAATTAGCTTTCAGTCGGAATTATTTAAAAAGAACAATCTGATGCATCTGGGTGAGAAATTATTTTCTTGGTTGCCAGAATTACAAGTCCTCATCAATGGAGATAGTGATGAAATTATTGTCAATCTTAATCAATTTAAGTATCAGGTAGTTAAAAAGGATAATGTTCAAGTCCTACTTTTTAAGGATGTTACTGCATATCAAGATATGTATGAATTATATGATGACCATCGTTTAGTTTTGGGTTATCTTAATTTTGATAATTACGATGAATCATTAGAAAGTGATGATGAACAATCTTTGGTGATTAATAATCTTAAACAGACAGTTTATGAATATTTAAAAAAACATGATATTGTTTTTAAACAAATTAGAAATAATCGCCTATTTCTAATCCTTGATGAACACGCTTGTAGGGCTATGAGCAATGATCATTTTAGTATTCTTAATACGGTGCGTAAACAAGCACAGACAAATGATTTATTGATTACTCTGTCAATTTCATTGGCACGAGGCTTAGATAATTATATCGAGCTTGAACTTTTAGCCTTGGATTTATTGAAATTAGCACAAAGTCGTGGTGGAGATCAAGTGGCAGTTAGGCGTGGTGAAGATGATGTTGAGTATTTTGGTGGTTCTACCGAAGCTCGTGAAAGTCAATCTAAGGTTAAGGTTAGAGTTATTGCGAATAGTTTGAAAGACCTGATTATTAAGGCTTCTAATGTTATTATTGTTGGTCATGAGAATGCTGATTCTGATTGTGTGGGTTCGGCAATTATCATGAGTAAGATTGCTACTAAATTTAATAAGAAGGTAATGATCGTCAATAAATCAGGTGGCATTGAACCGATGAGTGCTGGTGTGTTGAAGTATTATGAGAGTGAACTTGAAAAAAATCATCTTTTTGTATCACAAAATGAGGCCCTTAATCATTTGAATAAAGATAGCTTGGTGATTATGGTTGATCATCATAGTAAAGAAATTAGCGGGGCTAAAGATATTTTAGACCAGGCTCAAAAAGTTGTAGTTATTGATCATCATCGTCGAAAATCTGATTTTGATGTTAAGACGGTATTAGTATATATTGAAGCCAGTGCCTCAAGCACAGTGGAATTGGTATGTGAGTTTATTCCATATACCTTAAAACGCTTAGAATTAACACCAACTGAGGCTAATCTTGGTTATTTGGGTATTATGATTGATACTAATCACTTTAAGAAACGCTTGGGTGTTAGAACTTTTGATGTCTTGAGTGTGCTTAAGGCCTATGGGGCTGATCCTGTGGTGTGTGAAGAATTTAATAAAGCATTATTTTATGATTTAATGGCTAAGAATAAGATTATTTCAAAAGCTAAGAAATATACGGAAGGCATTGTGATTGCTGATGGCGATGATAATGATATTATTGAACGAACCATTATTGCCCAAGCCTGTGATGAAATGGTTACCAGTAAGGATGTTGATGCTGCCTTTGTGGTTTGCAGTATTGCTGAAAATGTAACAGCTATTAGTGCTAGGTCTGAGGGTGATTTTAGCGTTCAGGTGATTATGGAAAAAATGCGTGGTGGTGGTCATCTTTCTTCGGCGGGTTTACAACGAAAAGATACAACTATTGCAGCAGTAGTAGCAGAATTAAAAGAAAAAATTGATGAATATTTAAAGGAGCGACAAGATGAAAGTAATAATGTTGAGTGATGTTAAAAAAGTCGGTAAGAAGGATGAGGTTGTTGAAGTTAGTGATGGCTATGCCAAAAACTTTTTATTTAAACAAAACCTTGCTATCCCTTGTAGCAATGATGCGATGAAGATCTTAAAACATCAAAAAGCTGATGAAGCTGAAAGACAGGAAGAATTAAAACATCGAGCTTTAAAGATTAAGGAAGAATTAAAAACTAAGGAATATACCTTTGAAGTAAAGGCTAGTAATGGTCGTGTTTTTAACAGTGTTAGTACTAAGAATTTATCTGAGCGTTTAGCAGAAGATGGTTATGATATTGATAAGCGTAAATTTATTGACCGTGAACCGATTACTACTTTAGGTTATAGTATTATTAAGGTTGAATTATATAAAAATGTTATTGGTGAAATAAAAGTATTATTGAAGGAGAAAAAATAATGACTCAAAAATTGATACCCTTCAGCAATGAAGCTGAAGTATCTTTATTGGGTAATTTTATTTTATGGCCTGATACTTTACAAGACGCACTTGAGGAGGGTCTTTTAAGTACAGACTTTTATTTAGAACGCAATCGTTTAATTTTTACTACCATCGTAGAAATGAAAAGTAGTGGTTTACCCTATGAAATTACCAGTCTTAATCAAAGGTTGAAAGACTATGGGCTACTAGATAAAATTGGTGGGATAAATTATTTGGTAGAACTCCAAAGTGCTGCTGTGGGTAGTAATGCAACTAAACACTATGTCAAGATTATTCGTGATAAGGCTATTAATCGTAATTTGATTGACTTTGCTAAGACGATTGAAAATCAGAGTTATGATGGTTCGCAGACTGTTGATGAACTTTTAGACGATGCTGAAAGAGGAATTTTAAATATTACCCGTAATCGTTTTGTCCGTGATTTTAGCGACTCTGTTGAAGTTATTGATCGGGTAATCGACAATGTCAGAGCGCTTAGTGATGGTAATATTGCAACTGGTGTTAAGTGTGCTTATCGTGATCTTGATGAAAAGACCAACGGTTTTCAACGCGGTGATTTAATTATTTTAGCGGCTCGACCATCAGTTGGTAAAACCGCCTTTGCGATTAATGTTGCCCTTAATATTGCTGGAATTGACAATGGTCAATTAGGGGCAGTGGCAATATTTTCGCTTGAAATGAGTAGTGAACAATTATTTAGTCGAATGTTGAGTGCCAGAAGCAGAGTTAAGGGTGAAAAGATTAGAACAGGTCGTTTGAATAATGATGATTGGAGTCGTTTAATTACAGCCTCTAATCGTTTAAAGAAGGAAAAGCTTTTTATTGATGATACCCCAGCTATTAAAATTTCTGAAATTTATAGTAAGTGTCGTAAATTAAGGAATAAAGAGGGCTTGGCTTGCGTGGTTATTGACTATATTCAACTTATCGGTACTAATGGTAATCGTGGTGAAAGTCGCCAACAAGAAGTATCAGAGATTTCAAGAGCGCTTAAGGCCTTGGCTCGTGAATTGGAAGTTCCTGTCATTGCCTTGAGCCAGCTTTCGCGTTCAGTTGAAAAGCGCGATGATAAAAGACCGATGCTTAGTGATTTGCGTGAGTCAGGGGCCCTTGAACAAGATGCTGATATTGTTATGTTTTTATACCGTGATGAATATTATAGTAAAGAAAAGGAAGAATCGAATGTTCAAGAGGTTGAAGTTACGATTGCTAAACACCGTAATGGACCTACGGGTAGAATTACTTTAGCCTTCCACAAAGATGTTAATGCCTTTCTAACTATTGATCGCCGTCTTGGAGATGGACAATGAAGAAATACTTAAATTTTTTCATCATTATCATCTTATCCTTGCTGGCAACATTTATTACTGATAAATATTTTAATCGTGATTATGATATTAACGGTAATAGTACATCATCCATAGCTCAAAAGGTTATATCATATACTAAAGAAGCCCATAAGACATTAAAACTATACTATAAGGGTAAATTTTTGGCCTGTGTTAATGATAAGGATGAGATTGACAATTATCTTTTAAAATATCATCAAGAACATTTTGCCAAGGATTTTCCTGATAGTAATCTTAATTTGGGTGAGGATTTTTATTATAGTGAAATATATGATTTTGCGAAGTATGAGGATGTTGATGATCAAATCATCGCCTTTTTAGATCAGACTAAAGATTTTTCGGTATATACTAATGAAATTAGTTTTAGTAATGAAAAGGGTGTCTATGCCAAGATATTTGTTAGGGATATTAAAGACTTTGATAAGGCTAAAAGACAATTTTTATTAAACTTTGTATCTGAAAATGCCCTCAATGCTTTTGAATTGGGTAAGGGAACTGATGAGCTAAAGGATTTTGGTCGCAGGGAAATATCGCTTGCTGTTAAAGAGAAGATTAATATTTCTAACGCCTATGCCAATCCGACATTAATTAAAAAGAGTAGTGATGAGATTTTTGAATATCTTTGTTATGGGGATAATAAGGAGCGTAAGTATTATATCGTTAAAGAAGGCGAAACCCTTGAGGGTGTTTCAAGTAACTTTGGTAATATTTCATTAAGACTTTTAATGTTGATTAACCCAGGCGTTATCAGTAAGGTCAATCAAGTAATTTATCCAGGTATGAAGTTAAATGTTACCTATTTTAAATCTCCTTTAACTGTTACGGTTAAAAAAGAATTGTTGAAGGCTGAACCGATCAATCCACCAAATCCAGCCTATATTGAAGATTCGGAGTTACTCAGTGGTAAACAACAGGTTGAAACTGAGGAGGCCGCCGGTAGTAAGAATGTGGTTTATGAAGAAACCTATATTAACGGAGTATTACAACCGACACAGGTTAAAAAACTCAGCTCTACCAATGTCAAAGAACCTATCCAAGCGGTAATCAGGGTTGGATCAAAGGTGCTACCTGATCGTGGTACTGGTAAGTATATTTGGCCTACTGATAATACGGTTATTACTTGCCGTTGGCTATGTTACTACAATCACTTAGGTTTAGACTTAATTGATGCCTATAATTCTTATGGACCGATATATGCTGCTGATAATGGTCGGGTTATTTATGCTGGCTATTCTAGTAATGGTTGGGGTAATTATGTGCAAATAGACCATGGTAATGGTGTTATTAGTGCCTATGCCCATATGAGTCAAATCGGTAATATTGAAGTTGGCGATGTTGTAGAGCGGGGAACATTGATTGGTTATATTGGAGCTACAGGTATTGCCAGTGGTCCACATCTTCATTGGGAATTTTGGATTGATGGTGATCGTGTTGATCCTTGTACGATTGTAAATTGTGAGGTATTACCGTCTAATGAACAATAAAAATAGAATTTTAATTGGTTTGACAATTTCGGGATTATTGGTGGTAATTATCTATCTAATTATCAGTATCAATGAGCTTAAGAAAAATATTGCCATCAATACTGATAAAACTATTATCAATAATGTTGTTAATGGTTTTCATACAGATTTAACTACGACTTTTGGCGATTTAGAAAATGAGTTGGCCTATGTTGAAACAGCTAATAGCTTTGGTAGTGCCATATCATATCTTCAAAAAAATCAGGAAGTATATTTTATTACAGCCAGTCATAATATCGGTGTTAATCACAATGTCAATGTTTTATTGGCCAATGGTAATCGTTATAATGCCCTACTAGTAGGAAAGGATGAGGTCTTGGATATTGCGGTTATTAAGATTAATGTTGGTTTTAATGTACCAGTACAAAAACTTGGCAACAGTAACATTTTAAAGATGGCTGAATATGTCATTGCCAGTGGTGCTTATCATAGTCGTGAATTTTTAGGTAGCTTGAGTTTGGGCATTGTTTCAGACCATCATCGTCAAATTATTAAACGCGTTAATAATGAAAATTATTATGTTGACTATATTCAATCAGATCTTAGTAGTGCCAAGGGTATGAGTGGGGGACCATTATTTAATATGGCTAAGGATGTTGTGGGCATGAATTTATTAACTGGCGCTGATGATGGGACCTTTAGTTTTAGTTTGCCAATTAATGAGGTTAAAATTGTTGCTGATCAAATAATTGACGGTGGTAAAGTCAATAGAAATGATTTTAAGATTAAGGGTAGAGCTGTTTCGTTAATTAAGATCTATGAAAGAAACGAATTGAATATCGCCCTTAATATTGCAGGTGGTCTATATGTAAAGGATGTCTTGGATGGTGGTCTTGCTAGTCGAGTGGGTATTAAAGATGGAGATATTATTATTTCTATAAATAGGCAGGAAATCAATAGTATTGAAGACTTAAGAAAGATGGATTATCAAAATATCAGTAAGTATAATATTGAAATTATCAGAAATCAAAAGCCGATGCTTTTGACTGGGGTTGATGAAAAATGATTAAGATTATTGCTGTGGGTAAAATTAAAGAAAAGGCGATGAAGTCTTTAATTGATGATTATCAAAAACGCATTAATCGTTATTATAAACTTGAAGTCATCGAGGTTAAAGATGAGGTGATTATCAAAGACTTGGATGATAAGATTAAGGATATTGAGGGTCAAAGGATTTTAAAACTAATTAATGACCGTGATTATGTTGTGTGTTTAGACTTATCGGGCGTTAGTTATGATAGTGTGGACTTTGCGATTAGACTTCAAAAACAACTAGACTATGGCATTAATGTTGTCTTTGTCATTGGTGGCTCATTAGGACTTTCTAAGGAAGTGTTGGCTAGGGCCAATAGTCATCTTAAACTTTCGGATATGACCTTTTTACACAATATGGCAAGATTAATTATTATTGAACAAATATATCGAGCCTTTAAAATTAATAATAATGAGCTTTACCATAAATAACAGTATTGTATAGCTTAAATAATTCGTCTATAATTAATGTAGATTATATAGGAGGCTTGATAGATATGAAGGAAGTAAAAGTCGTAGTTATTGATCCAGTAGGATTGCATGCTCGTCCAGCAACAGTTGCTGTTAATGCTGCAAGTAAATTTAAATGTGATGTTAAGATTGCATATAAAGATCGCTCAGTAAATATGAAATCAATTATGGGTGTAATGTCTTTGGGAATTCCAACACAATCGGAAATTGTTATTTCATGTGAAGGCGAAGACGAAGAAGTTGCTATTAATACAATCGAAGAAATTTTGAAAACACAAAAAGTAATCGGATAATTATATAGGAGGGCAACCTCCTATGTTTATTTTATGGAAAGTAATTTAAAAAGATACGCAATCAAACATCATGTGCCGATTATCCAGGATGGTGGTTTAGAATATTTGAAAGAGCTTATTTTAAAGCATCATGCCCGTCATATTTTAGAACTGGGGACTGCCATTGGTTATAGTGCTTTAATGATGGCTGCCCTTGACCCTGACATTAAAATTAAAAGTATTGAACGCAACTTAGATATGTATAATCAAGCGCTTATAAATGTTAAAAATAGTAATTATGCCAATCAGATTGAATTGGTTTTTTCCGATATTAAGGATTATCAAGATGAGGGTCTTTATGATTTAATTTTTGTCGATGCGGGCAAGGCACATTATTATGAGTATTTGATGCAATTTATTGATAATTTAAAGCCTGATGGGATTATGGTCTTCGATAATATGATTTTTCATGGTATGGTTTATGATGTTGAAAAGATTAAAAATCGCAATACCCGACAATTAGTTAAAAAAATAATTAATTTTTATGATAAAGTTAAGGAAGATAAACATTTTATCGTTGAATTGCACAAGGAGATTGGCGATGGAATCTTGGTGTTAAGAAGGAGGGAAGATGCGTTATAAAGGTTTGATACTATTGGGTTTTTTCGTAACGATAACTTCTTTGATGGATAATGAAAATAAACAAATAAGTGCCAGAGCCACTAAGTTATTTGACGAATTAATGGAGGAAGTGGTGATTTTTGATGATGAGCTTGAAAAGGAGAAGTTTTTTAATGTTGTCAACCGATTATCAGATCGTGATAATATTGTTAGAGTCTTGAAAAAAATTCCAGAATTATTTTTTGATACCAATGACCAAAGCGTTAAAACTACAATGCATGAAAATATTGAAAATAGTTATGCAATTGAACTTGGTGAAGATGAAGTTGGTGTTATTGATGGTTGTATTGCCAAAGTTGAAGTTGACGATCTTAAAGAATTAAATATGAAAATTAATGAAATTGAAGCTGCGATTAATAAATTAAATCGTTTTGCGGATAATGAAGAAAATAAGGACCAAAAATTAGCTATGATGATGAATAATGTGGATAACTACCTCGATGATCAAAATGACAAGATAAAAATTAATACTTCCATTGATGATGAGGTTATCAATCGTGTCTATCAAGAAGTTTTGAATGAACAAAATCATAATGATTTAGATGAACATATCAATGTTTATTTGGATAGTTTAGTTGATCAATTCAAGGAGCTTGATAGTAATCAAGACCAAAAAATCATCAATAAAATTTCATCATACTACAATAATCTTAGTGATGAATTTATTAAAGACTATTATCAATTGAAGGATATTTTAGCCAGTGAGTATCAAATTGGTGATGATGTTATGATTTTACATCGCTTAATTTTTAAAGATATTAATCAACTTAGACATTTTGTTGATATTGTTGTTGACCACGGATATTTGGTTAATGTTGATGAAGTTAAGGGCTTGGTTGATGTTTTTAGAAGAATTAAGGTTGTTGATGGGAAGATTTTGAGTGAAATATTTGACATTGCCAATCAAGCAGCATATTTAGCTGGAAGATATGAAGGTTATTTAATTGATTAAGCCAATAATTATTGGCTTTTAGTTTATAAAAAAGCTAAAACAAGTTATAATATTTTGGTTATGAATATTATTGAAATTAAAAATTTAAAGTTTAAATATGATGATCATTCATGGGCGCTTGATGATGTTTCTTTTAATATTAAACAAGGTCAATATGTAACTATTATCGGTCATAATGGTAGTGGCAAGAGTACTCTTGCCAGGCTGATTGCAGGCTTACTTGAAAAAGATAGCGGTGAAATAATTATTGACGGTAAAACTTTAAATGAAGAAAATTTAACTTATATTAGAAATTTTATTGGGATTGTTTTTCAAAATCCTGATAATCAATTTATCGGTTCTAGTGTTTGTGATGACATTGCCTTTGGTTTAGAAAATATTCAAGTTCCGCCCAAAGAAATGCAGGCTATTATTGAGAAGTTTTCAAAGAGTGTCAATGTTTATGAGTTACTTGATAAAGAGCCTCAAAGTCTAAGTGGTGGTCAAAAACAACGGGTAGCTATTGCTGGAGTCTTGGCTATGAATCCTAAAATATTAATTTTAGATGAGGCCACATCAATGCTGGATCCAAAAGGAAAACAGGAAATTAAAGAATTAATAACTAATCTACACCAAGAAAAAAAGCGCACAATCATTTCAATTACTCACGATATTGAAGAAGCGATCAAAAGTGATTATGTAATTATTTTAAATGAAGGCAAAGTCTTCAAAGAGGGTAAACCACAAGAAGTACTTGATGATATAGCGGTTATGCAAAAAATTAAGCTTGATGTTCCCTATGGTATTTATTTAAAAGACAGCTTTTTAAAAGTTGGAATTAAATTAAAAGAATACAACGATATTGATGAAGTGGTGGAGTCTTTATGCCAATTAAGATAAAAGATTTAAGTTATGTATATAGCACTGATACTTTGAATAAAACTGCGGCTTTAAATGATATTTCCTTGGATTTTGCCGAGGGAAAAATATATGCGGTAATCGGTGAAACAGGATCGGGTAAGTCAACTTTAATTCAGCATCTTAATGCCTTGTTGCTACCGCAAATCGGTAGTGTTGAAGTTGATGGTCAAATGGTTGTTGCCAATAAAAAGAATAAAAAATTAAAGGCTTTAAGGAAGAAGGTTGGTTTGGTATTTCAATTTAGTGAATACCAATTATTTGAAGAAAATATTTTAAAGGATGTGGCCTTTGGTCCTAAGAATTTTGGTCATAGTGAAGCCGAAAGTATCTTCTTGGCCAAAAAGGCTCTTAAGCTAGTGGGCATTGATGAAGAACTTTTTGAGCGCTCACCCTTTGAATTGTCCGGTGGTCAAAAACGCAAAGTGGCGATTGCGGGTATTTTGGCATTGGAACCGAAATATATTGTATTGGATGAACCAACCTCTGGGCTTGATCCTCAAAGTGCCAAGGAATTGATGGAATTATTTGTGAATATCAATAAGAGCCATCAAACAACCATTATTATTGTTACTCACGACTATGAAGTAGTTTTTAATTATGCTGATGAAGTTATTTTGTTGGACCATGGAAATTTGATTATCAAAAGTGATATTAAAGCGTTTTTTACCAATCAAGCCTTGATTGAAAAATATCAATTAGCTAAACCGAATATTTTAAAACTGGTTGATCAATTAAGGGCTAAAGGCTTTGAAATTAAAGATTATTACGATAATTTAGCGGAATTAATCGTCGATATTAAGAGGTGGATAAAATGAACAATATTGTCTTAGGCAAGTATTTACATTTAGATTCTTTTTTTCATCGTTTAGATCCAAGAGCTAAACTTTTAGGCTTGTTTATGATGTTGGTTGCGATTTTTATTAATGCGGGTTGGTATGGCTATGGTCTTATTGCCGTGGCAATGTTGTTGGCTTTGAGAATGTCGAAAATAAGACTTATCTATATTTTAAAATCACTAAAGCCATTGATTATGATGTTGTTTTTCTTATTGGTGGTAAATGTTTTAGTGGTAAAAACTGGTGATTTGTTGATAAGGATATATGGTTTTGGCATATACAGCGATGCGGTATTTAATACCCTTTATATATTGGTTCGTCTATTGTTGATGGTGATGATTACTTCGGTTTTAACAGCTACTACCAAGCCCTTTGATTTAACCATGGGGATTGAAAGCTTGTTGGCACCCTTTGCCAAGATTGGTTTACCCCACCATGATATTGCGATGATGATTAGTATTGCCCTGCGTTTTATTCCGACGATCATTGAAGAAACTTATCGGATTATGAATGCCCAAAAATCTCGTGGTGTGGATTTTGATGAGGGAACAATCAAGGAAAAAATTAATGCGGTACTATCGTTAATTGTGCCACTTTTTGGTATTTCCATCACCAGAGCCATGGAACTTGCTAATGCCATGGAAGCTAGATCTTATGTGCCAGGTCAATCAAGAACGCGTTTTAGACAACTTAAATATCGTCGTAATGATTTTGTGATGTTGGCTTTTATAGTGATCTTAATAATTGTCTTGTTGGTGATTGCTTATGCGTTATAAGGTTGTTTGTGCCTATGATGGCAGTAATTATGCTGGCTTTCAATCGCAGATTAATGCCAAAGCCATCCAAGATATGATTGAAAATGTTTTAAGTAAATATTTTAATCAAAGTATTAAAATTATTTTTGCTTCAAGAACTGATGCTGGAGTCCATGCTTATGGGCAGGTTTTTCATTTTGACATCGACAAGAAACTCGATGAAGATTGCCTATATCATTTTAATCAAATGTTACCGAATGATATTATCTTTAAGAGTATCAATGGTGTTACTGATGACTTTCATGCCCGTTGTAATATCAAACAAAAACATTATCGCTATGTTATTAATATTGATAATTTAGATATATTTAATCGTAACTATGCTTATTTTTGTCCCTTTAAATTAGATCTTGAATTATTGAAAGCAGCAGCACAATTATTTATTGGTGAACATAATTTTGAAGCTTTTAATTCCACCCCATTATCAATGATTCCTGACCAAACAAAGACGATTGATGATATTAAAATAAGCACCTCAAAGAATTATATCTATCTTGATTTTTATGGCAAGAGCTTTATGCGTTATATGATTAGGATGATGGTGGGAATGATGGTTGAAGTGGCAAGAGGCAAGGTTGCTATTACAGAAATAACCAGGCGTTTGGAAGAACCGTCTAAAGATCGCTATCATCGCTATAGTATAGATGGTAGGGGCTTATTTCTAGTTTCAATTGAATATAATTAATTTAGCTTTAGACTCGACATTGATTCGATTATTTAAGATTTGCATTTTAAATAAAAATAATGTATCATATTAAAGTCAATATGCCATAGACAGTAACGGCTATATGCTTAATAAGGTTACCGAGGTAAAAGCTATAAATTTCAAGATGCTTTTTACCTGTCGGTTGCGACAGGTTTTGTGTTTGTGAGTATTGATCAAATTTTGAAAGAAAGGAGATAAATAAAATGAATCAAACAGTTTTAAATGAAAAGAAAGTTCTTGTCAAGAATATTGCTGAAAAATTTAAAAATGCAAGTTCAAGCGTAGTTGTTGAGTATCGTGGTCTTAATGTTGGTGAAGTAACTGAATTAAGACGCGCTCTTAGAAAAGAAAATATTGAATTTAAAGTATTTAAAAATTCAATGGTTCAAAGAGCTGTTGCTAGCCTAGGTTTTGAAGCATTAGAAAACCAATTAGTTGGACCAAACGCTATCGCTTTTAGTGAAGATGCTACAGCACCATGTCGTGTCTTGGCAAACTTCGCAAAAGATCACAAAGCATTGGTTGTTAAATCAGGCATTGTGGAAGGTAAAGTTGTTGATGCGAACACTATTTCAGAGTTAGCTAAATTACCTAATAAAGAAGGTATGCTATCGATGTTGTTAGGTTGTATCCAATCACCTGTAAGATCATTCGCTTGTGTTGTTAAGGCAGTTGCCGATGCAAAGGGCGAAGTTGTTGCAGAATAATTAAATTAAAATTTTAAAAAGTCATTATAGGAGGAAATAAAAATGGCAAAATTATCACATGAAGATATTCTTGCATTCTTAGAAGAAGCAAGCATCCTTGAACTAAACGATCTAGTAAAAGCAATCGAAGAAAAATTCGGTGTTACAGCAGCAGCACCAGTTGCAGTTGCAGCAGTTGCTGATGCAGGTGCCGCAGACGAAGCACCTTCAACAGTAAGCGTAATCCTTAAAGATGTAGGCGCTACTAAAGTTGCAGTAATTAAGGTTGTTCGTGAAATTACTGGTTTAGGTCTTGTTGAAGCTAAGGGCATCGTTGATAAAGTACCTAGCCCAATCAAAGAGAATATTAGTGTTGAAGAAGCTGAAGAAATTAAGAAAAAACTTATGGAAGCTGGCGCTTCAGTAGAAGTTAAATAATCTAACTGAAGAATGATATGACGACCCATTACTTTACTGATAATGATACCCTTGAACATGACTATCACAATATTAAGGTAGTCGTTCAAGATATGGTATTTAATTTTCAAACCGATGCTGGAGTATTCTCTAAATTTGGTTTGGATTATGGAAGTCGGGTCTTGATAAATAACGCACTGAAATATGAACTTGGTCCTAAAACCCTAGACTTAGGTTGTGGTTGGGGTCCGGTTGGCATCATCGTTAAAAAAATTAAATATACGGAAGTTTGGGCTGTCGATATTAATAATCGAGCAGTCCAACTCACATCTTTAAATGCTAAAAATAATCAGGTGGTGCTGAATGTATTTAAGTGTGATGATTTACTAACGCTTGATCAAAGATTTAATACTGTCCTATTTAACCCACCAATTAGAAGTGGTAAGGATAATATTTTTAGTCTATATGATCGAGCTTATCGTGTTTTAGAAGATAGGGGTAATTTATTTATCGTTATCCAAAAAAAACAAGGTGCTAAATCCAGCTTTAATAAATTAGCGGAACTATTTAGAAAAGTGGAAATTATTGATAGTGATAAGGGCTATCAAATTATTAAAGCTACTAAATAGTCAGCATTAAAATTCGAATGAAAGGACGGCGTACTAAATGAATAAAAAACAAACATACCATGAAATCCAACTTGGGAAAAACAATTATCGCCGTGATTATTCAAAGGTTAGTGGAGGTTTGGAATTACCTAATTTAATTGAAATTCAAACCGATTACTTTGAATGGTTTAAAAACGAAGGTATCAGAGAAGTCTTCGAAGATATTTTCCCAATTGTATCTAATAATGGTATTTATCGCCTTAAATTCCTTGATTATGAATTTGGTCAACCCAAACATAGCATTAGTGAATGTAAGTATCATGAATCTAGTTATGAAGTACCATTGAATATCAAAACGGAATTGGAAATTGTTTATAAGGATACAAATGAAGTTCAAACTAAGAATTTTACCGTTTTCTTAGGTGATTTTCCAATTATGACTCCCACAGGCACTTTTATTATTAACGGGGCTGAAAGAGTCATTGTTTCACAAATTGTGAGAAGTCCAGGTTCATATTTTGCGACAATTAACGATATTAAAACAGGTAAAGAAAGTTATGAATCAGAATTAATTCCAAGTCGTGGTACTTGGTTGCAATTGATGTCAGATGATAAAAAGGCTGCCATCGGTCGTATTTATAACATGAGTATTGATCGTAAGCGTAAGATTATATCTACGATTTTATACAAGGCTATTGGTTTCTCTTTAGAAGCTGAAAATGGCGAAAATACCTTTGATAGTAAAGATTTCAAAGCCTTTTTGAAAGCTTTTGGTCATGAAGTTAATGATGATATTGTAGCGATTGATGATAATCGTGAGTTTTTAACTATTTATGAAATGTTATTTACTGCTTATTTTGGTAATTATGAAGAACTTGTCAATGGTTTAAGACAAGATAAGGTCAATACTACCCATGAGGCATTGTTGGCTATTTATGAAAATCAAAAGAGTGATGAAGTGGCAACTACTGAAGGTGCCAACAGTTTGATGAATGCTAAATTCTTCGATCAAAAGAAATATGATTTGACCAAAGCAGGTCGTTTTAAATTAAATAAAAAATTAAGTGTTGTTGATCGTTTAGAGGGCAATATTCTGAAAGAGGATCTTGTTCGTGTTGACGGTACAACAATCTATAAAAAGAATACTTTAATCACCAAGGTTGAGCGTGAAGTACTTAAAAAAGAACTTGCCAAGGGTATTAATACCTATGCTTATCCGATGAATTATTTATTCTCACACCCATCTACAATCACTGTAGAACTAAATGATGGTTATTCTTTGATTGGTCGTATTCTTGCTGAGGATGTTGAGCTTAAAGATGGCGACATTGAAATGGGTACAGTAATTGACGAGGCTTTATATAAGAAATTATCAAAGCAAGTCAAAGAAGTATCGATATATGTAGGTATCATTGCACAAAAGATTGCCTTGACAACCGCCAATGCTAAAGCGGTATTAAGATATGGTGAGCGTCTATATAAATTAGGTCGTTTGACCGATGCTAAGGGCAATGATTTATTTGATCAAGATGATGAGTTATTAATTCCTCGTTATCTGCCTGATACTGATGCCTATATTTTAAGTAATGATAATACTGAATTATTATACAAAGAAATTACTAACGGTAATGTTTTTGCTTGGTTTGTGGGTAGTGCTCAACAAGTTGTAGCCTGCGCTGGAACTGATTATTTGGATCATGCGATTAAGATTGTCGGTAATGATGCACTTAATTTCAAACATGCAGTTACAATTAGCGATATGATTGCATACTACTCATATGCTCATACAATCTTTGATGGTGTTGGTAATGATGATGATATTGACCAATTGGGCAATCGTCGTATTCGTACAGTTGGTGAATTGGTTCAAAATCAATTCCGTATCGGTTTATCACGCTTTGAAAAAAATGTTAAAGATAAGATGTCGACGATTGAACCAAGTAATTTAAAATTGCGTGATTTAATCAGCACTCGTCCTTTAACAAGTGCTATTAAAGAATTTTTCAACAGTTCACAATTATCACAATTCATGGATCAACAAAATCCATTGGCTGAACTTACAAATAAGCGCCGTATCAGTGCCTTGGGTCCTGGTGGACTAAGTAGAGAACGCGCAAGCTTTGAGGTTCGTGATGTTCACAACAGCCACTATGGTCGTATTTGTCCGATTGAAACACCAGAAGGACCAAATATCGGTTTGATCAGTTATCTAACTACCTATGCCAAGGTTAATGAATATGGTTTTATTGAAACTCCATATCGTAAAGTTATGCCAAATGGTGATGTTAGTGAAGACTATGTATATTTAAGTGCTGATGTTGAAAATGACTATATTATCGCCCAAGCCAATGAGGTAATTGATGGTAAATTAGTTCATGATCAAGTGGTTGCGCGTATTGCGGGTGAAACTGTTTCGGTTAATCGTGAAGAAGTACAACTAGCCGATGTCAGTCCTAAACAAATTGTTTCGGTGGCTGCCGCATGTATACCTTTCCTTGAAAATGACGATGCTTCTCGTGCACTTATGGGTGCCAACATGCAACGCCAAGCAGTACCTTTATTAAATCCACACGCTCCATTTGTAGGAACTGGTATCGAAGCTAAGATTGCCAAAGATAGTGGCTCGGGTATTGTCAGTAAGCATGATGGTATTGTTACCTATGTTGATGGTAATAAGATCGTTATTAGTAGTGAAGATGGGGAACATACTTATGAATTTGATAAGTTCCGTCGTTCGAATGCTGGTACTTGTATCAACCATCGTCCAATTCCATCAGTTGGTGAAAAAGTTACCAAGGGTATGATGTTGGCAGATGGACCAAGTATGGAACAAGGTGAGTTGGCCTTGGGTCAAAATGTTACCATTGCCTTTATGACATGGCATGGTTATAACTATGAAGATGCCATTATTATGAGTGAACGCATGGTTAAAGATGATGTATATACATCTATTCATATTGATGAATATACAATCGAATGTCGTGAAACTAAATTAGGTCCTGAAGAAATTACTAGAGATATTCCTAATGTATCTGACAGTGCTGTTAAGAATCTTGATTCTCGTGGTATTATCATGATTGGTGCTGAAGTTAAAGAGGGAGATATCCTCGTAGGTAAGGTAACTCCAAAAGGACAAAGTGAAGCTTCTCCTGAAGAACGCCTACTATTATCAATTTTCGGTGAAAAATCACGCGAAGTTAGAGATAATTCATTGCGTGTTCCTCATGGTGGAGCTGGTATTGTTCAAAATATTCGTGTATTTAAACGCAGTGATGGTTATGAATTTAAATCAGGAGTTAAAGAAGTAGTTAAGGTTTATATTGCTCAAAAACGAAAGATTTCTGAGGGTGATAAGATGGCTGGTCGTCATGGAAACAAGGGTGTTATTTCTAAGATCCTTCCTGTTGAAGATATGCCATTTATGCCTGATGGAACACCAGTAGATATTATGCTTAATCCATTCGGTGTACCTAGTCGTATGAATATCGGACAAGTGTTGGAGATTCATTTAGGTATGGCTGCCAAAAAGTTGGGTGTTAAATTTGCGACCCCAGTATTTGACGGTATTAGTAATGATGAATTAAAAGCCATCATGAAAGAAGCTGAAGTCAGTGATGATGGTAAGATTAAATTAATTGATGGTATCACTGGTGAAACCTATGATGAACGCATTTCGGTTGGGGTTATGTATATGATTAAATTGGCGCACATGGTCGATGATAAGTTGCATGCCCGTAGTACTGGACCATATTCATTGGTTACTCAACAACCATTGGGCGGTAAAGCTCAAAATGGTGGTCAAAGATTTGGTGAAATGGAAGTTTGGGCCCTAGAAGCCTATGGCGCTGCCCATACATTAGAGGAAATTTTAACAATTAAATCTGATGATGTTGAAGGTCGTACTAAAACATATGAGGCAATTAAAAATGGTAAAGACTTACCAGAACCAAATTTACCAGAATCATTCAAGGTATTAAGAAATGAATTACAAGCCTTGGCTATCGACATTAAAATGCTTGATGATGATGGCAATGAAGTTGATATTTCAAGAAATAATGATGATATTTCAACCGTTCGCAAAGAAGAGTATGCCGTAGATGAAACTGACGGATTACACGAAGTTAGCGAAGAAGAAAATGTTATCGAAGATATTCCTGAAGCGGCAGTTGTCGGCTTTGGGGAAGAAGAATAGGAGGTCTTTATGGCAAAAAAGTTTAGCGCAATTCAAATTGGTTTAGCAAGCCCTGAAAGAATCCTAGAATGGTCGCATGGTGAAGTTAAAAAACCAGAGACAATTAACTATCGTTCACAAAAACCTGAACGCGATGGTTTGTTCTGCGAGAGAATTTTCGGTCCTTCAAAAGACTGGGAATGTTATTGCGGAAAATATAAGAAAGTTCGTTATAAGGGTTTTACTTGTGAACGATGCGGTGTTGAAATAACACAATCTAAGGTACGCCGTGAGAGGATGGGTCATATTGAGCTAGCTTCTCCTGTATCACATATTTGGTACTTAAAAGGTGTACCATCAAGAATGTGTTTACTATTGCATATTCAACCTAAGGCTTTGGAAGAAATTATTTATTTCGTATCATGGATTGTTACTGATCCAATGAATACCAAGCTACAATATAAACAAATTTTAACTGCTCGTGAATATTTTGAATGTCGTGCTATCTATGGTGATGGTAACTTTGTTGCCAAAACAGGTGCTGAGGCAGTCAAAACCTTGTTGGAACAAGTTGATTGTGAAAAAGAACGAGTGGAAATCGCTCATGATTTGGAAAAGGCTACTGGTGAAAAGCGTAAAAAATTAATTAAGCGTTTAGAAACAGTTGATGCCTTTATCAATTCAAATAATAAGCCTGAGTGGATGATTTTAACTGTATTACCAGTTATCCCACCTGATTTAAGACCGATGTTACAACTTGATGGCGGTCGTTTTGCGACCAGCGATTTAAATGATTTATATCGTCGTGTCATCACTCGTAATAATCGTTTAAAAAGATTACTTGAAATGGGGACTCCAGCAATCATTGTTCAAAATGAAAAGCGGATGTTGCAAGAAGCGGTTGATGCTTTAATTGACAACGGCCGACGCAGTGCTCCTATTAAAGGTGGTTCTAATCGTGTACTTAAATCTTTGAGTCATTCATTGAAGGGTAAGCAAGGTCGTTTCCGTCAAAATTTATTAGGTAAGCGTGTTGACTATAGTGGTCGTAGCGTTATTGCGGTTGGACCAGATTTAAAAATGTATCAATGTGGTATTCCAAGAGAAATGGCAATTAATCTATATAAACCGTTTGTAATTAGGCGTTTATATGAAGATGGTATTGCGAATAGTCAAAAGAATGCTGAGAAATTGATTGAAAGGAATGATCCACAAATCTATGGTGTCTTAAAAGAAATCATGGAAGATCATCCCGTATTGTTAAACCGTGCTCCAACATTGCACCGTTTAGGTATTCAAGCATTTAAACCTAAGCTTGTTGAAGGTCGTGCTATTCGTCTGCATCCATTAACTTGTGCAGCGTTTAATGCTGACTTTGATGGCGACCAAATGGCTGTGCATTTACCACTTAGTGAGCATGCCCGTGCTGAAGCTGAGATTTTGATGTTGGGTTCAAACAACATCCTAGGTCCTAAAGATGGTAAGCCTATCGTTACGCCATCTCAAGACATGGTGCTTGGTAACTTCTATTTGAATATGGAAGAAACAACTAAAGAATTTTATGAAAAGGCTGAACTAATTGAAAGTTTAGGCGATCATGAAGGTTCTTTAATGTGGAAACGCTTTGGTGATAATGAAGGTCATATTTTCCGTGATTTTGATGAAGCCATCCTGGCATATGAAAATAAACAAATTCACTTACACACTAGAATTGCGGTTAAGGCTAGTAGCTTAAAGAAGACTTGTTTTACTGAAAAACAAAATTCTGGTCTATTGCTTACAACTGTTGGTAAATTGATTTTCAATAGTAAATTTCCTAGTGATTTCCCATATATCAATGCTGTTAGTGAAGGAAATAAAGAAAACCTTAAAGTTACACCTGATGAAATATTCGTTTATGAAGGAAATAAGGTTAAAGAAATTATCGCTGCTAGAGAATTATCTCCAGAGTTTAAAAAGAGTTCATTATCTAATGTAATTGCTGAAGTGTTTTTAAGATATCGTGCCGAAGGTACCAGTAATATTCTTGATGCGATTAAAGACTTAGGTTATCGTTTCTCAACAGTAGCTGGTATGACAGTATCATTAAGTGATATTAATGTAGCACCAAATAAAAAGGAATATGTAGATAATACCAAGAAGAAGGCTGATGTTCTACAACACTTATTAAAGCGTGGCCAATTAACTCCGCAAGAATGGGAAAAACACTTCTCAAAACTTTGGGATGATACTAAGAATATGATTGGTGATGAAGTAATGAAATCATTACCTCGTAAATCTCCGATCAATATGATGGCGGTATCTGGTGCCCGTGGTAATAAACAACACTTTACTCAGCTTGCTGGTATGCGTGGACTTATGGGTCGTCCGACACAATCTAAGTCTAAAAAAGAATATCAACCATCAATTATTGAGGTTCCTATTTACTCAAGTTTCCGTGAAGGGTTAAATGTATCAGAATTCTTTATTAGTACCCACGGTGTGCGTAAGGGTCTTACTGATACAGCGTTAAAAACCGCAGAATCAGGATATTTAACTCGTCGTCTTGTCGATGTTGCTCAACAGGTAATTATCGCTGAAGATGATTGTTATACCGATCAAGGTTATCTTGCAGAAGCCATCGTTGAACACAAACAAAAACAAGTTGTGGAATCATTAAAGGATCGTATTGCAGGTCGTTTTGCCAAAGAGGATGTAGTTGATCCGAAGACAAAAGAAGTTATTGTTGCTGCAGATGAGTATATTGATGATGCTGCTGCTAACAAGATTGTTGCATCAGGTATTACCAAGGTATATATCAGGAATGCCTTTACATGTAATTCTCGTAATGGTATTTGTCGTAAATGTTATGGACGCAACATGGCAACAGGAAAGATTGCTGAAAATGGTGAAGCAGTAGGTATTATGGCCGCCCAATCTATCGGTGAGCCTGGTACCCAACTTACGATGCGTACTTTCCACACTGGTGGTGTTGCATCGGATGATGGTGATATTACCCAAGGTTTACCTCGTGTTGAAGAATTGTTTGAAGCTCGTAACCCTAAACATCCAGCAGTACTTGCCAAAATTGACGGTGAAATTACAGCGATTGAAGAATCTGAAAATCATACAGGAACTAAGGTTGTAGTTTCTAACGAAACTGAATCAATTGAACATCAATGTGATTTAACACAAGTTGTTCGTTCTTGGTTAAAGGTTGGTTCTACTGTTAAAGCTGGTGATAAATTAACTGAAGGAAATGTTGCACCAAAAGAATTGATTGAAATTGCTGGTGTGCGTGCTGTTCAAAACTATATCTTAAAAGAAGTTAAGAAGGTTTATACTTTACAAGGTATTGATATTAGTGATAAACATATTGAAGTAATCATTAAACAAATGCTTAAAAAGATTATGGTTATTGAACCAGGTGATTCTAACTTAATCGCAGGACAAACATTATCACTTTCTAAAGTTACTGAAATGAATGATGACATCATTATGAATGGTGGTGTTCCTGCTAAGTTTGATGCCATCTTATTAGGTATTTCTAAATCTTCTGTTGAAACCGATTCATTCTTATCGGCTGCCAGCTTCCAAGAAACTACTAAGGTTCTTACTGATGCGGCAGTTAATAATAAAATTGATAACTTAAAAGGTTTGAAAGAGAATGTTATTATCGGTAAATTAATTCCTGCTGGAACAGGTTCTAATTTTGAACGCGAATCAACTAAGGCTATTGATGCCTTGGCTGAGGAAAGAAAAGAAGAAAGACATCAACGAAATAATGATCTTGAAAAAGAGAAGGAATTGATGCCTAAGGATGTTAAGGAATTAGAAGAAAGAATGCTTGCTGAAGAAGCAAAGATTATCAACGAAACTGAAACAACAGTCGAATAATTTAAAAATAGGTTATGATTAAATTTATAACCTATTTTTTTTATTTTAAGTATTATTATTTAGCTAATAAAACTGTTAAATATTTGAAAAAAGCTAACCATCTGTACGAACGCAAGGCGTTAAGTGTACAGCGATTAGCTTATACTGACAATATAATTTTTTTAAAATAAGTCAATCACTAATTGTATTAAATCCTTAATAAATCATAAGTTTTAACCATGAAAGATTATAATAATTTGATAATATCTTTACTCAAGATTTAATTTGTTTTTTAATAAATATGTAATGATAGTAAAATATATTACAGATTTAAAGATTGAAATTAGCGCTTTAATTTCAAATAAATATTCAGGTTTTTCATTGGTATAACTAAGATCAAATCCTAGATATAATGTGATGATTGTAATAAATACCGCTATAACCATAAAGGCGATGATACTGATGAAGGTTTTGTTTTTATTGAAAGATTTTCCAATAGCCATACATAGATAAATGGTTAATATCATTTCAATATAAGAGGCAATGATAGTTTCGAATATTCTGAATATCTCAAGACCTTGATTACTGATGAAATCAATTAAGAGGTTGAAATTAATATTTTTTAGATATTCAAAGTCAATTCTTGAAACAATTATCAGTAAAATCAAGATAAAACTTAGAACAGCTATTAATATTGTTATGAATAACCAAATAAGTGCCACAAATATTCTACTCAATAATATTTTTTGTTTTGAAACTGGAAGTAGGTGAATTAAATAACCTTCCTCTTTAAAGATGCTCTTATTAAATCTATTAATGATAACATTGATGTTGGCAATGAAGGTTGCTAGTATCAATGCGTTTATTGCAATGATAGTTAAGATGATTAATAATCCGTTACCATTGTTGAAATTGATATTTGAGATGACATCATTTTTATTTATTATTGGTACGAAGAAACCGAATAATATCGAAACCCCAATTAGACCAGTAAAGATGATCGCAAACATTTTAGTGCTTGATTTTAGTTCATATTTAATTAATTTCATTAACATTTGAATACCTCTCTGAATAATTCATCAATTGATTTATTTTCTTCATTACGCAATGTATCAGTATCCTTGTGGATAAGTAATTGACCATTTTTAATAATAAGCACTTCATCTAAAACATTTTCAATATCAGCAATTAAATGGGTTGAAATAATTACCAAGGCATCTTCTGAATAGTTTTGGATGATTGTTTTTAAAATGTAATCACGCGTAGCAGGGTCAACACCACCAATGGGTTCATCTAACATGTATATTTTGGCATTACGACTCATAGCTAAAATGAGTTGTACCTTTTCTTTATTTCCTTTAGAAAGTGTTTTAAGTTTATCGGCTTTATCAATGTTTAATTCAGCAAGCATTTTTAAGGCTTTGTTTTCATCAAAATCTCGATAGAAATCTTTGAAGAGTTTGATTAATTCCGATACATTCATATAGGTTGGCAGATAATTTGCATCGGGCAAGAAAGATATTAATTCCAAGCTTTTTTCAGAAGGTTTTGATCCATTGATTAGAATTTCACCTTCATTTGGTTTTAATAAACCTCCTGCAAGTTTTAATAATGTGGTCTTACCACTACCATTAGGACCTAATAAACCAACAATTTTTCCACCGCTAAGTTTTAAATTTAAATTTTTTAGGGCTGTTTTATTACCGTAGTTTTTAGTTAGGTTGTTACATTCAAATATTTCCATCTTTGTTCTCCTTGTTGATTAAATCGATAATATCTTTAAGTTTAAATCCCCACTCATGGAGTTTGTTTAAATAGTCGTGGGTTAAATTTAGGGCTAATTCATTACGATGATCTTCAATTAATTTTAAATCATTGGTGATAAAACGCCCTGATGTTCGTTCCGATTTTAATAGTCCAGTTTTTTCTAATTCTGATAATGCTTTTTGCATAGTATTGGGATTAACCTTAGCTGCTAAGGCCAATTCTCTTACCGAAGGTATTTTATCCCCTGAATTATATTCGCCCTTAACTATTTTATCTTCAATAATATTCATTAATTGAATAAATATCGGGTTGTTGTTGTCAATATTCCAAGACATATTCTTCCTTTCTGTATTATTATACTAATACAATAGTACATAATCGTTTTATTGTCAATATAAAATAAAAAAACTATGCATTTGCATAGTTTTGAATTTACTAATGGTGGAGCATAGCGGGATCGAACCGCTGACCTCCTGCGTGCAAAGCAGGCGCTCTCCCAGCTGAGCTAATGCCCCATTAAAACAATCAATGGTGGGCCTGAATGGACTTGAACCAACGACCTCACCCTTATCAGGGGTGCGCTCTAACCACCTGAGCTACAGGCCCGTATACATCGACTGCTTATATATATTATCAATTTTAAATGATGTAGTCAATATAATATTTTATCTTTTTGGTATTTTTGCATAATTTTTTTAATTATGTTGTGTTAAAATTTATATAGGATAAGTAAATAATAAGATAGGAGTTAAAATGGAATTTAAATACGAAATAAAAAAAGAGATTGGTGTTCTTTCTGAAACTAGTAAGGGTTGGACTAAGGAGGTTAATCTTATTAGTTGGAATGATCGTGAACCTAAGTATGATATTCGCGATTGGTCGCCCGAACATGAAAAAATGGGCAAGGGTTTAACATTATCAATTGAAGAAATGAAAGAATTAAAAGCCATCTTAAATAAACTTGAATTAGATTAAAATAGCATGGTAATATCCCTGCTATTTTTTAACAATTTTTTTGTATATCTTTTTTAGTGCAGTAAATGATTCTGTCGATAGATCATGTTCGATTAAACAAGAATCAATATACGCTTGTTTTTCGCTGACACCTAAAGAAATCAATAACTTAGCCACTGTTTCATGGCGTTCATACATTTTGGTAGCTATTTTAAGTCCTTCTTCTGTTAGCTTAATCTTGTTTTTTTCAACTGTTACATAATTTTCTTTTTCTAATTTTTTAAGAGTAATTGATACCGTTGGTCGAGAAAATTCTAAATAACGACAAATATCAATCGCTCTAACTTCACCTTTTCTTAAAGAGAGGATATGGATACTCTCAAGGTAGTTTTCAATTGTTTCAGATGTACTCATATGCTTATTATAAGATAAAAACATTTTAATTTCTAGTATTAACTTATATGTTATGTTGTGATAACATATAATCTATAAAAAGCAGGAAGGGATATTATGAAAACATTAAAAGAAGGCAAAGTTGGTGAAACGCTTATCGTCAAAAGTGTTACAGCAACAGGAGCTATCGCAAGACGAGTTTTAGATATGGGTTTAACCAAAGGAACTAAGGTTTATATTCGCAAGGTTGCGCCACTTGGCGATCCGATGGAATTGAGTGTTCGAGGATATGAACTTACAATCAGAAAAGATGATGCCAGCATCATCGAGGTTGAATAGTATGGGTTTTAAAATTGCATTGGCAGGTAATCCCAATACTGGAAAAACTACTCTATTTAATGCCTTAACAGGGTTAAATCAATATGTAGGGAATTGGCCTGGAGTTACCATTGAAAAGAAAAGTGGTAAGTATCGCAAAGATCGTAATGTCATCATTACCGATCTACCTGGTATTTATAGTTTGAGTCCCTATACTTTAGAAGAAGTTATTGCCAGAAATTATATTATTAACGAGAAACCTGATGGTATCTTAAATATTATTGATGGTCCAAATTTGGAACGCAATCTGTATTTAACAACACAATTATTGGAATTGAATATTCCGATGGTTATTGTTGTGAATATGCATGATATTATCACTAAAAAAGGCGATCATATTGAACTGGAAAAAATTAAAGCCCTATTTGATTGTGATGCCTTGTATGTATCGGCTATCAATAAAGAAAATACTGATCAAGCTATTAATTTATTGCTTGAAAATATTAAGCATAAGAAGGTAGCTAATAATTATGTAAAGTATGAAGATAAAGTGGAAGCACTTTTGAATGAAATTAATACTAAGATTGTCATTGAAGATAATAACTTAAAAAGATTTAATACAATTAAATTATTTGAGAAGGATGCTGATACCCTAAAAAATTTAGAACTATCTTCAGTGCAACTTGGAGTACTTGATAGTATTATTAATAAGCTTGATGATAATGCTGAAGCTTTGATTGCTCAAGGTCGTTGGAATTATATTGATGAACATATCGCTGAAATTTATATCAAGAATAAAAATAAAAATATATCATTGACTGAAAAAATTGATAAGATTGTTACTAATCGTTATTTAGCCTTACCGTTATTTGCGATTATTATGACTTTGGTATATTACATCAGTATTAAAGGTTTAGGTGGTCAGGCTACCGAGTGGACTAATGAAGTGTTGTTTAAAGAAATTATTCCACCTGCCATTGAAGGCTTTTTGGTATCTATTAAGGTCGCTCCATGGTTAAGCAGTTTAATTCTTGATGGTATTGTGAATGGCGTTGGTGCAGTACTGGGCTTTGTGCCACAGATGATCGTATTATTTATCTTCTTAGCCTTACTTGAAGGCTGTGGATATATGGCTAGAATTGCCTTTATTATGGACCGTATTTTTAGAAAATTAGGGCTATCGGGCAAATCATTTATTCCGATGTTAATCGGTACTGGTTGTTCGGTTCCAGGTATTATGGCTAGTCGGACAATAGATAAAGAAAATGATCGCCGTATGACGATTATTACAACTTCATTTATGCCATGTTCAGCGAAGTTGCCGATTATCGCAATGATTAGCGGAGCCTTGTTTAATGATGCTTGGTGGGTTGCTCCAAGTGCCTATTTTTTAGGAATTTTAGCTATCGTTATTAGTGGCTTGATGCTTAAAAAAACCAAAATGTTTGAAGGGGATTTAAGTCCCTTTGTGATGGAACTTCCACCGTACTATATGCCTAGTTTTGGTAGTGTTGTCCGTGTTGTTTGGGAGCGTGCTGCCTCATTTATTACTAAGGCTGGTACTGTTATCTTGCTTTCGAGTATTGTCATTTGGTTTGGAACATCATTTGGCATTGTTGAGGGTAGTATAACAATGTTAGAACAAATGGATATTGATAAATCGTTTATGGCAGTCATGGGTAATGCGGTTGCACCGATTTTTAAACCCTTGGGCTTTGGTGATTGGAAGTCATCAATTGGCGTGGTGGCAGGATTGGTCGCAAAAGAGAATTTAATCACAACCTTAGGAATTATTTATGGTTATGCTGAAGTATCTGAAAATGGTGAAGAATTATATACAACTATAGCTGCCAACTATACTGTTTATGCGGCCTATGCATATCTTGCTTTCAATTTGATATGTGCGCCATGTTTTGCAGCAATGGGAGCAATCAAGCGTGAAATGAATAATTTTAAATGGACAGTATTCGCTATTGTTTATCAATGTGTTTTAGCCTATGTTTTCGCTTTGATTATCTTTCAATTTGGTCGTTTCTTAGCGACTGGACATATTGGTCTTGGCTTTATTTTAGCCTTGGTAATGTTATTAGCTATGATTTATTTAATGCTTAGAAAGAACACTTTAACAAAGAAAGCACAAATAAATGCTTAATTATCTCTTAAATAATACTTCGACAGTAATCATCAGTTTATTATTGGTGGTGATTGTGGTAATGATTATTAGATATATTGTTGGTAATCGTGGGTTTTGTAACTGTGGTAAAACGAATTGTCCAACGAAAAAAATAGTTAAAAATATTCATAAATTAAAAAATAAATAGGGTTACCTATTTATTTTTTGTTCTTTAAATATTTGATAGCATCGGTTGCAGCTAAGGCACCCTCATATACGGCCTTGCTGATTTGAAGCATTCCTTTGGTACAATCACCACAGGCATAAATTCCTGGGATGTTTGTACGCATATTTTCATCAACAATGATACGATTATTATCACTTTCAATACCTAATTTTTTTGCAATATCGACACTGCCGATACTTCCTAAAGCGATAAATAAACCATCGATGTTATGAATGCCATCGTTGTCTAAGATAAGTTTATTTAGGTGTTCATCACCGTCTATTTCCTTGATTTTATTAGGAATTATAGTAAATTCTTTTAAGCGTTGATCTTCAATTTCCTTACCATTTAAAAAGATACTTACATTAGGACTGATATTTTTCAGATAACTTGCTTCATGATAGGCGTAGGCGCCATTGCCGATAACTCCAATATTTTTATTACGATAAAAAAAGCCATCACAAGTTGCACAATATGATACACCCTTGCCTTCAAAATCCTTTATTCTTTTAATTGTGGGACTATTGCGATAGGCACCACTGGCAATGATAACAGCATCAGCATTATAGGTAGCATTTTGACCACTTAGTTGATAACCATCGTTAAATTCAATGCCAATAATTTCATCCTCAACAACATTAACTCCGAGTTCTTGGGCTTGGGCAATACCGATCTCATAAAGTTTTTTACCACTGATATTAGGAAGACCATAGTAATTGTCTATTAAATGGGCCTTATCCATACCTGTTTTATGATGGTGGATGATGGTGGTATCAATATTACCACGTTTTGCGTATAGGCTGGCACTAATACCAGCAGGCCCTGCTCCAATAATAATTAATTTCATATCTTATACCTCATAGATATTTTAACACCTGTGCTAGACCATAACTATTAAAGTGCTTAAAAAAAGATTGAGCTTCCTCAATCTTAGAATTTTGCGAAGGTTTCTCCGAAGGCTTCACAGTTGCTGATGCCTTCATCATCTGGAGTTTCATTGATGATTAAATTATTGTCGAATAAATTAGCTCCAGCATTAGTGGTGCGAGTTGCCCATTCTTGCATCCATTCACCATCACCCCAGCCATAAGACCCGAATAGGGCAACTTTTTTACCACTGATCTTACTTTCAGCATCTTCAAAGAAGGGTTCAAATTCGCCTTCTTCAAGATTTTCAGCACCCATCGCTGGACAGCCAAAGGCAATCTTATCATAGTTAGTTACATCAGGATTTTCTGAAACATTAACAACATCACATTCAGCCCCAGCATTTTTAATACCGTTGGCTATTGCTTGAGCCATTGCTTCAGTGTTTCCAGTACCTGACCAATATGCAATTAAAACTTTTTCCATAGTTCCTCCTAAATTAGTAAATGTGGCTTTTGCCACATTTATTTTAACATGTTTTTAATCGGAATATCTTGATGAAGCATTTTTTACTATTTTATTGGTTGATAATATTTTTTGTGCAGGGATAATATGAAAGTTTAAGTTTGATAAAACTATGAGATTGTTATTTCGCCAAAAATAACAATTCCTTTCAAATAGTAAGCTTCTGAGGATAAGCTAATGCTTCATCAATTCCTTTTTATTATTGTTAGATATTTCTAACAAAATTATTTTAGCAGTAAATTTTTAATTTGTCAAAATAAATTTAAGTGCTAAAGACATTCCCTTCCTCTGGCATAGGTTTGGATTACTTGGTAGTCATTATCTAAGATGACAATATCGGCATCCATTCCTGCCTGTAGCTGTCCTTTGCGATGATCTAGTTTTAATAGTCTTGCTGGATTGAGGGTACATGAGTTAATT